>CAYNSF010000162.1:0-1515 GCA_964399855.1 uncultured Aureispira sp. | reverse complement strand
GACAAGAGGCACGAACGCCCAACAGGCAGGTTGGCAAAAATGCGGGCAGACGGAATACGTTCTTCAACTTTTGGCGCTTTGTTCGGCTATAGTTTCGGCAGACGGAAAGCAATCGGCCAAAATATATAACTTGTACTTTAAATAAATAATCAACTTCGGTGTGCCGGGCGGGACGGATCGCTATTATCCGCACTTCGCCAACCTGTAACGTTAGCGGTAATTTGCAACCATTCACAACAACAATTCATACACCCCAACTGACTAAATGATTTTAAAATGAAACATACCCAAGAAATAACAGCGGAAGATGTTCATAAGTCAATGATGGAATTAGAAAGACTGATATCTGCTGATAAGCAAATGATAAGAGATGACAATAATGATGATAAAGCTTTTCTTTCCTTTTCTAACCACATTTTCTTGTTGGCGATAAAGCGGCTCAAACACAGATTTTACGTAGATGGTGAGTTTGCAAAAGGAAATAAAATTGAAGAACTTGTAGAGAAAAATGAAGAGCCTATTAGTCATCACATATCCGCAAACGCTATAAAAGCAATGATGAATGTCAATTTATATGCTGTCAGTCTTGAGGATACATTCATGGAACTGCTCAAAGAAACGCTTGAGTATTTAAAGCCCATACTGAGTGCGGCAATTCAATAAAACGGTGAGTCGAATTTCAGTTCTTAATAATGTTCTAAAGTTTATGCGTTCAAACAATACACACAAAATATGTCAAATGAATCTGGAGGTGGCTTAGGAGGCTGCTTAATTACGATTTTAGTTATCCTCGTTTTCCTCGCTGCATTTGGCTTTGTAAATTGGTCAACAGTAGGAAGTTTTGCTCGATTTATTGTTTACTTTATTATTGCCGGAATTGTGTTCATTATTGTAATGATGATTTGGGCTTCATCAAAAAAGGATTGAAAATAAAAAATAAAAGATATGCCTTTATTTAGAAGACTTACGGATGAAGAGCAAATTGCTAAATGGGACAGAGAAGAGAAACTGATGCTCAAAAAAAATTATGACATCCGCGAAGGACAAAATAATCTTCCCCACAAAGCATATTTATTAAAACCTGAAAAAATTTTCGCTACTTCTTACGAAAAGATAAACGCAGACCTTGTTAGAATAAACATAGGCTACAAAAGTAATTACAGTGGGTATGTAACCCAGACTGTTCGCATGAACTATGATAGAATTATTAAGGGGTCGTTACTTTGTCAAAGCATAAAATCTATTCAAGAATTGCCTTATTCTGAAAAAAGCTCAATATCTGTTCCTATGTTTTCGGGTTATAAGATAATAGTCTTTCCTGTTCAAAATTCAGTTAGTGTTGAAGTTAAATGCAAGAAAATATTTATTGAGCAGATTGACATTTACGCAACGTATAACGGACAACTGATTTTGGACGAAGATTTTAGAAAAATATTGGAACAAGATTTAAAGAAGAATAACTACCGCTAATAACTAAGCTTTCGTTTCGTCCGCAGGACGAGAAATGAAAGCGAT
>CAYNSF010000161.1:0-1516 GCA_964399855.1 uncultured Aureispira sp. | reverse complement strand
TTCCCGGCCGGACGGTTTTCAAATGCCCGCCCGACCCGCCAAGCCGCTATCGTTGGCTGCTATACTTTCAGACATATCAACAAAATTACATCATGGAAAAGACATACCAACTAATACTGTTAATCTTGACAATTTGCTCATGTGGACAATTCAAGAAAGAACCAACGAAAAGTAAATATGAAATTCTTTTCGACAAACAAAAACATTTAGACACTCTAAATCTAAGTGAAGCAGATAAGCTATCTAAGTCAACTAATGCAAACATTGGGTGGGAAACAATAGGCAAGTTTACCTATGCCCTTCAAGACTCTCTTGAATCTGATCCAAGGCCAATTTCATTCACTGGAAGAATAAAAGATATTATCAAAAAGGATAGCTTATACATTTTGAAAGTTGTAAACACAAGGACAACTTTTTTTAAAAATTATGTAGCAGAGATATCCATAAATAAAGAAGCATTTCAGATATTAAAATCAAAATTGGACTCAAATAAAAAAAATGAGGGATGCTTCATTTTCCAAGTTAGAAAGGTCAATTCATATCTACCTATTCTAAAATCTGAAATAGACTTTAGCAGTGAGGATATAGAAGATGCGTCATCGTATTTAACACTTGATTTTGACGAATCTTTGGTTAAAATACAAGGAAAGTTAGTCACGTATTTTTTGTATGAACATGTAAAAGAAGACGATGACTAAAACATTTCTAATTCTTAGCACTTGTTTTGCTATAGCTATTTCATCGTGCCGTACAAAAGACGGTTGTGACAAGTTGCCCATACAATTTTCTTCTTATGACCAGGCCATATCAAAAATTAAAACTTCGAATTTTAAAATAAATGAAAAGGTCAATACCTCAAAAAGTTCTTGGATAAGAGGAGCAAAATTTTACAGTTGTAATGGCGATACTGGATTTTTTATCCTCCAAACAGACAAGCAAGAATATATATACGCAAATATGCCATATAGTATTTGGGTGCAGTTTAAAAATGCAGAGTCTTTTGGGGAATTTTATAACAAAAATATTAAACATAGATACATTGTTCAACTAATCAAATAATAATAATTTAATGAGATATTTTCCAAACGAAATTAGGTTTGATACGCTTTTCAAGTTTATACTTTTGGTTTTCATTGCGTACTTTCTACTTTTGTTGACTAACGTCGCAATACAACTAAAGAACAATTCGGATATTGGCAGGTTTCAATATTTTACGGACCTCCCATACATTCTTGACACAAAAACTGGAGCTCTAAAACCAATCCAGTGAACCTAAAATAGTACAGCAGCCAACACCAGGTTGGCAAAAATGCGGGCAGGACGGAAAACGTTCGTCAACTTTTGGTTCATTGTTTGGGCTATTGTTCGGGCAGACAGAACGCAACAGGCAAAAAGCTATAACTTGTGCTTTAAACAAACAATCAACTTCGGTATGCCTGGCGTAACGGAATGCTATTATCCGCACTTCGCCAACCTGTAACGTTAGCGGCAAGCTGACAAAATCCCCATTCTATAA
>CAYNSF010000160.1:1329-1559 GCA_964399855.1 uncultured Aureispira sp. | reverse complement strand
CACAGCTAAAATGATAGAATCATAATAGTTTTTCTTTGGTTCATTGATGGGTATAATTTCATATTCATGTTGAGCTTCTTCAGGATTTACCCAAGGATCATAAACTTCAATATCCACATTGTATTCTTTTAATTCTTTCACAATATCAATGATTCTAGTATTTCGAATATCTGGACAGTTTTCTTTAAACGTTAATCCTAAAACTAAGACTTTAGATCCTTCAACCTGAA
>CAYNSF010000160.1:0-1319 GCA_964399855.1 uncultured Aureispira sp. | reverse complement strand
TTTTTACAAGTTGAGTGACAACATAAGCACCCATACTATCGTTTAAACGTCGACCAGATAAAATAATTTCAGGATGGTAACCTATGGCTTGAGCTTTGTGTGTTAAATAGTAGGGATCTACCCCAATACAATGCCCACCAACTAAACCAGGACGAAACGGTAAAAAATTCCATTTTGTTCCTGCTGCTTTGAGTACGTCTTCGGTATCAATTTTCATTTTGTTAAAAATAAGTGCTAATTCGTTGATTAAAGCAATGTTTACGTCACGTTGAGTATTTTCAATGACTTTTGCTGCTTCTGCTACTTTTATGCTTGAGGCTTTATGTGTACCCGCCTCAATGATCATATTGTATACTTGATCAATAAATTCAGCGGCTGCTGAGGTTGAACCAGAAGTAATTTTTAAGATATTAGTGACACGGTGTAGCTTATCCCCTGGATTGATGCGTTCTGGACTGTACCCTGCAAAAAAATCTTCATTGAAACGCAATCCTGATACTTTTGCTAATATGGGGATGCAAACTTCTTCTGTTGCACCAGGAAAAACAGTCGATTCATAAACGACAATGTCGTCCTTTTTAAGTACTTTGCCAATGCTGGTTGAAGCATTAACAAGCGGTGTAAGATCTGGCTGTTTGTATTTATCAATAGGTGTGGGAACAGTGACGATAAAAAAATTACAGTCTTTTAAATCATCAATGTTTGTTGTGTATGTGAGTTTTACTGCTTGGTTTAATTCTTCTTGTGATACTTCTAAGGTGTGATCTTTTCCATTTTTGAGTTCATCAATGCGTTTTTGATAGACGTCGAAACCGATAACAGGAACCTTTTTGCCAAACTCAACAGCTAGAGGTAATCCTACATATCCTAAACCGATAATTGCTATCTTCAATTCATTCAGTGTGAGCATAAAATTTAGCCCTGTTTTTTATATGATTTATTTTCTATGTTTAGACAAATCAAGCAAAACAATCAAGTATATAATGGATAAATCTATTACTTATAATTTCTTAGTTATGTTCATTGTTATTAAAGTTTACTTGCTGTCATAAAAATGACAATTGAACATCTTACTTTCTGACGTCTAGGTTTTGTTAATGAGCAATAATGTATTTTTTAAGGATTAAATTGTGGATAAAGATATAGTTAATTCAAATGATTCACATAGAAATATAGAATATAGGGGAGAAATAGATGGGTTGCGAGCTATTGCTGTTCTATTAGTTATTTTTGGCCATCTTGGTGTTTCTACATTTACTGGTGGTTTTGTAGGTGTAGATGTATTTTTTGTTATTTCAGGGTTTTTAATTACTAGTATT
>CAYNSF010000159.1:0-1566 GCA_964399855.1 uncultured Aureispira sp. | reverse complement strand
GTAAATTCATACGCACCAATATCAGGTACACCGGCTTCACGTGTTGTTGGGCGAGGATTACCATTGATATCCACACCTACATAGTTTGAGTCAAGGTGTATGCCTCTGCCATTCATTGCCCAGATTGCACTATCTGATACGTTAGGGCTCAGATCTGTTTCACTGATATATGCGGGACGATAAACAAGCGAATGTTTGTCCTGTCCGCTTGCCTGCCAGGCAGCAAAACTGGCAGCATTATTGTCAAACAAATGATCTCCATTGGTATGGTACAAATTGTAATCCCATGTATTGTTGTTGCCCAGATTATTTGCAATAAATGCTGCACTTGCACTAGCTGAGCCCAGGCTGGTAATAACATTATTGCTCCAACTGTTATTTGAGTCGTTTGCACTATAATTTATGTATATTCCATAGGTTGTTATATTAGTGTTAGTGCTACCTCCTAAAATAGTATTATGATAAAAATACTGATACACTCCGGACTGGGAACGAATAGCCTGCTGCCTGCTTCTGCAACTGTTATTCGTAATTAATGCGGGAGTTACAGCATTTCCGAAAACGTTTTGCAAGAATATTCCATAATTAGCTGATGTGTCTATAACATTAGCATTCAACTCCAGAGCATCATAACTATAATTAACAGATATCCCGTAATTACCATTTGAGCTTATATTGTTATTTCTCACCTTAAGGTTTTGTACATAACTAAATGAACACCCGTATGTATTACCTGTTGCTGTTATTTTTATGGTATTATGCTCTATAATATTGCTGTCTGCATAAATAGATAGGGCAGAGAAACCAGTAATAGAAATACCCATAGAGCCACTTGTAATAGTATTATGGCTGAATACATTTTTACCTCCTGTCAGATTAGTGCCGTAAATTCCTGCATTTCCTGCATTGATTTTACACAGGGTAACGCTGTTATAAGAAGCTGCTCCCGCAAGCTCAAATGCCCGGCCTGTTGTTGTCGTTGAAGATACTGTTATCGCTTTAAAGTTAACATAACCGGCATCATTCAGTTTCACGATAGGTATATTGGCTCCTGCAGCATAGTTCAAGGTTACAGAGTCAGCCTTATTAACCAATGATTGAAATGTGATTGTATTGCCGGATGATGCACCCTGAATAGCGGGAATAATAATTTGCTCCGTGTATGTTCCTGATTGTACATTAAACACAACTTGTCCGCTTACACCACCGGTAATAAGAGCTGTAACAGCCTCATTAAAAGAGGCAAAGTGAGCCGCAGATGAATCGCCAATCAGATAAGTTCCGTTTAGCGGAGTAGATAGCGACACTGTTAACGTATCATCCTCCCGTCGGAAATCATTAACACCGTTAGGCTGATCTGTATAAACAATTAATGTATTGGCATTACTTAGATTGATTTGATCACTTCCTGTAAAAGTAAATAACACTGTGTCGCAAGGTGCTAAAGGGCCACCCATACCATTTGTCCATTGCCGCGAGACCTCTGTACCATTATTTAATACATAGGTAATATTGAACGAATTAATACTATTCTTTCCTATATTTTTCACTCTTACAACCAAATCC
>CAYNSF010000158.1:0-1566 GCA_964399855.1 uncultured Aureispira sp. | reverse complement strand
AGTTACAGGCAGACGACATCATAAAAAAAATTATCTAAATACAGTATTTTTTACTCTAAATTGGCAGACGGTATTTCGGCAGACGGATTTCAAATATCACACCTGCGCAAAGCCGTACCGTTGGCAGAAATAGACAAACCCATTTAAATCAAAATCGTATGAAGAAACTACTTCTATTTATTTTATTATTTTCAAACGTTCTTTACGGTCAAAAAAAGTCGGTAACTATTCAAGGAGAAATTGAAGGTTTACAAAACGATACAATTTTTGTATGGAGTTATCTGTTTTCCGAGCCAGGTAACATTGTCAGAGATACAATTGTTTCAAAAAGGGATAAATTTCTTTACGAGATGAACGTCAACGGCCCTACTGCTATAGCTGTTCTGCCTAAAAAGTCGTTTATCGTACGTGTAGATGGAAATAACTTCATGCCACAAGGCCGTTTTATTGAACTTTTTGCTTCACTGGAAGATACTTCAATTAAAGTTCACGGAACTTTAGAACCTCTCTATCTTACTTATTCAGTAACCGGTTCAAAAGTAAGTCGGGAATACGCTACTCAACGAATCAGTTATAAGCCACTTGAAATTGAAATTGCAAAGATTGAATTACAAATAGACTCACTTTCTGCATTTCCAGACACTAAGGAAGAAAGCAAGAGATTATTCGACTTACGGATTAAAAAACAGAATGAAGCAGCAACAATAAAAGTTGAGTATGTAAATGCTCATTTAAATGATGACATATCTGCATATCTGCTTTCACGTTTGTCTTTAGAAACATTCGCACAGAACTACCCCAAGCTTACAGAGAAGGTTCGTCATGGGTATTTTAAAAGCATGTTGGATAAACAATATCAAACTTACTTAGATTATACTGCTGCCAAGAAAGCGGAAACAGATTTAACGGAAGGAGCTTTTGCGCCTGATTTTAAATTGACTTCGATTGATGGAAAGCAACATTCATTATCCGATTTTAAGGGCCAAATTATTGTTCTAGATTTCTGGGGCACATGGTGCGGACCATGTGTATCTGAAATTCCGAGACTAAAATTGTTTCAGGAAAATCAGAAAGCAAAAGTGAAATTAATTGGAATTGATTGTAAAGACAAGAAACAAGACTTGATAAGAATGGTTGGAACTCACCAAATTGATTGGCTGCAACTTATTAATTCAGAAGACAACGATGTTTCGGTTTTGTATGGGATAATGACTTATCCGACTAAAATAGTAATTGATAAGGATTTTAAAATAGTTAAACGATTTATAGGAATTAATGATGATTTTTATCAATTTTTAGACGAGCTTACAAAATGATGACTTCTGCCAACAAATGCATTTGCAATAGCATGGCTGAAGAAAAAAAACATCAACTGCAACTCATTTATTAGCTTTAGTTCCGGCACGACATTATAAATTTGGCTATAGTTCTTGACTTCAACTTTTGTTTTTCAATTAAGCATTTGTTCCGGCTGACAGTTCACTATTGCCATGCCATCGCAAATGCGTAGCCGTTGCACGCCATTTTCCGGACAGCCCGCTGCACCAGGACATAGGACACACTGCC
>CAYNSF010000157.1:0-1593 GCA_964399855.1 uncultured Aureispira sp. | reverse complement strand
TCAGAGGGCGTGATATTAAGCGTTACAACTATGATTTTGCAAACTTATACCTTATTACCACATTTCCCAGTTTAAAGATTGACATCGAACAATATCCTGCCATAAAACAGCATTTATTGAGTTTTGGATATGAACGACTCAAACAAACCGGCGAATCCGGTGCAAGAAAAAAGACTAATAATCAATGGTTTGAAACGCAGGACAGCATAAGTTATTGGGACGATTTTTACAGACAGAAAATAGTTTGGGGTGAAATCTCCGACAAGACAAATTTTGTACTTGATAATAATAATTATTTTATAAATAATAAGTGTTATCTATTAACTGGACTAGGACTTGAATACCTTGTTTGCTATTTAAACTCTCCTCTATCAGAATATACGTTCTCGAAAATAGCAACAACAACTGGTGTCGGAACCCTACAGTGGTCTAAATTCACTATCGAGCAATTACCAATTCCCTCAATCAATGAAGAACAAATGGAAGAGTTTAGGATACTGTTATCAAAATTTAAGGAAGGAAAAATACAAGAATCCGACATTAATAATAAAATTTTTTCACTTTGTGATTTAGATCAAGAAGAAATCAGATTTATTGAAACTCAATCAAGTTAACTTGTTCTTCGTTTGAATTGCAAAAATAATTTAGGAGAGTGTGAGACTATAAGTTTTATTGGGATTCTATGAAATAAATTTCTTCACTAGTTAGACCTATATCAGTATATATCAATCTATCAATCATCGAAAGAGCTTCGCTGTAGTCCTCTTTTTTCTTTTCTTTTTCTATTATTTGGTTGACCAAATCATCGAATAATAATTGTCGATCTTGAGAGACACGAGGTACCGATAATTGCTCAATTGTGAACTTTTTCCAACGAACTGTACCAACTCCGGTTGTCGTCCCAATTTTTGAAAAAAAATATTCAGAAATTTTTGAGTTTAAAAAAGCCAATAGGTATAATAAAGAATTTCCAGTTAAAAGGAAAGTTGTTGCTTCCGTTACAAATTCACCATTTAAATCAATGCTAAATTTTGTTCTATCCGATATTTCTCCCCAAACTATTTTTTGTTTAGAGAAATCCTCCATATAATTAGCCCCCCATCTTTGTAAAGCGTACCACTCATATCTGATTCCTGTTTCAGCTTTATTTCTATTCGAAAGAGGTGCTTTATACTTTAACAAATGATTGTATATACCAGGATAAAGTCGTTGAAACTCTTCCTCTGCTATTGATGACGCACCAGTAATAGTATTATCCTTATGCAGAGGAAAATGCCATGGAATATAGATTAGCCAAAGGTTAGCAAAGTCATATCCGTACCTTTTTATGTCTCTGCCGCGTAAAATCGGTCGTATAATTTCTTCACTTTTAGGGTCTTGCTGTATTAGTTCTTTACGCTTTTCCCCGGTTATAATAAAGGCATCATTGAAACCGGTTTTGATACCGTAGTTGATTTGTATATCCCAATCCTTCAAAGGTATTCCTATTTGTTCAATTTTCTTTTTTATACGCATTTCTATTTCAGAAAGTATCACCCAGCTATCAGAATGAGTAAAGTTAGAAACACTGCGGTGCTGTCTAATAAAAACGCT
>CAYNSF010000156.1:0-1638 GCA_964399855.1 uncultured Aureispira sp. | reverse complement strand
TTGAAAACGGAGCAACAATAGTTTTAGCCTTTAAGAAATAAAATATGAGTTTACCTATAAACGGCAGAGTAGCTATCATTGATGACCAATTAAGACATGCAGAACCTTTGATGAAAATATTTTCTCAAAAACAAATCCCCTTTACCTACTTCTCGGGGGAATATAATTACCTTCCTATTTTGGGAGAAAATTCAAATGACATTAGAGTACTTTTTCTTGATATTAATCTTATTGATGATGGTGAACACCAAGACAAGGTTTTAAAAGCAAAGCTTTTACCCGTTCTGAAATCTGTTATCTCTGAAGAGAACTACCCCTATATTCTAATCTATTGGAGCAGGCATCAAACAAAAAGAGACAAAAATCTAATTGAAAAGGAAATATTTGGAAAAGAATTGAAAGGAAGAAAGCCAATTGCTTTTTTATCGGCAATAAAATCAGATTACTTTAATCTTGATGGCACTGTAACTGACGAATTCGATGATAAAATCACTAATCTCTTTAAAAATATAGATAACTTAATTGCCAAACATCCTGCATACTGCTACCTTTTAAATTGGGAAAACAAAGTGCATATATCAGCAGATAAAACTTTAGAGGAAATATTTAGCGCATACAATAAATCCGATGGTTGGGCAGACAATGCAAATTATATAATCAATAAACTTGGGTTAAGTTATGCAGGAAAATCATTTAGAAACCAAAGTCCGAAAGATAAAATCAAAAGCAGTTACAATGCTTTAAACATTGTATTTACCGATACTCTTGAAAATGCTTTAAACAATTCAACTGTTGAAAATGCGAAGACTCTAAAAGTATCAACTACTGCAAAAAATTTAGAAACAATTAATAGCATTAATAAAAAACTCCTTATTTCTGATGAAATAGGGCCAATGCATTATTCAGGAACAGTAATAGAAATTTCAGATAAAAAGTTAGATGCTGAATATGAAAATTTGCTTGACACAATCCTAAACAACAAAAAGAAAAGGACTGAAATAATCGCCTCTTGGAAAAAAATGTGGCTGAATGTTACACCACTATGCGACACAGTTCAAGGAAAAATAGTTTTTCATAGATTGGTTAGAGGATTTTTAGTTCCGAAAGAATTTTATAGAACGTTCTTTTCCAATGAAGCTATTTATGTTTCACCTTCATTTTTTTTTGACAAAAAGGACTATTGCATTGTAATAGATTTTAGACAGTTTTTCACTCTAACCCAACTTGGAAAATCAAAAAACAGAAAATCTATATTTAGGATAAGACAACAACTCTTAGCAGAAATTCAATCAAAATTGGCAAGGCATATTAATAGGCAAGGGATTTTATTTTTGGACGAAAGAGAATAAGAATTACTGAAAAAATGCTTGACTACTCTAAATACCAAACTACATCTGCAATACCTGAAGCCTCATCAATGATTGAGACTTTCAGAGCTATTGGTTATAATATAGAAACGGCTGTTGCAGATATTATTGATAACTCTATTTCCGCTAACGCAAAAAATATTTGGATAAACTTTGACTGGAAAGGGGAAGATACCTGGCTATCTATTAAAGATGATGGCAACGGAATGAATAACGAAGAGCTTATTCAGGCAATGAGACCAGGAAGTAAAAACCCATTAGCAGACAGAAA
>CAYNSF010000155.1:793-1647 GCA_964399855.1 uncultured Aureispira sp. | reverse complement strand
TCAGCTTGTTTTCTGCTCTTACAAAGCATCTCACATAAAGCCAGGAACAGGCAGGTGCGATAAAGAAAAGCGGTGTAAATAAAACCTGGAAAAAGGGGTAAATGTTGCCATAACCCGATACAATGAGCAGGAAAATGCAGATCTGTCCAAATCGCATAAGCAGTGGCACAGACAGTAATTTATTCAATAACAGGTTTCCTTGCCGTATAAATATCAAATGCAGCGCGAAAGCTAGCAACAGAAATGCGATAGCGCAAAGCAGGAAGTTCAGAATTTGCATATCTTTTGCAATATAGATCAAATTTTATAAGATATGCAATGAAGAGGCAAAATGGTATGCACCCGGAAAATGCGTTTTGACTTTTGCATTTATTTAGGTATTTTTCAGAAAATTAATGCGGATGAGAAAATGGCTGCTTTTGACCGTCACAACGCTCTTTTTTGTAAAGAGCTTTTCGCAGGTTACGTACCCGGTAAACGGTGTTGCCGATATACGCAATAATCACTATGCATTTATTAACGCGACAATAGTAAAGGATGCAGAGCATATTGTTTCAGATGCGACACTGGTCATTAAAGAGGGAAAAATAATATCCATCGGCAACAGTGCGCCCCCGGCCGGGGCAGTAGTTGTCGATTGCAAAGGGCAATTTATTTACCCTTCGCTTATAGATATTTACAGCGATTACGGAATAGCGATACCTCAAAGAACGGCGGGCAGCAGTTCCTTCTTTGGTCCCCAGCAGCTCGAAACAAATACAAAGGGACCCTTTGGCTGGAACCAGGCCATCAAAAGTGAAGTGAACGGCTATGAACTTTTTTCTACCGATGCCCCGAAAGCGGAAACACTGCGC
>CAYNSF010000155.1:345-783 GCA_964399855.1 uncultured Aureispira sp. | reverse complement strand
TGGTATTGCCAGAGGTACGGGCGTAGCGGTTGCGCTTTCCGATAGTAAGGAGAACCTCGCCGTTATAAAGGATAAAGCAGCTGCCTACTATTCCTTCAGCAAAGGAACTTCCACCCAATCTTATCCGGGCTCGGTAATGGGCGCTGTGGCTTTGCTGCGCCAAACCTTTTTAGATGCCGACTGGTATAACAAAAACAAACCGGTTAAAGAAGGTGTAAATAAGTCGCTGGAAGCCTGGAGCGCTAACCTGGCGTTGCCGCAGATTTTTGAGGGAGGTGATAAATGGGCTGACCTGAGAGCCGACCGGATAGGAGATGAATTTGGGGTGCAATATATTATCAAGGCAGGTGATAACGAATATCAGCGTATCAGCGAGATGGGCGCTACTAAAGCCGCTTTTATCTTGTCGCTTCATTTTCCTGAAACGCAGAATGTTGA
>CAYNSF010000155.1:0-335 GCA_964399855.1 uncultured Aureispira sp. | reverse complement strand
CTTCTTTAAGAAAGGCAATAGCATACGGACTTTCTGAGAAAGCTGCCTTACAGGCGCTTACAACGGTGCCGGCATCGCTTTTGAAGATCGATGACAAAGTAGGCAGCATTGAAGTGGGTAAGCTGGCCAGTTTTTTGATCACAACGGGTAATCTGTTTTCCGAAAAAACCAGTATTGTTGAGAACTGGGTGAATGGTGAAAAATATAATGTAAAGGCGAAGAGCAGCAAAGAACAGGCGGGGCGGTATAAACTGTCGATAACCGGGGCCGGAGGTACAACCGATTATACGCTGGATGTAAAAAATAACAGCCAGGCCAGCCTGGCCAGGACGGAT
>CAYNSF010000154.1:0-1661 GCA_964399855.1 uncultured Aureispira sp. | reverse complement strand
TAAAAAATTTAGGTAAAGGAGCATGTGAATACTTTGCCTTTCAGTGGCAATAGCAATCGGCTAAGTGCAGTTCCGGGCTGCAGCTATAGGCATACGACATCATAACAGAAATTATCTAAATGCAGTATTTTTTTCTAAATTGTCATACGGTATTTCGGCAGTCGGATTGCTAATGTTCCACCTGCGCAAAACCGTGACCGTTATGTACCATTTTACGAACCGCAGTGCTAATATTAAACAGACAGACGAAATATGAATGACCATTTATTAAACAATAAAAGAGTAGCTATTATTGGTGCAGGACCCGTTGGGCTGACAATGGCAAAATTGTTACAGCAAAACGACATTGACATAACCGTTTACGAAAGGGATATAGATCCACAGGCAAGAATTTGGGGCGGAACGCTTGACCTTCACAAAAATTCGGGACAGGAAGCAATGAAAAAGGCAGGGTTGCTGCAAACTTATTTTGACCTGGCGCTCCCGATGGGGATAAATTTTGCTGACGAGAAAGGCAACATTTTATCAACGAGAAATCCGACACCCGAAAATCAGTTTGACAATCCCGAAATAAACAGAAACGCTTTAAGAAAAATGTTGCTTGACAGCCTGAAAAGCGATACCGTTATTTGGGACAGAAAACTTACAGGACTTAAAGACCAAAACCTGCTTACCGGCCAGGCAGGCGGAAAATGGATTTTAGCCTTTGAAAACAAAGCGAGTGCAACCGCAGACTTTGTTATCATAGCCAACGGCGGAATGTCCAAAGCAAGAAACTTTGTTTCGGATAGCGAAGTAGAAGAAACGGGCACTTTTATTATTCAAGGCGACATTCATCACCCTGAAACTAACTGCCCGGATTTTTTTCAGTTGTGCAATGGTAACAGGCTCATGACCGCGCATCAGGGAAATTTATTTGTTGCAAATCCATTTAATAACGGCGCGTTATCTTACGGCATCATTTTCAAAAAGCCGGAAGAATGGAATAACGGAAAGGGATTAGACTTTCAAAATACCAACAGCATAATTGAGTTCCTTTTAAACAGGCTTTCAAACTGGAGTAAAGCATACAAGCAGTTAATTTGCTCAACAACTTTTTTTGTTGGGTTGCCAATAAGAAAATTCCCGTTGAACAAACCCTGGAAAAGCAATCGTCCGTTGCCGGTAACGCTAATTGGCGATGCAGCCCATTTAATGCCACCTTTTGCGGGACAGGGCGTAAACATTGGACTAATGGATGCTTTAATTTTGTCGGACAATCTCACGAACGGGAAATTTGAAACTATACAAAGTGCCATTGACGACTACGAACAAAAAATGTTTGTTTACGCAACAGAAGCCCAATCGGAATCAGGTAAGAATGAAATAGAAATGCGTAATCCCGGCTTTTCATTTCAAAAACTTGTAAATGCAGAACTCTAACTTGACGGGAAAAACGGGCATAACTTATTGCGGCAATAGAGACTGGCGTGCTTCTATGAAATTTTTGAGCATAAACGAACCGTAGTGCATCTATTGGACTTTGGTTTTAAAAACCTCCCACTGCGGCAATATCGCAACCGTTGACTGAAAGCTTTGCACCAATTCAAAACTTAATCATGATTACATGAGGATTGCCTTCATAACTATATTGCTAATGTTTTCAACAAGTTCAGTTGTTA
>CAYNSF010000153.1:1103-1685 GCA_964399855.1 uncultured Aureispira sp. | reverse complement strand
GCTGCGCCGTTTCCATTGAGAAAAAATATACGCTCTATTCCAGTTGTACGGAAATGTTTGAAGTGTATAATACACCCTTTCGTGCAGCTGTTAAAGGGCTTTCGGATAATGACCTTAAGGCACTGGGAAAAGAGGGGGTTGATAATCCGATAAAAGACCTTCTGAAGACTTGATAAACAATAGCTGAAAAATCGCTGAGTGCTAATTTTTAATAGCTGAAATTTTAAACGTATGAGAAAAACTATATTCCTTTCTATTTTTCTTTTAATCTCCCTTTGCGGAGTTTCACAATCGACAAAATTTTTAGAGCTGAAGGCAGAAGTTGTTGAAAAAGTAAACTCAGGCCGCTGGGCCGACGTTCTGATTCTGGCACCTGACTTAACCATTGAAGAACCTTTACGTGCCGACGGCTATTATTATACGGCACTGGCTTTTTTTAGAATGGGTGATGCAAACAAGGCTAAAACCTACCTGGCCAGTGCACAAAAATTGAACGATGAGCGGATGAATGAACTTGTTCAGGCGCTCGAAAATGAAATGAGAGGTGAAGACGAGGCACTCAGACTCATTAAATCGGCCATT
>CAYNSF010000153.1:744-1093 GCA_964399855.1 uncultured Aureispira sp. | reverse complement strand
AGGTTAAACGAGCCGCTGAAACGTGGCAGAAAGCCTGGAATATGGCAAAGGCAAAGCAAGAGTATGCCATAAACGCCGTAAATCACTACATAAAACTTAAGGAATACTCTTTGGCTCTTGATATTCTGGAAGACCCCCACCTGACTAATAATAATGAAGCCCGCAGACTGTTAACTTTGGTAAATGAAGTGCCCCAGGTTAAAAATGAAAAAGAGTACAAAAGATATATTTCTGCAGGAAACAATTCTTATAATAAAAATGAACTCCGTGAAGCACTTACGAGCTATCAGCAGGCTTTACGATTTAAATCGGGGGACTTATACGCTACAGATAAAATTAAAACGCTGGA
>CAYNSF010000153.1:0-734 GCA_964399855.1 uncultured Aureispira sp. | reverse complement strand
GCCTTTACCAACACCCGCTCTGATATAAATGCTTCAGAAAATTACCTCACTAACTACGCCCAGGGTAAATATACGGAACAGGTGTCACAGAGTTTAGCACTTCTTTACAATGCACAGATAAAGGAGGCTTATAAATACAGAAATATTGAAACATTGAAAGGCTTTGAGTCAAAATTTAGTAAATATCTTCCCCATGACCTGGTAAATGCGGGTAAACTCAAAAGTCTCATTGAGGAATATTATTTTGAAGTAGCCGAAAAATCTCATGAGGCCAAACTGTGGGATGAAGCGGCCAGAAACTACAAAGCATTTCTTGAATACTCGGCATTGCCCGAAAAGATAAAATACGCGAATGGCAGAATACAAAAAATTGCCAAAAGGAAATCAACTATTGAAAATATGACCGGAACCCGGTTTCTTTTGTATACCTACGATTCTCAAAGCGATATAGGGTTAAGCATCGGGAATCTGAAATACAAGAGAGCAGGATATTACCTGAATCTGAAACTCAATCACGAGATATTTACGGGCTTTCCGGTTAACATGACCACCAATAATGCCGGGGCGAGTGATTATGATGGGCATATCAATAAAACCGGCGATGTGTTTATTGGTAATATTTCGCTCTCGGGAGGGCCTACTTTTAGAATATATTACCCGCTTTGGGCATATATAGGCGGAGGCGGAGGTTTCTTTCCTTACCTGGAGGAAGCAGAGCTCTATGATTACAATGG
>CAYNSF010000152.1:0-1692 GCA_964399855.1 uncultured Aureispira sp. | reverse complement strand
TATACACAATAAAATCGCACTTATTACAAGCTTGTATTTGATATCTATTCTTTAGTATTCAAAATTAAAATTCACAAACGTAAATTCAGAATTGGCTTTTGAAATAGTAATATCAGATAATTTGATGTCTTGAACGTTTGAACTAATTAGTTCGGTGATAGCTTCTTCTGATAATTCTTCCACATCTTTGGCAACAAAAATGATACTCTCTCCTTTGATTCCATCCCAGAACCAAACTTCATGCAGTGCATCGTAATTTTGTATCTTTATTGGATTACGAGAAATGATTTTCGTATCAGGATCACTTCCTACATTTTTAAACTTTTCCATATTATTTATTTATTTTAAAATTTAATGAATCTTTTAAAGCTTTCCCTTTATGGGATTATAAGATTGACGGAAGCAGCACGGCATTCAGTCCATGATCTTCAACAATGCTTCGGGATTTTCATAATAGTAATAAATCGGCATTAAGGTTGGAGACAAGCTTTTCAACTGTACCAATTCGTTATAGAAATTCTTTCGACTGACACGTGAATGATATACCATTTGGTCGATCAAACCCATTCCTCTTTTACTTAACAGCTGTTCAATTTGGCTATTACAATCGTTGATGACCTCGATAAAGTCATCCACCGTAGATATATTGAAATTGCGTCTAATACTTTTATACTCCTTGATGATACGTGCCAATCTATCGCGATTGGATTGTAAGCCTTTTTTAAAATACCAGGATTGATTTTCAACATCATTCAGTTTACTTTTAATCGTACAATATTCCAATATTGTTCTTGTGACATTGTTGCTCTTACTCTTACTCGTATCTACGTCAGTAAGAAGAGGCATTATTTTGCTAGCTTTTATTCCCATGAGTTTTATTGTTTTAAGTTGTTAAGAAAATTTCATTTTATTTATCATATTGAACACCGTTATAAAGCATTATAATCCGCAATGATTATCAAAAAAGAATGTTTTAAAAATTTGATTTAATTTGATCACCGCTTCGTCAATGACTGTATGACCATCCATGTATAGTTTTTTATTGATTTCTATCATCATACTATCAACTTTTTCTACATGAGTTGGCACGATTGTTCCAGCATACGGCGAATTAATTTTTACAGTATAGCCCAAATCTTCCAAATATGCTTTCAAGTTAATATAAAGCCACTTTGGTGTATGTTTTTCATCCACGCCAAGACAGAAATCAGGACGGATTTCTGTTTTATCCAAGTCAGTTTTTAATGGCGTATCATTAAATGAATGACAATCTATTATCGTAGCTGTATGATTTTTATCAATCATTTTTTTGACCACATTATTGAACATTTCATGATATGGTTTATAAAATTCATCAAATACCACTTGTTTGTTTTTGACATTTCGCAATACTTTTCCGGCATCCGTTTTCGTATAGAAAAATCCACGTCCATACTGAAACATGATTTCATGTTCATCCTCAAATCTTTCAACATCACAAAATATCCTACTATATGGAAATTTGACTGTCGTTACTGAATCGAAATCGAAGATACGATCTGTGGCA
Organism: uncultured Aureispira sp.; assembly: GCA_964399855.1. Taxonomy (GTDB): domain Bacteria; phylum Bacteroidota; class Bacteroidia; order Chitinophagales; family Saprospiraceae; genus OLB9. The sequence goes on along the minus strand of CAYNSF010000152.1, from coordinate 146 downwards.
AAATCTGTCAGTAATTGTATTTCATCTTGTATCAACTCCATATCTAATGTATAATCTGCTAAATATTCATCAGGTATAATTGTACTCGAATGCGGTATATGAAATATCAAAGAATCTATGATTTCATCCTTGAATAAATTCATGCC
>CAYNSF010000151.1:0-1704 GCA_964399855.1 uncultured Aureispira sp. | reverse complement strand
TTATAACCTAAGTGTGTGAGATAACGAAAAATGACATCAAAAGAGATAAATGTACGTGCATTGCCTAAATGTACATTACTGTAAACGGTTGGTCCGCACACATACATTCCCACATACCCCTGATGAAGCGGTTCAAACTTTTCAGTCTGACGGGAAAGTGTATTATATATTTTCAGATTATGGTTAATCATTTTCTCTTTCAGTCATCCGGTTGCTGTTGATAATGCAAAATAGCATTACATTTATTATTCGGAAGCAACTTATTTATATCGGAAATCTTTGTAAATTAAACAGATTGATTATTTCTATAAAAGCAATTCCCGGAAAACAAGTTTATACTTTTATTCCGGGAAGATTCTTTATATACTTACCCAACGACTCATACTTCTGTCAATATGGTTAGTCGGGAGTAATGATAATGCCGATTGTTTTTTAATTTACTCCATTAAAATGGCAGGTCATCTGTTGTTGTATCTGAAGTAAAGTTCGGTTCATTATCCGGATGAAACGGGTCGTCCTGAGCAGGAGCAGATGCACTTACAGTTCCGCTTCCATTTCCTTCTAATTTCCATGCACGTACATCAGTGTACCAACGCCCATTGTATTCGCGCGACTCAATATTAAGCGATGCCTTAATTTCATTGCCAACTGCAAATTTTTGCAATTCATTCACCTTATCCCCCATTACACTTATCATCACTTTACGCGGATATTGTTCCTGTGTTTCAATTACAAATTCCTGTTTTGTCCATTCTTTTCCGGCTTTACTTACCCCACCGGTAGCTGCCATTATCTGAATAATTTTTCCCGTAATATCGAGTGCCATAGTATTTATAAATTATGGGGACAAAATAAAGATTTTTGGTTTAAAAATTTTGCTGAAAACGTTTTTTTATTCCTAAGTCGGAAAGTAGCAAGGTGTAAGTGCAGAAAAGCAGTACACTTACGACTTTCTCCTTTTAACTTAATTACCAACTCTTGGAAAGAAAAAGTTATGAAATACATAATTTCGCCCGAACGTGTTTTAAATCGTAAAAAATGGATACATATAAAGTTATTGGCATTATGAGCGGCTCATCTATGGACGGGCTGGATATTGCTTACTGTGAACTGACATTTGCTGACGGAACATGGCAATACGTTATACCCGAAGCAACTACTGTTGCTTATGATGAAAAGTGGCGTTTGCGTTTATCTCAACTCTATAAACAACCCGCTCATTTATATCCTAAAACAGATTTATTTTATGGAAAATATATCGGATTGCTGGTTAAACAATTTATTAAAGAGCACCAGCTTCCTGTTGATTTAATTGCTTCACACGGACATACAATTTTCCATCAACCCGAAAACGGATTTACGGCACAAATAGGAAACGGAGCAGCCATTCATGCAGAAACAGGTTTACCCGTGGTAACAGATTTCCGCACCGTAGATGTAGCGCTTGGCGGGCAGGGCGCACCATTAGTTCCCATTGGCGATGAATTATTGTTTGCTGAATATGACGCCTGCCTGAATTTAGGTGGTATTGCCAATATCAGTTACAAAAAGGAGAATAAAAGAATTGCATTTGATATTACTCCATGTAATATTATTCTGAACAGAGTTGCACGAAATTTAGGCAGACAGTATGATGAAAACGGAAGTATTGCGGCAAGCGGAGAAGTTGACAAAACATTACTGTATCAACTTAATGATTTAAGC
>CAYNSF010000150.1:0-1708 GCA_964399855.1 uncultured Aureispira sp. | reverse complement strand
AATGAGGATTTATGACAGGAGGCTGGGAAGGTTTTTGAGTGTGGATCCGCTGACACCCAAATACCCGGAGCTTACTCCGTACCAATTTGCAAGCAATCGCCCTGTTGATGGGGTGGATTTAGACGGGCTGGAATATGTAACTGTCCGAATATATCAAGATAAGAACCAACCTGTAGTTATGTTACCTAGGACAACATACGAATACCATACAAAAATGCATGAAACTGAGATAAAAAGAATACATGGAGTGAGCTCTCAAGAATTTTATTCAAAACATTCTGCATCTTTTGGTGAAAAAGGACAAGGAGTATTATATGAGTATTACGAAAAAAGCTTTTGGGGAGGATGGAAAAAAACTGGCGAAGCATGGACCCAACGCCAAAATGGAATGAGAAGTAATATTCAATATCACGGCATCTATTCAGGCCCGGGTGGCCCATTAACATATGGACCCGGTGTTAACAGCGAACAAGGTGGTCCATCACTAATGAATAACTATAATTTTTCGATTAGTGCGATTGATTTTCCTGACGAAATTTCAAGAATACACGATTTAGAATATGATGAATTTACTTTGCAGGGATATGCGGGCTACAAAGAAGATGTGAGGACACTTCAAGCAGACAAAAACCTTTTGGACAAATTGATACCTTATGTATTTGGAGGTGCGATAGGAAACTTTGATGCGACTTTAAAAGGAGTTCCAATTTTAGGTCCTGAAATACTAATATATGAAAACCCAATTGGTAACAACAACTATAGAGATCCTATTACCCATAGACCTGCAAGTAAAGCAGCCATGACTAGGGCATTAAATATGTATCAATTATTTGGAGAATATTTAATACCGTATAAAGAATGGAAAATAGATAGAATGAAAGAGCTAGGATTAGATCCAAGTAACCCTGTTCATATAGGAGACAAACGTGTACAAGTAGATCAATGGAATGATAAAAAAGCCTCAATACTAAAAAACATTTTATGACCACTTGGAAATACATAACAAGTTGTGCTATTATTTCAATTGCAATTGGTCTTTTAATAGCTATTTCCTTTGACAAAAGAGCCCCTTTTAAGTTTATTTACATATACACGGCAGTTATATCATCGGTAGCAATTGTGTATATGACATTCGGTCCGTTTCCTATTTCTGACGTAATGAAATCGAATGATGGACAAGGAGGATTCGCAAACCTTTTTATTCATATTTGGATATATCTAAGCTTGTATTTGAGTTATCTTCTTTTTTTCCTTTTTAGATTTTTAATGATTCAGTACGGAAAATGGAAGGTCAGTAAATCATTGGAAATTATTTCTGCAATTGTCCTTCAATTTATAGTAGCAGCCAGCTCCTTTTATTTTTTATCAAAAGGAAATACATTCTAAATACTCAAACTGGCACTGGTTGTAGATTCTGGAACATGTTGACCCACCATTTTTTCACCTGTTGGTGTTCGGGCAGCCCTGCCGTTGTTGAGTGTTTTCACCGACAACCGAAGCGCGGCAAAAGCTGCATAGCATTGTTGCAGTACAAGTGACACAACAGGTGCTGATAGCAGCACAACAGCTAAGTACATAAAAATAATGGCGAACTGCCCCTAGCGCAGGTGTGTAGCACATAAGCTTCTGGCGCTGGTTTTTTTACCGCGTTGGTGTTTCTCCTTGTCGTATTCCTCCGCAGAGCCGTTGTTGTGTCTTTTGACCAACA
>CAYNSF010000149.1:0-1735 GCA_964399855.1 uncultured Aureispira sp. | reverse complement strand
GCATGTATATTTATTTGTATTTCAATAGGTTAAAAACTCCGAAACTTTAGTTAAATAATTATACTTTCACCTGTATTGTCGGTTAAAATGTAATGGATTTTGCCTTTTATCGGATAAATTTTAAGGTGGTTCAAATGGTCAATAACCTGTTGAACGGTTTCAAAATTATCCAACTGATACTGTACCCATTCGAGCTCGTTTAAATATGCTTTCGTTTCGTTGATGTTGTACTTTGTTTGCTCCAACCATAACATTTCAACAACCAATCCTTTCTCATTCATTCCGCCATAAGGCATTTCTTTTCCATTTTGATTAAAAGTAACGCTACCGAATTTGCTTGTCCATTGTGCAGGTTCGCCTGTATGTGTGTGATAAGCTATTTTATTTGTACCACGTAGATTTTTAATAATGATGCCGTCACGAAATGTCCAATCAAAATTTTTTGCCAATATGATTTGATTTCCATTTTTCAACACGATAGCAGAACAAGGATAAGCGGCGTTTATAGCTGTCAAAACAATCAAAAATGTAAATATAAATGTTCTCATATTTCTATATATTTAGTTCAATGTTTCCCATTGTCGGGTTCGGTTCAGGTCTGCTTGCTGCCAACGAGCCGCGTATTGGCGATGGGCGGGATTTTTAGTACTATTGTTGTTACGAAGAACAAATGTTGAATTTTGCACTTCCGCTGATACGAAGCCGTTCAGCCCGCCTATTGCCAATACCTTGTTCAAGCGACACCTCCAGTGAGCGATAGTACTACCAAAAGGCACTAACAATTTACAAAAAAATTCACTTTCACCTTTCATTTATTAACTTTAAAATAATCATCATGCAAAGTAACACAATTTCATCAAATGTGCTCAACGAAAGTTAAAAAAATTGGATTGAGCGAGGAAATCACCCGAAAATAATCACAAAATCTACAAAACCACCTACGCCCTAAAGCCGGTGTCGCTGAACAACGTATAGCAAAAAGCCCAGAGTCGTCAAAGTTCTGGGCTTTTCTACTTTTATTTGGGCTTTCTTCTATACGTCAGGATGTTAGCGGTTCGTTTTTATCTGCATTTTTTCATTATTTCAATTTTCGTGCTGTCAAATTTTTTATTGTATTGAAAGTCGTAAAACTTGTCTAAACTGTCTTTTGATGAAACGATTAGTTCCATAAATTCATAATCTTTTAAGTCGTCTGGCGGAAAAGTTGTTGAAGCACCCATTCCTTCTAACCAAACACCAACTTCGCTTGTGCTTGGTTTGTCTTTTGTGTCTTCCCAAAACATATAGTTGTAACGTGATGGAATTTCATTTTTGTGCCCACTATTGTTTGTGTAATAATATTTGTGATTGATGTAACCGTCTTTCAGTTCGCCTTGATAAAGCAAAATTCCGTTGTCGGGAAATATGAGTTGTTCTCGTCCGTCTATTTTTTTTACTTCCTGTCCGCAGTCAATTTTTTCTACGATAACAACTTTGCCTGTGAAATAGTTTGGAAATATGAAGTCTAACTTTTGAGCTGTAGCTGTCCCGATAACGCCTGATAAATAGAAAAATAAATTCATTGACGGATACCACAATGCCAAGGGCAAAAGTGTCCAAAGTAGTTTCTTCGTTGGCTTTTGTTTACTAAACCATAAAACAATTACTCCAGCTAAAAAAACGGGTGCAGAAAATATAATCAAATACGGATTTAGTGCGACCAAAAATGTCAGCACGATTATTACAATTCCGATGA
>CAYNSF010000148.1:0-1746 GCA_964399855.1 uncultured Aureispira sp. | reverse complement strand
AACCGTTCAGAGCATTGATAGCTGTGGCAGCTGCATCATCTGACATTTCAACAAAGCCAAAGCCCTTGCTTTGTCTTGTAAACTTGTCGGTAATAACGCGGGCAGAATCAACCTGGCCGTAAGTAGAGAATAATTCAGAAAGATCTTCACTGGTGAAGCTGTACCCAAGGTTGGACACAAAAATGTTCATTTTAATAAATTTTATTAATCAATAAATGATTTGAGAAAGTCAAATTTGTAAAACAGATCAGATGGGGGATAAATAAATGCTTACAACAGAGCAGTAACTCAAATTAACCGGGCAAAGATACGGCTATTCAGCCAATTAAACTATATATATGCATACTATATCGTTTCTTTAACAACACAAGGCTCCTCTTTCTGCCAGAAATGCCGTATCTTCATTGTACGCACTGTATTGCCGTTTGTTTACATTTTATCGTTAAATCACAGAATGAAGTTATTAAAACAATTGAGTGACCCTGTGTATACGCCCAGGGTATTAAATTTTTATGACCGGTTTTGGTTAACTTTTATAAAAGACCCGCGAGACCTTCCTTTTATATACCTCCTTACTATTATACATCTTACGGTAGTGCCACTGGCTGTTATATTGTTTTCACCCCTGTTAACCGGATGGGCCTGGTGGGCGGTTGCCATTGGCTATTTTTATATAGCCCAGTTTTATTTTAAAGGGCGTTTCGGTTTAATGTTTCATTGCCTTTGTCACCGGAAGATATTTAAATCTACCTATCAAAATTCCTTTCATTTTTATATTACATGGCTTATTTGCCCTCTATTCGGTCATGCTCCCGAAGGCTATTACAGTCATCATTTAGGCATGCACCATGTAGAAAATAATACCGAAGAAGATTCGAGCAGCACTATGTTTTACCAACGCGACAGCTTCAGGAGCTTTCTTGCTTATTTTTTAAACTTTATATTGCTGGGCTTTAAAGAAACATTTGAATACCTGTATAAAAGGAAAAGGAAAAAATTATATACCAAGTTCACTTTGGGAGAATGGCTGTATATTTTATTTTGTATTGTGATGTGTTTTGTTAACCTGAAGGCAACTTTAATGGTTTTCGTCATCCCCTTAATTCTTGCCCGCTTTGTGATGATGCTGGGCAATTGGACGCAACATTCATTTATCGACCGTTCCAACCCCGATGATATTTTTACCAATTCTATCAACTGTATCAATACCGTATACAATCATACCTGCTGGAACGACGGCTATCATATCATTCATCATTTGCGGCCGGGAATGCATTATACAGAAATGCCGGGAGAGTTTTGGAAACGGAAGAATGAATTTGCACAAAAGAAAGCTATTGTTTTCGATGGCATACACTACCTGCATGTATTTATTTACCTGATGACCAAACAATACACCAAGCTGGCAGATAACCTTGTTAATATAAATGGTATGTTTGACAGCCGGGAGCAGGCTATAGCGCTTATGAAGGAGCGAACTAAAAGATGTGTTGCATAATATCTTTGAATACATAAGTCATGGTTATTGGTTGGGCACCGGCAACAAGGCCTTGTTCTCCTTCCGCCAATTATCCAATTTCTTCATCAACTTACGGGCCACTGCTTTCTTTTGGGTTACCAGATTTATTTTCTCACCGATATCTGAGTCCAGGTCAAATAATTCTATTTTATCGGAGTCGAAATGCTGAATCAGTTTCCACTTGCCCTTTCTAATAGCAGATCCCGGAAATCCACCTTGGTTTCCGT
>CAYNSF010000147.1:0-1752 GCA_964399855.1 uncultured Aureispira sp. | reverse complement strand
GATGCAAGGTTATCAATAAAGCGTTGCAAATCATACTGGTCAAATAGCGAACAACGGTCGGGTGCTTGGCGAAGTGGCTTTTGTGCGGTTGCCTTGTGCGTTGGAAGCCATTTTGCCAAACACCTGTTATAGGCAGTAGGGATTTTTAGCAGAAAGTTTAATCGAAGCACTAAAGAAAAAAAAGAAAAAAAAGAAATGGGAAAAATAAGACACATAATACCGATAAGCGGAAAAGATAGTTTAGCAACTGCATTAACGCAGATTGCCAAAGAACCAAATATTGACTATGAATTTATGTTTAATCCGACTGGCGAAGAATTGCCCGAAGTATTTGTATGGATTGAAAAGGTAGAAAAATATTTAGGCAAACGGATTGTTCAAGTAGGTGAAAGTTTGGGAGATATTATCGAATATGAAATGAATTGGTTTTTACCGAGCAGAGATAGAAGATACTGCACCCGAATGAGCAAGATTGAACCAATGGAAAAATTTATAGGCAAAGAACCTGCTTTGGTTTATTATGGAATTAGAGCAGATGAAAACAGAGGCGGTTATAACAATTTGAGATACAAAAATATTACTCCTGTTTATCCATTGAAAGAAGCAGGAATAAATTTATCAATGGTTTATAAAATGAACCACAATGCAGGATTAAAACCACCTACATTCTTTTGGCAAAGGTTATGGGATGAAGTAGTAAAAAGAGTTGATGAAGCATACATCAAAGCAACTTTTAAAGAATGGGATATTGACGCCTTATTTGCTTGGAGAACAAGAACAAACTGCTCAATGTGTTTTAATCAGAGAAGATATGAATGGATTGGATTATTAGAACACCATCCAGACTTATTTTGGAAATATGAAGGATGGGAGCATAATGTAAGCGAATACTTTTTTAATGGCAAAGGAAGCCCTTTAAAAGACTTAGCTGAAAATGCTGAAAAGATATTTCAAAGGAGGGTAAATGCAGTTGTGAAATTCATTGAAAGCACAAGACAAATGAAACTAAATTTTCAATTATTAAATTCAGATGATGATAAAGATTTTATTGATATGCTACAAGTTACAAGCTGTGGCTTATTATGTGGCAAGTAATGTATTTAAAAGTGCGGTGGGCTTTTTTTCTTTTTTTTCTTCCACAAATGTTGAAACGAAGAACGTCTGCCCTATTGCCTATAACGTTTAGTATATGCGTTCGGTTGCATTAAAAATACCTAAACTTTAAATTAATCTAAAAACTTAATAAAATGGACAAAGCTTCAAATAATAACGAAACAGCAACTGACGCATATACAGTGTTACCTGCCGTGCTTTCTCGCAAGATTTTCAGAATAGAAAAGCCCGAAGATAGAAATGGAATGTGGTATAATAAGGATGGTATATTTATGAAAACAATAGATATTCTTTGCCCTAATGGAATTGCTAAAGACTTTCCAATGCCTTTAAATCTTGAACTACACAGAAAAGATGGTGAGATATGGAATAGTGCAGGAAAATCTGTTGAGAATATGAATGAATGGCTTACTCCAATGGATGCAATTAACCTTATGAATAATGGATATAAATTATTTGAATTTGAAGTAAATATGTTTCAAGAATTGGAAAATGAAATATTATTTTGCCGTAAAGGTATAATAAAACAAAAAGAAATTCCATTGGAAAATGTATGGGATATTCGGTCTGTCTTAAATGGCAGGTAACGTTCAAGCATTTACGATGTGTGGGTATTTGAAAAACGTCAGCCCAACATTT
>CAYNSF010000146.1:0-1761 GCA_964399855.1 uncultured Aureispira sp. | reverse complement strand
TGGCGCTCCCACTCTTCATTCTTTACACGCCCCCGCCTGGTGTTGTCGCCAGCGGGATAACCAATTCTGCTTTAAGGCAACTCCCGCCTCTTTCATATCTCTGCCCGATCAAAATATCACCACTTATTGTTGGTGATGCCTGCACACATTGCCAATCCTACGAACACCAATAACGGCGGGAAAAAGAATGAAATCGTTGAATAAGTGTTTTTTTTGTAATAAAAGAAATACAACAATATCTTTATATAAATGCGTTTATATGGAAATATGGAACATACTTAGTATAATGGGCATTCTCTTTCTGATACTTTATTCGTTTAAAGGAAGGAATTCAGTTTGGGGTATGCTTACGCTCGGGGTTATCGTTGGAATAATCACAGCTACAATTTCTTACTTTCTTGGGTACGGGTTTAATTGGACGCTAATAAAAAAGATAGTCGTATGCTTTGTTCTCTTCGCAGCAGTATACGAGATTGCTTATTATCTATTAAAACCAAAATCGGAAGAAGCACAACTGAAAGATGAAATTAAGTCCATAGAAAAAAGAGTGAGAAAAGAGGTTGACGATGATTTGAAGAAAAGAATTTCAAGCTGAAACACTACTATAAAATCCTATATTTGTAAGATGTATTTAATAAATGTCTATTTCCCAGAATTTAGCGAAAGAATACCTGTAAAATTTGAAAAGGGTAACAATGGCTTATATTGCTTCTATTCTGATGATAACAGGATAAATGGAATTAATGATAATTTATTGATGGATAATCGTCGTGGAATAACGGAAGCTATATTAAAGGAAGATACCCAAAAGGAAAGTTATAGATATACAATTCTTGCATTAGCTCAGGCTGTAAATAAACTGGAGAGCAGGATATAACAAATAAACGGTTTTACAACATTATAGGAATTACGAGTACAAATCATAAAAAGAAACGCTTTGAGCTAAACTTGTTAGTGTTAATCTGAGTGAATGTGATATTGTGTCATTGGCAAACAAGACATATGTAAAGGGGAAAAAGGTGGTGCATTCCTATAGCATCATTCCTGGAAAATATTCCGATTTAACATATTTCCGGAATTATTAACCTTAAAAACCCACCATGCCAAGTGATGAGAAAAATGCGAAAAGGAAAATTTCTTTCCGAATTAAAGATTAAAATTGTTGCAATATTAGTCTTGGGTGTAATAGTTTTTTCTTTTTACTTGATTTATAAACTGCCAGTTCTTAATATTCCTATTTTAATAGGCTTGCCAATAATTTCTTATTTAATATTTACAGGTAAAATTACTTTTATTTCAAATAAGGAAGTTGTTTTTGTAGTAATACTCATTTTATCAATTATAATTTCTCTTATAATGTACGGTGATCGACATCGGCAATTTTCATTTTATGCCGAGCCGATTATAGACCGTAAATATGTAACTGAAGAAATGGAATTTGAAGCCAAAGATGGAACGTATTATGGGGGTGAAATAACAAGGTATATTCCCAAAACGAAAAAAGGAAAAAGTGCTCTCAATGTTATTAAATGGACTTTATATTTAATAACTGCCGGATCAATCTATGTGTGTTACTATATATTCTCCGAAGTTCATAAATATGGGGTGAGAGAATAATTTTGTGTCATTCGCTGCCACTATTGGTATACGCTTGTTGTCATCATTGAACACTGCCTGCGACTCTTCGTAAATCTAAATGCATTTGCCCCGCAACTCAGTCGCTGTGTATCCTTATTAAGTTCAGGTTGGTTAAGGGCGCTA
>CAYNSF010000145.1:0-1794 GCA_964399855.1 uncultured Aureispira sp. | reverse complement strand
TTCAAATAAATATTTCTATATCAATGCCTTATGGCTTAACTAAACGACATTGAAATATAATTTATAAAATAATTGAGGCAATCGGACTTTTTTGTATATATTATTGAAGTAGTCAAAATTACGTAAGTATAAGAGATCGTAACCTAGCAGAAAGGAAAATAGGACAGGCAAATCTCTTATATGTGATAGTCAAAATAATAGAATAGCCACCTCCTCAAGTAAATGAGGAAGCTGTCTCCACTACAATTGATACTCCAATTGTTGCGCATCTTTACCCACCCGAAACACCAATTTTCATCGGTAAGAGATTAATATAAAGACCTCATTTAGGTTAGTTTGATTTTATATTGTTGGCCATTTAGAATAAATTCGACTTTATCATTATCGTGGTTTTTTATTTCAAGTTGTCCAAAATCAAACTCTTTATGATGGTTTGGACAAAGTAATAGTATATTGTCAAGTGTTTCTCGTCCTTTTAAGTGTTTCGGTTTTATATGAGCGGCCTCAATATAAAAACTTCCATCTTTCTTTTTAATTGTCGTTCCACATATTTGACATTTAAAATCACGAAGTATTTTAATTTGAGCAATAGTCATGTTATCACGTTTGTAGGTTTTGTGATTTACTTCTATTTCTTCGCTGTCTGTCGGTTTTAGATTTTTTAAGTCCGCAATAATTTGCTCTTTTGTTTTTGATTTATCAAAATGCTTTACAAGTTCGTCTTGTTCTTTTTCGTCTTTTGACAAATATGGAAGTTTGAATTTCTTTCCTGTATAGTATTCGTATATGTTAGAAAGTTTTTTGTAGTCAGATTCTAAAATACCTGCGTTTGATAATTCTAAAAGTTCATCATAAAGGATTTGTTCAGCAAATGTTTTGTTTTTGTATTTAAAACCGATTTGTCCAACCATTCTGTCGCTTGACTTTTCTTTGTAATTGTCAACAGAAAGCGGAATAGGAAATAGTATCGAAAAATCTCGTTCTGCTTTTATGTTTATGCTATATCTATTGTTTTGAAATCCGTTAACTGTAAAATGTTGTTGCGGATTAACTATATCGGCTTTTCCATAAACACCTACAATTTGAGCTTTTTTCTCATCTGTGTTGGTTGTGTAAAAAATGATAAGTCCTCCGTTGTTAAATTTTGTAGGTGGATTTGTCCACTGAACATAGCCATGTATAAACTTTTCATTATCTATATTGTGCTTGTCAAACTTGAAGTTTAGAGACTCGTGTCCTACGTTATTTCTTGCGTAGTCGTGTCCAGCCTTTGGGTTGATGTATGTGTTTCGCCAACCTGTCGGATTCCAAGTGATATTTACAAGTAAAATGTTGCTCATTATTTTATCGTTATAAAAATGTTATTAATTAATATTTTGTATAAAAGAAGTCTTGCGGAATTTTGGATACGAAGAAACAATTCCATCACTACCATTGATTGTTTCATAAACAAGTTAGTTTACTGTTATTACAGAAAATCCATCTTAGTAATGTTTGAATGATGCCGCAGCTGATATTGTTTTTGCAATGTTTGCCATTATCGTTTTTGTAACTACTCAGGAATGATCAATTGCATTCAAAAAATGCTAATTTTCGTGATTCTTTAACTTTTTTTTAATCAATATCATTACTTTTAACTCAAAAAATGCTTCGTCTGACGAAAAATGCTCTCATTTTATGATTTAAAAGCATTTACCTGAGTAGTTACCAATATATTTAAAATTATATAAATATATTATATCACTACTAAACGGGTAAACGTTCAAAAAGAGCAAAACCAAGCACTAACCTACT
>CAYNSF010000144.1:0-1803 GCA_964399855.1 uncultured Aureispira sp. | reverse complement strand
GGCAGGAAACAATTAGACAAACATAGAAGTGAAAAACTGATTAGAGCCGAATTTAAAAGAGCTAATAACTATATAAGTATGTTCAATCATGCGGCACTGCAAGGTGGTGAAGAATACTGGAACAGATTGAGCGAAATCAATCAACCAACCTTAATTGTACACGGAACGGACGATAAAATATGGCATTTTAAGAATTCAGCAGTTTTACTTGAAAAGATAAACGGCTCAAAACTAATAACGCTTGATGGAACCGGACACGAACTACATTTCGAAGATTGGAATAAAATTATTGATGGAATAACGCAACATACAACAAATAACAAAAGAATGAACAAATAGGGTATTATGTATTTCCAAATCAACGGTTTAGAGATTGAAGCTAATATCAATGTGTTCTTTGAATAACATCTTTTGGTGTTTTTTAATAATCATACTACGCAATTTTCTTTTATAAAAGGAAATATTGTAAACTAAATACGAAATGGTATCTTCATTAAATCATATTATCTCAGAGGTACAGCGAAAAGAAAATGCCATTTCGCTGACTTCTCCCAATGCAATTGATGAAGCATATCAAATGACGATATATCTGAAAGAATATTTATGGTCAATAAGAGAAGATATTACAAAACAAGGCTTTAAAAACCATTGGGAAGAAATTAATTTCTTTCGCAACATTAAGCCGTATATTCTCTCCAAACTCATTTACCACAATAAGGTATTTCGTATTCAGACGGCTTGTCCTGTTGATGGAGGGAAAATGTACGCAAGTTATTTTGCAGAGCAATTACAGGAATTACAACGGGAATATAGGGAGCATATCTACAATTCAGATTTTTACAGGTATTATCGCTCAGGAAGAACCGACCGTGATGAAACTTACTTTAGGTTAGGCAACATCAATTTCCACGATGGTCTGAATAGTTTTGTCTTTGAAATCGACCCACTTTTTTCAACCTATTATGATAACAAAGTAGCTCGGATAATAGCAAATGAGCTACTCTATACCTACATACGCCAAAAAATTAACGATGATGAAATAGCAGGTTCACTTTCTGCAAGGGATATTTCATCTGATAGCATTCTTTGGACGGATAGCAAAAATGCCTTGATAGAATTGATTTATGCGCTGTATGCGAATGGTTCTCTTTCATACGGTAAAATAGGAATTCGAAAAGTCAGTTTGGTTTTGGAAAAACTGTTTCAGATTACCTTAGGAGATTTGCACAATTCTTTCCATCGAATGAAATACCGAGCAGGTTCACGAACCGCATTTTTAGACCAACTGAAATCTTCTTTGGAAGAATATATGGATAAACAGGACGGGAGGTAGGGTTTATTTAGTATTTAATTGGGTGTATTCAAGATTTATATTTTCAATGTCATAGACATTAGTTTCAATGCACTTGAATTTTTCAGGATAAAATATTGCAACGTTATAACCCTGCGAATATAATGAACTTCTAAATTCTATACCGTCAAATCCCATTGATTTTATCAGTTCTGAAAGATACTGTGTTGGCAGATAATCCAATTCGCTGTCATTCTTTCTTCTTGGCTTTGAAAGTTCTTCTTCTAATTTATCAATGAAAGAACCGTGTAACATAACTTCTTCTAAAGACTCTAATTCTGCAAGCCTGAATACATCGTATGTGGAGCGACTTAAATTAACTACTCTTATGTCTTCTTCAAGTTTAAATGTACCGACAGAAACGTAATCAAATAAACTTGCTCTTGCTTCATATAAAGTTGTTGTTATGTCATTAGCAATATAGAGATAAGAAATACCATTTGGATTGGCTC
>CAYNSF010000143.1:0-1855 GCA_964399855.1 uncultured Aureispira sp. | reverse complement strand
AAATGATGAATATTCAGTTTGCCAAATATCTGTTTCACTTTTGCATCGAAATCCCATGCCTGCAGCTCGTCCATTAGTATCAGCGCTTCCGACATTTTATCGGCATCATCGGCCTCACTGGCCGATTCGTACTTTTTGATGGCGGTGATAACAGGATTATTATGAAAGAACACATTGTCTGCAATGGTCTTTTCCGGATCAAGATCGGGTTCCTGTTCAAACAGCACCACATCTACATCTTTATTGACCCAGAGTTTACCTTCATCCTGCGTTTCCCTGCCTGCCAGTATTTTTAAAAGGGTTGATTTGCCGGTGCCGTTGCGGGCTACCAAAGCAATTTTATCGCCTTCTTCTATGTGAAAAGAAATACCGGAAAACAATGGCTGTATACCATAACTCTTTTCTAAACCTTCTGCTGAAACGTAATGCATTTTTGATGTAATAATCTGCTGATGTGATAACCTGTTAATTAGGCAAAGGTAGGCAGAATTGAAGATGACTTTGCTATAAAAGAAAATTCGGCGGGCAGGGTAATTTGATGAATAATTCTTTTATGCGTATATTAGTTATAAATATGCGTGTAACGCATTGTTACCAGTTATTGATATGCGACTTTTCAGGACAATAAGGCTTATTGCAACTTTTTATAGAAATTTTTTTGTGGCAACGACTGCAATAACAGTTTGTTGCATTTGGATTTTCTGGAATAATGGAATATCGTCTTACTTTTCATTGTTTTGGTTCAAAATTGCTACACTCGGCATTGTGTATTATTTTATTAAAAATTATAAGGCAAAAGAGATTTATTATTACCAAAATTTGGGCGTCTCTAAAATTATTCTGTGGACGTCAACTTTGATATTTGATTTTGCTCTTTTTATTCTTTCCATAGTAATTACATATAAAATTCAATGAGGCATAAGTTTGAAGCAGATAGTATTCTATTGGAGTTTGGAACAAGAAGAATTTTGTCAGACATATATTTCAAATGTGAAACAGGACAAATCACTGGGATTTTAGGCCGCAACGGACAAGGTAAAACTTGTTTAATGAATATTGTTTATGGTAACTTGAACCCAATTAGCAAATCAATACGATTTGACAATATTGCAATATTTCAGGCGTTTAAACACCCTGACTTACTAACTTATTTACCACAGTTCAACTTTATACCATCTGATTTAACTCTTAAGAGAATATTTTCCGACTTTGATTTAAATTATCAAGATTTTGAAAAAATATTTCCTGAATTTGCTGCAAAATACAACGCCTCAATTAATAGTTTATCAGGTGGTCAGAGACGTTTAATAGAGGTGTATGTTATCATTAGATCTAACTCAAAATTTTCAATGCTTGACGAACCTTTTTCTCACCTGGCACCATTGCAAATTGAAAAGATAAGTGAGTTGCTGAAAATACAAAAGTCCAACAAAGGCTTTTTAATCACAGACCATATGTTCCGTTATGTAACAGAAATAAGCGATAATCTTTACGTACTATCTGGCGGTAAAACTCATTTAACAAAAGATGTTGCAGATATTGAAAAATTAGGTTACGCCAGACTTTAACAACAGCTAACAAGGTGCAATATTGCGGCTTTTTAAATGCTTAACGGGGTGCTGCTATTAAGCCTTTGTACTAAATTCGGCTGATGGAACATTGTTTGTACCTAAAGGATAAGTATAGCGGATAGGCTTACTGATTGAGAAAAATTTTCATCTCCCTGTGCTTATAACGATCGCAGCAATCCTCCATCCACTGCTATATTTGTGCCGGTAATATACGAAGCCTGCTCACTCGCAAGGAAGGTAACGATATTGGCCAGTTCCTCCGGCCGGCCCAGGCGTTTCATCTG
>CAYNSF010000142.1:0-1898 GCA_964399855.1 uncultured Aureispira sp. | reverse complement strand
CGCCTTCGTTCCTCAGGCGAACCGCCCTGAAACTGCGGCAAGCCCGAATCGTTGTGTGCAATGCGACCGCCGAGTGGTGCAGTGTTTTAATAGACCGAAACTTACTTTATATGAGAGCTTTAATCTTGACTTTCCTTATTTTTTTCGTTGCATCAATTACAAAAGCGCAACAAAAACAAATTTTCGCTTGTTCATACGGTTCGGAAAATTCAGATAACACAAATTGCATTAACATCAGCAATTCTATCAATTCAGACATTGAGGCTATTCAGATAGTTGATAAAATACTACATCCTATCGGTTTAAAAAGAAATTTTGTTTTAGTTTCTTGTACAAACATTAATAACGCCTTGGCGATAACATCAAACTCGGGAATACGGTACATAGTTTATGACAAGAAGTTTATTTCATCATTGAAACAATTAACATCCGACTGGTCAAACGCAAGTATTTTGGCTCATGAAATCGGCCATCATTTACTTGGACATACATTAAAAGCGTCTCTATCGTTGGCAGAACAAAGACAAAAAGAATTAGATGCTGACGAGTTTTCAGGGTTTATCCTGTTCAAGTTAGGTGCTTCTTTGCAGCAAGCACAATCTACAATTTCGTTGGTTTCAAATGATGCATCAGATTTAAATTCAACTCATCCTTCGAAAGCCAAAAGACTTGCAGCTATCAAAATTGGATACGATAAAGCAAGCGCAAGTCAGATGATAAAGTATGTGAAAGTTGGGCCAGACGCAGAAGAATTTTTTAGTAAAGCCTACAAGCTAACCGATCAAGGTAAATATGAAGAGGCTCTAGAGAATTACACAATTGCTATCAGTATTAATAAGCAATTTGCAGAAGCATACCTGAACAGAGCCCATGTTCGACTTCAGATGCCTTTTAAAAAGGTAAATTTTTTGGATGTGACAAATGACTGCAACAAGGCATTGCAGCTAAATCCGAAATTGGGAGCTGCTTACTACAATAGAGGCTTAGTGGAAATGCTTAACTCAAATTATGAAAATGCTCTGAAAGATTTCGATTTGGCTTTAAAGTTGGACCCATCACTTGAAGACCACAAATTCTTTTTGAATAGAAGCTTTGTAGAACTAAAAATCAAGGAAAAAACAAAAACAGTCTCTGATTTAGATAACGATATAAAGAAAAACTCCACAAATGCGGAAGCATACTTTGATAGAGGTTATCAAAAAATGAGACAACGCCAATTTGAAGGCGCAATCGAAGATTTCAATAAAGCAATTGAAATCAACAGGAAAAATCCTGCATACTATGATTTACGTGGATGGGCAAAAGGAAAGCTTGGCAATTATAAAGAAGCAATTAAAGACTTTGATACATCTATAAGATTAAATCCAAACATTCACATATCTTATTTCAATCGTGCCTCGACCTACAAAATATTAGAAGATTTCGACAAAGCACTATCTGATTTCAATATGTGCGTTGTACTTCAGCCAGATAATGAAGAATTCATTGTTGAAAGAGGATACGCAAGAAGACAAGTGCAAGCATACGATGGGGCATTAGAGGACTTTTCAAAACTTATAGAACTAAACCCAAAAAATGATTTGGGTTGGTTAGAACGTGCTGTTACAAAGGCCGAAATGGGAAAATATAGTGAAGCCATCGACGACCTAAATAAAGCACTAACTGTTAATCCAACATCGAAAAATCTGTCTTATCACTACTACCATAGAGGCCTTTGCAAAATTTCTCTTAAAGACAAAGCTGGTGGTTGTAGAGACTTAAAAAAGAGCTGCGAATTAGGCTTATCAGAAGCTTGCGACGATTTGAAAGAATACTGCAAGTAAATGCACATGCACACAACAGTGGTCAATGTTGCACAACCCTATTAAAAATTGATACATAAGTGAACTCCTGCTTCA
>CAYNSF010000141.1:0-1900 GCA_964399855.1 uncultured Aureispira sp. | reverse complement strand
GGCTGTAGCGTCCTTCCAAGAGGTCAAGACCATTGATGAAATACTTTTGAATGGGCTTTCCCTGGTACAGGATCCGGTCGCCATCCATTTCAATCCCGGGCAATTTCTTTATAACATCTCCGATCACCTGGTCCTGCTTTGATTTAAAAGCGTCTAGATTATAATTCAGTGTATCGTTTTTTATATATATCGGGGTCTTTGATACAAGTATTTCCGGAAGGGACTGTATACCGGATTCTAAAATAAATGTTTTGACAATAGAAATATTTTTAATGGAGATAGTCTTTGCCTGATAACTAATATGAGATAGTCTTAAAATAACACTATCTTCTTTACTGTTAATTTTCAGGATAAACCTGCCAAAACTATTGCTCTGCGCATAACCGGATATTATCTGACTGCCCGTATTAGTGTAGAAAATAGAAACTCCCTGTATGGGTCGTTGATTACTGTCTACAACCAATCCTGTTATCATTGTTTGGGAAAACAAATTAATAAAAGAGAAAACAAGGATAATGGGGAAGATGTATTTCATTGTTTATCATAAAGTTCTATCCAGTTATTATCTTTTTTAGCCCATTGTTCTATTCCCCACCTCCATGCGTTTTCATCTTCTGCTTTATGCCCAGCCAGTTTATGTAGTTGATAACGATTATCCCGCATGTCCTTTCTTTTTAACATATAAGCCTCTTTAGAAGCTATTACTTCCGGGATATGATTGTTGAAACTCATTTTAATTCTTTTGCTGGTATTCTTAATTGATACGAGATTAAAAGTCCAATAATTTTGAACGTCACTGATGTTTAAAATAAGCCCCGGAAGCCCGCAAAATTTATAAGGTCCATCGCTAATTGGAATTGCAGATGCAAACCATGCGACCCATTGCCTGTTACCAAATTCCGTAACAGCTTTCTGACAGGCTATCCCATAAAGTGATATGGTGTCTGGAAATACTTTCCAACTAATATCCTTTTTGGGTTCCTCGTAAGTAAAAATACTGGAGGTAATAAACCTACAAGGATTATCTGTGGTAATAATCTTTTCATCGTCCTTAAAAATTACGAGAGAAGTGTGCGTTCCGAATTCATTTAAAAAAGAAAAAGAAGGTCCGAATTTATTCCCACGCTTTATTTCGGCTGTGATGGCTGAGTCCATTACAAGAAATTGAGTAGCACAAAACAATGATTGTCTTTCGCCAATCAATAATGTCATGTATTCCTTGACAACACTTTTTTTATTGGTACTATCTGGTTGAGAAATCATTTCATAAATAGCTTCTATGTTGTATTTATATTCAAGACTCTGAGAATAACAGGGGATACAGAAAAAAATCAGAATAATAAAAGGAATATTCTTTAGATAATCCATTGTATTAATGAAAAGACGTAAGAGCCGGGCGATAGATAAACAACTTATTGTTTTCATGGTTCATTTTTATAGCTGAGTACAAAATTTACATGAATTTATACAATTTTAAAACCACCTCCTTCTACATATTCTTTTTGACATCAAATTTCATAATGGGAGTAAAGACAATCGAACTGTAAGTGTTATCAGGCTTTTAAAAATTAAAGTTAGTTAGAAGCAATCAAAGGGTGATTGCTTCTAACTAATTCAGAATTTAGCTAGCATTTATTCCAGCAATCATTTACTGAACTTACGCAGCCATAATCAACACCATTGCATTTGCAAGGAAATTCGCCGGTAGGACAGCCATTACCGCTTCCTCCTTCAATTTTTTTTAGTTGCTCTCTGGTTAATAATTCTGAAGTCTTAAAATTCTGAAGTTTTAACTTTTTCATACAAAAAAATTTATTGATTAGAAATGACTAATAGTTATAAAGTTCAAACATCTCAATGCACTATAAGTGCATTGAGAGAAAAGTTACGACTCTTCACA
>CAYNSF010000140.1:0-1907 GCA_964399855.1 uncultured Aureispira sp. | reverse complement strand
TTCCCCAACCTAAACCTTATCAAACAAGTATTTATGCCTTTTCAAAGTTTAGAAACGATTTCCTCCGAAAGAAGCAGTACAAAAGGCATAAAATCCATTCTTGATAGTGATGATTTTTCCAGACTACTGAAACAGCGTTTTTCGGCCACCGGCCTTATGAAGGAGGCGTTTGATAAACTGGATGCGTTTTTGAACAAATGGCTGCTTGAATTTAAAGTAGCTGAAAAGATTGAGTTCTTAAAAGATGAGGGTTATGATGTATTTAAAGTGAGGCTGATGAAAAACGGTAGGTGGATGATGTTGTCTGATGAAGGATTTGGCGTTGCACAAGTGCTGCCGGTTATTTTAGCTTGCTGCCCGATAATGGAATTGAATTATGAATATACAATGGAGCCGTCTAAATATAATGAACCCAAGTTGGTATTAATTGAAGAACCCGAAACCAACTTACATCCCGCACTGCAATCAAAACTGGCAGATATGTTTATGGATGCGGTGAAAACCTTCAATATCCGGTTTGTAATAGAAACCCACAGTGAATACTTAGTGCGTAAGCTGCAATACCTCACGGGCAAGGGAGATATAAAGCCAGAAGATACAGTTATCTATTATTTCTATCCTCCTACAGAAGTACCACTAGGTGAAGAGCAGGTGAAGAAAATTAATATACAGCAGGATGGCAGCCTGACTGATGATTTTGGTACGGGATTTTTTGATGAGGCAACCAACTGGAAATTTGAATTACTGGCATTAAAGAATCATCAAAAGAATTAGATATGATGACTCTTTATATTGATAAAGTATTTTTTGATGAATTTGATCAAAGAGAGGATTTGAACAATGAAATCGTTGAAGATTTTTATAAAAAGTTTCTGCGAAAAGCACGTGGGGTAGAAATTATTATTAATCTCAGTTCAACCAATGAGTTGGAAGAACTGTCAAAGCAAAATCGGTTATATAATGACCTCCTTGAAATCAATCCGAGTATCATAATTAATTGTGCCTGGAAAAGTATGATTGTTAATGACAGTAAAATTTACCTTGGTAATCCAATTAAAATGTTTTTGCTTACGAACGCTGACAATTGTGAAGTCTTAGAGGAAAAGTATGGCTATTTATTTATTAATAATAAAAATTTGCTTGAAAAATGGTTTCCGGTAAGGTGGGATCGTGATATCACAATTTTGACACCCGGAAACGCAAATGATGAACTTACCTTTGATTCATGGCAGAGGTTAGAAAAAGAAAAACATCCGTTTAATGAATTAATGATTCTTGATTTATACATTCTTGAAGACAAATCAAGTCAACGTATTGATCATAATATCATACCTCTTATTAGAGCTTTTGTAAATAATCACACTAATACAATAAAGCCCAAGGTCACTATTATTACAGGTCGAATATTAGGTAGTCCGGAGGATAAAAAATTTCAAAAATTAGATGAAGCATTAGATCGTATAAATAAATTGATTCCAAATATTGATTTATGCATCGTCCACTATGATAAGAATATTGCACCTAGCAAAAATTTTATTAATGAGCATGACAGAGAAATCTATACCAATTACCTAAAACTTGAATGTGGGTCGGGGTGGAATATTTTTAATAATCGTGGTGACATCAACCATCGCACAACAGTTACTATTCAGTCCATGTTAAGAAATGATGTACGAAATGCAGCGGCAAAAGCCTGGGAGAATTTGAGCGTTTACAGAAATCAAATTAAAGATGGATATCAAGTAACAGTTCCTGGCAGATATGATTCTAACCAAAAATTGCAAACGGAAATAGTTCAGCTTTATGCACCAGCCGGGTTCCAAAGCTATTTTCTAAATAATTGAACATGCCTACCCCCACCGAAATATCCAAAGCCATCGCCGCCATTGAGCGTACTTATCCGCCCG
>CAYNSF010000139.1:0-1927 GCA_964399855.1 uncultured Aureispira sp. | reverse complement strand
AATTTGCCTTGTCTGCCGAAAAGTCTTGCTATTGCTTTTAATTCGCTCATATCGCCTTGTGGTGTTGATGTAGCGTGTGTGTTCAGATAATCTATTTCATTGGCGGAAATATTTGCGTCTTCCAATGCTAAAACCATACCTAAATATGCCCCTTCTCCCTCTGGGTGCGTACCAGTTAAATGATATGCGTCTGAAGCCATGCCACCGCCAGCAATCTCGGCAATAATCGGAGCATTTCGTTTTATAGCGTGTTCATAGTTTTCCAAAATAATTGCACCTGCTCCCTCGCCCATAACAAAACCGTCTCTGTTGATGTCAAAAGGACGTGATGCCATTTGCGGATTTTCATTTAAGGTTGACAATGCTTTTGACGCGTTGAAACCACCAACGGCACTTTCGTTAATAGGCGCTTCCGAACCGCCTGTTATTATCATATCTGCTTTGCCCCAACGGATATAATTAAAGGCATCAATGATTGCGGTATTGGAAGTTGCACAAGCTGAAACAGTTGTAAAATTTATGCCGCGAAGTCCGTATTTTATCGAGATGATGCCCGAAGCAATATCGACTATCATCTTCGGGATGAAGAAAGGGCTAAAACGTGGTGTTCCGTCCCCTTGCGCAAATTCAGTTACCTGCTGTTGAAATGTGCCGATACCACCATTTCCCGACCCCCAAATAACGCCAATACGGTTTTTGTTCAGCGTTTCAAAATTAATGTTGGCATTTTTAACGGCTTCTTCAACGGAAATTAAAGCATACTGCGTAAACAAATCGTATTTTCTTGCTTCTGCTTTTTCAATATGGTTTAATGGGTCAAAGCCTTTGAGTTCGCAAGCAAATGTTGTTTTGAATTTTGATGTGTCAAATTTTGTAATGGGGTTAGTTCCGTTAACGCCTGTTAAAAGCGACTGCCAAAAATCGTCTACATTATTTCCAATGGGCGTTAATGCTCCAAGCCCTGTAACTACTACTCTTTTCATTATTTTTTCTCTATGTCAATTATTATTTGTCGGGCTACGTCTTCAAAATATATTTCCTTCGTTATCATCGATATTCTTGAAATAGCCAATAAATTTGTCAATATCATTAAAGCCTGAATACGTGGAGTTGCTTTATAAACGAATAAGTTTTCTTTTTCTCCTTTATTCAGAATTTGTGCTAAGTAATCTATCTCTTCTTCTATATAGTTGTTTAATATCGCTTTGATTTGAGGCTCTAAAGTGTTTATATCTGCCGCTAATGCAGCAATTACTGAGACTTTATTTTGCTCTCTTATTAAGACATGTTCATCTATATAACCCCTTAAAGCCGATTTCATATTGCTGTAATTGTTTCGTTTTCTGTCTTCTTTATTTTTTTGAATAACATGTTCTAAAACAGCTACAATCAAATCATTTTTCGTCGGAAAATAATAATGGATGGAAGAAGTTTTAATGCCAATTTCTTTAGATATATCCTTGTAACTAAAAGCATTTGTCCCTCTTGTCGTGATAAATGTTATGGCTTCGGTTACTATTTTTTCTTTTGTTTCCATAAAGCAAAGATATAAATTTCTATCTACTAATAGGTAGATAATCTTAAAAATTTTGCTCGTACTTCTCTCTTTTTGATTTTTGTAATGATTTCTTTATTCAAATACTCCTTTTCAAATTCTACATTAAAAAAAGCCTTTCAGCAATAAAACTGAAAGGCTTTTCGCAGTTGTTACATATAAGTCAAAAACAATACGGGAAATCTCTCTTTTCGATTTTTACAACTTGGTTGTAAAAATCGAAAAGAGACTGTATGTTGCCTGAACAAATTAAAGGTATCGCTTCGGTCAATATGTCTTCATCCCAATCCCACCACTTGATATCTAACAGGATCTGAATCTCTTCGTCCGAAAACCTTTTTTTAATCGGTTTTGCAGGGTTTCCGCCGACAA
>CAYNSF010000138.1:0-2063 GCA_964399855.1 uncultured Aureispira sp. | reverse complement strand
ACAGATCTCCGCTGCCCTGAAAATACCGGTGGAGGCTATTCAGAATTTTGATGAGGAACAGGCGGTAAATATACCTATCCAACTTCTCTATCATTTCCCTTTGCTGTTGAAGCATACGCTCGTATAATTCAATCATTTTGTCAAGTGGATTAAATGTACAATTAAAATAACCTGAGTTATTAGCTACAGAACCATCATGAAATGTATTCGCAGGTTGATTGAGAAGAAATAAAGTGCTTGGTTCTTCACGAACACACACCAATAGGGAAATCGGTTATTTATATACATTCATGCTATAATGAAATAAATATTAAAAAATCCTATACTTAATCTTTTAATGTTGGAGATTAACATAAATTTAATTAATAATTGAAACCCAACATTCGTTCGTCTAACTAAATAATAACTATGAAATATTTTAATAAAAGGAGACATAGACTAGAAGTGGTCTTATTTTTAATAACCTGGATATTTTATATAAGTTGCGGAACAACTCAAGGGTTAAGTAGGAAACAAAATCTTCTTTCTCCTGGTCAGACAAGAGAAGAGGTTACTAAAATATTAGGAGTACCGGGAAATAAACAATTTGAAGGGAAAAATGAAGCCTGGCAATATTGTCAAACTGGATTTAGCTCAGATTCATTTGTAATTGTATGGTTCTTTGATGGAAAGGTCACGGGAATGAATACTTATAATAATTCTGGCACAGGAAGCTGTACTAAATTTTTCCGAACAATCAATTGGCAAAATGCACCAGATAGAATAATTGAATTTAGAAATCAATAATGGTTAAAAGAAGAAACAAAATGATTTTCTATATCACTAAATCCTGTGATTAGGCAGAGAGTAAGACAATAAGCTTAAATAATAAATAGTTGGGATAATTTGGAAAGGATTAAATATTGCCAAAAGAAGCATCATTATATTTCATTGTTTTTCTAAAAATCCCTTCAATTGCATCGCTGTTTATGTCTTTTCTAAGTAATTGATCCCTAAAAAGGAGATGCAAGAGATACATTAAAAGTTTAGGGAAAAGCACAGAGCTTCTAACTATTTTTCTAATCTGCTCTTCATAACCCAATTCCTGAAAATCATGATAAATTTCTCCAAAATGGTCATACTTTGAATAGTACAAATAGGCTTGATATATACCTGAATATTCATTAGTATAATCACTGTTTTTAAGATTCCTAAAAAGTATCTCATTTCTTAATTCTTTCGAGCTAATTGATTTAGATTTTACTTTCGGCTTTGTTCCGTCTGTGTGATGCTCATTAAAGTATTCAGGATATTTGTTAACTATCGAATCGTATTCAGCCTTTATTTCTCCTTCATTGTCTAAAAACTCAACATTCTTAACAAGGTGCTCTACTGAAGAGGCAAGCGCCGCATAGCAAAAGTCTTCCAGATCTTCCTCTCTACGTAAGTATGCATTTAAAATTATCAATGCATCAGAAAATACTGAACGTAAAACAATTGCAGCCGAGTACTCAAGGTCATGATCAATTCGGGAATCTACGATTAGCTTTTTGAGACCTCTGGAAGCCTTCATTAATCGATCAATACCGACAAGGCAGAAAGTCAGAGTAGAGCTGTCCAGTTTTTCCCTATTTAAAAGGCTAAGTACTTTACTTGAAGTGTCAATTGTAAATTCTAAATCTTTCGTATTCATAAAGGTTTTTGTAAATGATATAAATATTCCCCTATCAGTGTGTGAAAACACACACCAGTAAAGGAAAATGCTTAAAGTCAATAATAGTGTCAGTATAAAAATAAACATCCTGCAATTCCATTTGGCCTTGCCTTTTGTGCTGTATGTTCATAGGCAATCTTTGTTAGAGAAGTATGCTCACAAATATAGGTAAAATGTATGCTGGTGGGTGAAGACACCCACCAGTAGGGGAATCATTCACTACCCGGTGAAGGAAAATAATACAATTTGTTTCAAAAAAAATACGAAATCGTAATTACCGGCACATTAATCTGCCTTCAGGTGGTTTCCGCTATCGCATCCCTGTTAGCTTTATAACTGCAAACAGTTGTTATTTACTGTTAAAACATTC
>CAYNSF010000137.1:0-2070 GCA_964399855.1 uncultured Aureispira sp. | reverse complement strand
CTTTAACCCACATTGCAGGTCAACTGTTAAAATTACCCTGAAAAGTGTTAAAATATCGGAAAAATAGAGGGTATTTGAGTGAAAAATGCTGACAAACCCAGTGTTTTCGCAGAAAATTGATTTGTAGTGCACAAGGGGGTGTTGTTTATGTCAAGCCATCGTATATACCTTTGCGCCATGTATTTCAGATCATCCATGCGAAAAAATCCCGCCACTCAGAAGAGTGATAGTTATTGGCGTTTGGTCGAGAGCTATCGCAATGAATTTGGGAGAGTTTGTCATAGAACATTGCTCAATGTGGGGTATGTCGATCACTCTGCCGAGACATTGAATGCAGTACAACGCATGTTAAACAATCGTATGGAGCGAAAAACATCGATGTTTGAAGACACCGACCAAGAAGCCGTAGCTATCGCAGATGATTATTGGAATAGAATGGTCAAGGCAAAGAGAATAGATGCTTCAGACCAAGCATTCGCAAAATCAAAAAGAGCGGTAGATATCGATAGTATCAAACATAAAGATGTCCATGAAATTGGCTCTGAGTGGATGTGTTACCAAGCGTTAGAGGAACTACAGCTAAAAGATAAACTATCGACTATAGGCTGGAAAGACGAAGAAGTTCAATTGGCGATGACGCAGATTATAAGCCGAGCCGTATATCCATATTCAGAATATAGGACGACACGATGGATAAAAGAAAACTCAGCCGTATGTGAAGTCACGGGCTATCCAGTAGAGAAAATAACCAAAGACAAGCTCTATGGAAGTGCATTAAAATTATATGGCATCAAGGATAGTTTGGAGAATCATTTATCCACCAAGACTAACGAACTATTTGATTTACAAGACAAAATATATCTGTACGACCTTACCAATACGTATTTTGAAGGAAGAAAAGTAAAGAGCGAAATTGCTAAATTTGGTAGGAGTAAGGAGAAACGTAGCGATTGCAAATTGGTAGTATTGGCATTGGTAGTGAACGTGGAAGGCTTTATCAAATACTCCAATATATTTGAAGGAAACACGGCAGACAATAGCACCTTGCCGGGAATCATCGACAATTTACGGGCACAGACCAGCGAAGAAAAAAGAGCGGTAGTCGTCATCGATGCGGGCATTGCTACAAAGGCTAACCTTACGCTCATAAAAGCCAAAGGATATGATTATGTATGCGTAAGCAGAGCCAAAATAAAAGATTACACAATAGCACCTGACGGCGTGATTAGAAGTATATCGACGAATGATAAACAAGAGATCACTTTACAAAAAGTGGAAGTAGAAAACGATACAGACTATATCTTAAAAGTAAAAAGCCCGGGAAAAACAGCCAAAGAAAAGTCTATGAAAAGCAAATTTGAAGAACGCTTTTTAGAAGAAATCCGCAAGATAGCCAATGCTCTAACCCAAAAACATGGTGTCAAAAAAGCGGAAAAAGTACATCAAAGAATAGGAAGAGCTGTAGAAAAATATCCCTCGGCAGCTAAATTTTACGATATAGAAGTAAAGACTACCGACCAAAATGTGACGGCAATCGTATGGACTAAAAAACAATCATCAGAGATAGATGACCAGGAATTGGGTAGTTATTATATCAAGACCAATCTTGACACGGAAAATGAATATTCGATATGGACAATATACAACTCAATACGAGAAATAGAGAGCACTTTTAGATGTCTGAAAACGGACTTGGATTTACGACCAATATACCACAAACGTGATGACGCTACGATGGCACATTTACATTTGGGATTACTTGCATACTGGTTAGTCAATACGATAAGATATCAGTTAAAACAAAAGAAGATAAATCATAGTTGGCAGGAAATAGTACGCATAGGTAATACACAAAAAATAGTCACCACTTATGGTCAAAATAAAGACAATGAAATAATCTACGTAAGAAGATGCTCTGAACCCAATGAAGAATTGCAAAAATTATACGCTGTATTAGAATATCGAAATTATCCTTTTACTAAAAGAAAATCTGTAGTGCACAAATCGGAACTCAAAAAAACGGAAACAGCCTATCTACGGGATTTTGATGATGGGTAGCTGCAATCTGGG
>CAYNSF010000136.1:0-2083 GCA_964399855.1 uncultured Aureispira sp. | reverse complement strand
GTTGAGAAAAATGTAAAATTCATTGATATAAGTCCCGACGGGAAATTTATACCCGTAATGGATCACCTTGCAAAGAAAATGGCACAGGCGGCTCCTAAATAACTCGTTACTATCACTACCAGGGGCTTTCCAGTTTTTGCCTTTGTTGGTATTCCCACTCTTCATTCTTTATACGCCTCTGCCTGGTGTTGTCACCAGCGGGATAACCGGCAAAAAACATTATTACCGGCAGCCTTCAATTTCTCGTTCAGCATAAAAGAATCGAGTTGAATGCCTTTGTTATTATGAATAATCACATTCACCTTATTTGGCAACCTCTTTCCGGCTATACCCTTGTAATTCGCGCCGGGGTTTTCATCACCAGCCCCGTTATGGGCTAGCTATGAAACCCTGGCGCTGAACGATTCGCCGGGGTCTCACGCTTCACGCAGTAGCCTGACTGTGAAGACCCCGTCGGGAAGAAAAACCCGCTACCATTGCTAAACTCTTTTCTCTGCTCCTCCTTACCGTTGTACTTGTATTTATTTTCAGGACTTCCGAACGCCAGTGCTTTGGAGCTTATCCCCGCCATAGTAAGTCTGAACGGATAGTAGTGGATCAATTATCACAGACTCGATTGCTACGGATTTGAACCAGATGCAAGAGGTAAAAGGTTTTTTTTATAAAATTGACCATCCAATGAATACCCCCAGATTGCTGACTCAGAAAATGCAAATGGATTAAAATTTGATGATGGTATGGCAGTCATATCCCAACTACTTAAATTTAACCCTTTAGAATACAAAGAATATGTGACCCCAATAGAGTTTCGTTCTCCGAGAATTAAATAAATACTATCATGACGTATTTCTATATGTACTGGAAATTTATCAACAGATGGCAACTTCGAAAACTCAATAAAATGGCTTCCAGTTAACTTAAAAATAGAGATATTTCCTTCTGAACTCCCCACTATAAATAGATTATTCAAATAAGATGTGACAAAATATGAATTGTCTATTTGACTAGGGAGTTGAACTTCTGATTGTGTCCCAGAAACCAAAGAAATTTTTTTAATCAAATTTTTATTATTACTTCTTGTGAGATACAAAATGTCATGATCAATTATTAGTGGAGATTGTAAATCATTTTCAAGGTTTCCAATATCGTTCCATGTTTTGCCTCCATCAAAGCTGCCTTTTATCATCCAATAATTTACTTTATTTTGCTTACCAATTACATACATTTCGCTTTCTGATTTCACAAATATATTTCTTATAAAGAAATCAATAAAAAAAGCACACTCTCTAAAAGTCTCCCCGTAATTATTAGAATAGTAAATCACTGTAGAGTCCAGTTTAACTCCTTCTCCTTTTAACTCCTTGCAAAGGAGGACATAATTATTCTTTGCAACATAACTACTGAACTTCCCCTTTCCG
Source organism: uncultured Aureispira sp. (assembly GCA_964399855.1). GTDB lineage: Bacteria > Bacteroidota > Bacteroidia > Chitinophagales > Saprospiraceae > OLB9. The sequence goes on along the minus strand of CAYNSF010000136.1, from coordinate 665 downwards.
AGTCCTTTCTTGATCCAATTCAGGCCACCATCATTTGAGAAATAATAAATTGCATTAAAACTATTAAACGCTTTCTTTAATAAACTTTCATCTGAATAACTTGCTCCAAACATTAGTCCGTAGCCATTTTGGGGAAAGGATAGAAAATAAAATAACTTATTCTCCGGATCAATTCCTTTTCCTTTAACAATCTCCCATTTATCATCATTCACAATAGTAGAGTTTGAGCAAGAGAAGACAATCGTTATCAAGAACAAAAAAAAATTAACTTTTATAAACAGCATTATAGGTTATTGAAAAATCCATTCCTGAACTAACTTCCATACTTGTTTGGGATCAGCCCCTGTCCTAATACAATAATTTGCAACCAACTCGCTAATATTAATAGAATTTGACAACGCTTGATAAGCTTGCTGTGCAGCAAAAAATTTATGACTTTTGTAGTATTCTGTTTGATCATTAGCTATTGTTTTCGCTTGCGCTATGCCTTTAGGACTGAATAAATCAGAAGCATCTGGCGTCAATAATATTTTTACTTTATCCAAGGCTCCAAGTTTTAACACTCCCGCACCTTTTAATTCGCGCTGGGGTTTTCATCACCAGGCCGCTGTGGGCCAGCTATGAAACCCTGGCGCTGAACGATTCGCCGGGGTCTCATGCTTCAC
>CAYNSF010000135.1:0-2178 GCA_964399855.1 uncultured Aureispira sp. | reverse complement strand
GATATTGCATAGCAAAGTTTAGTCCGATTACACCGCCAAAATCGTGAACAACGAGTGTGATGTTTTCTAAGTTTTTTTCAAGCACAAATTTTTCAAGTGTCTTGCTGTGGTTCTGTGTTGAATAGTCGTAATGTTCGGGTTTGTCGGAAAGTCCAAAGCCGATATGGTCAATAGCAATACACCTGTAATTTTTTTTCAGTTTTTTGATGACATTGCGATAATCAAAACTCCACGAAGGCGTTCCGTGAACAAACAAAACGGTTTCGCCTTTTCCCTCGTCAATATAGTGCAACTTTTGTCCGTTGATGTCAAAATAGTTTGATGTAAACGGATACTCTGATTTGTCAAGCCAATGATTTGCCATACTTGTAAAATTTATACGGCAAAGGTCTTAACTGTTTGGAAAACTAATGTTGGTCTATACCAACATTAGAATTTTATGGTGTTAAACAGCTTGCTGAAATTGGTCGGGTCAATGCCCAAATAAGAAGCAATGTATTTGTGTGGAACAAGTTGAAGCAAATGCGGGCTGCGTTGGCAAAATGTTTTGTAACGTTCTTCAATCGTCATACTGTGCAATTCAATGTGCCGGTTAATCATTCCCGCCAAAACTGCTTCTGTCATTCGTCTGAAAAGTCGTTCAATTTGTTGAGATTGGTCAAACAGTTTTTGAAGTTCGTCAAAAGTAATGTAGTCCAATTCGCTATCTGTAAGACAAGTCAGAAAATATTTTGACGGAATTTGGAATTGAAACGATTCGGGAATGGCACAAAGGTTTGGCGGATAAGTAAAAGCAATAACGTGAGTTTTGTTGTCTGTGTCAAAGTAGGACATTTGCACACCGCTTTTTACAAAGTAAAGTTCTCGTTGTGTTTGCCCTGCAAGGGTGATGAAGTCGCCTTTTTTAAAGGTTTTTGTTTTCAGGTTTCGGGTCAGCAACTCATAGTCAGCCGTGCCGATGTCGTGAAAGAGTTTGAAGTATTCGTGTCGTTCCATTCTTTAATGCGGGGGCGTCCTACAATCACAGCTAACGGTACAGGTTGGCGAAGTGCGGATAATAGCAATCCGTCCCGCCCGGCATACCGAAGTTGATTATTTAGTTTAAGCACAAGTTATAGATTTTTGCCGATTGCCTTCTGTCAGCCGGAACAAAAGCTAAAACAAAGAACCAAAAGTTGAAGAACGTATTCCGTCAGCCCGCATTTTTGCCAACCTGCCTGTTAGCTGTGGTTTTATCTTGCCACATTAAACTTTGCATTTGGTAAGTCAATTTGCAATTTTACTTTAGCTTTCAATGCAGTAAATACTTTCATTAAAGTGTCAATAGTTACATTGCTTGCATTACTTTCAAGTCTTGAGATTTGTGCTTTTTGAACGCCAACTAACTTACCTAATTCCTCCTGTGTTAAGTGTCTTTTTTGGCGGCTTTCTTTAATGGCTTTTCCAATTAAATCCATTTGAAGTTCATATTCAAATTTGTCTCTGTTTGGCGTGCCTTTTTTGCCAATTACCTTATCTTGAACTTCGTCTAAAGTGTACGTTTTCATTTGCTACTTTTTTAACTTGGTCTGAAAATATTTTTTACGTTGTGTTTCCGCTTTTGCAATTTCTGTGTCTGGAACTTTGCTCTGTTTTTTTACAAATCCGTGAGTAGAAATAACCAAAGTTTCAGTTGAACTGGTTTTATCCCAAAACGCTAAAAGCCTGTATTGAAATCCTTGATATAATGTCCTGAATTCCCAAATTTCGTCAGTCAGCTTTTTGAACAACTCAGGGTCGTGTTTTTGTTGCGCCTTTCTGATATTGTAAAGTATCTTGTTTGAATGTTTAATGTCTAACGACTGTAAATATTCAAAAGCCTCTTTTAAAAATATGATTTCAAAGTAATTGTCCATTTGCGATTTGTCTTGCAAATGCAAAGATAATAAAGTTTCATTAAAACGAAACTTCTATTTTGTATGAGATGTCTATAAAAATCACAGCTAACGGTACAGGTTGGCGAAGTGCGGATAATAGCGTTCCGTCCCGCCCGGCTACCGAAGTTGATTATTTATTTAAAGTACAAGTTATAGATTTTTGCCGATTGCATTCCGTCAGCCGGAACAAAAACCAAAATAAAGAATCAAAAGTTGACGAACGTTTTCCGTCTGCCCGCATTTTTGCCAACCTGCCTGTTAG
>CAYNSF010000134.1:0-2230 GCA_964399855.1 uncultured Aureispira sp. | reverse complement strand
GGTTTTTGAGTGTTGACCCGCTGACGTTACAATACCCATTCCTGACGCCATACCAATTTGCTTCTAATAGGCCAATTGATGGCATTGATTTAGATGGTTTAGAGTTTCTTAAAGGTCGAATAAGTGTATATGGACTTAACAAATTTGAATCTGTTGGAAGTAATTATACTCGAGGGCATATTTGGGTTAAAAACGCTGCAATTCACAAAATTGTTGAAAATCACGAAACAGCAGACAAAATAGTTAACCAAGAAACTCCGCATGACCCAGTCGAGCCGATGGATTTGAGCGTTAACCGGCTAAAAACAAAAACGTCATGGAATAAAAAACAAGAAGCCTACCGACAAAAACAGGCGTTTAAGCAAAACGTGAAAAACGCTAGTGGAGATTTTGTCGGTGCTGCCGTGGACGCAATAAAATTTGGAATAAATCTTTACTACACATACTCTGATGGAGCAGAAATGTCTGAAGCAAGAAGCAGCATCATGGCTTTGAATGATGCTGATAATTTGGTGAGAAAGGCAACTGAAAATGTATCATTTCCCCAAAAACTCTCTAATGTGGGATTTAGAACTAATTTAGTAAACTTTGTTACTGACGGGACATTGCCAAAAGTTGACATTAACAATCTAGGATATAGAGAAGCTGTAGAAACATGGGGGAGTGTGCTTTACAATAATCGTGATGCAATAATGAAAGGTAGCTTTGATTTTAGATCGGAGTATTTTGTTCCTGATAAAATAAATCTTCAAACTGGCAGTGGTACAACCCATACTATAAACTATTGGCGTAAAGAAGGGAATAATGATCCTTTATTATTAAAGGCAAATGAATTAATAAAAGAAAGAGTGCCAGTTCAAAATGAAAAAATCAACCGTTCAAATTAATGTATGTTAAGTCCTCGACATTTTTTTCTTGCTTTTATCTGTTTAATTTGGGGTTTTAGTTGTAATTCGAAAAGAGCTAAGGAAGCTAATACTAAGGTTTGGGTTTCCTCCGAACAAATTACTTCACTAAATGACAATTTAGTTGACCTATTAGTAGGTGATAATGTAGTTTGCGACACATCAGACAATGCAAGTAAGATTATTTACTATTTAAATTGTTCTCGTTATAAGGATGCGTATAGGCTGCTAATTTCTAATTATTCTTACGATACCGTGAGACATTCGGGTTTCTGGGGTTTAGAATGCAAGAATGTATTAGACGAAGTGTGTTCTTATCTTTTTTTTCGTTATGAAAATTTTCTTGATAATCTTCCTAAGGAACAGCAAGAACGGATGATTGCGAGATCGGTGATCCATGATAATGGTAATATTATTTATAATATAGAGGAACTTGAAAACTTATATGTGAACAATTCAAATGATCAGGATTCTTCTAAAGCAATAAACATTGTGAGTTATGCAAAAAAAATAATGACTATCTCAAAAAAACGACTGAGGCGCGTTGAATTCATTTTAGCAAATTCATTGTTTGATATTGGAGACATAAATGGAGGACTACTATTATTTAAAAAACTGATTGAAGAAAACTACTATGCTTTGCCCGCGTACAAAAGAATTATTAATATGCTTAACAAATCTTCAGACTCTACTGGGGTTGTTGATTACATAGTGGAATTCAGGAAACGATTCCCGGATGAGCCCCTCACAAATAATTTGACTAATAGCTCAACTCAGGACATTATGGAGGCTATGCATACATTTTCAATACACAATAATCAAAGGGAACTAATTTTAGCTAGAACAATTCTAGCAAGGCACTATCTAAATAATGAAGATTATTTGCAAGTGGATTCTATGATTGAAACCTATTTTAAGGATTTTAAAGAATTTACTGCAAATGACATCTTAGTAAAATATCAACGGGGCTTTTTTTTTGACTTAAAAATGAGAAGGTATTATATCGAGAATAAGTTTGATAGTATTTGTGGGTATGCTTTGCTTGAATTAAGAGAAAATCCAGTAGTTGAAATAAACAATGAGTACCAGTTTAAAAATTATATTAAGCTTCTTTATAAAAAGTACACCGACAAAGATTTGAAAGGATTTGAAGAATTTTTTAATCAAAGATTTATGGATTGTCGATAGGATATAAAGAAAGAATTGATGGTGTCTCAGATGAGCATCCTCAGCAGTTGTGGTAACTTAAGCGAACAACCTCAAGCAGGCGCAAGCGTCTCGCTTGTGCCGTTGAAGGTTGTGCGATAGCTGACCTGTTGCCTGGG
>CAYNSF010000133.1:1764-2279 GCA_964399855.1 uncultured Aureispira sp. | reverse complement strand
GCCGTCCTCAGGATTGGAACCGTCAGCCACGTGCTTTGGCTGTGCGATGTCAATGACCGCGTTTGGGATTCAGTCCGCACCATCATGTTGGACGAGGGGTCCAGCGAGCCTTCCAGCGCTTCCGAGGCCGCCAAGCAATTCCTCGAAGTTAAACCACGAATGCTGCCATTCGGCCATCCAGCCGTGCCTGTGCTACGTGATTACGCGTCTAGGTACCTTTCAGCCCGCCTGGGACTCAACTGCGTGCTTTGGGCGCTGGATGAGATGGGCGAAGACGTTCCCAGTCTCGATTCAATCTCCGGCATCACTTCCCTCCTGTCGAGCGTCAGGGAAAACAGGGCTCGCCTGGCTACAGCCGGCGTTATCGACGCATATCACGGCCTCCAGGATCGAGAGGTGAGGACAATCGCATGCAAGAAGGGGGTGGGCGCCAACCTCATGGAATTCGCCCAGTACACGCTTGGCCAACGCCAAACCATGGACAAGACGTTACGTGGCTATGATCAAGGTTACTT
>CAYNSF010000133.1:1252-1754 GCA_964399855.1 uncultured Aureispira sp. | reverse complement strand
GGTTCTAGCGTTGGGCCCGGCAGCGGTACTCGCGATGACCCACTGTTGCTTGCATGAGGTAAGTGGCCCTCGTTCAGTGCAGCGACTAGCAAAACACCTGTCCTCATATGGGATCGAGTTCGACCTCCACGGCTTGAACGATAGCGACCTCGGACAACAGTTGCGCATGCTTGGCTTGGTGCTCGACAGCCCAGACGCCGAGAGCGGCATGCTGCTAGTCCCACCTTTTGCAACCAATGAATGATGGTGATGCCTTGAGCAAGCTCTCACGAGAGTTGTCCAGCTGGATCAAGACCCGAATGGACAATGAGATCCGCTCGCTACCGAGTGCAAACAGGGAATGCCGTGCCGTTTTCACCGGTCCGCCTGAACACCTGATCACTGAGGTTTTCAACGAGCTTGCGGGTGATGGTCGTTTGCTATCGACGGAAATTCCAGATGGATCACGAGTCGCATATCCCGTAGTCCTGCAGGTTCAGGAACTGCCCCCCAACGCTATCGA
>CAYNSF010000133.1:0-1242 GCA_964399855.1 uncultured Aureispira sp. | reverse complement strand
CGCTAGCGAAGCGCGGGCCGACCGGTCTGGCCCCGCACTCTTCCACGGCTTGGCCGGGATTCGAAATTCCCATGACATCGGCATTTTCCTGACGCTGGTCCCCCCTGGGGCACAGGCCAGCGACACGCATGAGTCGACCCGCAAACCCTTCGGCCTCGCTTCCACCGTGAACGAGGGAGGCTCCCCGATATCGACTTGGTGGAACGACCCGTTCATCCAGTACCTTGTTGACAAAGGGCTTGGCGAAGGCGACGAGGGACAACTGGAGCAAGCCAGACGTTTGGTCCATGAGGCAATAGTCGCTGCCGATTCAGCGATGCAGCACGACGTGAGCAGGACGGGCTCATGGACCATCCTGGAACGCCTCTGGGAGACTCGAGATACCCCGCTCTCGCTTGATGCCAGAGTGAGTTTGGCAACAGGATTCGCTCCATCAGAAGACGGCCAGCTGGATGCGGCACAGAAGATATCCATGCTTGCGTCCCTCGTGGAAAAGTTCGAGCGCTCAAGCTTCGGCACTGGCGCCGAACAAATGAAGGAGCAGTGCGGCCGGGCCGGTGTTGCGGCGGAGCATCTTGACGCTTTCATGGCCCATTTGCGAAACAGGTGTGATCTTGTCACCGCGCTCAAGCGGTCCATGCCCCTCTTCTACGCTCCAGATGAGATGGCGCCGGCCCCAGAATGGTGGTCCGCGCTTACCGTCCAGAAGTGGGAAATCCTGTTGGAGGACGAGGGGGATTCCACTCCGGAAATCAGCATTTCTTGCGTTAACCCCATGGCCTTCCAACTCAAGGGGTTTGTTCCAGTGGTGCGCGACGCCGCACGAGTATCGGTGCAACTTCCTGAAGGAATGGAAGACACGCAGGTACGAGTCACAAGGGAAGGCCCCGGCGGAGCCGCGAATAGACGTGAGTGGACGCTTTCCCAGGGCGCGGCCATGGAATTCATCGACGATGATATCCCACTCCATCGAACACCCTTCAGGTACGTCGCAGAGCTGATCCCCCCAGCAGGCGTCAAGAAGGCGAATGTGCGGCTGATCTCCTTGAGCTCCTGGGAGCCTGGATTGATCGTTTGCTCCCGCACGGCGACGAAGGGCAAAGTGCCCAAGATCGCGGCAGGAAAGCCAATCGAGACAGTACTTGAGATGTCGGGGGCTGGTCGCCACTACCTCGACCTCTATGCCAGGCCTGGCGTAGAGATTCTGTCCAGTGCAGCCATCGCCCATGGCAACGACGATGA
>CAYNSF010000132.1:0-2322 GCA_964399855.1 uncultured Aureispira sp. | reverse complement strand
CCGGCGGCGAGACTTGTCAATACTACTCTGCCCTGATCGAAAAAGAGGCTTTTGTTTCGGTGACGCCAGTTTGTGCTTATCCGGTAAATTTTCAACAAAATGGTGATGGACAAGATGTAGGAGATGGAACGCTGAGATTTCAATATTCATGGCAATCAAGTACCGGTAATTTATCGGATCTATCACAATGTCAATTAGGAGAAATCGTAACATATCCTGGTACCGGGAATTACATTCCACCAATTCCTCCTTTTCCCAATGAGGGTTTTCCTAATCCTACAATTATTGAAGGTTCAATTGGTGTAAATGGAGGTTTCCTTGATAATCATTCAATTGCGAGTCCTTTTACTACCCCATATCAGACAGCATCATTTACCGCCGTACAGTATTACCGTTACAAGTGTCCATGCATGAATAATGGAGATTATGTGAATTTAATGGGGCCATTAAATATTGTTCGATCGGTAAGCCCTTCAACAGATGAGCAATGGAAATACACGATAACAAAATCAGGGGCATCGGCAGCAATCAACCCTCTGCCGTAAGGAGATTCGGAAATGACTAAAACAAATGTACTATTTTCTTTCCTGATAGTTATACTAAGTTGTTTTTTGGGAGGATGTACAGACGTAAGTAAAGCTAAAGAAGTTACAGGAGAAAGTCAGGGTTCACGTGACGAGACTGACTCCGACAAAGCTATGGTGCGCCATACAACAAGTGACATTTCAGTCGATATTTCCCTGGTACATTCAAAGAATGCTTTGAATCAGCCCGTTCTTATTAATTTCCAAATAAATAATAATTCAAATGAAGAGATAATGTTGGAAGTAGGGCTAGATCTAAAGCAAAGTTTTTTGATCACTGCCAAAAGACCGGATGGCAACATCGTAACTATTCCTAAAATGCGGCCGTCGGGTTTAAGTCGAATAATAAAAATCAACCCATCGCATAATTATTCCCAAGTATTAATTCTTGATGAATGGATCGATTTTAATGAGATCGGCGATTATCTGTTAAAAGGTCGCTTGGAAGTTCCGGTCCGGTCAGTTGATGACAACCAAATTATATTTGATCCGACTTTTAGTATTGCTATTAAAATAGAACCCGAAGACGACCGATATTTAAAAAATATGATTGAGGCTACTTTTGAAACTTATAAAAACTCAGCAAATTCCGAAGCTGTCGAAGCAGCAATAGTTCTTTCATATTTCAAAGATCCAATTGTAGTAGGTTATCTTGGCGAGGTACTTAGAAACAAAAAGATATCACGACCGTCTATTATAAATGCTTTGGGTAAACAGACTGATAAACAGTCTGTTGACATTCTAATTAATTACATATCGGAAGAAGATGAGCCGGAATCACTTGCCCATGCAAGATCCATCCTCGGACTGATTGAAAGGCAAACATCCGATACTGAAATAAAAGCGTTTATTAGAAACAGGTTGAAACAAGTGAATGAAAACTGAATTTAAGGTCGCGCCACGAAATACGCTATCCGATTGGCGGGGAATGAGAATAAAAGCGGCAGCAAAAGAGTTGGCAAAGGATATTGAGAAATCTATAAAGAATAAATGAGATCACTAATTCTTATTTTTACCTTCTCTTCTACTCTGGCGGTTTTAATGACCGCTTCCGATTCGACAAGAGTAATGAATGATTTTTGTGATGACTTTGAAGAGAACAAACTTTTTTGCTCCTGCAATGTCACAGAGAAAAATATTGAGTTTTGCGTTTCGCTACGGCAAAATGTTGAAAAAACTGGAAGTAAGATAGTGGTCAATGACCGGATACGAAATCTGAACAAGGAATCTGTCATAATTCCAATCAGAGGGCTTTTTGAACATTTCAATCTTATAGAAATAATAGGATTTGAGGGTGCCAAGGTTTTGTCAAAGAAGGAGGCTCAGATACTTGCCCAAAAATCTCTTCCTCCTGAAACGAGAACCATTATACCAGAAATGGCCTCCGGTCCCCTTGAATACACACTTGCCCCTGAAGAGTACCTTAAATCCGAATATTATCTTGATGACTTCTTTGAACTTGAACCGATGGTCGATTATAAGATCAGTTTTGGCCGCAAGATCGACCTTTCAAATCAAAGTAACGAAAAAAATATCGTAACAGTATTTGGCAGTTTTAGAATTGAAGATAAGTGATTTTGTTTGTCAGTATTGAAATAATCAGTAGCCTAGAGAGTTATGCGGTCTGATATTAAACCAGGTCAGATCGCATGGTCGTCAAAAGGGCCGGACAACCGCACCACTAGCGGACGGAGCGAACAGGTGAACGAAACACTTGGCATTGCAAGCACATATGCCT
>CAYNSF010000131.1:0-2357 GCA_964399855.1 uncultured Aureispira sp. | reverse complement strand
AATCAATATTTGCGCAATGTTTTAGTGGGTTCTACGCCAATAGAACGGTTATTAACTGAAAATATTATTATTTTTTTTTAATTTTTTAAATCATAATATTATGCATAAAATAAAAATTTTACTCCCGATAATTATATTATCAGTCGTCACGTTATTTGTTTTTTCTTGCCAAAAGGAAAATAAATCTGTAGAATCAGAAAGTATAGTAAGCTATGGTTTTGACAATGACGACCCATTTGGACTTTGTGAACCGGTAGAGGATGAAGACTGTACTAAATATTATTATACAGACATTATTCCTACTATTTTGGGATGCAATGCCATTGTAACTTACAACGTTCAAGTATGTCCAACCAGTTCTTTCCCAATCCAAGTAGAAGCTTTGAATATCTATAATGTAAATATTCAATTCGAAAGTGGCAGCTGTGAAGCGCTCTTTGACTCTATTGCTTATTATGTAACTCATGGTAATCAGGCACGTGCCAGCTATCTTCTGAATTTATTTAATGGAATGGCAGCTAATGGTATTGAAGCACTCGCATTAGACAGACATCTTGATTTAGAAGGCGGTGCTACGTATAATTGTAAAACCAGTTCTCTTGTTCATGTCAAGTTTTTTGCATCTAAGTGTTACCAATTATGTCCCATAGGCAAAAAACAGGTTTACTGCGGACTTGGCTGTTGTAAAAGATCAACAGGTTACTGTGTCATTGATGGAGTAATAAAAAGATCCACAACTTCGATTTCTCAATCTCAGCCATGCACTACTGTTATACCAGAATGTAGTGCTATATTAGCAACTTGTCAAAGTAGTGCTTGTGAGATGCTTATAGCTGTACCAATTGAAATAGCTGCTGAATTGTAATGATGTAGTCTATAAGAATTGAGTATAAGGTTATTGACACAGTTATTTCTGAATAACTGTGTCAATAATTATTGTTCCATAAAAAAAATTTAATCAAATGAAATATATAACACAAATCTTCATATCATTACTGTTCACTTCTAATGCTATCAGCCAAAAATTATATATAGAACCTCCCAGAGCACCATTTGAAAGACTTGAATTCAATGATTTCGATCCCGAGTGGATGGTCGATATATTTGACTCTACATTAGTCAGATTGGATACTTTCAATGGTCATAACTCGATAGAAATCACGAGACGAGGTTTAGGTGCATCTAAAAATGATGGCAAAATATACAGGTGTAATAACATTGTAGAATACGATTATTTAGGATTTATCGTCACTTGTATCGACGACCATACAGGAGACGTAGTCTGGTCTAAAATCATCGATACCAGTCACTTTAACCGGCAACTGACACCTATCTATCAAAATTTTGACAGCGACGGCAATTTAGTTATAATAGGATTCAGAAAGATTGTCCCTTACAGCAGCAAGGATAGAGCCTGGGGTTTTACAGAACACTGCAAAATATTCAAACTCGTCCTTGATGGGCAGGATGGCAGTATCCTTGCTTATCACTCACCTGAATCCAATCGAAATATCTCATTTTCCGCATTTTCAGGAAACGGTATTATGGATTTCTTTAATTATAATCCCAAAGGAGAGGTTGATTTTTTATATAGAAAAACGAACCCGAGTCCACTTGCAAATACTTATGTCATCAGTGGCAAAATTGACAGCTTAGGATCCATGGTGTTTTTGGACAGCTTGGAGTACCGCCCTAAGGATAGTAATGTAATCAGATACTATTATGCTCAAAAAAATGATCATTTTTTTTGTATAGAAGAAGATTATGATGCACGTACAGCGCATATTGTAGCTATGAATAGCGACTTAAAAGAAGTCAACAGATTTCAGGCACAAAATTTTATTTTCGGATCACAATCAGCGGGACTATTGAGATATACTGACGATTATATGTTTTTTATTCAGGGTTATGAGGTAAACGATAAGGAAGGGCACTACTTATACAGATATGATTATACCGGACAATTACTTGATTTTTATGATGTAAAAAATCAATTCATATCCAGGTACCTCAGCAATTCATTCATCTTTGATTACGATGATATATCCGGTAAATTATTAATATATAGTTGTATATCGGATAAAGATCGTGAAAACAGAACCACACAATGGTCTATGGATATAACCTTATACGATGGCGAGGTCTATGACTTACGTAAAAGAATAGAGATAAAACGTAAAAACAGAACCTTATGGCCTCGATTTTTTCCACGTTATCATGATGAAGATAATATATATCTAAGCACTCATGTTGGCTTATCCTATTATCGGGATGACGGTCAATCCTTTCCGGGTTTTGTAACTTCACAGTCAGATTTTTCAGTTTCTATATTAAAGATGTCCAGAGCTTCCCTGGGA
>CAYNSF010000130.1:0-2413 GCA_964399855.1 uncultured Aureispira sp. | reverse complement strand
TAACGTTCAAGCATTTACGATGTGTGGGTATTTGAAAAACGTCAGCCCAACATTTTAGATGCAGTTGAATTAAGATAAACAGATTAATCACTTCCGTCAGCCCACATATTGTAAATGCAATGTTGTGTGCTGTTTGGTTCAAAGTAAATGTGGATAACTTTATTAGAAATAGTTTTGCTAATTCAAATAATTGTTTTATCTTTGATTTATCAAAAACGAAAAAAATGACAACTTCAATTTTAGTACACAACATCGCAGGTGAGTTAGCAAGCAAATACGTTTGTTATTTAGCACATAAAGCAATGGGGCAAGGATTGTCCCATAAATATTTTAAAGAAAATTGGACTGCTGAATATAACAGCAGAGTAAAAATTATGAATGATAAACCAGAGTTGATAGAAACCCTTAACGGCTTTAATGGTTACTACCAATGCGAAATTAAACAGCAAGGTGAAATCAAAAGAAAATTTTATTATGAAAGCTAATAAAAAATATGGAAGGGGTGGACAGCGTATAAACGCTGGTCGCCCCCGCCAATTTGAAGAACCAACAACGATAAATTTTAAGTGTGAAATGTCCGACAAGATTGCAGTCAAAAACAAATACGGAAAGGAATTAAATAAAATGTTTCTTGAATGGTTGCGGAGTGTACTAAAATAGCACACAACACAATTATTTATTCTTAAACATACAACAAAGTGAATGATAACACAATATATGTAACCGGTTCGCAACCTACGGTAATATACGGTAATAAGACTTACCGTGTTCAAAACGACAGAGGGTATAGACACATAGTAGTATATATCGAAGGGGTTAGAAAAAAGATTAGCGTTAGAGAAAGAAAATGGGACTTGTTTTATTGGTATATATTATCTGGACTATTTCAGTCGCATCCGTGTCCTGTTATTAATTGGTGGGTGAGAATTAAGGAGAAAAACAAGTATGTAAAATTTAATTGAGCAATATGGAAAAACATTTGCAATTGGCAATGGAAAGTAAGTACACAAGAAGCATAACCCCGCTACCGAAGAAGAATACAATCAATATTTAAAAACAAAAAAATGAGAGTAACAGAATCAAAGAAAGTAGAAAGAGTTGTTTTGGTCGACATCATCTGTGACAGTTGCGGAGATTCTTGTCAAGAACTGGCGACCGGAGAATTTAACAGCATGTCTCTAAGCGCTCAATGGGGGTACGGCTCACCAAAAGATACCGAGCAGTGGAGCGCAGATATTTGCGAGAAATGTGTGGACGAAAAGCTAACATTTGTAAAATTCAAACGAGAACATATTTTTTAAAAACAATAAAAGAAAAGTAGAATGAAAAAATTATCACAGATTAAGGATGAAGCGGCTCAGAACAATGGGTACGCTGATTGGGCACAAATTGAAATGACAGAATTAAGCGAATGTGAGCAAGATTCTGTCAAGGCTGGAATGATAGACGATATTGCCAAAAAAGTAGCAGAGGAGGTAAAGAATGAGGCGGCAATTTGGGTGGGTTACCATGTAGGATCTTTCCCAAAATGCGAAAAGGAGACAAAACAATCAATTCTAAACATTGAATTAAAATGAAATTTAAGCAATCTGAATCTTTTGGATGTGGTTTATTTGCCGTTGCCAATACTCTTGACTTATCTAGTTTTATTACCGTAGAACGGCTTAGGTTATCAAAAGAAAACGGAAACACAATTGGTCAGCTTTCTCGCTGGCTGCAAGACGATGGGCATACGCTTGCCATTGATACTCTTTACTATAATCATTTAGGGAAGAAATTGCCAGCTACAGCATTGCTATACAGGCCACTGGGCGAAGAAGCAATATTTTTGCCGATTCTTTTAAATGTTAGATTTTCTCAAGAAGGGAAAAACCATCTTGTTGGAGGGCGTATACGCAAAGACGGAGTTCTTTATTTATACGACAGCCTAAATGAAGATGAAGTTAAAACAACTCTAACAAAAGTAAATAAGGCTTACCATAATGTGTATGGATTATTTGTATTTGTAGATGTAGAAACTGGGCAATACATTTTTTGTTAAAAACGAAAATACCCCACAATGATAAACGCAAATCAACTAAGAATAGGCAACCGTGTACTACTAGACGGAAAGTGGCACGAGATTAAACCTTACGACATTGTCACGGCAAGTAGACGCCCTATATTCTCTCCCATTCCACTCACTCCTGATATATTGGAGCGGTGCGGGTTTGAGAAACACGCAAAATCAAACGAGTTCTGGGAGTTTTATGTAAACGATAATGGATTCAGAATTGACAAAGCCCTGCACAGTAGTGAATTTGCGGGGGTAAAGTCAGGATGCTATTATTGGTCGGATGAACACATAGAAATATCCTACCTCCACCAGCTTCAAAATCTAGTCTTCGCCTTGACAGGAGAGGAGTTGAAAGAG
>CAYNSF010000129.1:0-2517 GCA_964399855.1 uncultured Aureispira sp. | reverse complement strand
ATATTTTTTCATTCTTTCTGTCGTTTTGGGTTGTCGTTTATGCTTGCCACCAACGGTTTCGGGCTTTGCGTTCGGGCGGGTTTTCGGAGCACAAAACTGTCAACCTGCACTGAACTTGAATAGAAGCACAAAGCTCCAAGTTTGCACGTCACCCCGCCTGACGCAAAACCCGTGTTATATGCTGTGCATTCATTTCATCTTCAGTGTAGATTTCATTTTTTCATTCCAGCTTATTGCTTCTATTCGGGCTTTTTCTGCAAAATCTTTTCCATTAGAAGCATAAATTATTTGCCTTGATGAACTCATAATAAGACCACAGTCTTTGTTTATACCACTATTTACAATTTTATCAAAATCACCACCTTGATGACCAATTCCAGGTACTAGTAAGAAATTTTCTGGACAATATTCTCGTATTTCCTTAAATGTTTTATCATGAGTAGCACCAACAACAAACATTAAATTTTCTTTAGTCCCCCATTCCATACATTTTTCAATAACTAATCTGTACAATGGCTTTGTCTTTACCTTCTGAAATTGAAAGTCATTTGAACCAGAATTTGAAGTTAGTCCAAGAATTATTGACCACTTATTCTTATAGCTTAGGAAAGCTTTCATTGCATCTTCACCTTGATAAGGTTGAAGTGTAATTGCATCAACATTTAACGTCTCAAAGAATGCTCTTGCATACATTTTAGCAGAATTTCCCATGTCACCTCGTTTTGCATCTGCGATACTCATAATCCCATCAGGTATATATTTTATAGTTTCACTAAGTGTTTTCCATCCTTTTTCTCCATAAACTTCATAAAATGCTACATTTGGTTTATATGCAATACATAAATCATGTGTTGCATCAATAATTTGCTTATTAAACTCTAATAATGGATTCTTATATTTTAAAAGATGTTGTGGAATTTTTGTTATATCAGTATCAAGTCCAATACATAAAAATGATTCTTTGTCTTTAATTTGATTTACTATTTTTTTGTAAGTCATATCTTTAATTTTACATTAGTGAATGTTGCTTGCATAGCATATAACGGTTTGCGGCTTGGCGTAGTGGCGGATTTTTAGCACAAAAGTTCAATCGAAGAACTGCACTTGAACCTACCACAAAACTGTCATACGAAGCACTGAACCCGCCATTACGCCAAACCGCTGTTATGGGCTGGGCTTTTTCGTCTTTTGTCAGCAACATTTCTTGTCTTGTTGAATTGGCGGACATTTTACACTTCCGTAACTGCAATAAACACAACAGTCGCCTTGATGTGGTTTTAAAACGGTCTTGCAATTATCACATTCGTAAAAATATTGGCAAGCGTCTGTCGGCATTGTTTCTTCCTTTTTATGTCCGCAATTTGGGCAAGTGATTGTTGATTGTAGTATGATTTCCATTTTATTTTTCCTTTTTGTCTGTTACTGAATATCCTGTTCCGTTTATTGCTTTCTCAATTTCGGCAATGTTCGTTTTTGAGTTATCAAATTCTACAAATGCATTTCCGTTTTCGTATGAAACAGTTGATTTTATTATTCCCGAAAGCTTATTCACTTCGTGGTTTACGTGTTCTTCACAACCTGCACAAGTCATACCGCTAATGTAAAACTCAACTGTTTGAACATTTGATTTGTCAACTACTATGATTTGTTTTTCTGTCTTTGGATAAAATATGTGAGCATAGTAAGGAAAGGCAAGCATTACTATTGCAAATGCTGTTACAATTCCTAAAAACATTTTGGATTGAATGAATTTTGGTTTTTCTTCTGTCTCACAATTGCAGTCAATTTGTTTTTTAGGTTTCAACTTTTGATACCAAGCAAAACCAAGAACCAAAATTGTCAAACCTATAAAATAAGGTCGGAAAGGTTCAAGCCAAGAAAAAGTTGAAGCAAGTCCGCTTGTCCCTGCGACAAGAGCCAATACAGGTGTGATGCAACAAAGTGAGGCTGCAATTGCTGTCAAAAGTCCTGCACCGATTAATTTTTTGTCTGTTTTCATATTGTTTCCAAAATTTTGTTTTCGTGAAGTATTTTGAAAAAAGGTTTGAGCATTTTTTCATACTCTTTTGTCAGTGAGTAAAAAATGGTTTGTGCTTGCCTTTCCGTTTCAATTAGTTTTCGGTCTTTGAGTTTTCGCAGATGTTGTGAAATTGCCGAAATGGTCATTCCGAGAATGTCACTAAGGTCGCAAACGCAAAGTTGTTGCTCTTCGTAAAGCAGAAACAGGATTTTCAGTCTTACGTTGTTACCCGCCAATTCAAGTCCGTTGGATAAATAGTCAAACGAACCGTTCAGTTCTAATACTCGGTCTTTACAGCGGTTGATTTGCTTAATGTCCGCTTGTTGTCTTATACACGAAATGTTGTCCATAGTGCAAAGATAGTCAATTTGTTTATTTAAGCAATTACTTAAATACAAAATATCAAAAAGAACCCGATTTTGTCTGTCGGGTTGTGTCGTCATAGCCTTGCCCATAACGTTTTCGGGCTTTGCGTTCGGGCGGGTTTCGGAGCACAA
>CAYNSF010000128.1:0-2571 GCA_964399855.1 uncultured Aureispira sp. | reverse complement strand
AAAAAGTCTAGTTCAAAAAAAGGCGATTGCTAAAGCACCGTTCTCTCTCGAATCTGCATGCTTTTTCTATCGACAATAAAAAATATCATACCTGACTTAAATCCTACCAGTCGATAGACGCAATTCCGATTCTTCTTTCACTATCGCTTGTTTTTTGAACGGGTTTCAATTTTAAGTTATTTGTATTGATATTTCATTTCATTAATAAGACATAAAATATTGATTATAAGCAATAAGTTTCCTAATTACACGACATTGATTTTAGATTTCATGAACCACTTTTCAAAAGCAAGCAACGCTGATAAAACTTATACGGTTAAGCCATTTCAACCAATCAACAAAAAATCAAAGTTGCTCCTTTGTTATCGGTCTTTGGTCCATATTCCAGAAAAAACCTTCGATTTTCAAGTTATCGTGATTCGTTTGGTGCATGGGATATACTTTAGAGGTTGGCTCAATAAAATTCTTAATGTCTGTTACTTTTCTATCAGTGAAATGAAAAGTCATCGTACTGGCTTCCGACGTATTGACACCGATGTAAGCCTGCTCTTCATCTTTAAGATAATAGACAAGCTTTGTGTTGCCGTTAACATGTACGAATGAGAGATTACCTTCTTCAAACTGGGCGTGAATTTCCTTGCCTTGTATCTGGTCAAAAAACAATAAATCTTCGCTGCTGAGGATAGACCCGTTTTCTTGGATTTTGATATGGTCTATCTTCTTGTCCTTTAAAAACATAAAAATGGTATCGCCCGCTATCTGCGTACTATCCGACCACAAAAATGGAGCATGGTACAGCGTAAACACTGAATCGACTTTGGCAAATACGATAGAATCACATACTGCCTGCATATCTGTCTTGAACATTCGTACCATACCGTCTCCCACAAAATAATCCAGCGTGTCCATGATACCTGTGTAAATGGTATCTTGTATAGCAATTACTTCCGTCGTATCTACTTTTTTAGTGATCGTATCACCATGCATGGTTTCTGGTACTTTCTGCATGAGCGTATCGGATTTTTCAAACATATCTTCCTGTAAATTGGCATTTTGCCTTGATTTTCTTTTATCAGGATAAATGATTCTCTCCTTGATTACTCTGAATGATCGAAATGTATCCGCTTTCATATACAATGAATCTCCGTCCATATCTATGGCAAATATCGGTCTTTCAACATAATTAAACACTTTCATGTCATTGTCTGCACCGTGATAGGTCACATGGTCTGCATATAAGGTGGTTTTAGCCGAAGTATCTCGCCATACTACATGACCTAATGCGATACCATATTGAGTTGCTTTATCGTAATCCAGCGTATCTGCTTTGATATGGGTAGCGCCGTCCCTGATTTCGGAACGCCCTGATACTTTAAATTTTTCGGTATTTTTGTTATAATAAATGGCATCTCCACGTACTTCATTGGTGTTGCTCTTATAATAACCGTTGGTTTCAAGGGTATAAACTTGCTCATTTTCATCATAAGTAATGATCTTTGCATAAGCCGTATCTTCTTTTGATACATAAATACTTAGCCCATGTTCATCCTTACTTTTTAACGATATGATATTGAATTTTCCGTCGTAGCTGATGGTATCTGAGGCAGCGTATTTGTCGGCCTCTATGTATTGTGCATTGCCAATAAATTCGCCTACTTCATCATCTAAGTCAAACCAACCTGTTTCGCTAAATATTTGAGTCGTATCCCTATGTATCTCAACTGGTGCTAAAAAATATACTTTCTGGTCTGTTGTTTGGTAAGATATAGAGTCAGATTTAAGTTCAAACTGGTCGCCAGTCACTTTTACATGATCATAAAAATATGCATGTCGATTATTCAATTCGTATTTTCCTCTTTTACTTACGATCGTTGAAGTGTGGTCTTCTAATCTTGCATTTTGATTGTAATAGGCGATTTTGTTTTTGACATCATATTTAAGATAGGAAGTATATAGTTTCTTCGAAAAACCATTTTCAAGGATAATATCTCCGTAAAGATGCGCTATCAGTGAGTCGCCATTGTACCTGAGGGAATCCGAAAAAATGCGTATCGTGTCATTTTGCATAATGACGACATTGTGCCTCATTTTCAGCATATTACCACGTAATATTGCCGTATCGCAATACATAAAAGTATTGGCATGATAGATTTTGACATCTCCGTTTAGATACTGAGTCGGAGGAAGATTGGTCGCATCGATCACTTGGTTATTTTCACTATGGATAGAAATATTTTTTTGGGCTAAGCCAGTTGTCAGCCAACCTATCAAAATGATCCCGCAGAGCCATATTTTTTTTAGCATGTGCTATTTAATGTTAATTACGAATTTCGATTTACGAATTGCGAATTTTCTAAAACCGTAGCTGACAACAATTTTCAATATCCATTTTCCATGATATAAAACGATAAAAACACCGCTAAAAGTACGGAGATGTATATTGATTTTAAAAAATCGCAAAGATACCAAATCTGCTTCAATCTTCCATGATTATCCACACATTAGAAAATTGAGAGCAGCAATTCAGGGCGAAAGTATAAAAAGTTAAAAAAGAGCAAATTATAGACTATC
>CAYNSF010000127.1:0-2746 GCA_964399855.1 uncultured Aureispira sp. | reverse complement strand
CAAATAAATATTTCTATATCAATGCCTTATGGCTTAACTAAACGACATTGAATTAGCAATGTGCAATTACCAACAATGAGCATCTATTTGCTCTTTGTTAATTGCCGATGCCTATCTTTCTATTAAAATGAACTAAGAAATTTGTGGCGGTTGCCAAATGCTGTCGAGGTAAGCGTTAGAATAATTTTGTTGTTGAAGTATAGGTGTCTTCAATTCTTTTTCAGCAATTTGTCTTGAAAACTTGATAAACAAAGGCTGAAAATATACTACTTGTATAGAATGTACATTAATTGTTTTAAACGGAAGATTATCGTGGTCGTGATGATTGTCATTATGGTGATGATTGATGTCCTTTACATAATGTTTTACCAAAAAATCTACAATCGAATTGTCCTTATCTTCTTGGGTATGTTCTATATAGTGGTGAATAAGTAAAGGCAATTTCAATACTTCCCCGAATGCCGTGTTGGCACTCAGAAAAGAAAAGAGAAAGA
Organism: uncultured Aureispira sp.; assembly: GCA_964399855.1. GTDB lineage: Bacteria > Bacteroidota > Bacteroidia > Chitinophagales > Saprospiraceae > OLB9. The sequence goes on along the minus strand of CAYNSF010000127.1, from coordinate 2,252 downwards.
ATATGGCAATTACCTTTTTCACACTACAAAATTACTTATTTATAATGGTTATTTTGTGGAATAAAATTTTACTTTTTTCATTATAACCTAAATCAGTATTTAGACTAATTAAAAAATTGATGATATACCTGATACGAATGTTGAATTTTGGAAACAATTTCATTTGCTTTTGTTGTACCTGTTTCATTTTCTAATTCTTTCACTAATTCTAGATGCGGATGAAGCCATTTATGCAATTCATCGTGGCTCTTTCCGTCCATTGTACAGCTTTTTATGAGTTGGCTGTTTTTGTCTTTTAGTTGTACCGCTAATTCTTTGTAGTCCGTTTTGTTAGCTTGAATATACTCATTTACTAATTCTTCTCCTTTTAATACAAAAGGTTTCATTTCTTCGTTTACAAGCCATTTCTCACCATTGTTGAGTTCAATAGCTTCTGAATTTTCATCGTGATGATGTTCTGTGTGGCTTTCAGTTTCCTGATGCATTGTTGATTTTTCAGTAGCATTATTACAACTCCACAACAACATAATGGCCATTCCGAATACAATTACTTTTTTCATTTCAATTTATTTAATTTATTTGTTTTCAATCATTTTTAAAATTCCGTCTAAAACAGCTTTTCCGTCTTTTATTAAGTCAGATTTATGCCCCGATAATTTCCATTTTAAAACAGTCATTCTGATAGCGCCAATTAATATTGTCGTAAGTGTTGATTCTCCCATCAATTTGTTATATTGTCCGCTGTCTTGTCCTTGCTTGATGTTGTTTTTTACGTAGTTCTGCATCATATCCATTATTTCAGAAACTTTATTACTTAGATTTTCTTCATAATGAAAAATACTCTCGGCAAAAATAACACTGACAATTGCAGGTTTGTTAACGAAAGTTTGTAATTGAGAGTTGAAAATAGCTCTTAATTTATCTGCTTCACTTGTTGAAGTCTTAAATGGGATAGATTGAATACGGTTTTCCATTTCTGTTTTGAAGTACTCCAATAAACTCCAAAGAATTTGATTTTTACTTTTGAAATGGCGGTATAATGCAGGTTCTGAAAGTCCAATATCTTCAGCGAGTGTCTTTATAGTCAAATTCTGAATACCGAATTTTGAAATTCTGTTGGTTGCCGCTTCCATTATCTCTATTTGTCTGTCTGTAAATTCTTGCATATTCAAATTAAATCAAACTGCGTTAGTTAGTATTCACTTGCAAAAGTAAATAAACTTTTTCATTCTGCAAGAATTATTTTTAAAAAAAGTTGGAATTGGTTTGTTGGTGGGTGAATAAATTACTCACAAATTTTTTTATGTTTTTTTGGTGTTCGTGAATCGCTGTGCTTATTTGGCTCTTTTGGTTTTTTAGAATTGGCTTTGAGCGGTGGCAAAAAACCAAATGTGCCAATGTGTGTAGGCAAGATTATTTTTTTCTGTGCGTGGGCAAAAATTTTAAAACCTTTTGTTTGGGTATGGTGTCAGACTACAGCAAAATTATTTGTCGTGAATGTTGAGTTGGTACGGTTATTCTACGCTTGCCTGTAACGGTTTGGGGCTTTGCGTTCGGGCGGAATTTCGAAGCACAAAAGTTGATATTATTACTAAAGTTCAATTGAAAAACTGCTGTTGAATTTTGCACTTCAGCCCGCCTGACGCAAAACCGCTGTTGGTGGCTGGCATTTTTATCTCCATTCTACTGTCAGTTTAGCGTTGTCTTTGGTAAAATTGTTGGATGAATTTTTAAACGTAATTTCTGCCATTGACTTTGGTATGAAGTTGCTGAACGTTGCGTATTTTTCAATAGGATTTTTTTCACTGTCGAAATCAAGCTCATAATTTTTGTTTTCATCTATCAGGGCAATCATTGCGTATGTGCTGTTTTTCAAACCGTAAATGTGTCTTGTAGCCGTACCTATTACTGTTGTCCCTTCTAGATAACCACCTGTTACAGCTACTTTTTTATTAAAATTCTTTTCACTGTCCATAACCGAAAAAATCAATATTCTACCTGCTTCTGCCATAGGAATACTAATGTCGAAATGAAAATAATTTTGAGAAAAATAGGATTGTGTTACCAATTTTTGATTGAATTGGTGTTCGCTTATTTCTATGCTCAAACCCATTTCAAATCCTAAATGTGTCAGCGATGCTGAAACCATTTCAAAATTTACTTTTTCTGAAAAAGGTTGTAGTTTGTTGTCTAACAACGTTTCTTTATTTTGATTGATATTGAAGCAACTTAAACCTTGTTCAAAGTCAATG
>CAYNSF010000126.1:0-2797 GCA_964399855.1 uncultured Aureispira sp. | reverse complement strand
GATGACAGACAATTCAAAAACATCATTGTATAAAAAAATAATAGACTTGACTGAGATTTCAGTTTCGAGCCTTGACAAACTATTTGAAATTGCCAGTCAACGACAATTTACAAAAGGAGAAAATATTTTAAAGCAAGGAAAAATTTGTAAAACCATAATGTTCGTTGAAAAAGGATATTTACGAACTTTTATTGACAAAGACGGCACAGAAATAAATACAGACTTTACTTTTGAAGGCAATTTTACGACCAACTTAAAAAGTTTGCGTTCTGCTTCTTCAGCAGACACATCAATACAAGCAGGAGAAATTACAACCATTTACGAATTTGACAAAGACAAACTTTTAGAACTTTACAATGTATCCGCAGAAATTGAATCGTTCGGCAGAAAACTTTTAGAACAACTTTTAATAGCCCAAGAAGAACACACGAACTTATTTAAAATTTATTCGCCAACAGAACGCTATCAATATTTACAGACTAACAAACCTGAAATATTGCAACGAATAAGTCTTTCACAACTTTCATCTTATTTGGGTATTGCAAGAGAAACATTAAGCAGAATTAGAAAAAAAATAAAGTGAAGAAATTTTTGTGATGATTATCACAGGTAAAAACAATTATGAAGTTTGACATTTGCAATTCATTTAAAAAAACAAAAAAATGAATTCAAAAAACAAATCAATCGTGACAAACTTCATTGAAGAAATTTGGAATCAAAACCAATTTGAAAAAATTGACAATTACATTTCTACCGACTTTATTGACCATACATTGCCACCAACTTTGCCAGCAGACAAAGACGGAATGAAACTTTGGATTATTGGAACAGGTAAATCTTTTGAGCATAAAACTATTATTGACGACATTGTTTGTGAAGAAGATAAAGTTATGCTGAAAATTAGAATGCAACTTAAACACATTGGTGTTTGGAGAGATATTGAACCGACCCATTTCGAAATTTCAACTGTTGGTTACAGATATTACAAACTTGCTGACGGGAAAATTGTAGAACATTGGTCTTTGCTTGACGGTAACTCAATTGAAAACCAATTAAAAGAAGCAAAGCACGGTTGTAAAATACAGGAGTAAGCGGACAAAATGCACAGCACATAATGGGCTTGGCGTAATGGCGGGTGAAGTGCTTCGCATGAAACTTTTTTATAAATTTGAACTTTGGGCTTCGTATCAACGGTAGTGCTGTAATGCCGCCACTACGCCAAGTCCCGAACCGTTAGCGGTCAGCATACAACGACCCTACACTAAAACAAAACACATAACGACACAGACATTATGAAATCAAAATTAACTACATTATTTTTTGTGCTATTTGCAATGACTTCATTTGCTCAAAGCACATCGGAAGCTCCTCGCCAAAATATTTCTACAGATAGTGCAGTTGTTTACAGACTTTTTTCTACACGAAATATGTACACGTTTATCAAATTGGATACAAGAAACGGGCAAATGTGGCAAGTTCAATGGGGTACTGAAAGTAAATATCGGTTTGAGAATACACTATCGGACATTTCTCTGGTAAACCAAGAAGATGAAAAAAATGGTAGATTTTTTCTTTATCCAACAACCAACATTTATAATTTCATTTTGCTTGACCAAATAGACGGTAGAACGTGGCAAGTACAATGGGGAAAAGAAGAAGACAGAGCAGTAATCCGAATATATTAAGAGATTATGGGTGTTAGTGTAGAAGACTTTAATCAAGAAGTCAAGTGTGGCTACAAAGAAGAACATTATTCTGTTCGGGATAATGGTGCTGTATTACGACACTCTCCTATAAACAAACGAACACGACCAACAGACAACAATTGGACTTTTGGCAAACTAAACATCAAGACAGGTTATTTAGAAATTGCGTCAGTTCGTATTCATAGAATAATTGCGACTGCATTTCACGGACAACCGCCAACAAAGGAACATGTTGTTGACCATATTGACACAAACAAACAAAATAACCGACCAAACAATCTGCGCTGGGTAACACGATTAGAAAATATATTGCTTAACCCAATCACAGCAAGACGTATTGAACTTGTTTGTGGAAGCGTTGAGGCATTTCTTGCCGACCCTTCAAAATTTCGGGACAAATTCCCTGACCCAAACTATGAGTGGATGTGTGCAGTTAGTGTTCAGGAAGCACAAGCGAGCAAAGAAAGATTATTGGCTTGGGCAAAAAGTGATAAACCATTACAAGGTGGTTCTTTAGGTGAATGGATTTATAATCGAGGTGTATCAAGTCAATTTACTAACTATGTTGAAGAAGAATTAGAGTTTATAAATTCCCTAACTTCAAATGCTATTCAAAAAGCCCGAAATGGGAAAACACCGAGTGAATTTCCTTGTTGCCCACAGGAAAATACTCATAATCCAATAGCTGACTATACTGCAAACTTAAATGTAGGGAATGTATTTTCACGAAACCAATATACGAGTTCGATTATTGAATGTTTTGCAATTTCCAAAGACGAAAATACATTGTGGATTATGTGCAAAAGTGGTGACGAAAATTCAATAAAACCTTATTCTTTGGCAGAGATAACTTATCAAAACGATGTTTTCGTTCATAATAGTCGTGGAACTTTTTTCGAGAAAGACGGAGCAGAAAAACAATTTACCCTTGCACAAGGACTTGAATGGACAGGAACTGACACAATCGATGATTATTGTTAAAACATAAACAAAATGCCGAACCGCTAACAAGGGTTCCTATGTAAAGCGGACTGAAGTGTAAATTCTGATGATGTTGACCCACTGTTCTGGGATGTTGACCCACCCCGCTT
>CAYNSF010000125.1:0-2860 GCA_964399855.1 uncultured Aureispira sp. | reverse complement strand
TGCTGAATAATAAAACGTATACAAGGCTTTATAGCTCCGATTATTCGATTATCAGAAATTATTTCCAGATGAGACCGAGGCAGGTCATTCTTACAATTAGATTTAAATTTTAAAAATACAACAGACAACAGATAAGATTCTTATAGAAAATTTTATCCGTTAAAAGGAGCTATAAATCTCCAATAGTAAAATATATAATTGATTGCCAATAATGAACCAACTGCAAACATTTATTATCAATTTGAGAGAGCGGAGCGATCGAAGAGAACACATACTAAAACAGTTTTCAAAAAAAGAAGAATTTGCTATCCAGACGGTAGAAGCGATAAGGCATAAATTTGGCGCTATAGGATTATGGAAAACAATTGAGCATATATTGCGGGATTTGAGTGATCGCAATGTCGATTTCCTTTTGATATGTGAAGACGATCACCAATTCACAGCAGATTATTCTTCACAGCGATTATTTGCTGCCATTGCAGAAGCCAGAGAAAAAGGGGCAGATGTTTTATGTGGCGGCGTAAGCTGGTTTAACAATGCTGTACAAATCAATAATAATCTATATTGGGTAGAAAAATTTTCGGGATTACAGTTTACTATCATTTTCAGGAAGTTCATTCAAAGCATATTGAATACCACTTTTCATGAGTTGGAAGCAGCCGACTACAAAATCTCAGATCTCACGGTAAATAAATTCTTTATTTTTCCATTTATTTCGACACAAAAGGATTATGGATATTCCGACGTAACCCCCAAAAATAATTTAGCCGGCCGTGTTTCCAAATTGTTTGACGACTGCGTAGAGCGGGTAAATGTTTTAAACAAGATCACCCGGCATTATAAAAATATCAAAGATCATACTTTAGACATTAACATGGACGAGTATAAAGATGTTGTTATCCCTACATATATTATACATTTAAACGAAAGAGCAGATCGCAAAGTGCATATTGAAGAGCAGTTCCTGAATCACAATGAATTTGAGTTAACATTCATAGAAGCATGTAAGCATAAAATAGGCGCAGTGGGTTTATGGCTAAGTATAAGAAAAGTTATAGAGATGGCTATAAAAAATGATGATGATGTAATAATAATTTGTGAAGACGATCATCAGTTTACCAAACACTATTCTAAGTATGAATTTATCAGAACAATTGTAGAAGCAAGCATGTGGAATGCAGAAATACTTATAGGCGGGGTTGCTGATGCTACATTAGCTGTTCCAATTGCAAAGCGTATATTTTGGGTTGGGGAATTCAGCAGTACCCAGTTTTTGGTGCTTTTTAAGAATGTATTTGAAAAAATCATAGAGGAGCCTTTTGATGAAAAAGTAACAGCCGATGGAAAACTTTCTGAAATGATCAGTAATAAAATGATATTTCATCCATTTATTTCTATTCAAAAAGAATTTGGATATTCGGACATTTCACCTGCAGGTGATAATTTCAGAGATCAACTTCCCAATGAAGAAAAATTTGAACTCGCGGCGGGCAGATTAAAAAGAATTAGCGCTATTAAGAATAGTTTAAACAGGTGAATCTGAGAAGTGTACAATAGACTTAAATTGCAAATAAAATATTGCCGTTTTTGAGTTTAAGAAGAGGTTATCAGCAAATAATCCGCCCCTGGTCATCAACGGCAATTGATGTACATAACGGTAAGAAGTAATGCTTCTCCAATTTATGAGACCAGGGATAGATTTGGATTTTAGTTCTCCAGTCAGCATAAGTTTTGTCAAGATATTGCATTGATTTAAATGGCATTTTGAAGGCGCTTCCTTCAAACGTTGTATTTTGTAAAGGGTAAAATTCAGTCTTTGGATATTTCTTCCCGTCATCAAATACTATTTCTTCCGATTCATCCTCGTAAAACCAAATGTCAACAAAAGGGAAGGAATATTTAAACCCCGGAATATTTTCGTTCTCTGAGAGCCACACTTTGCAGTAAGGAAAGTTATTGTCTCCCCAATAAAAAGTACCAAATCTCAACTCTTTAACGGTATTTAACACGGAAGTAAGCTTTTCCCATAATGCTTTATTAATAGCCAGATCTATATCGTCATCCCATGGCATTATTCCCCCATGCCTGATTTGTCCAAGTAATGACCCATAAGAGAGTATGATATCTATATTAGATTGAGAAGCTAAGTTGCTGATCAATCTTAAAAGCTTTCTGACTTTTGACTTTTCTGATTCTGTCCAGGTGTTAGTATTGAAGATAGTCTTCTTTTTTACCTCATTTCGGGACAGTAACGCTGCTGTATTTCTGATTAAAGTAAAGAATTCTGCTTTACCATAGGCTATTTCAAACTGCCCTTCTGATGATAAGCTGATCATTTCATCATCCACATTCTGCCTGATAATATTGATTTGCAGTAACTTTTCGGCAGCGCTTCTTTTTAAAAAGTAGCCCTCAGCACCCCATCTGTATCCTAAAAGGTGTCCAAATTCAAAATTCCCTTCACTTTCCTCTTCAGGGTCAAAAGGAAAATATATATCCCATTCATTGTTGTTTTCAAATAATGTAGTTGCAGCATTCAAAACATCAGGAATCGGAAAATTTAATTGCTTCAAATTTTCAACAATAAAGCATAGCGGTTCCTTGCTGCTGTAGAACTTATTCCAGATAAAATAATGCGCATAAAATTGATCAATTTCCGGATCTGATAAAGAAAATCCGTATTTATGCATCATGAATCCAAAGTCAACATGTAGATCACGGGGAACACTTTTAGAATCAATCAGCACTATGTCCTTATAATGCCGGTCTTCGTAAGCTTTTCTATTCTCAGGATTGTCGATTAAATATACTATCATACATGTTGGCTCATGCTGTTTTTGAAAGAAGAGCTGGAAATGCC
>CAYNSF010000124.1:0-2928 GCA_964399855.1 uncultured Aureispira sp. | reverse complement strand
TTCATGTATTTCAATTCCACTTTTTCAAGCTTAAAAGGAAGTTGATTTGTTTCAGAAACCAGGAAAGAAGGATTAATTAATACTTCGCCAAATCCTTCGTTCTTATGAGATCCAATTCCGTTTAAAAAATAAGTGGTAGAAATTCCCGATTTTAATTTCACGATAAAAACGCAGCCTCTTTCCATGATTATTCTATCTGCATCTTTATTATTTCGATGCCGGTTCCACGTTTTGTAATTCCTTGAACGAACCTGAGATTTTTCCCAAACAATTTCTGAATCGTTCCTTCCTGTTAATTGTTTTGCAGTTGGTTGCGCTGTTGTTTGTCCGGTATTTTCATTATAAAAACAAAGGTTGCTTTTAGCATAAATGATAACTTCGTCATTTAATGTTCCTTCTTCTACGGGGTTCAATTCCTTTAAAAAGCTAATTTCAATTAAGCCAAATTCGGCAGACCTTGATCTTCCAATGCGGTGGTTGCCTACAATAACGGTTTTGATTTCATCCGAATATTGCCCATCATCATCCGTTATTGAAAAGGCCCATTCTGTTCCCGCTTTCAGGCTATAATATCCAAACATTTTTCCGTCTTCTGATTTTCTTTTAGTTACATCTTGTGCTGACTTTAAAGAAAAATCCTGGTCTACGGAAGTGAACAGATTTTGCTTTTCAGAAAAGTATCCTGATCGTGCCTGTTTCAGTTGAATAGCTGACTTCTCTATATTTTTATGATGTAAATAAAGGGTATCAGATAACTTTTCGCCTTTTTCATGATACCATGAGAAAGGAACTTTCAATAATGTTTCATCATTCAAAACAGGCAAAGCATCCCCAAATTTCACTTTGCCATTATGGAATAAATCAAGTGTTTTTTTTGTATCTTTTTCGTCGTATAACGCCCCAGCTACTATGCCTAGAAATTTTGAACCTGGAATATAAGCCAATGATTCTTTATAACCTTCGGTAGCGGCCAGCGATGTGATTATAACATCAGTTAAAAGTGTGCATTTATATTGATATCTTTTCATTTCATTTTATTTTACAATTGAAAATTTACATTTACCCAATCCTCTGTTTCGCCCCTGGCCTAATTGTTTAATCCACTCAAAACAAGAAATAATTTCCTTTTCATATTTATTTTCAGGAATATGCTCAATTGTTCCATAAAGCGTTAATGGAATTGTTACTTCTAATTGACGCAATGATCCTTCTTTAGCTTGCCCATTTTCGTCTATTTTGGTTGAAGAAATAACTTTGTATAATTCATTCTTACATTCGGATTTTAAAATTCCATCGCTTAATTTCTGTGATAACCCGGCGTTGGTAAAAAAAGCTTTCCCTTCATCCTGATAATTTGTATTCCCTTCTTCGGCTCTTACACCAAATATTTCCTTAATAAATTGTTCAGAAATCATTTTTTGATTGAAACCATTAATTTCTTCTGCTGCGGTTCTAAGCAATCCCTTTATTGTTTTCCCGGGTATAAAAGGCAAATCCTGCGAATTCTTATTGACAATACTATCAGCATAAGTGCTTCCCGTCAAGCCAGATCCAGCATGCCAGTAACTAAAAAATTCTACTTGATAAATTATTTTATGATTCATATTTTTTCTGATTTTTGAATTCCCGATAAGGCTATGATGTCGTAGATGGGTGTAAATTTTCCCTTTGCAATTTTTCCTTTTTCTTTAACTTCTCTTTCCGTAAAAGGATTTTCCAATAAATAGCTATATTCTTTATTCAAACCCGAAAGTCTAGCTAATAATTGTTTTGCATTTCCCGGATTTTGATTCAGCTCAGTCAGCCAATTTCTTAAACCAGCTTTAGGTGCTGTTTTTCTGTTTATGTCCGCAATGCAACTTTTCAAATCAGAAATCATAGAAAAACTCTCTTGCGAATGAATAAAATAAGGTCCGTAATTAAAATAAACTAGATCTTTTGCTTTCAATTCAGTGTCGATAATATCCTCGTATTCTTCTACAAAACTTGCGGACACTTTATGAAACATAACCGATGAAGGTGTTTGCTTCTTGTCAATATCCTTTGAAATGCGTTTGGCTTCTTTACATAAAGTTTCTGCAAGAGTGACACCGTAATGAAATGGATAATTGGCCTTTATATAAGCGATGCCGGCACATGCTGTCAACCCATTTTCAAAGGGATTGTTCTCCAAATTGTTTTCTTTTGCGAAATTTTTAAAATTATTTTTACTCAACGCTTCGAACGCCTTAAGAAAGGATTCAGCATAATCCAATGCTAAATCAGCACGAATAATAGCAGTTAAGTCATCGCCCCCAAGAACTACTGGACGAAAAGGGATTTTCCCTTTTTTTGAATCTTCTATAACTTTACTGGTAATAACTTTTTCAAAAGCATTTTTAGCTGCTTTTTCGGTTGTGTCATTGAGTATTTTAGAAAAGTTCTTAATTGCTAAAAAGGAAGCCTCCTGGCTAATCCCTCTTGTCATGTCTATAATAAGCTGACCTAAATTATTGCCATCTGCATGAATTACTGCAACCCAGCTTTTATTTTCTTCCTTTGCAGATATATCCCCAATGTCGTAAGGGAATTTTTCTATTAAATTTCCTTGCTCACCTACTATTTTTCTAAGTAATTTCTTATTGGCTTTTTCTGAAGCTTTAGCTTTTAGAAACTGACCATTATCAACTACTTTTCCCTTGTCTTTGCCATTTCCATAATCGACCCCGACTCCTCCGGTTCTTCGAGCCGTTTCAGTTACCATTAATCCAACTGCATGGGTAATTGAAATGGATTTGTTTCGTTGGACTCTCAAGCGATTTTCTAAAATCTGGTACGCATTTTCCTTTTCCTTTTGAATATCCACCACCGCCTGACTTATCGTGATCCCCGGTGCCATTTCCATTACGTCTTTGGGAAATACCCTAACAAATGCCTCACATTTCTCTT
>CAYNSF010000123.1:0-2928 GCA_964399855.1 uncultured Aureispira sp. | reverse complement strand
CCGAAAAAGGAACAGAATATCCTGTACGGATTTGGCTGGATAAATTTAGTCGTACCAACTACGATGACGTGAAACAACTAAATATCGTCAACCCTATGGGCGTTCCGATTGAAGTGTCACAATTTGCAACTATTGAAAGGGGTAATTCACCCTCTTTGTTGGAGCGAAAAGACCGACAACCTGCTGTTACTTTAACTGCCGATGCGTTAGGTCGTCCATCGGGTACGGTTGCCGATGATGTAGTCGCTTACGTGAACAATAATCCATTGCCCAAAGGCATACAAATGGCTTGGGGAAGTGATATAAAACGGCAGAATGATAGCTTCGGTGCTTTGGGTTCGGTATTACTGATTTCTTTCCTGCTGATATACCTGATTATGGTAGCCCTCTACGATAGTTACATTTATCCTTTCGTTGCCTTGTTTGCCATTCCTGTTGCTGCTATAGGAGCATTTTTGGCTTTAAATTTAACGCTTAATCACTTGAGCCTTTTTGCGTTGCTAGGTTTGATTATGTTAATGGGATTAGTTACCAAAAATTCCATTTTGATTGTGGATTTTACCAATCAACTAAAAGCTGAAGGAAAGCCTTATCGCCAGGCAATTATTGAAGCAAGTAAAGGGCGTATGCGTCCAATTTTGATGACCACTTTATCTATGGCTATCGGAATGTTGCCCATTGCATTAGCCACGGGAACATCAGCTGAATGGAAAAATGGTTTGGCGTGGGTTATCATTGGCGGATTGCTTTCCTCATTGGTATTAACCATTTTCTTGGTTCCAATGGTGTATTACGGAGTGGATAGAATAAAAGAAAATTTTGGTTCAAACAAAAAATAATAATAAATGAAAGCATCAATTCTTATTATATTAACAGTTGGAAAATAGTAAACGGCAAATCAGAAATTACTTTTGAAGACCTGCCAAAAGGAAAATATGCTGTAAACATTTTACACGATGAAAATAACAACGGCAAGATTGACAAAGGTTTAATTTTACCCAAAGAAGGAATTGGCTTTTCAAACTATTCATCTATAGGATTAACCAATCGTCCAAATTTTAAAAAAGCAAGTTTTGATTTGTTTCAAGACAAAGAAATTAAAGTGAAAGTGATTTATATGTGAGCCAAGCACGGATGAAAGCACATTTGCAAGCTGCACAAGTCCAAGCTCAGACCAAAGCTTGCAAAAGAGCTTTCACCTTTCCCACGCTGACAAAATTGAATAAAAAAAATTTCCTTCCCTTCTGAAAATAAAAAATACGCAACCACACAAGCCGACACGACAAAGGCGGAAAAGAGTAGTATTGACAATGGTTTGCAGGGGCATCGGACAAGAACCACTGGCTATAACATCGGTTTTGCAAGAGAACGGGTGAAGTGCTTCGTATCAACAATTTTGCTAAATTTGAACTTTGGTGCTTCGATTGAGTGTTAGTGCAAGTAATCCGTTCCCTCGCAAAGCCGAAAACCGTTATAGGGCATTTTAAAAGACGACAAACCAACGATGGACAGATATAAAGAAACATTTGACACTTGGAACAATATTGCTTCAATATACCAAGACAAGTTTATGGAATTGGACTTGTATAATGACACCTACGACTTTATCTGTACTTTCATTGACAAACCCAAAGCAAAAATTTTGGAAATCGGTTGCGGACCTGGAAACATTACAAAATATCTTTTATCTAAAAGACGTGACTTTGAAATTTTCGGCATTGACATAGCACCAAATATGGTAGAACTTGCAAAACAGAACAATCCGACTGCACATTTTGCTATTATGGACTGCCGACAAATTAACAGTCTTGACACGAAATTTGACGGAATTATTGGCGGTTTTTGTTTACCATATTTGTCGCAGACAGAGTGCAAAGGACTAATTTCTAACTCTTACGACTTGTTAAACGACAATGGCTTGATATATTTAAGTTTCGTAGAAGGCGAACCAGACAAATCGGAATTTAAAGTTGGTAGTGGCGGACGAGTTTATTTTAATTATTATAAATTGGACGACATAAAAAACCAACTGAATAAGTTTAAATTTGAAGAACTAAAAACATTTAAAGTGAAGTACAAAATTTCAGAAACAGAATTTGACATACATACAATACTGACAGCGAAGAAGAAAAACGCCCTATAACATCGTATTGGCAATAGGCGGGCTGAACAGCTTCGTATCAACAGAAGTGCAAAATTCAACTTTCGTTCTTCGTATCAAGTTCAGTGCTAAAAATCCCGCCCATCGCCAATACGCGGCACGTAGGACTGAAATGGCCGCCTGGAAAGTCATTTAAACCGTTGGTTTCAGCCAGCGGCGGCCACGGAAACCCGTCCTCCTTTGTCGGACTTTGGTTTCCTTAATTCAGTCCTACGATTCGGGCATGACACCGGGTAATATTCCTGAATTGGCGGCACACTCTCAGCCTACACAAGGTTTGCCGCAATTCCAGGACGGTTGCAACGGTGTCAACCTTGTTTCAGCGCTTTATTCGCCTTCGTTCCTCAGGCGAACCGCCCTGAAACTGCGGCAAGCCCGAATCGTTAGCACCAATTTTAGGACGACCCTGCAAACCGACATTTCAGACGGACTTTTCAACAATCTGACAAAAATTTAAAAATAAATTTGCGAAACCGAAAAGTTGCACATATATTTGCAACCGATTAGTTTCATTAAAACAAAAAGACAAATGCGTAGAGACATTTTTCAAGCCGTTGCAGACCCAACAAGACGAGCCATTATCGTCTTAATTGCATTACAAGCAATGACACCAAACGCCATTGCTGAAAACTTTAACACGACACGACAAGCTGTATCAAAACATCTTCGCATTTTAACAGAGTGCGAACTCGTAAAACAGGAACAAAAAGGAAGAGAAATTTATTACTCACTTGAAATTGAAAAAATGAAAGAAATTGACAAGTGGA
>CAYNSF010000122.1:0-2999 GCA_964399855.1 uncultured Aureispira sp. | reverse complement strand
CTTCGATTGGACATTTGTGCAAGGTTCAACATTCGTTCTTCGATTGAACTTTTGTACTAAAAATCCCCGCCTTCGGCAATACCCAAACCGTTACTTGCAACCCTTCCAAGCAGCAGTACAATTATTCAACGGTGACAAAAACCTCTCAACAATTGGCCATCTCTCTACATGTTGAAAACTTTCTAAATTATAAGTTGGAGATATGAATTTGACAAATTAAATTTGACATAAATTGTCAACTCGTTTAATTCAAATGCAAACAATCGGACAAATTATAAGAACAAACCGAGAGAAGCAAGGGCTGTTGCTGCGACAATTAGCAGCCCAACTCGATGTGGACACAGCAATTCTTAGCAAAATTGAAAGAAGTGAAAGAAAGCCTACAAGACAACAGATATTTAAACTTGCAGACATCTTTAAACTTGACAAAGACGAATTACTAATACAGTATTTAAGTGAGAAAATTGCTTATGAAATAGCTGACGAAGACGTAGCCGCAAGAACATTGAAAGTTGCCGAACAAAAAGTTAGATATTTAAAATCCTCGAAGCATGGGAAGGTTTGAAAAAACAATAGTAAATGAAAATGGCGTAGATAGACGGGAATTAGGATATTACTCAACGCCTGAATTCATTTCTACATTTATGACCAAGGTAATGTTGGAGATAAACCCTAAAGGCAGTACTGCTCTTGACCCATGCGTGGGGAAAGAGGAGCTAATAAAAGGATTGTACGACAATAACATTGACATTGACGGAATTGATATTTTTAATCATGGCGATTATTACTATTGCAACTTTATTCAAAAAGATTTTATTGAGTTTTACAAACAAGAAAAAATCAATTTACTTTTTGACCAACAAATCAATCTCAAATATGACTATTACATTGCAAACCCACCTTATAATTGTCATGAAGTAGATTACATCCGAGATAATAAAAAAGACCTTAATAAGCTTTTTGGAAATATTGGAGTGCATAACATGTATTCAATGTTTATATCTGCAATAATTGACAGTGCAAAAGATGGAGCTTTGATTTCAATTATTACTGCCGACAGTTTTTTAACAGCAAGGATGCACAATCCTTTGAGGGAGCAAATACTTAATACATGTTCAATTCATTATCTCATTTTATGCCCGACCGATTTGTTTTGGGAGCAAAAGGCTGATGTAAGAACTGCAATAATGATTTTGCAAAAAGGTAAAAAAAATCAGCAATTAGTTAAATCATTAAATCGTCCAAAGAATAAAGAGGAACTAAAAATTAAACTTGAGCAAAAAGATTTTCTTGAAACACCAATAGAGAGCATTATTAATGCCAGCAACGATAATCTATTTGAATTTGTTATAGATATTCCCAATGAGATACAATCATTATTTTCTTTTCCGAGAATTGGAGAAAAATATAAGTGCATAACAGGAATCTCAACGGGAGAAGATGGAAAGTATATCTCTAAGGAGAAAAAAAATGGGTTTGAAGTTCCTTTTTATAAAAACCCTGGTTCAAGAAAATTTTATTGTGAGCCTGATGGCTTTTTAACTAACGATTATTTAGTTTATGACAAAGAGATAAAAAACTTCATGGTTCGTAATAAGGGCTACATGCTAAAAGAAGGAATCACCTGCTCATCTATGGGACTTCCTTTTAGTGCTTGTTATCTTCCTATCGGTTCGACATACGGAGTTAATGCAAACATCTTTTGTGACAAAGAAGATATTTGGTGGCTATTAGGTTACTTAAACAGTAGCCTAATTACATACATTGTTAGAGGGGTTCTTATTCGTTCAAATATGATTACATCTGGTTATGTTTCCAAAATACCAGTAATTGAGCTAAACAAAAAAACAAAAAAAGAACTTGCGACTATCGCAAAATCAGCATTTGATGAAAAAGTTTCGCCGAAGGATATTGACAGAATAATACAAAAGATTGACAGAATTATTTTTAATGAATTAGGTCTTTCAAATGAGGTAGAAACTGAAATCTTGCATTTCACTTCTAACCTACAATCAAGGGTTTAATTTATTTTGCTTTTTTAATAAGGCTGCCGCTTCCTTCTTTGAAAGGGCATCAACAACTTTCGTTTTTAATATTTCATAAAACTCTTCGGGAGTTTTCTTTTCTGCATCTTCGATGCTTTTATACTTTTTTAATTGTACGTTTCCATTGTTACTTGTATTAATACCGATATCGGATTCTTGAATCCATGCAATTGGAAAAGCAACACACTTAATTATTTCAAAACTCATGTCATCATGAAATGTAATATAGAAAGTGCCAATAAAAAAATCGGGCTTAACATCGGGAAAGCTTTCATAAAACTTTAATAACTTATCGAATTTAGATATATCATCTTTTCTGGAAGGACCACCTAAAACTGCAGATTTAATATTGACATACGCTTGATTTACCTCGCCATTAAAAAGAGTTGAAAAATCGTAAACAGTTACTTCAGAATCAGATGCAGTTATACTTGTAATTCCTAACTCTGAATAATACTTTTCTAAATTTTGAGTAATTACTTCTTCAAGTATTCTCCAAACGGTTCTCCCTTTTGCAGCTTTACGCCAGCCTAATGGAAACTGCTCTTTTGTACCAATTTGGATTTTACCAATTTTACCGATTAAGGTATCTAAACTTGCTTGAAGTTTAATTTGTAAAGCTTCTGTTTGTTGTATGCTCATCAATCAAGACCTTTAAGTAATTCACTAATTTTAATTCCAAAGGCAACAGAAAGCTTCTGAATCACTTCGATAGATACATTTCGTTCACCCTTTTCAATACTTGGAATATAAGTTCTATCCAATTCAGCTAAATGAGCCAAAGCTTCCTGTGACAAATTTTTACTTTGACGCAGTTCTTTAATTCTTTTACCAAATTTCTTTCTTATATCCATATTTGCAAAGGTTACATACAGTAGACACCTGTACAACGGACAGTTTGGAAAATCCACTCAAACAGCCCCCCTGCTACCAGTGTAAGTTGACCCCACTTCT
>CAYNSF010000121.1:0-3028 GCA_964399855.1 uncultured Aureispira sp. | reverse complement strand
CTATCCTCATTGGATAGCTCCCTAATTTTTAAAATTTAGTCGGTTAGTAGTGATTTATATAATACAATGCTTATTAGGAACGTCAAATATATTTTTACCATGACAAAGTCAATCATACACGCTACTTTTTATATCTTTGCAGAATGGTAGATTTACAGCAAATAGCAGAATTTAAAACATCCCCAGAGTTAGTTGAAAAACTACAACAATACAGTATCAGAAAAGAATATGAAGCAGGTAGTCTCATTCTCAATGAAAATGCACATATTCGTTCCATTCCGATTGTAGTAAAAGGAACACTGAAAGTTATCCGAACAGAAGAAGACGGTAGGGAGATTTTGCTCTATTATATCAAAGCGGGCGAAAGTTGCATTATGTCATTTTTGGGTGGATTGCACAATGAGACCAGCAAGGTAAGAGCAGAAGTGGAAGAAGATGCAGAAATTCTTTTTTTGCCTATGAATAAAGTAACCATGTTCATCAAAGAATATCCTCAATGGTTGGATTACATTTTCCGATTGTACCACAAACGTTTTGAAGATTTATTGGAAATAGTAAACGCCATTGCTTTTAAAAAAGTCGATGAAAGGTTGTTGGATTTATTGTACAAAAAACAAGAACTTACAAACAACAATACGCTTTTTATCACCCATGAACAATTAGCTAATGAATTAGGAACGGCAAGAGTTGTTGTATCTCGATTGCTGAAACAATTGGAGGAAATAGGAACGGTTAGTTTAGGTAGAAATAGAATAACTATAATTTAATGACAGAGCCAATTACACCCGAAACATTAGCAAAACAATTGCGCTGTCCAAGTGGAGCATACGCTAAACAGGTTGGAGAAAATATGTTTCTGTCCAATAGCAATATGATTTTCAAAGCGATTGACTTAATGCAGATATCGACGATGGGTTTATCAGTTTTGGAAATCGGTTTTGGAAACGGAAAACATCTTCCCTATCTATTTAGAACAACCCAAAACCTATACTATACGGGAGTTGACATTTCGGAGGAAATGGTTAAAGAGGCTACCCTAAACAACATCAATCTTGTCAAAGATCAAATAGCTAAATTTATCGTGGTACAACCTAATGAAAAACTTCCTTTCTTGAGCAATTTTTTTGATTATTGCTTTACGGTGAACACGATTTATTTTATCGGAAACCCTGTTGAATATTTTCATTCGGTTTTTGAATTTTTAAAGCCCAAAGGAAAACTTATTATCAGATTTATAGCCAAAAAATTTGGAGAAAGTCTTAGTTTCACACAAGAGGGATTTACATTTTATACTGCCGAAACCATTACACAATGGCTATCGGATATAGGATTTACAGTTATCGAAACCTTCGATTTTATCGAAGATACCACAAGTAAAGACGGACAGCAAGTAAACAGACCTTTTAGCATTGTTGTAGCTCAAAAATAACTTTATGTAACATAAGTGGCTGTGTAAAATATACCACTTAATTAACTTTGCAGAGTTAAAAAGGTAACATTCAATTTTCAACGCTCAATTTTCAATTATATGGCAGGTTACATAGCATCAATTTTTATCGGAATTTCATTAGGCTTAATCGGTGGCGGTGGCAGTATTTTGACCGTTCCTGTTTTGGTTTATCTGTTTAGTGTGGATGCAGTTTTGGCAACTGCCTATTCGCTTTTTATTGTCGGCACCACAAGCGTAGTTGGTTCCGTTTCTTACTTCAAAAAGGGTTTGGTCAATATCAAAACGGCAATCGTTTTTGGCATTCCGTCTATTGCAGCCGTTTTTCTTACAAGAGCATATATCGTTCCCGCCATTCCGCAGGAAATTTTCAGCATCGGTAGTTTTACCGTTACCAAAAGTATTTTATTGATGTTGCTCTTTGCTGTGCTGATGATTTTTGCTTCTTACAGCATGATTAAAAAAGACAAAAAATCAAGCGATGAAGCACCACAAAAACAGCAATTCAATTATCCTTTAATTCTTGTTGAAGGAGCTGTTGTTGGCGTTTTGACAGGACTTGTAGGTGCAGGCGGTGGCTTTTTGATTATTCCTGCATTGGTGGTGTTGAGCAAATTACCAATGAAAGAAGCCGTTGGCACTTCGCTTGTCATCATTGCCGCAAAATCATTAATTGGATTTTTTGGCGAAGGTGGCGAAACGGCTATAGACTGGATTTTTCTGGCAAAAATTACCGCCTTTGCTATTGTCGGAATTTTTATAGGAATGGCTTTGTCCAAAAAAATTAATGGCACAAAACTCAAACCCGCTTTCGGTTGGTTTGTGTTGGTTATGGGTATTTACATCATCATCAAAGAAACTATTTTGTAGTTGACAATGGAAAATTGACAACGAAAAACACTACTTAGGAATTTTCCATTGCTTATGTAACCAAAGTAGCTGTACGGAAGAAATAAGTAACCGAACTTTGCAATATCAAATAATAAAATTTAAAAACAGATATTATGTCACAAACACATTTTTATGAAGTAAACATTCAATGGAAAGAAGGGAGAATTGGTGAACTTTCATCGCCTGTTTTAAACGAAACAATTGAATGTGCTACACCACCCGAATTTCCAAACGGTGTTCCTGGTATATGGTCGCCAGAGCATTTATTTGTTTCCGCAATCAACAGTTGTTATATGGCCACATTTTTAGCCATCGCCCACAATTTTAAAATAGAAATAGAAGATTTTAG
This sequence comes from uncultured Aureispira sp., assembly GCA_964399855.1. Lineage (GTDB taxonomy): Bacteria > Bacteroidota > Bacteroidia > Chitinophagales > Saprospiraceae > OLB9. Next base: position 341 of record CAYNSF010000121.1, on the reverse strand, counting down.
CTGTAAAACTATTGCTAAATTAGAGATGGTAGATGGGAAATTCCTTATTACAGAAGCGGAAATGTTTCCAGTTATAAAATTGACAAATCCTGATAAAGATGCAGACAAAGCACAACGTGTAGCTGAAAAATCTAAAGACGGATGTTTGGTTACAAATTCTATGAAAACGAAAATTGTCTTACAATCTTCGATTAGTTAAAAAGGAAGAATTGGATGAAAAACCTGCACGCTATCTACTTTCTTTCCTTATGTAACCTAAGTAGCTGTACAAGTAAAAAAATCGTAGGAAATTTGCAGTATCAAACAAGTTAATCATTAAAATTTAAAATAAAATATAGTTA
>CAYNSF010000120.1:0-3095 GCA_964399855.1 uncultured Aureispira sp. | reverse complement strand
AACGGTACAAAATATACTTCTTTACAAACATGATCTTCTGAAGGACGATCCACAATCAACTGTAAATTTTCCGTTGTTTATATTTTTATCAACAACGTTTCTAAGTCCTTTGTAAACGGTCTTATCTTCTTCCATTGATTTAAGCAATCCCATAAAGTGTTCTGTCCACTCCATAAGGGACATTGGGCTTAAACCAATTGGCAATATCTTTTTTAATGGTTCGCTTATTTCATTCGGTAAATTTTGTAACTGTGAAAAACCAAAATCTATTTTTTGTGTTGTAAAAAGATTTTTTGCAAGGGTTATTTGCTGTTTTTGTTCGTCAGTAGCAAAACTCAAATCTATATCATTAAATAAATTCGTAAACGAAATTGGCTCGCTGTCAGTATCAATATCTTTAAACGCTTCTAATGGTTTGGCTAAATAGCAAGATGTTCTTTTTTCTGTTGCGTGATAGGAAAGATAATTATCGCCAACTAATTGTTCAATAAATTCAAGCTCCTTGTATTTAATGTCTGTTTTATCATTTTTCAAGTCAAGCAAATGACAGTGAGAATAGCAATATAAAAAGCGGTGTTTGTTACTAATAAGTTGGACTAAAAAATTTTGATAAACAGAAGTATCCTGTTTAAAAAGATGACTGAAAACTTGTTTATCAAAATAAATTCGTTCCATTTTTTTACTTGCCCTCTAAAATTTTCAATAACCTTTCATTCAAATACAATTTCTCTTTTCCCACTTTTACCGACTTTAAAAATCCGTTTTCTTCCAAAGTTTGTAGGTAGTTTCCAACTGTTTTCGGATTGCCGATGTTTTCGTCAATCAAATGTTGACGTTTGGTGTAAGGCAAACGGAACAAAATCTCAACTAAGTCTTTTGAATAAACTTTTGGCAATTTTGTTTTGATTTCGTTTGCGGTTTTGTCCATTGTCGTTGTGATTTTGTTTAAGCGTTCCAAACCTTTGGTTGATGTTTCTTCAATCATATCCAACATATACAAAATGTAATTTTCCCAATCATTGCTTTCGGTTACGCCACGCAAACATTTGTAGTAATCAACTTTGTGTTTGATGATGTATTCGCTCAAATAAATTGCAGGTGTATCAAGCAAACCCGAAAGTTTGAGATATAGCAACAATAAAATTCTTCCTGTTCTACCATTACCGTCAGAAAAAGGGTGAATGGCTTCAAATTGATAGTGCATTAACGCCATTTTGATAAGCGGGTCAATCGTTTCATCTTCGTTGATGAATTTTTCCAAATTCGCTAATTTTTCACGGATAATTTTTTCGCCACTTGGCGGTGTGTAAATTACTTCGCCTTTCGTGTTACTTAATGTAGTTCCGGGTGTAACCCGAATAGAAGCTGTGTTTTGTTTGATACATTGAACAATGCTTATACAAAGATTGGTTGTGATAAATGGCTTTTTCTTCAATTGTTCCAAGCCCAACCAAAGAGCCTCTTTGTAACTTAAAACCTCTTTGGTGGCTGAATTTTCTACTTTTCTGTCGGCTACCAACGATTTGTAGAGTTCGTCATTTGTGGTAATGATGTTTTCAACTTCCGAACTCGCTTTTGCTTCTTGTAAATAAATCGTGTCCAAAAACAACGTTGGATTGGGTAAATTTAGCAAAGTCCCGTTCAGTTGAGCCAAAGCCCTGCCTGCCGAAATGGTTTTGCGAAGTATCTCTTTCGTTTCAATGTCTGCCTTTGGTGGTAATAACGGCAAGTCGTTATACGGTATTTTACGGTCAAATTTGCTCATTTTGTTCAAGTGTAAGTTTTACTCTCGTTTTTACAACAAGGGCAAAAATACGAAAAAATTACTCTCGTTTGGCAAGCAGAGGTAAAATTTACTCTCGTTCAAAAGACGAGGGCAAAAATCACCCTCGTTGTTCTATCTGCCTGATTTCCTCTACTGTAAGCTCATAAAGCTGATACACAAGTTCGTTGATTTTGCTTTTCGGCAATAAATTTTTCAGGATTCCACTCCGTGGGATATTTATGCCAGGAAGCAAGGTGATCGTTGTTCTGTATGTATCTTTCTTTACCAAAGGAGCGTACATGTACCGCGATGATCTCGTGCTCGCTAAAGGCTTCTACTTTTGTACGGTTGTACATCAGTTTCACTTTTATGCCAATAAATTTATAAGGGACACTGTAGTAGCGGTGATCCAGAGTGACAAAACCGGTTTTACCCACAGTGGCCATTTTGGAAAACATAGGATCATAGGGATATGGATTTAGGGGCTTCAACACATTTCTTTCCAACAACTCAAATTGCTGTAACCTGCTGTAATCACATCCGGTAAGCAGTGTATCATTATGCGCTTGTAGATGAAAAACAATATCGGCATTGAGTGTTTCTAAACTGGTATACACTTTCTCATCTATCTTAGTAAAGATGGTCGTGTAGATTATTTTTACAGCACCTTCTACCAGTGCTTTGTCTTTGGGCCTATATGCTCTTGCCGGGAAAATATAGGTGCTGTAATGGGCTGCAAATGCAGCAAAGCTGTCGTTGAGCTCAGCTTCGTAACGGCTGGCTTTCTTTACCGCTGAGCGTAAATTATCAGGTACAATAACTTCTGGTACACCACCATAAAAATGCAATGCAGCCTGGCAGGCTTCTATCAAATCTTCCTTCTTTTGTGATGCAACCGCCATTACAAAAGTATACTGGCTACAGCCAAGGATCGCCACAAAAACTTCTACTTCCTGTACCTCACCGGTGTTTACATCTACTACCTGTAACTTCTTGCCCGTAAAGTCAATGAAGAGCTTATCGCCTGCTTTATGGGGTACGCGCATGGATGGCTTGCTCATGCCCAGATAAATGTTCAGTCGCACCAGGAAGGCGGAATGCTTGTATCCATCAGGGTAGCGTTCCGTCCCGCCTGGCATACTGAAGTTGATTATTTTGTATAGTACAAGTTATGACTTTTGCCGATTGCATTCCGTCTGCCGGAACAAAAAGCTAACAACAAAGAACCAAAAGTTGACGAACGTATTCCGTCTGCCCGCATTTTTGCCAACCTGACTGTTGAACTAAACCTACGGTAGCCTTCCACACTATCCGTAACTTTAGTCCTCAA
>CAYNSF010000119.1:0-3150 GCA_964399855.1 uncultured Aureispira sp. | reverse complement strand
ATGATGTTTTTATATAACTCATAGGCAATTTCACGGGTGCTGCACACAAACATTGCTTTGCCTTTTACGGTTGAACCTTCCGAAACTCTTTTCTCGTAATGGTTTACAAAATCTTCTGCAACGGCTTTTAAACGGTCAGGGTCGCCAATAATGGCATACATCTGTGCCATTTCTTTTTTGCTTTGCTCAATCTGATTTTCGTTGCTTCCTATTCCAGCACATTGAGCGTAATAATCTTCAATCTCTTTGAGTTTAGAATTATTCAACAACACTTTAGCTGCTCTGCCTTCATACACAATTCGCACAGTGATTTCATCTTTTACCGATTCCGTCATTGTGTAAGCATCAACTACTTTTCCGAACACATCAAGCGTTGCATCTATAGGAGTTCCTGTGAAACCTACAAAAGTGGCATTAGGTAAGGAATCGTGTAAATACTTCGCAAAGCCAAATGTTTTGGTAACGCCCTTTTCGGTTACTTTCACTTTTTGGTCAAGGTTTACCTGACTTCTGTGTGCTTCGTCCGAAATACATATCACATTGGCTCTATCGGTGAGTAGTTCGGTATCTTCTGTAAACTTGTGGATAGTCGTCAGGAAAACGCCTCCGCTTTGTCTGCCTTGCAGCAGTTCTCTCAAATTGGCTCGGCTTTCAACGCTTACAATGGTGTTGTCGCCAATGAAATTTTTGGCATTGGTAAATTGCCCCGAAAGTTGGTCGTCTAAATCGGTTCGGTCGGTTATCAATACAATGGTCGGACTTTCAAAGTATTCGCTTTTCATCAACAACCTTGTGAGATAAAGCATTGTAAAACTCTTTCCGCATCCTGTAGCACCAAAATAAGTTCCTCCTTTTCCGTTTCCTTCGGGCTTTTGGGCTTTCTTGATGTTGTCATACAAAGCTCTTGCAGCATAGTATTGCGGATAGCGACAAACAATTTTTTCGTTTTTCTTTGAACTGTCGGGAATGTAAATGAAGTTGCGGATAATATCACGCAAACGGTTTTTATTGAACACTCCCTGTATGAGTGTAAACATACTGTCAATGCCATCAACATCCTTAGCAAGTCCAGCGACACGTCTCCACGCATAGAAAAACTCATAAGGTGCAAAAAATGAACCTGCTTTGTTGTTTACACCATCACTGATTACGCAAAAGGCATTGTATTTAAACAGTTCAGGAATATCTCTGCGGTAGCGAACCGTCAATTGCTTAAAAGCATCAAAAATAGTGGCTTCTTCACGAATGGCACTTTTAAATTCAAATACCACCAAAGGCAAGCCATTGATATAAACAATGCCGTCAGGAATGCGTTTTTCTGTTCCAAATATTTCTAACTGATTGACGAATTTGTAAATATTATTATCACTTCCATATTGTACTTCAGGTTCAGCAACAACGGAAATAAGCTGTTCGGCTTCGGGTTGCTTTTGTTTGTTTAAACCACTATAATCAATCAATTGAATGTAAATGTCTTTTTGATTTCGGTCTTCTCGTTTGAGAATAAAACCATTTGAAAGCATTTTTAAAAATGTTTTATTGCTTTCATAAAGGTCGGAAGCAGAAAGGGATTTGAGTTGAAGAATAATTGATTTGGTTTCGTTTACCGTAATTCCCTGACTGGCGTATTGCGATAATAGAAAGTTCTGCAAGTCTTCCTCAATTAATACTTCATCAGGTTTTCGGACAATGGTAATGCCCAAATGGTGGAGAAATCCTTCCTGCCCCAACAACTCGACAAACGCCTTTTCTAAACTGGCCTCTGTAAATTTCATTGTCTCGAACTATGATTTATTCTGATTTTTTGATGGACTTTGATTCCTTTTTGGTTTCATCACCCGTTTGAATTGCAATGAAGTGTTCCCAAAATTGATAAGTAAACCTATTTCCATTCCGTATGCTTCCAAATAATTGATAGCCTGTGCCAAATGCACATCTTCCAATTCCTTTACAGCCTTTATCTCTAACATTATTTTACCATCAATGAAAAAATCAACTCTTCTTGTTCCTATATCAAAACCTTTGTATTGCAAAGGCATTTCTTTTTCCCGGATATGTTCAATTCCTTGCATGTTTAGTTCAATGGATAAAGCACGTTGATAAACCACCTCTTGAAAACCATTACCCAAATGCTTATGCACCTCTATAGCACAACCAATGATTTTGCCGGTAAGCTCAGAATATTTGTAATTATCATTAATCATAGTGTTCATTCAATCAAATTAAAATCATAGTTCAAGACTTTTTCAGTTTCTTAATATCCTGTTCCAACTCTTTTAGGCTTTGTTCTTTCTCCAATGCTTTTTGAGTTAAACGATACTTTTCAAGTTCATCACTTGATTTTTTAAGTGCCATTTCGTGGCTGATTTTTCCTGCGTGGGTCAAAAGTTCTCTGCCGTTTAGTTTAAGAATAATGTCCAAACGCTCTATCCAATCTTTCATATACATCGGTGTTCTTTGCTGTGCCATTGTTTCGGCAAAGGCAAGGTATTGTTCCACCAACAACCCCAACAATTTTATTTCATCTTCGTTCAGGTAGTTTTTGGCAATACTTATATCTGATTTCCTAATTGAAACTGAATTTTTCTTGTCATACGATTGCATCCCCAACAAAGGCAAGCCGGCATCTACCCTGCGATATACTAATTCAGCAGCAGTTTGCTCGCTGATAGCCCAAAGCAATTTGTTTTGAACCACTTTAAAAAACTCCACCGTCTTTTCGTCTTTGGGTTCGTAATCTATGCTCGTGGTGTAAATGTCTTTTATTTTTTGATAAAAAAAGCGTTCCGAAAGCCGTATTTCCCGAATGCGTTCCTGCAATTCGTTGAAATAGTTCATTGATGTTCCCGACTTGAATCTGTCGTCATTTAGGGCAAAGCCTTTGATGATGTAATCTTTAAGCCTTTGAGTTGCCCAAATGCGGAATTGTGTTCCCTGTGGCGATTTTACCCGATAACCTACGGAAATAATGACATCTAAATTGTAGTAATTATAGGCTTTTTGCTGAAATTCGGAAATTCCGAATTTCTTCATTGTGGCGGCTTCGTCCAATTCCTGTTCCTCATAAACATTCCTGATATGCTCGTTGATGGTGGATTTAGCTTTGCCGAAAAGCGTTGCCATCTGGTCTTGTGTCAGCCAAACGCTTTC
>CAYNSF010000118.1:0-3174 GCA_964399855.1 uncultured Aureispira sp. | reverse complement strand
CAGAGCATCTGCCTTACAAGCAGAGGGTCCGCGGTTCGAACCCGTGTGCTCCCACTCAATGCAGGAAAGGGTTTCATGAAAATGGGACCCTTTATTATTTTCCTTTGTGAAATAAACCTTTTGGACAAACTTATGATTTATCCACTAAATAGATATTATATCTTTTCTGATCAATAAGGCTTATATCCATTTTTCCACCTCGGACTGAAATTCGGCGTAATCTTTAAAACGCTTATAATGCTATCTTTCCAGCCAGGTGTATCGAAACGCACTCTCCTTAAGCCATTACCTGCAACAACAATGCTATTTTTGTGCATAAAATAGCCGTGCACCTTGTAAGTTTTTGGGGGTACATATTTCATTTCAAATATGATATTTTTTTTACCATCAACTACTTCTATGAAGTCACCGCCTTGATCCCAATCATACATATCTGGATCTGGTATAAAATCAAAATGATCGTCGACGATCTTTCCTATGTATTGATTATTCATGTCTGTCAATACTACAGAAGTATATAACCGGTTATTGAGTAATTTTTAAGGAGAAATTTAGAAAATTTTCTCCAGCGGTGGTTACAAGTAGACTGGGCTTGAATTCAACTCCTTGTCTTAATTTGCTTATTGTATAATTACCAATTAAATTTCCAGCATCAACTATAAGTGTATCTTCAGGGTTAAGATAAGTTGGTACTAAAAGTCCTTGCACGTTTCCGTTATCCTTATATCTTTCATGTGGGGTTTTGAACAAACCCAAAAAAGAGGCCACAGTTACGATAGCACCTATAACCGCTATAACACTTGAAATCAATTTCCCCCATTTTTTAATTCTGCTTAAGACCCATGCTCGAATTGTTTGTTTAGGCTGAGGTGCTGAAACAATCGGTGTGGCGTTTGGAAATTGTTTAATCCTTCGTTTATTTCTCTTTTTTCTTAGGTTTTTAGCCATAATAATCGGGGGTTGAATCACTAATATAATTATTTTTATTAATTAGTTCAATTTCTTCCAATCAGTTTAATCCCTAAAACATGAAAAAAATAAGTCTCTTAGTAGTTATTATTTTATTGGCCTCTTTTCTGCCTTTTATCCTTTCATCAGTAGCTTTCAAATATATATTGCTTGGGTGTGGTATTCTATTTGGCCTTTTTTCTGACATTGCCGATAAGGAGAAATATCGGTATGTATGGCTCTCCTTTAAGGTAGCAACCGCTTCTTGTTTTGTGGCAGGTATTGCGTTTATTGTTAAGGAAGACAAAACTAACGCTAATAATTTTAAAGCATTATTGGTTAAATCAGACAGTATTTTTAATGCGCAGTCAATAAATTTCAAAGCAAACAACACAGAGCTAAAAGGAATCTTAAACAATATTTCAAGCTTCCAACAACGACAATTTAACCCATTACCGGATAGTTGTTATTTCATGTTCGATTTCGTGATTGATCATTCAAAAATTAATTTTAAAAGCCAAATTATTAATAGGAAATTTTTTAGGGTTGAGGGAAAGGATAGCTTATTCACTTTTAACTTTAAAACAAAATACAATAGAGTTTTAGAATATATCAGCGCTTTGAATAGTAGTATCGTCCTCACATTTAGTAACAAGTCTTCTAAAATAAAATATTATACAACCTATCACAACTCTCCATACATCGAAAAAATTTATTGTAATCAAAAAGACGAAATTGTATTCAGATATAATTTAGTGCCTGCGATAGATTTCGAAGGACCCTGGGATTATCTTGATTTAAAATTGCTAAAATCTTCATCACACAATTTTATTTCCGCTCTTGATTTCGAAAATTGTACGGTTAAAATGTGTTTTGGAACTTTATATTATGATAAAAGCAAGGGTGGACCAGTCGGTGACTTAAAAGCGAGAATAGCTAACGCGAAAGTGCTATTAGATTTTAATGGGGTTGATTTTATTGAGATTAATGACATCAAACAAAATCAAAACGAGTCCATGAATTTTATTGGCAGAACAGAGGGATTGATAATTAATTCTTTAAAAGATGACTGTCTCAGTCCACTGTATGTCGGTGATCAATGGAGACGAGGGGGTGTAATAAATTAAAAATTTCAATTGTTTTACGCGCCTGTTTAAAATATTTCTCAGCCCTGAATTTCAAAGCATTCAGTAGCGCATTCTGCCCTTTAATTTTACCACTCAATACGTCAACTACGTCCATGTCCATGGTGTCTGTGCACAGTAACCGGCTAACGATAACATTGTTCATTTGCCCCGACGAAGAAGCCTGTAAATCGTCTGCAGGTATAGTTCTGAACTCTAAGTAGGTCCAAACCATGTGGTTACCACCAGCCTCATGTTCAATCCGTGCCCTGCACTGGCAGGGTGAGCCAGCAGAAGAGATTGTCTCCTTTGTTCCAACTTGCTATTTGATCAACTTTTTGTAAGTGCTGTGGCTTAAACCGTTTGAGTTGCTTCATGATGCGGTCAAGATCGTGCTGGTATGAATAGAAAGTCAAGACCAGTCCGTTTGCGATATCCACGATCTCTTCCAACCGGTCGAGCTTCTCGCGGTGAATCTCATGGTAAACCTTATCAGCATCATATACGGCGCCATTGCAGAACTGCAGTAACTTGTTGGGGAGGCCACTGTCATTAAAGGCAGTGATATTTTCAATGTCTTCAAATGCCAAAATTTGCTTTTTCTCAGACTTGTAGTATTGGTTTTGTATCCGCTCAGGCAGGTGTATTAGAATATTCCGATCAATCCGTTCAGGCAGCTCCAAATAATCCCCAGCCTTCATGCTGATGCAGATGTCAGATGTTTTTTCGTACTGGCATGCTCAGACATGTTGATGTTTAGCCGCAGAAAATATTGAAGCGAGTGAGAATCCAGAGCACGAGAAATTAAAATCGGTACAAGGGGCTATATAGCTTAAACTACTGGAACTCTTGGAGGCAATAGCTCAGGCAACATGTCTTGCGGTTATTAATACTTGTGCTTGTTAACAGACAAACAAAATAGATCAAATATTACTATCGAACCTGGTGGTAGAGCGAAACTATTCAGAATAAGAAGAAGTCTACTTATGAATTGTCTTTTACATTTCGCTTTCTAAAATATAAACAAGCAGCAAAACGCTGCACAGATTACGGAAATATCCCCAACTCCGCGTAACTGGTTCCTACTTTATTGATGGCTACT
>CAYNSF010000117.1:0-3197 GCA_964399855.1 uncultured Aureispira sp. | reverse complement strand
GAATATAAACCTACACAAATCCGTTCCGGTTCTCCGGGATGGATTTTTTTTGTTTAAGGGGGGTTGATAATGTTTAATTTAGCTTGGTCGTTTTTCGTTTAGGCAATGACTACAATTATATATCAGGGCGTTCAAAAATCGCCGCAGACGATAAGCGAGACGTGTTGAAGGAGGCGCTTAGCACAGCGGCGTTATTATCTATTACAGGTGAATATGGCAGAAACTATAGCGGCAATCGCCGAAATAATTGCAATTACGTTTGAGCTATTCGCTTTTATATTGGCGCTCTTTGCTATCGTGTTAGCTTCTTCAGCTATTCTCAGCATCTTCCCGGAATGTCTAATTCCCTCTCTTAAAGATTGCTCCTGCAATGCCTTAAGATCATCCCTTTTAATTTTTTCTGCACCTATTTTCTCAAAATACTTTTCTAGTGAGCCTTCTTTAATTGCAGCACGGCCTATATCTTCAATTTGGTAATTTGTCTCATCCACTTTAGATATCAGATTTTCCTGTGCTAAATATCGTAAGGTTTCTCTACAAAGAGGGTTATTATTCACCCAATCGAAATTATCAAATATTGCCTTGACACTAATACTATCCGGAAAAACTTTATCAATTTTCCTCAAAACTTCAAATGGTGTTAAACTAACATCGTCAAAATCCGATTCCATAGTCTTCAATTTTTATTTAAGGCTAAAATAGGGAATTTCTCACATGAAAGCTTTGCTTATAATGACAGTAGTGATTTGTTCAGTCTATCGTGGAATCAATCGTGAATTCAACTTTAATATTCTAATTTGGGGAATTGCTTTTATTTCTATTGCGAATCGAAAGATAGCGGAGTTGAGTGTTGCGGGTTAAGCAATAATGGTTTGATCTAAATAATTTTTGATATCAGAAAGAAAAGAGTGGCAAATAATATTAATAAAATCTGAGATCCAAACATAAACCATGATAACTTTCCCAAATAAAGATTTCTATATCGTAATTCCTGAAACCTTTGATTGACAATTCCTATTTCAGATAATTCTTCATCCTTTATATAATAGTCGCTTTTCCCAATAGTTGAATAAAAATTATCCAATAACCTTATAAAATTACTACTTAGTTCAAGGAAATCATCTTGCAGGTGTTCTTCATGCTCTTTATAATATCTGTATCTTGTCCAAATCGTATGTCGTGTTAACCTTAAATCATATAATCGGCTCAATATTGAAAGACAACTGCAGATTACAGATAGAAAGCAAGTAATCAAACTAAGCAGTATAAAAATTTTAGTAAAATCTAATTGATGGTCAAAGTTAAATTTCAGTAAATCTGAAAGTTCATTCTTTTCTACAACAAACGCAAGAAAACCTATGCTTAAAAAAGAAAAGAAGTTTAATGCTATACCGAATTGACCGATAGCCAGCTCGGTCCAAAATGCATTTCTCTCTTCGTATGGGTTACTTCTATCGCTTCTACTTAGCATGGAAATTAAGTTTAGCCTGTTATGTTTACAACAATACCATCCTCGACTACAATCTTTCTACGCCAAACACCGGTACTATAATCCCCATCCGGGGCAACAAGTCCGGAATATAAAAAAGCTTTATCGCCAGGACGAATTTCATTTTCTGATTTTTCTACCACCAAATCTCCAATTTCCACATAATAAAATCTCTTAATAATTTTTCCGTCAGAAATTATAATTTTATGGGAACCGCTTTTATAGGTGTATTCTCCATCAGGTGCTGGTGAACCATCTAAATAAACGCTTGCGCCAATTGTCTCATTACGAAAGGAGGTGATTTTAAGAATTTGATCTTCGGTGCTCTCACGGTACACAGTTTGAAAACTTTCTTCATCTGTATTTAATGAATTTAATAATTCAATATTACTGGTATTGTATATTCTTTTGGCTACTTCATTTTGATTATCTAATTCGATTGCCTTTTCCGAAAATCTCATGCTCTCAGAATACATTTTTTTATTAAAATATATCTCCGCTTTCTCCGTAAGTAAGTAACTATTTTGTTTACTGTCAAGACCGCTGGTGAGTGCCACAGGAATGAATAGTTTATTTCTTGTAGACAGAACGATAAGTACAATTGAAGGCATAAAAAAAGCAAATACACCCCATATATTAGTATCTCTATTTTGCTCCTGTGCAACTTTAACAACTTTTATAATAGTGGCGATTCTTATTGCTGCAGAGATTACGGAAAATCCTATGAATCCAATACTTCCTGTATCTGCATTATTTAATATTAGGAAAAGTGGGACGAGTCCTAGAAGAAAGATTACTATACCATAATATAATAACTCCTTTTCCTTTTTGTAATAGGGATCATATTTAGGGGGAATGTCACTTTGTAAATTAACGCTTTGGACCTTTTGTTTTAATTCAGATGGTAAACTAACGATAGGGGATTCATTTGATTCTTCTTCAGAGATTAATTTTTCAATCCTATTTGATTGTTTGGTACCACAATGGGTACAATAGATACTATCATCATCTATTTTCTTGCCACATTTTTTACAATACATTCTAAAAAGATTTAGTTCAGGGATTTTGTATTATTTTGATTTCTTATAGCTGCCTTAGCATTGATACCCCAATTATTAGTAGTAGGAACCCAAAGCCTGTAGACGAAACCACAGGTTTTAAATCTTCTCTGATTTCTGGCGCAGGCTTGGTAACATCGCTTTGCACATAACCAGACCTACTGCCTTGTGATCACTAAATTATTTATTAAGGCGCAGATGATTGTAAATTAAATATTGGCCATGCTTTCTCGCGATTCCCTGCCACGATGACATTATAAACAGGTATTTAAACTTTAATGGCTCGGTATTTCCTCTTGCACCTGCCGGTGTTCGAAAATCGTTGGAGGCGATAAGAGGAATGTGCTAAGTGAACCTGCCTGACGGGTTACCTGCCGTAAGGAATGGCAGTCAGGGGCGTTTAGTACAACGGTTACCGGGCAAATACCGCTCAATGCGGCATAAGCCTCTATTTTATTTTTCCTTTCTTTTCCGGAGTTGTTGGATGTCATCGAGGTCTTTTAAACGGCCTGCAGCTTTCTTGGCTTCCATAAGGTGATTGATATGCAGCACCCTGATGAATAGCCCATCATCATCAAATATTGTTGAAAGTTTATAGGCGTCTTCAAAATTCAGCGCCTTTACCGCTGTCATTATATCAATACCCACCG
>CAYNSF010000116.1:0-3230 GCA_964399855.1 uncultured Aureispira sp. | reverse complement strand
CCTTCATCAACATATCATCGCCAGATTACCGCTTTACATAGGAACCCTTGTTAGCGGCTGATTTTCTTGTCCTGCGAAGTTCCATATCAGTTAGTCTTTAGTTGTCCCGAAGCCGTATTCCATTTTGTCAAAGTCAATTGTCCACGAATAGTTTTTAAGCCAACCGTGTGAAATCAGTCCGTCAATGCGTATGCCGCCAAATATCCTGTCTTTCGGGAGATTGTAGTCATACCAAATCAAGGTGTTTGGTTGGATAAGCCCTTTTACTACAAGCGGAGATGTTGTCGGAAAAAAAGTGGTCTGCTTCATCTTGCTTTTGTCAAATCTCCATTTCAGTAATGTTTTCCTTGATACCGTAAAGGAAGCCTGTTCGGTTTTTCCGTCTATTTCTGTAAGCGCAATCACCCCCGAATCAAAAAATAAATTCAAATTGTCTTTGTCCGCAAATTTCCCTTTTGCTATCATATAATGGTCTTGCCAAAGGTAGAATGGGGTTGTTGTCAGGTTTTCACAAAACCTTTCATAGTGTTCCGTCAATAGTTCGGGCTTACTTCTTGGCGTGAATATAAAACGGTCGTTGTGATAATCAACTGTGGTTAAAAATTGTTCCAATATGTTTGTCCCGAAAATAACATAGTCGCCCAATGTTTCCATTATCATAACAGGAACGTTTATAAAAGTCAGTCCACCTTCAAATGTCATACTGTCGGCAAGGCTATGCCACATTTTTACCTGCGATGAACCCTGCATTCCCTTGTCCTGATATTTTAAGGGTATTCCATATTTTTCGGCAGCACTCTTTCCAAGCACTAAAAAGCCGCCCCCTGTGTCAAAGCGTATGGAAGCCTTTTTGCCGTTAAGTGTTCCGTTTACGCCCGGCCAATAATTGCTCGGCAACTCAGGGTCGTCAAGAAAAGGAACGATGAAAGTTCTATCTGCCGCAACAGAAAAAGGTCTGTCTTTTAGTTCTTTGTATATCGAATATATGGGGCGAAAAGCCTTGCTTTTTTCAGCAATGTTATAGGCATTTTCATAGTCTTGTAAATGAAGATACGCTTCTGCCGCCAAGTCTATGGCTTCCGGATATTTTTTGAATTTACTGTTCAACGAATAAAACACTTCAAGCGACTTTTCATACTGTCCCTGAACAAACAGGATTTTCATTTGCAAAAATTTTGCTCCGTTGTTGTCAGGGGTGTTTTGCAGGATATTTCCTGTCATTGAATACGCTTGGGAAAAGTTTCCGTCTTCCCATTGCTGTAAGGCTGCTTTGATGTCGCTTTGTCCGAAAAGTCGCATAGTTATTAAGGTCATTAAAGTTAGTGTCGTAATTTTCATATCTGTCACTTGGCTGTTGCGTTAACTTGCCGCTAACGATTTACTTTATCCGTTTCATCGGGTAAGATTGCTTTCGTTCCTGACCGTTTTTTACTCCCGATATCTCGGCTGTTAAAGAATCCTTTTCAATTTTGGTATAGGAAATCATTTGCGGAAAGTCGTGCTCCGGGTTTTCAAACACCATTTCCGTATTCGAAATTGTTTTCAGGGCAAAACGAACAGGCAAACCGTCATTTTGGTTTTTAACTGTCGGGGTATAAAACAATCCGTCTTGTTCCTGAACCAATCGTATGGTTTCAAAAACAATCGTGTCTTTTTCTTTTATAATGTAACTCTTTCCTGAAAATTCATTGTCGTTTGTTTTGCTCCACGTTTCGTAAATACTGCCTTTAGGGGTTTTACATTCCCACGTTCCAATGAGCCATTCTGCTTTTTTAATGTCGTTTGTTTGCCTCGTTGTCCAAGCACAAAGAATAGTCAAACCAACAACTGCGATAAAAAAATTTATTCCTGTTTTCATAGTTTTAGCTGATTGAATGAATTGCCATTTTATTTCCTTCGGTGTCAATGAACATTCCGAAATATCCCATTTCAGGGCTGATTTGTGTTTTCGGAACAATTACTTTTCCGTTATTGCCTTCTACTTTGTCCAATACAGTTTGCAAATCGTTTCCACCATTCAGATAAGCGACAACTCCGTCAGTTGAGGGTTTGTAATCTTCGCCTTGAACGATTGCTCCCGACACGTTTGCTCCGTCAGTTGGGAAGAAGCCCATTTTTGTTCCGAACATTTCGGTTTCTTTAATGTCCAAACCTAAAATGACTTTATAGAAAGATACTGCTCTGCTGAAATCCGTTGCAGGAATTTCAAACCAATTGATTAAATTTTCCACTGTCAAATTGTTTTACGTTAGGTTGCAAAGTTGCAATGTGTTTGAAACGTAAAATTGTAAAAATGCGACAAGGTTTAATCGGCTATAAAGAAAGAAGTCATTTTAAAAGAATTGCCGTAACATTCTTTCGGAGTAAGCCCTGTAAATTCTTTGAAATCTTTTATGAAATGGGCTTGGTCGTAATATTCACCCTGATAAGCCAAAGCCGTAAGACTTGTAAACTTTTTGTTCAGCAACATTTTGAGTGTGGCTTGCAGTCTGATGGCTTTTGAAAGTTGTTTCGGACTTAATCCAATGGTTGATGAAAATTTACGTTCCAATTGTCTGCGGTTGATGTTCGTTTGTTTGGAAAGTTCGTCAACGGAAAGTTGTCCGTTGGCTGTCAAAATAGTTTCAATGGTTGATTTTACAATGCGGTCAACGGTTTCTATGTCAGTCAATCGGTTTAATAAAAAGGCTTCAATCAGTTTTATCCTTTCCAAAGTTGAATTAGCGGTTAAAATCTTTTGTTCTATTTCCTGTCCGTCCTTTCCAAACAGTTTTTCTAATGAAACCGCTGTATTTTCCATTTCTTTTATCGGAACGGTTGCAAAAGGCAAAAAGCCTTGAGGCTGAAAACGAACGGAAAAAATTCCTGTTTTGCCTGTTGGCTCTATTTCAAGCGGTCGTGTCAGTTGTCCGATTATAAAACATTTTGGCTGGATAATGCTGTTTCCGTTTTCAGTATATTGTCTGTACAAATCGCCATAATGGAAAATCATTTCCATACAGCCGTCAGGAACTATGGTTTGCTTTTGTGGTGTTTCTTCTTTTGGGCTTTCCAATGTCCAATAACATTTGACAAGTGTCGTCAGGTCTTGGTTCGGTTCAAATGTTTGATAGTTCATCTGTTGATTTTTGCATGGTCGCTCATTACACTTGCCACCAACGTTAAGGCCTGGCGCTGGGCTGGTATTCAATGTACGTCTCGCCCGAACGTCAGCCGATTGAAAAACTACA
>CAYNSF010000115.1:0-3325 GCA_964399855.1 uncultured Aureispira sp. | reverse complement strand
GCTATTATCCGCACTTCGCCAACCTGTACCGTTACCACCAATGCTATGACGACACGACTCGAACAAGAAAATAAGCTAAAACAGACATTTGGTCTTGATAGGTTCTATGACGACCAATGGGAAACTATTGACCGAATTTTAAAAGGCGAAAGAGTTTTGCTTATTGAGAAAACTGGTTTTGGGAAATCACTTTGTTTCCAATATCCTGCAACTGTATTTAAGGGGACAACAGTAATTTTTTCGCCTCTTATTGCATTAATGAGAGACCAAGTAAAAAAGCTGAACAGTTTAGGAATTGCGGCAAAATGTATAAATAGTGAACAGACACCGGATGAAAATACTCAAATAATTGAAGATGCTAAAAGTGGCAAGGTCAAAATATTATACATAGCACCTGAAAGACAAGAAAACAGTGAATGGATAGAAGCAACAAGGCAGATGAATCTATCAATGGTAGTTATTGACGAAGCTCATTGTATTTCTGTTTGGGGGCATGACTTTAGACCTGCTTTTAGAAGAATAATTAATCTTGTAAAATTACTTCCAACTGGACTTCCAGTTTTAGCAACGACTGCAACAGCAACCAAAAAAGTAGAAACTGATGTTGCTTCTCAAATTGGTGGAAATATTTCTGTTTTAAGAGGAAATTTACTTCGAGAAAATTTCAAATTATATGTTGTAAAAGTCACAACGGAAGATGAAAAACTAATTTGGCTAGGACAAAATTTGGACAAATTAGAAGGAACAGGAATATTATACACTGGAACACGAGTAGATACTGAAATTTATTCAAAATGGTTTGAACACCTTAAACTTTCAACAATAGGATATAATGCAGGGCTAGATACCGATTCGAGAATTGCAATTGAAAATGGATTAATGAGCAACAAATGGAAATGTGTAATATCAACCAATGCTATAGGTATGGGAATCGACAAGCCTGATATAAGATTCATTATTCATACTCAAATTCCGCAAAGTCCTATTCATTATTATCAAGAAATTGGTAGAGCAGGTAGAGATGGAAAACCTTCCAACATCATTCTATTCTATAATCCCGAAGACAAGAAACTTCCTGAAGCTTTTATTGAAGGAGGAAGACCTTCAATTTCAAAATATGAAAAGGTAATTAATGCAACACGTAATGAGCTATTAGGTGAAAGAGAATTAATGAGAAAAACTAATCTGAAACAGACACAAATACGAGTAATCAAATCAGATTTAATTGAACAAGGAATTATTAGAGAAGTTACAGTTGGACGAAGCAAAAAATTTGAATACATAACAAA
The DNA here is from genome assembly GCA_964399855.1 of uncultured Aureispira sp. Lineage (GTDB taxonomy): Bacteria > Bacteroidota > Bacteroidia > Chitinophagales > Saprospiraceae > OLB9. The sequence goes on along the minus strand of CAYNSF010000115.1, from coordinate 2,036 downwards.
TGCACCACCACTAAACACAAAAGCATTTGAGGAATTACGAAACACGAAAAAAGCTGATTTGGAGAAAATGATTCAATATGTAGAGACTTCTCAATCAAGAATGAAATTTTTATGCGATTTCCTTGGAGATTTAACAACTCATAATTTTACAAATTGCGACAATACTGGTTTAAATAAAATTACTGTAAAACCAAATGACGAGTGGATGCAGAAACTTCAAGATTTCAGAGAAGATTATTTCCCAAACCTTGAAGTTGAAGCAAGAGGTTCAAATATTGTGAATGGAGTAGCAGCAAGCTACTACGGAGTTTCAAATGTTGGCGCTGCATTACATCGAAGTAAATACGAAACAAAAGAAGATTTCCCAGACTTTTTGCTTAAATTATGTTTGAAGGCTTATCGTAAAAAATTTGGTCAAGAAAAATTCGACTTTATTGCTTACGTCGCGCCAACCTCATCAGGAGACCTTGTAAAAAACTTTGCAACAAAACTTTCGCAAGTTTTAAAGTTTCCAATAACGCATGACCTTGTAAAAACAAGACAGACAAAGGAGCAAAAAGTATTTGAAAATGGTTATTTAAAATCTGACAATGTTAGCGGAGCATTTTCATTTAAAAATCCTGGTATTTTAGCTGGAAAGAGCATCCTACTTGTAGATGACATATTTGATAGCGGAGCTACAATCAAAGAATTGGGGAAATTATTTAGTACCTTTGGAGCTATAAAAATTGCTCCAATTGTTATAGCAAGAACTGTTGGAGGAGACTTAGTATAAAATGAAAAACGAAGCAACATACTGGATAGCTTTAGCCCATTTGCCCAAGTGGGGTTACGGCAAGATTAATAGTCTTATTGTAAAATTCTTTCATGATGAAAAAATAACAATAGAAGACTTTTTTAACTTGTCTGAGACTGTTTGGAGTAGCAAATACCAACTTGACCCAAAGGAAATTTCAGATTTACAAAAAGCAAAATCCGAACTTCCTAACAATGCTTTTTTTGCAGAGAACTTGTTTAGTCAAGGTTATGACCTTATACCAATAACTTCTCCTGAATATTCTAAGACTTTAAAACAAAATCTTAAAGCCACACACTCTCCTGCACTATTATATGTAAAGGGCAACAAGCAAATTCTTAATGAAAAATCAATTGCAATTGTCGGTTCAAGAGCAGCAGAAGATAAGTCTTTAGAGTTCACAGATAATATTGCGAAACTTGCAAGCAAAGATTTCAAGGTAGTGGTTAGTGGTTTTGCAAAAGGTGTAGACAAACAAGCATTAGATTCAGCAATAAAATATAGAGGTCAGAGCATAATCGTTCTTCCACAAGGAATCACAACATTCAATTCAGGTTTCAAAACTTACTACAAGCAAATTGTAGATGGTGACGTTTTAGTTTTAAGCACATTCCACCCAAAAGCTGTTTGGTCGGCTGGTTTAGCAATGGCTCGTAATCCAATCATTTACGGACTTGCAGACGAAATTTTCGTTGCTGAATCAAGCGAAAAAGGCGGAACATGGTCAGGAGTAATTGACGGTCTTAGAAAAGGAAGGAAAATATACGTAAGGAAGCCAGAGCCAAATGAAAAAAACGCAAATATTCTTCTAATTCAAAAAGGAGCTATTGCCGTTGATTATAATGGAATTGAAACCTCTAACCCAATTTACTCCGAACAATCAACTTCAACATCTTTAGTTCAAGAACCAACGGTTTCTTTTGACAGCATAAATGATAGAATATTAAAGGTTTTTAACGGAAAACCACTTTCGGCAAAAGAAATACTTGACAAGGCTGGACTAGACTGGACAACTAAAAAGCTAACAACTCTATTACAGAAAATGGACGAAGTTCAAACTGTAAAAAAGGGAAGGACAAATCAATATATTTTAAAAGCTAATCAAGTTGACCAACCGACACTATTCGGGTAGACAACAATAAGCACTGGTGGTAATAACTAAGCTTTCGTTTTGCCCAACGGGCAAGAAATGAAAGCGATGTTGAACGAAACTTACGGTTGCCGCTTTTGCATTATGGAG
>CAYNSF010000114.1:0-3402 GCA_964399855.1 uncultured Aureispira sp. | reverse complement strand
CACCGACACGGCAGCAATTAAAATTGAGATTAAGAATTGCTGGAAATTTATACTACTTAACTGAAAGAAAGAAGCGAATGGCGGAATATAGAGTATTGCAATAAGTAAAAACAAAGATGCTCCAAGTATTAATGGGAACAATGTATTTTTATTTTTAAAACTATCGAATACACTGTAAATGAATGAGCGATTAACCATACTCAAAAACACATTTGCAAATACTAAAGTTGTGAAAACTATTGAGCGTGTAGTTGCTTCGTTACTTCCGTTTTGTACGGCATACTGATAGGCTGTTAGTACGCCTGCGGTAATGACTAATCCCTGAATAATACTCAAGCTTAATTCTTTCCAACTTAAGAATGTTTCGGTCATCTTACGTGGTTTCTCTAGCATTGTATTTTTTTCCATCGGCTCATTTTCATAGACAATAGAACAGGTTGGCCCCATTATTAGTTCCAAGAAAATAACATGTACCGGTGTGAAAATATGCGGATATATCCAACCCAAAAACAAGGGTAAAGAAACCGTTAGAATAATCGGAATATGAATGGATATAATATATTGAATGGCTTTTTTGAGATTGGCATAAATTCTTCTTCCTGCCGCTATTCCATTGATCAACTTATCTAAATCATCATTTGCTATAACCAATGCTGCAGCCGCTTTTGCAATTTCTGTTCCTTTGTTTCCCATCGCTACACCAATATGAGCTGCTTTCAAAGCAGGTGCATCATTTACGCCATCTCCCAACATTGCAACAACTTCCTCATTCTTTTTAAGAGCGTTTACCATTGCCAATTTTGCCTCGGGAAACATTCTGGTAAACAGTGTGGTGTTTTTAGATAGTTCCATCAATTCGGTTTCTGTATGATGAACAATATCTGTTCCGTTTACTGCTGCTGTTTCGTTTATAATTCCTGCTTGATGCGCAATAGCCCTTGTTGTATCTGCATTGTCTCCCGTGATTATTTTTACCTTGATGCCTGCAGCATATATCTTTTTAAATACCTCTTGAATGTTTTCTTTCGGTGGATCGTAAAAAACGGTAAATCCTAAAAAGTCAAATGAAAAATCTTGTTGTTTTTCAGGAAAGTGATTGCCTTCAAAATTAGATTTAGAAACGCCCAGTACTCGGTAGCCTTGTGCTCCAAAATTGATGATATGTTGTCGTAATTTGTCCTTCTCGCTATCAGAAAGATTAGAAACGGCAAGAATGGCTTCGGGCGCACCTTTGGCTGCAATAATTCTTTCACCTAAACTATTTTCAAAAAGATGCGTCATCATTGGAGGTTTACCTTCTAATGGATATTCGTGTATCATTTGAAAATCTTTCCGCTGATCATTAGGTTGTGTTTGCTCATAAATTTGATGCAGTGTTTTTTCCATTGGATCAAACGGAATGGGTTCACTACTCCACATAGCGAAACGAATAAGCTCTGAAAGCTCAGGAGTACTGAATTGAGTATCCTCAAAAACCTTGTTTGATTTGTAATCAAATAAAAATTTCAGTCGCATGGAATTTTCAGTAATAGTTCCCGTTTTGTCAGTACAGATTACTGTGGTACTTCCCAATGTTTCAACCACGCTACTGCGTTTAATGATGACACCTTCACTCATTAACTTCCAGGCGCCCAAAGCCATAAAAGTAGTAAAGGCTACAGGGATTTCTTCTGGAAGCACTGACATGGCCAAGGTTAATCCAGCGAGTAAACTTTCTATGATATTACCTGATTTCCAGTAGCTAAATCCCCAAACCATCAGAAACACGATAACACCAATAACCGCCATTCCTTTTACAAATTTGGTAATTTGAATTTGCAGTGGCGAATGAACGTCTTTGATATCTTTAATTGATTGACTAATTTTCCCTAGTTTGGTTTCTGCTCCAATTTTCTCTACATTAAAGATGGCCAAACCAGATACTACCAGCGTTCCGCTATAAACTTTTTTATCTTCGGTCTCCTGACTTTTGAATACCGAGAAACTTTCACCTGTTAGTGAGGCTTCATTAACTGAAAAATCATTGCTGTGCACAATTTCGCCATCTGCACTAATCATTTTTCCTTCTTCGACGATGCACAAATCGCCAACAGCAATTTCGTTTGTGGGAATTTGCATCACGATTGAATCTCTGATAACAGTACTTAACGGTTCGTTCAATTTTTTCAACGCTTCCAGTGCTTTTTTACTGCGATTGTCTTGATAGAATGAAATGCCAGAAACGGCAATAATAGCACCTAACATAAAAACAGCTTCGGAATAATTGCCAACTATTATATAAATAACTGTTACCGCAATAAGCAAAAGCAGCATAGGTTCTTTCAAAATATCGAGCAACATCCTATACCACGCGTTTTTTTTAATAGCGTCTATTTGATTGAAACCAAATTTTTTTCGAGAGGTTTTTAATTCCTCAGTTGTGAGACCTTTAATGTGTTTGGGGACATTATACTGCATCAGTCTAATTTTTTAAAAACATAAAACTGTTAGATTTATTTAAATTACTGTGAAAAGCGTTTTTGTGATTTTAGTGCATTTTTCCACGCTTGCCTGTAACGTTTTGGGTATTGCCGAAGGCGGGGGTTTTTAGCACAAAAGTTCAATCGAAGAACGAATGTTGAACCTTGCACAAAAGTCCAATCGAAGCCGTTCAGCCACGCTTTTGGCAATACCGTGTTATCGGCTGGCGTTATGTCAGGTGTTACGTCCATAGTTTTACTACAGCGAGAATACTCATTATTAAAGTCAGTCCGCCAATAACCCAAACAGAAATTTTAATTGTCTTTTGGTTGTCGGTAAGTAGCTGTGTCTGCTTGTTGGTTTCGGTTTCAATAACGTGCCTTAATTCCTTTGTATTTTTCGCAAACTCAATTTCAAAAATCTGTTTGATTTGGTTTCTTTCGTTCTCAATCAGTTTTTTGATTTCCGATTTATTATCGTCAAGTTTTATTTTGATTGTGCTTTCAAGGTCTTTGTAAAAGTCCTTATTTTCTTTTCGAATTAGGTCGGTTCTTTCTTCAAAAAGCTTGGCAAGGTCAGTTTTGTTTTGCTTGTTGGCGTTTTCAATTTCTTCTAAACTTTTGGCAACTTTTTCCTGTTGGGCTTTTTGAAGCTCATTTATTTTGTCAAGCGTTTTGCTATTTTCTTCAAACGTATTGATGATTTGATTGTAAGTTTCGGTAAGTTGCTGTAACTTTTTGTAAGCACCCGAAACGTCTTTGAGTTGTTCAACTTCTTGGTTGAAACTTTCAAGCGTTTGATTAAATTTCTGCAAGTTGCTCATATAACTTTCTATTAAGGGTTTTCAATTTTTTTAATTTTTCAGAGTAAACATCATTTAACAAATATGCCAAATCGTAATATTCCGCAAGTTCTTCCAACATTTCAGGATAATATCTTGAA
>CAYNSF010000113.1:0-3534 GCA_964399855.1 uncultured Aureispira sp. | reverse complement strand
GTCTTGTTGCCACAGGTGCAAATATTGTATCTGATATTATTAATAGTAAAAGTGTCACGCAACAGGTGGGGAGTATGACGAAGATAACAGGAAATAATAGTGCAGGGTATAAACTTGAGCAGCAGGATGATGGATTTGATTATTATACTAACATAGATATAGCAGCGTTTGTGTGGGCGCAGAAGGTTGGAGGAATTCGTGGACAAGCGGAGAATATAGAATGGTCATCTAAAATCTTTTCAAAGACTGTGAATGGTATTAAATATTACGCCTTTACAAGAGAAGGTCGATTAAAAAATAGTCAATTTGCTGAAAATCAGTCACCAGGACCTGATGCAAATGAATCTTATCATGGGACGTTACCAAAAGGGGCTGTTTTAGAGGGTCATATTCATTATCATCCATTAGGATCTGGCAAAATAAATGAGTCCTTTAGTCCGCCTCGGGGTAACCGATCAGGTGATTTTGGAATGATGTCAGGTTTCCCAAGTTTACGATTTTATATTTTAGGATCATCAGGTGTACTTCGGGGAAGGATTCCTGCAAATGACAAAGCAAGATCTGTATTTCCAACAGATCACGATGGTGGGAAAGTATATAAAGTTGCAGATAATTTTTACGGAGAGGGAAAAATTAATCCGTACATTAAATTAACTAAACAACTTTTAACACCAATAAGGTTAAAGTAATATTTTATGAAAAAATATATATTGTTCATTTTAATAATTGTTTTTTCATCATCGTGTAATTTTTTTAGTAGAAAGAAAACTCTACAAATTAAAAGCGTTGATTTTGAAACAGTAACTCCAGATACTTTAGTTTACGGGGAAGTTTTTGATGAATCAAGGAACGGCCTGGAAGCTGTGTGTAAATTTATCGGTTTGAGCAATTTGCAAAAAGATCAGGGGAACGAAGAGGAAATTCGGTTTTGGTTCGGTTATGATCGTTCAGATAGTGCGAAAATAATTGTATTAAAAAAGATTGGAGGTAATTGGCAATCAATGATTTATTTTCTAAAGTACAGCAATGACGAAAAGTTTTATATTACATCCGTTGAAAAAAGAGCAGAGCAGGGAGAACCAAAATCAGGCTGGAATGTTTTTTTTAATAAGTTAGAGGGGTTAGGGCTAAGCAAGCTTAAAAATTTCGACAAAATACCCGGATATACTCTTACAACAGGTGGAGATCAAATAACTATAGAAATTCGGAAGAATGATAAGTATAACAGGTATGAATACCCTAACTATCTGGTTCATTTAACAGAAACGCCCTTAAAGGAAGCTGATGAGGTGTATGAAATGGCATTGTTAATGCAAGAAGAGTTTGGATACCGGTTGTATCCTCGTCCTCCCATAGAGTATTAAATATACTGATCGAATCATTTAAAAGTTTATTTTATGGGCTTTGGTCTTCCCAGATTATAAAATCTAAACTTATACTGCAATGCATCGCATTTTAATAATAATATTTTTTATTCCAATAATTACTATGTCTCAATCTACAATGTTCAGTAAAGCAGTTCAGCAATTATATTTTAATGTAGATGTAAAAAAGGCATCTGTAGATGCAATCATCAATGAATTAGATAAAGTTGCCAATGAGCATAATGTAAGTAAAAGGATGTCTTCGTTGTCCGTTAATTTGGACATGGATATGAATGGCAATGCAAAAAAGGTTTCTCATGTTTTTAAATTTAATAAAAGCCCCTTGCCGAATATGTCAGTTGATAATGGATATATTAAAGTTACTATAGGTGAGGTTGGAAGTAGGAAAGAAATTACAGATATTGATTGGTGCTTCCAGTTCCTTAATAAGACTAATGCAGAAAGGTTTTTTGAAGAATTGAATAAGATTTTTACATCAATATCTACAAAACAAAAAATTGCTGATGACGAACTAAACTCAGGACAATATGCGGAGTATTCTATAAGAGGCGAAGATGTTGGCGGTATAAGAGATGTAACTTTCTTTTTTGGTAAGTCTGTTATTACTAACAAGTATGAAATAAGATTTATTCCTTACAATGAATTTATGGAGTAGAACTCTTACCCCTGGCGCGGGTCTGTAGCAAAGGTATATTGTGTGATAGCCAACCTGATGCCTGAGCGTTACTTGTTTTGTAATAATAATTAGGTGTAAGTTTTTGTACAGCGTTATAATAAACGGAAAGTTTAATAATAGCAAGGCAACAGGTCTGGCCTGGCACAAGGCAAAGCTACCAAACCTGTGCAAGAGCGGGGACTTTCAGTGGGTTGGGAATTACTATTCACGGAACGCAAGGTGCGAGAGTATATTTACTTAAATATACCTTTTATCCAGAAACCCAGAAGTATCATGCAACTTTCAGGGTCGATCTTTATGATGATTTTGGTGTTAGCTTGGAAGACGTGACGAGTAAATGGTATGCTCCTCATTATAATGGATTAATGGCTTGGTGGATACTCCAACATAGGCGAGGATATAGACCTTTTGTGACAAAATTATCATTTACTTTTACGACAAGCCAATCACTAAAATGAAAATTATGACTTTATTTCAAATATCCATAGTAAAAAGAATATTTCTTTTTACTATCATAAACTCAGCAATAATAGCATGTATGAACAGGCCAATTAAGATTAAACCGCTTCATCCATATGAATATAAACAAAATGATACGACTATAGAAGGTCAGTTTATGGGTAGAGTACTTTTTAAATATTATTACGTTGAAAACTATTCTGACCACGATTCTATAGAGATAAAGCGATTTGTTTTTGACCGTTTGCCTGCCGATTACAAAACGTATTCTCAATTTCAAATACTATTGTTTCGAAAAACAAATATTCTTAATGATAAATATGTAGACAGGGACGAAGATGAATTGGCTTGGCATTCTAAAGACCAACTCTTTCGCTTTGAATGGAATAATGGTGAGTTCTTGGGATATTTTGAATACAAAGATGGGGGTTGCATAAATTGTACAGAGGTTGAAGTAGATATGAAATAAGTCGATCAGTGCTGGCGTGGGTCTGTAGAAGTGGCGATATGTAATAGCCGGCCAGGTGCTTGAGTATTACTTGTTTTTAGTTCTTTGGCAGGCGCAGGTAGCCGCCACCTGGAGCACCTCCACCGTGCCACTGATTTTGCCTGCCGTAAAAGCGCCGAAGAACGGGTATGTGTACGTGTACCTCAGCAACCGCAGCGAGCAGCACGTATATTTTGATGACTTTAAAGTAAGCCTGCAGACAGGCAATATTATAGAAGAGAACCACTACTATTCTTTCGGATTGAAGATTGCGGCCATCAGCAGTAAAAAGCTGGGCAATACCACCGAAGGCGTGTTGAAAAATAATTATCTCTATCAGGGGACTTTTGCTGAGTTTGACGAAGATGTGGATTGGCATGATTTCGCGCTGAGGAATTACGATGCTCAGATCGGGAAGTTTGTGCAGATGGATCCTTTCAGCCAGTATGCCAGTCCATACACAGGTATGGGTAATGACCCGGTGAACCTGGTTGACCCGAGTGGCGGAGTAACATTACCTTATTTTG
>CAYNSF010000112.1:0-3584 GCA_964399855.1 uncultured Aureispira sp. | reverse complement strand
ATAATAAAGATTCCACTTCATATCATGATTATACGGCTACCGGCAATAATACCTATTTTTATGTTGTTCGTGCAGTTAATATGAATGGAGGTTCTAATTCGGAGATTATTAAATTAATTAGTCCTAACCGTGCACCTGTAATAACAGCCGATGATGTGTATATAAAGAGCGGCAACACGGCCGATATAAATGTCACGGCTACAGATGACCCCGGAGATATCATAACGCTTGCGGCTCCAAATCTGCCCTCGTTCGCTACATTTACAGATAATGGTAATGGCAATGCTACCATTCATCTTTCGCCAACCGGTGCACATGTAGGTATATTTGATTTGTCTGTTAGAGCAAGTGATCATTATGGGGCAACCACTGTTAAAACAATAAAGATCATTGTTACAGATAAGTATATCAGCTCTGTATTTGTAAACTTTAATAATAAGGACTATCCCGTTAGCATTAGGCCCTGGAACAGCTTTAATGCAGCACAGGTGGGAGATGCGCAGGTGGCTAAGAATACTAAAATTTCTAACCTTAAAGAAGAAGCCGGTGAGGTTACCACAATGAGTGTTGAGCTGCTTGAAAGCTGGCCACAGCATTATGGAGGGATTGTTACCGGTAATAACACAGGAATATATCCAGACAGTATAATGATGAGCGGGTATTATTTTTCTACCAAATCTTCGGTTCCGCAAAAGACGATCAGGATTTCAGGGTTGAATAATAACAATAGTAAAAGATATAATTTGGTCTTTTTTGGCAACAGGTCATATACTTCGGCTCAGGTAACTTACTTTACAGCAGGAGGTCAAACTGATTCACTGGATGCAACCGGAAACACTAATAATACCGTACAAATCAATAATCTGGTTCCAACTAACGGCACTATTGATGTGGTTGTTAAAGCTAATGTGAATAAATATGCTGTTATTAATGCCATGGTAATTCAGGAATATGATGATCACGTATTCCTTCCTCCCTTTAACCTTGGTATGGTTAATAGTACCAGGAATTCTATAAGCCTTTCATGGAAAAGCAACGCTATAGATGTTACTGCTTTTGAGATTTGGCGGTCAGATGCTCCGAATGGTACGTATGTAAAGCTGCCGGCTACTATACCGGGTAATGTATTTACATATACCAATAGCGGATTAGATGCCGGCACAATTTATTATTATAAAGTAAGAGCTGTTTCGGGATCTCAATTTTCAGATTTTAGTGATTATGTTAGCGGTGCCACAATAAAATATGCTGTTAATATTAATTTTAATGATGGAATAGCTCCTGAACCTTTACCCTGGAATAATACAGACTTATTGTACAATGGTTATAAGCTGGTAAACTTAGTAAATGATAATAATCAGCCTACGGGAATTAGCCTTACTATTTTAGATAATTTTAGCGGGTTTAATAATTGGGGAATAACTACAGGGAATAATTCAGGAGTTGTTCCTGACAACGTAATGCAGGAGTTTTATTATTCGATATACCCTGAAAGTGCACGGTTAATGATAGACGGGCTGAGTTTTGGCAACAGGTACAACTTTGTTTTTTTTGGAAATTGTGATAACAGGTTAGGAATTCCCTTAATTAGTCAGTACACCATTGAAGAACAAACAGTAACATTGAATGCAGTGAATAATACGCAGAACACGGCTCAAATAAATGATGTGGAGCCGGATGCCCAGGGAAGAGTGTTCATAACGCTTAAATCGCCGACCCTGGGAGGAATTGCAATTATCAATAGCATTTCTATTCAGGCTGTACCCCTAATTACGCAAAGTGGAGGAGGATCGTCTCCACGTAAATCTGAGAACAAACCGGCAGGAAGTAGTTTTTTGGGGGCAGACAGTCGTTTCACGACATCCTCTTCAGAAGTACTTACAGCATATCCGGTTCCTGTCATGGATGATATCATGCTTCGCCTTTTGCTGAGCAAGCCTGTTGAACGACTGGAGGTTACACTTTTGAATGTTGATGGGCGACCCTTATATTCGCAGGAATTGAGGGGACTCACCGCAGGAAAAAATGAAAGGAAACTGAATGTAAACACTCGTAGTCTTTTGCCTGGAGTTTATCTTATCCGGGTTTCAGGCTGGAAAGACGGAACATTTAAAATGATTAAAGTGATAAAATAGTAACAGCAGGCAACAGCGCATATATATATGAAAACCATGGAGTGTATGTAATAGTTGAGCTGTTGTGCACTAAGTAAATAGAATATACATACTTTTTTATGTTATAAAAGGGCTGATTACTCGAATGTAAGGCAGCCCTTTTCTAAATCTGGACTCAATGAAATTATTAAATATCGCATATTCACCCAATAAACATATACCAGCGTTAGATTGTATCAGGGGGCTTGCGGTTTTACTTATTATTCTTTTTCATTTTTTCGATTTTGTTATTTTTCGATTTGGATGGGTGGGTGTTGACCTATTCTTTGTTTTATCTGGGTTTTTAATAACAGGAATTTTGATAGATTCTAAATCTGCAACATATTATTACCGGAATTTTATCATAAGAAGGATACTCAGGATATTCCCCTTGTATTATTTCGTTTTGTTAATTACCCTGATTGTTGTTCCTCTAATCTGGCCTATGTTATTTGGTGAGGGTTTTGAATATTATACACATTATCAATATTGGTTCTGGTTATATATGCAAAACTGGCTTTATTCCAATACCGGGTTTCCTAAAAACCCTACCCTCATACATTTTTGGTCATTAGCCGTTGAAGAACAGTTTTATATATTCTGGCCTTTTATTGTTGGGCTATTCTCCGCAAGAAAATTATTCTTTGTTTCACTGATTATTATTGTATTAAGCTTATTTTTCCGGTTATGGATGGGACCAAAACTCGGGCTTATCCATCCGTATGAATATATGGCAACCTTCTCCCGAATGGATGCTTTATCCGTAGGTGCTATTATAGCTATTTTAATAAGAAAAAGGCCCACCTGGCTGGAAAAATATACTTTCCCCGTTTTTATTATATCCCTGGTGGCGCTGCTGAGTACTATGGTAATGCTGAGAGCAATTTTGTTCCTGCGCCTCGCACCTGTATACACTATTATAGATATTCTTGCAGGATGTTTACTGATATTTATGCTTAACAAGCGAAAGTTTTTCATCTTACGTCCATTGTATCATCCTGTATTTTCATTTCTTGGAAAATATTCATATGGAATATATATTTATCATTACCTGGTATATAGAGTAATGGAATATCATTTCTTAAATAAAATTGTGTTAGTCTCGGGGACACGGGAGATTGCATTAGTAATTAATGGGGTAATTGCCTTTGCTATTTCAATTCTGATCAGTATTTTAAGCTATAAATACATTGAGCAGCCTTTTTTAAAACTGAAAAGGTTTTTTTCTAATTCAGCATAAGGGAATATGTGCTTTGCAACTGTTAAATCCTAAATCGTTAATCCTAATTCTTCTGGTTATGGAAACGATCGTTTGAGTCTTATCTTTATCATCATGACCGGCTTTTACCCTGATACAGGTGAATTGATCTCATCACCCCCTCTTTTCGCAGAGATCATCATCCCTTTAGCCTTGCCTAAAAACTATACCTG
>CAYNSF010000111.1:0-3700 GCA_964399855.1 uncultured Aureispira sp. | reverse complement strand
CCTGTTATGGATCCGTCTGGTAAAACAATAGCACAACGCCCGTTCGGTTTCAATAATTGAAGCATTAAAATCACAAATAAATCGGCAGATTCCTTACAACGATAGGTCGCAGGAAAGTTGGTTTCCACACCGTCTGCTATACTTGCTCCAAAAGGTGGATTGGCAAGAATGACATCAACTTGGTCTTTTTTACCAATGCTGTTGTACTCTTTTTTTAAACTGTCAATGTAGTGGTAGTCGGGAACGTCCATTTCATGCAATATCAAGTTGGTCAAGCCCAAAACATAAGCCACCGGTTTTAATTCCCAACCTGTAATGCTGTTTTGCAAAATGTGTTCGTCATCAACCGTTTTCACAAAATGCTCTCGAACATGGTCAATTGCTGCCGTTAAGAAACCACCTGTACCAGCCGCAGGGTCAAGTACTTTTTCGCCCAATTTTGGATTGGTCATTTGGGTCATCAATTGCGTAACCGCTCTTGGCGTGTAGTATTCGCCTTTGTTTCCTGCATCACGCAATTCCTGTAAAATGCTTTCGTAGATGTTTCCGAAAATGTGTTTGTCCTCTGAGTTGTTGAAGTCAATCTCATTGAGTTTGTTAATGACTTTCCGCATTTCATAGCCCGATTTCATGTAGTTGTTTGAACCTTCGAAGACTTCACGAACAATCGCAGCACGCTTTGGATGATTGGGAACATTCAATTCTCGTAAAGAAGCAAAAAGTCCTTTGTTGCTTTGTGCATTGCTGTCAATAAACTCAAGTAATTCATCACCTGTCATTCCCTCTGGGTCTGCTGCCCAATTTCTCCATTGAAATTTTTCAGGAATTACAGAAACGTAATTGTCTTTGATAATTTCTAATTCTTGGTCTTTGTCATCAATTATTTTTAGAAATAGCATCCAACCCAACTGCTCCAATCGTTGTGCATCACCCGAGATTCCTCTGTCTTGACGCATGATGTTGCGGATGCTACTTACTACTGCTCCTACGTTTGCCATTTATGCCGTTTTGTATAATTCGTTTTCTAATTCTTTTAATGCTTTGATGTATTCAGCCTTGCTACCAAAGGCTTTTATAAGTTCTAAAGGTGTTCCCAATTTGTTGAGTGGATCAAGCTTCAATACTTCTGTGCTTTCAATTGTTACCAACCCATCATCAGAATACTTATCCAATAAAGCATTGATAACCGCTTGGGCTTTATCTCCGTATTTTGTGAAGTAGTTTCGCTTCTTCACGTTTTCCGCACGTTCTTTTCTGGTTAGTGGTATTGCCTCAAAAGCTACGTGACAAATCAAATCGAAAGGGTCAAAGTCCTTTCCGACTTCTTCTTTGAGTGGTTCGAAGAAAATTCCTTGGTCTTCCAATTCTTCAATGATGGCTCTCTTTTGTTCAAAAGCATTCCAGTGATTCAAAAAATCATCAAGACTTGTGAATTTTTCGCTAACACTTTTCCTAGTATAATCTCGGATGCTTTCAGTGATGATTTTACCGTCTGCACCCAAATATTGAACTCGTTCATTAACCACTTTCACCTGAACGCCATCCACACGGATTTTCACTCTCGGTTCTTCAACAATATCGCCACCGCCTTCAATTTCTGGATATTCAGGGAATTCAATTTCTTCTCCATCTACTATATCGGTGATTACTTCTTCGGTGGTTTCGTCTTCAGTTCCAGTGAGATCGTCATCTTCACCCACTTGCTTAATCATTACAGGATCACCGTCAAAGTCAGGGTCAGCAAAATGATTAGTAACGTTTCTAAAGTCAATGATGGTGAAATAGGTCTTTCCGTACTCTTCATTGATTCTTGTTCCTCTACCAATAATCTGTTTGAATTCAGTTGAAGAACCAATGTTGCTGTCCAATACAATCAATTTGCAAGTTTGAGCATCAACGCCAGTAGTCATCAATTTTGAAGTAGTAGCAATCACTGGGTATTTCTCAGAAGGATTAATGAAGCTGTCCAACTCACGTTTTCCTTCTTCATTGTCGCCCGTAATTTGCATAACGTACTTGCTGTTTTTGACAACTTCATCCGCATTGGCGTTAGCCAATGCAGTTCGCATGCCTTCGGCATGCTCAATGTCAATACAGAAAACTATCGTCTTTGCAAAACGGTCATTCCCTTTTAAAAATTCAGTGATTTTATCTGCAACCAGTTTTCTTCGTTCTTCAACAATTATGTTTCTGTCAAAGTCTGTTCGATTGTAGATTCTGTCTTCTACTGGATTCCCGTCTTTGTCCAAATAACCTTTTGGTGGTCGCCAACCTTCTGCGTCAATATCCAAAGTGATTTTAACCACTTTGTAAGGGGCAAGAAAACCGTCATCAATTCCTTGTTTCAAAGAATAAGTATAAATCGGGTCACCGAAATATTCAATGTTTGAAACTTCTGTGGTTTCCTTTGGTGTGGCAGTCAAGCCAATATGAGTTGCCTTGTTGAAGTAGGCGAGAATTTCACGCCATTTGCTGTCTTCTTTTGCACTACCTCGGTGGCACTCGTCAATGATTACAAGGTCGAAAAAGTCTGGACTAAATTGTTTGTATGCATCTTCTGATTTGCTGTCAGACAAACCTTGGTACAATGCCAAATAAATATTGTAAGCAGTATCTATTTGTTTGTGTTTTATGATAGTCATTGCATCTTTGAAATGCCTGAAATCACCTCTTGCAGTTTGGTCAATTAATGCTGTGCGGTCAGCAAGAAAGAGGATTCTTTTCTTTGCTCCACTTTTCCAGAGTCTGTAAATGATTTGAAAAGCAGTATATGTTTTTCCAGTTCCAGTTGCCATGACCAAAAGAATTCGGTCTTGCTTTTTTGCAACAGCTTCAACTGTTCTGTTTATCGCAATCTGCTGGTAATATCTTGGGGCTCTTCCTGATTCGTCTTGAAAGTATTCTTGTGAAGCAACTTCTTCAACTTCATTGCTCTCTATGCCTTTGTATTGCTTGTATTTCTCCCAAAGTGTTTCAGGACTTGGGAATTCATCAAGTGAAAGTTCTTTTTCTATTTGTCCGTCAGTTGCGGTCTTGTCATGGAAGTAGAAACCGTCTCCATTGCTACTGAAAACGCAAGGAATGTCAAGTGTATTTGCATATCCAAGTGCTTGTTGGATTCCGCCTTTTACAGAGTGTTTGTTATCCTTAGCCTCAATGATGGCAATTGGAACATTCGGTTTGTAGAAAAGAATGTAGTCAGCAAATTTTCTTTTTCCTCTTGCGGTCAGTTTTCCTTTCACGTAGATACGTCCATCCGTGAAAAATATCTCACGTCCAAGCTGAGTCAGTTCGTCCCAACCTGCATTCAGTATTGCAGGTGTGATAAACTTTGCTTTTATGTCCGATTCTGATAAGTCCTTTTTATTCATTTAATTTTGTTTCTTTTTCTGTCGAGCGTTGGCAAAATTCAAGCTCTTTTTGTTTTTTGTTTGGGCTTTGCGTGTCGGCAAAAACCAAATGTGCTTGAATGTGCGTTGGCTCTTTTAGCATGTTGCCTAACGGTTTCGGGCTTTGCGTTCGGGCGGGATTTTTAGTACAGAACTTGATACGAAGCCGAAAGTTCAAATATAGCAAAAAGCGTCAAACGAAGCACTTCGCCCCGCCTGACGCAAAACCGATGTTATAGGCAGTTTTTTATTTTTCGTCACGCATTGGTATCATATTTTTTTCGTCAAGTGAATAGCTGTCATTTTCGAGA
>CAYNSF010000110.1:0-3754 GCA_964399855.1 uncultured Aureispira sp. | reverse complement strand
GCCTTCGTTCCTCAGGCGAACCGCCCTGAAACTGCGGCAAGCCCGAATCGTTGTAAGCAACCCTAAGAGACACTCCGCATATCTTCGACAAACAGTACTATGTAACTTTAAAACCAAAACCGAGTATTATGCAGACAAACAACAAAAGCATAATAATTATTATTGCGGTCATTCTGATCGCCGCCTTTTTCATGCCATGGCTTAAATATTTTGCGAACCTGAGTGCATGGGACATGGTTTTGGGAGAAGCAAGCCAATATATTGACACAGCTTTCAAATACATTGCTCTTTTAATTCCTATTGCGGGTGTTATGATTATTTATGCCGCTGCTTTCAATAATGAAAATTATCCAATTTCTAAATCAATTTTATTTAATCTCCCGATTTTAACTCTAGTTATTATCGGAATAGTAATAGGAGAAAAAGTTAGCAACAACGGCGGAAGAATGAATTCTTCTGACTTCGATAATCTAATACAAATTTTTGGAATCGGGTTTTGGCTGACATTAATAGCTTCAATTCTCCTGCCAATGTTTGGTAAAAGTCCTGCCAAAAATCCAGCGCCGCTTTTAAGCACTCAATATACTTTTAGTGCCAAAATTGGCTTGTTAATAGCGATTATTGGGATCGGACTAATAATTCATTCCCAAACAGCAAATTTCACTAAAACCAGAACTTATGATTTGTATGACCAGAATAAACGAATGGGATTGCCAGATGCTTATAATAATCATATGCTGGACACTGAAACTTACATAGACATAAAAAAGAAAAATAAATTTTTATATGGCGGTCTAATATGCTCAATCATTGGCGGACTTCTGCTTGCGTCAAGTCGTCGTTTAACAACAAATTCGACAGGAAATGTAATAACAGAAAATCAAGCTTCTTCCCAAGTTCCTACAGTCCCAAATTACACAGGGCCGCAAATAAATATTAATCTTCCCAAAGTAAATTGGGACAAGACAATCAACAAGACCAAAAGATTCATAAATAAATATAAGTTCATTTTATTGAGCATAACAATTTTATTAATAGCATTTATCTTAGTTTACAATCTTTTTATAAAGGCCGACCCAGTAAAAGACGGAAAAAATCTAGCAAAAAAATACTGCGCATGTTCACAAGAATTGAATGAAAGCAATTTGACATCAATGAAATCTTTTTATGATGAATTTGATAACAAGAAATTTAAATCAAGACTTGAAGCAAAAAATTCATTGACTAATATTCTGCAAGAAAATCAGACAAAGTATAATAGTTGTGTACAAACGGTAGATAGCAAATATCAGGAACAACTTGCAAATTATAACTCCAAAGGAGGGAAAAATATTTATACATTTCAACAAACATATAGCTCGTTAATCAACTCATGCAATAACAACAATAACGGCGACATTCTCTCATCAAGAAACAGAATTGATGAAAAAATAAGGACAATAGTTGACCCTGAACCAAATGGCGAGAAAATAAAAACAGATTTAATTGGAAACACTATTCCAGGATGGACGTTTAACTATCTCAGCGAGTTTCAAACCTTCAATATTGACAATACGATAAAAGGTAATGAAAGAATAGAATATCTAATAAGTCTTAAATTATTAGCAAGCAATGAACTAAAACCTCATGATGCCCAAATCAAGATTGTTTATAGTTTAAATGACAATGGCTGGTACATAAATGAATTAAAAGAGGTTTTTATTACATATGTAAACGTTGCTCCACTTAACGAATGGTTGAATATAACCCCACTTCAAAATTGCAATTACAACAGGATAGACCAAGGACATAAGTATTATGTGCAAGACCCTTGCACAGGACAAACCATTGAGCAGGGCCCCGATCGACAAGAAGTTTCTCTTCATTGCAACAATGTTTACATAAAAAGCAGAGAAAGTACACCTGTCGAAATTATTTTTAAATATTTTCCGCAAGCCAATTAATCAAACTACATGTTATGAAAAAAGTAATCATTTTGATATTCCTTACAGGTATATCTCTTATAAGCAAATCTCAAAGTTCCACACCTTTTAATATTACAAACCTAAAATTCAAAGATCAAAAATATAAATGTGTTCGACCAGCAGCTATTAAATTTTCCACTGATGAAAACTTTTTGTACATCGGCTTCAATACAGCAAATAACTTTAAGTTTATTAAATACGATTGTGAAAAGGCTAAAATAGAATATGAATACTATTATGATGTAAAAAATGTAAATAATTTTGTAATCTCCCCAGACGAAGCTAATGTTGTCTTATTTCTGCCTGATGGAATGTATTACCTGCCAAGCTTTCAATCCAAAAATAAAGTCTATAAAATGGCAAGTGCAGGAAATCTTAGCGGAACTGGTTGGATGAATGAAAATCAAATTTGCTCTGGCGCTGGAAGCATTTTCGATATTTCGAGTTGGACATCAAGCTACCCACAGAATAGAGAGCCTGAAAAGATAGCTTCACAATATATTCAACAGTTTAATTCAAACATCAATACCAATTATCAACTTTTCTTTGAAAAACGATCAGGCTATTCGCAGATTGGCCTATGGGTGCAATCTATACGTGACCCGGAATCTCACAAACAAATATTTGCCGACAACAACAATGACTCTTATCCATATGCGGTATCCTTATATAGCAAACGATCAGCCTATTTTAATAATGATGGTATTCTGATAAAGACTGGCTTTATTTCTAATGACAATTCTGAAGCCTTCTGCTTTGAAATTAAAAACCCTTACGGGGCTTCAAATGAAGGTTTTTGGTCGAATGAAAAGGATAACTTGATAAAAAGACTACAAAAGGGAGAATATATTGAAGCCAGAATATTTGCAGCTCGATTTCATCCAGTAACAGGTGAAACTTTGGGGCCAAGTGAACAAGCTAAAGCTGAGTTACAAATAATAAAAATAGAAGGAAATACTGTAACAGCTCGATTAGCAAAAAAAATCATTTCGAATACTGTAGTAAATGAGAATGATTATGTTGGATTCATACATGCAAATTGGGGCAAAATAGAGCAACCAAAATCTTCATGGATGACAGGATTATCGGGATTTGCAAATCCCTCTTTTTACACGGAATATCATAATGAAGTTAAGATTAAGCAAAGTAGCCAAATAAAAAAATGTGACAATTTGGAATCTTACGAAGTCAACAGTAACAGTAATAACATCCTGACTAATTCAAAAAAAGAAGAAAATTCAAATTACTCCGAACCGGGTTTTTCAGGACATTATTCTGGTATTATATCAAAGGAATATACAAAGGGAGGTGAAAATATTTATTACAGAAATTCTAATTGTTCAATAAGTAATTTACATTTTGTTGATGCAAACAACGTAAGTACAACAAATAATATCGTCGCACAGGGAAAGGGCTTGTATCTAATTTTGACCTTATTAAATTTTGTGCAGAGAAACGGAAAATTTGAATATTACCAATCCTCATATATGGAGGATGCAACGGGGACAGTTTACGCAAAATCAGAAAATCTTAATTTCCAATCAACAAAACCTTCATTGGAAGCCATTGTTGGCGGAGGATTACGCAGTCTACCAAGCGGGGTAACTGAAAAGCCTTTGTATATAAGTTTCAAAATTGAGGATAAATTTTCCGACGCTAAGATTGAAGGCTTTTTTAAAATCATTGTAGTAAGATAACCTCAGTAAAAGTAACGAAGGGCTGCTTACAACATTCAGTCAATGTTGCACAACCCTATTAAAAATTGATACATAAGTGAACTCCTGCTTCAA
>CAYNSF010000109.1:0-3853 GCA_964399855.1 uncultured Aureispira sp. | reverse complement strand
ACTGCATATCCCTGCCGAAACATTAATAGCCGCATATTAACAAACTGAAAAGTATGGTGAACCCTTCTTAGTAGTGAGTAATGATACTCTTTGAGCTTAAATTAAAAAATATTGACTCCATGTTGAATAGCCTTATTAAGAAACTTAAAAACCAATTATAATGATTACTCAAATTCAAACATCAGAAGATGTAAAAACTTTTGCAAAAGAAATTGTTGCAGACGGCGTGAGCTTTCACCCGGATGATGATTTCAATGATTATGTGAATTTTAAAGAGAACAAACCATGCTATTCAAAGGAAGAAGCGGATGTAAGAAACATACTGATGAATAGTTGTTTTGAGGTTTGCGAAAAAGAAGGGGTTGACATTTATGCAATAATGCATGAAGTATTATTAATTGAAACAGGATGGGATAAATATATTCCTTTACCCTCAGCCATAACCTCAGAATAACCAAGATGAATTATATAGATCTTTTTGCGGGTGCTGGCGGCCTTTCCGAAGGATTTATTCGTGAAGGCTTTAAACCTATTGCACATGTTGAAATGAGTAAGGAGGCGAGTGATACTTTGAAAACGAGAATAGCTTTTCACTATCTAAGCCAAAATAAAAAAACAGAAATATACTTCTCATATCTGCAAAACGAAATTTCAAGAGAACAACTTTGGGCGCAGATTCCGAAGGAGTTATTGAAATCAGTTATCAATGAGGAAATTTCGGGTAAGACAATTCAAAATATTTTTAAACAGATTGACGGGAAACTTGATTCAAAAAAAGTTGATTTGATAGTTGGAGGGCCGCCTTGTCAGGCTTATTCGCTTGTGGGAAGAAGCAGAGACCCAAAAGGAATGAGATGGGATAAAAGAAATTTTCTTTTTCGATTCTACGCACAATTTCTTATAAGATACCAGCCAAAATATTTTGTCTTTGAAAATGTATTAGGCCTGTTAACTGCCGGCAATGCAAGATACCTGAATGAGATGATTGAGCTTTTTCATTCAATCGGTTATTCTGTTGCCGAGCCAACTGTTTTAAATGCAGAAGAATATGGAGTGCTACAAAGACGAAGAAGGGTAATCATTATCGGGCAAAGAGGAAAAAAGAAATTCTCCTTTCCGAAGCCCAAAACAATGGAAAATATATGGCAAACAAAAAAGGATTTATTCTTTGACCTGCCAAAATTAAAACCTGGTGATGAATTGCCGGTTACCAAATACACACAACTGATAAACGGATATCTAAAAGAAACTGAAATAAGAAATGGAGTTGATTTTGTTACACAACACGTTACACGAAATCACAACGAAAGAGATTTAGAAATTTATTCTCTCGCAATTGACAAATGGCTTAATGATAAGAAGCGTTTGAAATATAATGAACTTCCGGAACGTTTGCAGACACACAAAAATATTTCTGCATTTTTAGACCGTTATAAAGTTGTTGACCCAGCCGGGCACTCACATACAGTTGTTGCACATATAGCAAAAGACGGACATTATTACATTTATCCTGACCCAAATCAGGTTCGTTCAATATCTGTTCGTGAAGCAGCAAGAATACAATCATTTCCTGATGATTATTTTTTTGAAGGTGGTAGAACAGCGGCTTTCAAACAAATTGGGAATGCGGTACCGCCGTTAATGGCTTATGCAATAGCCAAAAAAATGAAAGAATTATTATGTCCGAAGAAATAGCTAAACCAAGTAAAGACAAGGAAACGCCTGTTCGTTTTAAACCGAGAGCCAGACTGCTTTTGCAGTTAGGCGACCAGCTCATAAAAAACGAGAGTATTGCATTAGTTGAATTAGTAAAAAACTCTTATGATGCTGATGCTAATATTGTAAACATCTATATGGAAAATGTAGATGACCCCAAAAAGGGCGTTATAATAATTGAGGACGATGGTTACGGAATGAGTGCAGACACAGTTGAAAATGTTTGGTTAGAGCCTGGCAGCGATTTCAAAACCCAAAAAATAAAAAAACTTGAGGTATCACCAAAATATGACAGGTTACCAATTGGAGAAAAAGGGATTGGAAGATTTGGTGTACATAAATTGGGTAATGTAATTGAAATGACAACTAAGTCAGCAGACTCAAAAGAGGTCTTTGTAAAAATTGATTGGACAGATTTTGACAATTACAAATACCTTGAAGATGTTCCTATAACAATAATTGAAAGAAGAGTTCCTGCCGTTTTTAAAAATGGAAAAACTGGGACAAACATTCTTATTGCTGACCTAAGAAAAAAATGGGAAAGAGGAATTGCCAGAGAAGTTAAGCGTTCAATTACTGCTTTGGCTTCGCCTTTCGATGTAAATGATTCGTTCAAGCCTTCGTTTGATGTTTTAGATAAACAAGGTTGGTTTGATGGTTTATTAAACTGGAAAGATGTAAAGGATTATTCATTGTTTAGATTTAAGATTACGATGTCAGGTAATTCGATAACTAAATTCAGTTATGAATTTACACCATGGCCAAGTATGACCAAACTAACCCCAAGAGAAATTCCTATAGATGATTCTTTAATAGAAAACTTCAAAATCTTGAAGTTTTCGGAAGGTAATAACGAAGGACAAATAATTGACTTAGCAAAATATAAAATCGGAACAATAATCTTTGAAGGATACATTTTTGACCAAGATTCATTCATTCTAAAAATGGGTGTTACAGATAAAACTGGATTCAAACAATATCTTAAAACAAATGGGGGTGTTAAAGTATTTAGAGATAAGTTAAGAGTGTATGATTATGGTGAACCTGAAAATGATTGGCTCGAATTAGATTATAGAAGGTTTCAGCAACCTGCAAAAAAAATTAGCAATAATATTATTTTGTCTTCAATATCAATCAACAGAAAAGATAGTGCAGACCTAATTGAAAAAACTAACAGAGAAGGCTTTATAGTAAATGATGCTTACGAAGCGTTTCGAGGTGCAATACTTCATTCATTAAATATTGTTGAAACCTTACGATACAGTGATAAGCTAAAACTTAGAGAGAAATATGGGCCTACCCCAAAATCATCACCTGTTATGTCAACCTTAGGAGAAGCCAAAAGATATGTTGAAGAAAAAGTAAAGGAGACAGAAGTAAAAACGCAAATAATTAAATACTTCAACAAGATTGAAGCGGATTACAAAACGATTAGCGAAAATTTATTGAAGGCTGCTGGTGCTGGATTAAGTATGTCGGTTGTTGTTCACGAAGTTGAAAAGATAATCTACGAAGTTGAAAAGGTATTAAAATCAGAAAAAGCTTCTGATAGAGTTTTGAAATTGGTAAAACACCTTTCATCTTTAATTGATGGTTATGCGGAGATAATTAGAAAATCAAGTCAGACATCAGAAAACTTAATTCATATTATTGACCAGTCAATATTTAATACAGAATTCAGACTGGATTCTCATAAAATAGAAATAGTAAAAGATTACAAAGGCTTTAAAGGTAAAGCAAAAATAAAAGTTGCTAAAAATCTTTTAATTGGAACTATTATGAATTTGATTGACAATTCAATTTATTGGCTTGACCAACGTGGATATAAGGCGGTAGAGAACAAAGAAAAATTCAAGAAAAAAATATTTATTAGCATCGTAGAAGAAGAAAAATATTTGAATTTGGTGATAGCAGATAATGGAACAGGGTTTCTTATTGCCACTGATGATATTATAGAACCGTTTGTTTCTGCCAAGCCAGGCGGAATGGGTTTAGGGCTTCATATAGCAAGCGAAATAATGGAAGCGCAAAATGGAAGATTAATTTTTCCGGAATATGGAGATTATGAATTACCTGATGAATTTGAAAACGGAGCAACAATAGTTTTAGCCTTTAAGAAATAAAATATGAGTTTACC
>CAYNSF010000108.1:0-3946 GCA_964399855.1 uncultured Aureispira sp. | reverse complement strand
TATATTTACCTACAACGGACAGACAAGTCAGGGCTGTGACAGTACCGTCACACTCAACCTGACCATACATCCCAAAGCAGCAACCACACAACAAATATCCGTATGTGACAGCTACGAGTGGAACGGTCAAAGATACGACCAAAGCGGTACTTATACCCACAATGGTCAGACGAAATACGGTTGCGATAGTACCGCCATATTGGAGTTGGTCGTATCGACATCACTGACCGTAACAGAAGAAAAAACCGCCTGTGATCAAATCATCATCAACGGCATCACCTTAGACACCAGTGGCGAATACCCGGAAAGCTATCAGACGAGTACCGGTTGTGACTCTACGCATATCCTGCGGCTGACGATACATCAATCAACACAAAGCAGCCAAACAATATCCGCTTGTGAGGAATATGATTTCTTTGGCAGCACGATAACAGAAAGCGGTATATATCGTCACACGCTGACCAACCAACAAGGCTGTGACTCGCTCATCACGCTCGACCTGCGCATCGCAGCCGAAGCGTCACAAGCATCAGCAAGTGCCTGCGGTAGCTACCACTGGGCAGCAGGCGACACGATGATAACGAATAGTGGCGTTTACACGGCACGATACCTCAACCAATACGGTTGCGACTCGACCATCACGCTATCACTCAACATCGCACCCGAATACGACATCCAAAAGCAGGAGGAAGTGTGCGGCAACTACACGTGGACTGTTACAAAGGAACGTTACACAGCAACCGGCATATATAGCCAACTGTTGAAAACAGTACAAGGCTGCGACTCGCTCCTCACGCTCGACCTGACGATACATCCGGAGTTTGAGTTTCACGACACAGTAAGCACGACATCGCCCTACTATTGGCCACTCAACGGACAAACCTACGACCAATCGGGTGTTTACACGGAGTTATTCCGTTCAGATGCCTCGTGTGATTCGTTGCACGTCCTGCACCTGCGTGTGAACTACAACACGGACATCTACTTCCCAAATGTTATCACAGGCGAAGGCAGAAACGGCTTTTTTACGGGATACAGCACGACAGAAGGCATCCAAATCAGGACCTTATCAGTCTTTGACCGCTGGGGCAACCGGGTATTCCATAAGGAGCATTTCGCAGCCAATGAACCGGAAGCCGGCTGGAATGGGAAATTAAATGGAAGAAATGTAGTACAAGGTGTATATGTCTGGACAGCGCAGATCGTACATCGGGATGGCAGAGAGGAGACTTTTTCGGGAGATGT
The DNA here is from genome assembly GCA_964399855.1 of uncultured Aureispira sp. Classification (GTDB taxonomy): domain Bacteria; phylum Bacteroidota; class Bacteroidia; order Chitinophagales; family Saprospiraceae; genus OLB9. The sequence goes on along the minus strand of CAYNSF010000108.1, from coordinate 2,701 downwards.
GACGGTAGTCAGATAGAAGGTTTAAAGGTTTATGGGCGTAAAGGTTTAATTGGTTGTTGGTTGATAGTTGTCGGTTTGATTATGCCGACAACCATCAACCAACAACCGACAACCAATTAAAACAACTCCACAAATTTACCCTGTGGGATAGTAAACATCCAACAGGGTAAACAATTAAATTGGAAACGAAATCTTGCCCATTGTTACCGCCGGAATACTCGCATTACCTTTAAAAATATCAGGATGTCCTGCAACTGTTTCGTTGGCTAAAACGGCGAAAATAATGGCTTCTTTGGCATCTCCATGTATGCCGGTATCTTCACTTACGCCTATATGAAAACCGGGAAGTAAGTTTCTGAGCTTGGAAACGAGTACAGGATTATGAGCACCGCCACCACTTAGATAAATGTTGGCAGAATTGATGCCCGTAATGTTTTGTATTCCAGAGGTGATGCTTTCAGCAGTGAGCTGTGCTAATGTAGCCATGATATCTTCATGTGCAATCGTTTCAAGGCTCGTTATTGAACGTAAGGTAGCCTCGACGTAAGTGATGTTAAAATCTTCTGGACCGGTTGACTTTGGAAATGATTTGCTGAAAAACGGATGTCTCTTGAGCTGTTGTAAAAATATTGGATGGATTTTTCCTTGGGCAGCTACATGACCATTTTCATCAAAAGAGCGATTCAAATATTTATTCAACCAAGCGTCCATGAGTGTATTTCCAGGCCCTGTATCACTAACAAAAACATCTTTAAATGATTGACTTTCTGGTATAAATGTGAAATTTGCAATACCGCCAATATTTAATAAAATGACGTTTTGATTACGGGATTGATTGAGTATATAGTCGCCATAAACAGCTAAAGGAGCGCCTTCGCCACCTGCTGCTACGTGTTTTTGGCGGAAGTCGCTTATCGTGATGATACCAGTGTCTATGGCTATGCGATCACCGTCTCCAATCTGTAAGGTGGCATTTATGGTGTCTGTAAAATGATGCTTATTGTCTGGAACATGCATGACAGTTTGCCCATGACTGGCTATCAGATCCACATTTGCAGCAGGAATTTGATGCTTTTCGAGAAAATGGTTGATCATTTTTGCATGTTCTCCTGCAATGTGCTGATTCAATAAAGTAAGATATGAAAAGTTAACCTGTGGTTGTGCAAAAACCTGTCTAATAGCTTTTTTAAAATCATCAGCATAATGAAACGTATCGAAATGTCGTAATGTCACTCTGGTTGTCAAGCCACTACCCGAAATATCACATAGAGCCATGTCTAAACCATCAAGAGAAGTGCCAGACATAAGACCCAATATAATGCGGCTGTTTTTGGCGCTTATTGCTGTGAGATGTTGGATGTTAGGGTTCATGGGTTGGTGGTAATCACTTAAAAGGCCTTGCTTCTTAAAGTGGCTCTATTTAGCTTGAGGAGGAGCAGCTTGTTCAATATATGCGATTCCATTATGATTTTCTATTATTTTTACGCAATGAGTATTGGAAAAAGTATGCATAAAGGCATGATGAGTAGTGAGGACTGCGTCTTGAAGATCCTGATTATCTTCCAAATCCGAAATTACTAATCCTACTTCGATACATTCTTTTTTAGAAATATGTCGAGCGTGTGATTTTTGAATACTATGATTAGAAAAAGTGTCAACAATTTTTTTTACTTTTTCAACATCTCCGTTGCACATATTATTTTCTAACCAATCAGACACCATTTTTTCAGACCACTCAATTGCTTGTTGACAAGCACCCAAAAATGTTGGGTGGTATTTACTGATAATAACTTGCCATAAAGAAGCAGAATGAGGGTTTTGTTTTATATCTGCTTTTGCCTGTTCAAATTCGTTTAAAACTGCTTGGCACGCTAAGCCACCCATTTGTGGGTCGATTGGGCCTAAATTGGAATGTTTGCCCATTACAATTTCCTTAGAAGCAAAAGCTATCATAGTTCCAGCAGACATAGAAATTTGTGGAACTATAACCCTAATATCTTTATCAAACATTGAATAAAGATAATCGACTAAAGATTCTGTTGCAGCAATATCTCCTCCAGGTGTGTGAAGTATTAAATCTAAACCTTGACTTCTGTCAAGTTTATTTATGCCTAACATAAATCCAGATTTGTCTTTGTCACCTACGGCTGTTCCTGGAGCTGTTGGTTTTTGGAGCCAGCCAGAATAATAAGCAATTGTATTTCTCCCTGTGATTTCTGAAACTCTCTTGAGATACTTTCGCCTAACAGTATCTAATGGATTTACATTCGGATTCTTTTGTTGCTCTTGTTGAATTTCAACAATGACTTCATTCCAATTGGGCATAATCCTAAATTGTGTTAATCAACGTAGTTCCGTTTAAAGTAGGGACAGGAGTATAGTTCTCGTCATACATTGATAACTTGTGGAAATAATCTCCTTCTTTTGCCCATTCAAATGTAATTATAACAGAAGTTTCTGAAAACTTCATGATTTCATTGTACTCCTCAATCAAATCATGAGTATTATCATTTATACTTTTAGATTTATTATCCATTTTATTAGCTAGGCACATTTTGGTAAAAGCACGTTTAAAACTGTTATTTCTAACAACTTGCAAATATACTGATTTCTTAAATGTAACATATTATTTTTTATATTGTTTTGCACTACTAAACGGGTAAACGTTCAAAAAGAGCAAAACCAAGCACTAACCTACTGA
>CAYNSF010000107.1:0-4358 GCA_964399855.1 uncultured Aureispira sp. | reverse complement strand
ACATATCGGGACTTTCAGAGGTTACACCTTACATGATAATCAATATGATTGGCGACCGGGTCATGTCGGGTATGGCTTACGAATCCATAGATATGTCATCATTGCCTGCTGGTATGTATGTATTGCAGTTGTTTGATAAGACATATCATAGGGTTTTGAAAAGAGTTAAGGTTGTGAAAATATGAGTTTTGATATCAAAAACAACAGCACTAAGGGTTCAATGTTCAGTTCAAAAATATACTTGGTACGGAAGTGGGATTTTGTAAAAAATTTGAATATGACAATAAACCTCATATAGATTACTGCCTTGATTGCTACAATTTTTCCATAATGAATCTTTGGACAAATTCAAAAATCATAAAAAAAGGTAACACGAATTCCCTTCGTGTTACCTTTTTTATATTCTTCACTATTCAACCTATGGGAATACGCCCAATGTCATATAATCTCCTGCTACTTTATTCAAAGCACAGATGAATGCTGCATCTCTCAGATTGTTCACATTCTTATAGCTATGATACGTATCCATGATCTGATGGTAAGAACTTATCATCGTTTCTTCAAGACCCGAGCGAACCAAATCTATTTCATCAGCACCTTTCGTTAATATTTCTCTTTCTCTATCGTTTATGGTTTTTCCAGTCATGTTTTCTATCGTGGAAACAAGCTTACCATAAGCATTTTGATTAAATCGTTTATCCATACGTCCAAAACGGATGTGAGAAAGATTTTTCAACCATTCGAAGTAAGAAACGGTAACACCACCAGCATTACAATACATATCTGGGATGATGACAGATCCATTTTTCGTTATGATTTCTGCTGCTTCGGCAGATATTGGTCCATTTGCTGCTTCGGCTACTACTTTTGCTCTTACTTTGTGTGCATTTTCAATAGTGATCACAGACTCCAAAGCCGCTGGTACAAGGATATCACATTCGATACCTACCCAATCTCCTCTATCATTGAGCGTAACCGTACCCGGCAGACCTAAAATCGTTCCATTCGCTTTGCGATAGTCTAAGGCTGCTTGCATATCGATACCCTTTTCGCTATATACGGTACCCTCATATTCTGAAAGTCCTACAATCTTTACATCTCCTTCCTGCTGCGAAACCAATCCTGTATTGGAACCCACGTTACCCATTCCTTGGATAACCATAGTTTTGCCAGCTACGCCTTTTGTCGCACCTATCTTTTTAAGTTGTGATTCATCATTGAATACTTCTCTGATTGAATAGAATACGCCTCTACCTGTTGCTTCCGTTCGTCCGCTGATACCATTCTGACGTACAGGCTTACCAGTGACACAACCTGCTGCGTCTATTTCTCCTCCTTTAAATGTCTGATACGTATCCAAAATCCAAGCCATTTCACGCTCTCCTGTACCATAATCCGGTGCCGGCACGTCAACACTTGGTCCGATAAAGTTTTTACGGATTAATTCGACAGTATATCTTCTTGTAATACGCTCCAATTCCTCAGTAGAGTAGGATTTAGGATTAATCTTTACTCCACCTTTCGCACCGCCAAACGGCACATCAACGATAGCACACTTGTACGTCATCAAAGCTGCCAATGCCATTACTTCTTCTTGATCAACCATATCGCTGAAACGGATACCGCCTTTCGTAGGTAATCTGTGATGCGAATGCTGCACTCGGTAAGCCTCGATTACCTGGTAAGTGTCTCCGATTCTAACCGGAAAATTCATCTGGTATATCGCATTGCATACCTTTATCTGATGAAGAAGTCCCGGATGAATGTCTGTGTGTGCTGCCGCCCTATCAAAGTTGCGTTGCACGCTTTCAAAAAATTTCCCTTGATTACTCATTTTTTAATTGATTTTCTAATTTAGTTAGCTTATTGTCTATGCGGTACAGATACAAAACTATACCAATAAAAAGAATTACGATTACTGCAACAACTGTATATATTTTACCTGTACTTCGCAAAAAATCCATAGTATTTCCTTGTGCAGAAGCCGTGGTCATAACCATAAGGTTCAGCACAAGTATATACAGCCATTTGTTTTTAAAAATTGAATCATTCATGTGATTAATTATTATATTTTTCCAATATTATTTCCTTTAACCTTTCATATCGTATTGATAAATGTGACATCCAAATACCGATTATTGATAATGCGATGACGGAAGGATAGAAAAACATACGCAGTGTATGGTCTAAATCTTCTCCACCCAATGCAGGATTGCCACCATTGCCTGGATGTAAACTGTCAGTCATTCTCGGTATCACAAACAATAATGGTATCATAGCTATATAGGCAAATATATTGTATGCTGCCGACATGGTGGCGCGTCGATCCGTATCTGCAAAAGTACTTCTCAGCACAAAATACGCCAGATATATCAATAACGTTACTGCCGTCATATTTAGTTTGACATCGTCTGTCCAGAATGTATTCCAAGTAAATTTCGCCCATACCGATCCTGTCAAAAGTCCAAGGACTCCATAAAGTACCGCTACCTTAGTATATGCTGCCGACTTGATGTCAAAATCATATTGTTTGGTACGTAGATAATGTATAGCGTTTACAAGACCGATAGTGAGCAAGATAAACATCGCAAACCAAAGAGCTACATGAAAGAATGTATTTCTTATCGTCTCATGAAGAATATTTCTATACGGAAATACGAATGAATCAACTTGACTGAAATTCCCAATATTTGATGACTTCCAAAGTGCTCCATTTGCAAGAATAGTATCAGCCATTGTAACAAAGATAGCATTCGGTTGAACAAACGGGCCGTCCACTTCATTATCCATTATCAAAGTTAACGGTTGTACCTTTTGGCTTGGTAATGCCGCTGGAATATTAAAGGTAACAACTGCTTTCATATCATTTTCTACATGGATATTGGAGGCTTGAATAGCGTGAATGGAGTCAGCCTTTAACCAAGCACGGATGTTTTGTGCTGTACCAAAATGTGTATTATAACCCGTAACGTCAATGTCTATTGTGGTACCACTTTTAGCCGATGGCGGAGATGTTTGTAGTATGCCAGACTTCAACGGAATGGTCATACCGCCTATAAGTACATATATAAATATCAATACACCCAACAATTTCCACCACAAACCTTGTATTTTCATCTTTCTACAACTTTACATTTAACTACGCCAAAGGACAGGAAATAAAATCAAAACTGCACCCAATAAAATACAATCTATGCCAAATAAAAGACTTACGTCATTGCCAACACTGGTATCGACAATCAATCGTACACTTACAGTAGAGATCTTTAGCAACAACAACAATATCGGCAATACTAACGGCAACGCCAATATCGACATCAAGGTTGCATGTCCAGCTCCCGATGAAGATATAACAGATACAAAAGTAAATACGATCGAAATCCCCGCTATACCAAGTAAAGACCCTGTAGCAAATAATTGAAAATCCTTAACTGGAAAACCAGAAAAAAAAGACATTATCAAAGTTATCACTGCAAATAAGCTGGACAGAAATATAAAATTGTAAATCAACTTGGCAATGATCAATTCTAATGGATCAAATAGCGTATAATAATATAGGTAGGTCTCTTTTTTCTCTTGTAGAAAACTCTTGACGATGGCATTGAGTGCAGCAAAAAGTGTCAAAACCCAGAGCATAATTACCCATTCACGAGGGTTGATATTATTAAAAGACTTATAGATAACAAACACAATAGTAGCAGCAAACAAAAAAATACCTGCCAGAGCGTACTTTTGTCTGAATTCTACTGATAATTCCTTAACGAAGATATCCTTAACTCTTATGACATTCATTACCTAAAAGTTCAAGTCAAAGGTAATACATTTTTAAACATACAAGTACTATTATGTAAAAAGAATTTTCACAATGATCCATGTTTTAAAAACTTTAGATGAAATATTGATGAGAAAGGTTTAGGTTTCTACTCAGGTATATGTTTTCGATTCATAAAAAATTGGAGTTTTTATATGGAGTGACAATAAAAGGAATTCACTATTCAAAACGCATAATGTCAACAAATAAATCAAGACAGGACAACTACTTCCTAAGGGATATAAAACAAAAAAGGATACTATATTGCTATAATATCCCTTTATATTCATTTACTAACTAACTACTTAATTATTCCTCTTCGGATTTGATTTCTTCAGTTACTGCTGGTTGAACTGGCGCAGGAGCAGCTGCTACATTTGAAACACCTCCAGACTTTCTACGTCCTCTTCTAGTTCCTGCTTTAGCTGTTGATGTTTTAGCTACATAAACATCATTGAAATCAACTAACTCTATCATAGCCGTTTCAGCACCCCTGACTTGTAACATAGTAATTTAGTGCGGTCATAAATATCTGTTTATCAATGAT
>CAYNSF010000106.1:0-4386 GCA_964399855.1 uncultured Aureispira sp. | reverse complement strand
GGAGTTCACTTATGTATCAATTTTTAATAGGGTTGTGCAACATTGACCGCTGTTAGGTGCTGCCCTTCTTTTCTGTCGTGTTGTTGTCTGTCCATTTTGCAGTGTCGTTGTGCGTTGGCTTGGTGGCTCTTTTGCTTTTTTTGTTTGGCTTTGTGAGTTGGCAAAAAAGCAAATGTGCCACCAAATGGTTAGGCAAATATTTCTTTGAAAATCGTCTCTAATTTTTCGTCAAAGTTCCCTGATAAGTCCTTGTGAGGAATTTCTAATTTTTCTAATGCAAGTTTAAAACGCTTGAAACCATTTTCACTTCTCATTTCAATCCAATTAATGCCTAAGTGTTCAAGTTGGTTTTTATTTTGAATTGAAAGTTTGTCCGCAACAAAAACATTAGTTGCTCTTGCAATTACCGCATCAGCACTTTCAGGATTTCCGCTTCCCATTAGTTTTACTTCACACAAAAATTCTTTGCCGTCTTTGAGCAAGTAAAAATCAATTTCTCGGTCAAATCCTTTTGCGTTGTCTTTTACGAATTTTGCTTTATAATTATCTTCACTAACTGAATATAGTTTGCAGAGTGTTTTCATTAGTGGGTTCTCTACTCTCTTTCCTGCGGTGCTCCAAAGTCCGCCACGCAATTCGGCTCGTTTTACTGCAAGTGTGTTTATTACGATTAAACTTTCACTAACATTCAGGTCAACAGAAACTCCTTTGAACTTTATTGTTAAAGTCAATTCTAATTCGTGCTCGGTCTCAACTAAAACTTTAATGCTTTCATATAAAACATCATAATGTTCATTAGCTGCATCAATAATGATTTCTTTTGTTGATGAGTTGAACATATTATGAATGGTCTTTTTGTTCAACCCGGAATTGATTGCAATTTCCTTAGCCGGCAAATTTGGATTTAAAAATTCCTTTTTATACCAATCAATAGATATGTTTTCGTTTTTCAGTTTAGCGTCAATAATTTTCTTAAAAAATTCAATTGCAAATTGCAAAAACTCCGCATTGATAAGAGTTACAACTTCAATTCTATAATCGTCACCTTTTAAAAGTTTGCGGATTATGTTCTTTGCTACTTGTTCTGTTAATGTCATTTTATAGTTTCTTTAAATTTATCAAGGGTTAAAAACTTAGTTTCAAATGCATCAAACATATCTTTTGATTTTTTTGACTGCATATATTCAAAGTATGTTTCGTCTTTTTCTGTCAAAAGGAAATGTCTGCCTAATTTTTTTGCGGTTTTTCCCATTGTTCCGCTACCGCCAAATGGGTCAAAAACTAAATCGCCTTTGTATGAATAGTATTGAATAACTCTTTTGCAGAGTTCAACAGGGAAAACAGCAGAATGGACTTTGTCAAAGCAAGGGTCAATTTTCCAAACATTTGTTGTTTCGTAGCCGTCCGCAACTTTACTTTCTAAAATTGTATTCCAATCGTATTGTTTTATATTCCAGTCCAAAAGTTTTTCGGTGCTTTTACGATAAACCATTAAATATTCAGTAACACTATTTGGTTTGTATCCTAATGGTTTTCTGTGTTGCATAAAACCACCAATTCGATTTTTTACACTTGCTTCAGGTTTTAGCCAAACAATGTCATCAATAAATTCCCAACCCATTTCCATTAAATACGGATGTATGTCAAAAGGAATTGGATAACGCTTACTGCTATGTGAACGACTAATTCTTGGAATGATAATCGGTGAAGTATTTACAATTAAAAATCTTCCTTCTTTTGTTATACGATGCACTTCTTTAAAAACATCTGCAAGAAATTCAAGGTAATGTTTGTAGCTTGGGTAAATTGAATAATCTCTTGCGTTGTAATATGGTGGCGAAGTAAAAGTTAGATGAATACTTTCATCTTTCAGTAATTTCATTGCTTCAATGTTGTCTGCGTTAACAACAACATTTTTCAAATAATCGTAGCTCTCTGTGTGTGGTTGAGAATTTTTGTCTTTGATTTCAGCAAAATACTCTTTGTAAATTACTGTTCTCACCATTTCGTTTTCGTGATTTACAAGTGTTTTTAATTGTTCGTCAACTTCTTCTTCTCCTTTAAATACAAGTAAGCCACGAATTGCTTGACTTACAATTTTTGGGTCTTTGTCTTTGAGAATTTCAAAAAGTATTTTCTTTCCTTTTTTACTTCTCATTCTTCCAATTGAAGAAACAGCTTCACGTCTTACAGTTGTGTCAGTATCATTTAATGCAGTTTCTTTAAGAGTTGCTAAATATTCTTCCTTGTCAAGTTTGCCAAAGGTCTTAACTGTCCAAAGTCGAACAGAAGCATTTTTATGAGTTAATAATTCAGGAAGGAAACTACCGTCAAAATCTTTTGGAAGTTGTCCAAGATTTTCAAGTATAAAAGTCAATGAGCCGCTGTCTTTATAATCTTTTACAAGATGTCCAATTGCTCCGTTTCCGGTGCTTTTTAGGTCTTTGATATATTCTTTAGTCAGCATTTCTTTTTGTTTTTAAGTATGAAACTTTCTTTTCCGCAACCTTTAGGATATTAAGGTCAGCTTCTTCGTCTAAGATTTTGTAGGCAATTTGGTCACTAAGAAATTCATTTTGTAATTCTTTCTCGTCCACCTGAAAAAATGTTGCGACCTGCTTAATAAGTTGCTTGGTCGGTTGTCGTTCGTTACGTTCAATTTTTGCAAGCAATGAAATATCAATACTGATTTGTTCGGCTACTGTTTTCAAGGTTTGTCCAGCTTCTTCACGAAGTGTCCTTAGATGCTCACCAAAAGAAGTATATTTTTTTACGGATGCCATTTGGTCTAATTTTGTCCAAAAGTAAAAAGAGATTTATTAATGGACAAATAAAGTCCAAAAAAGTTATTCACAAATTGTCTGGGTGGTGGGTGGGCTTGGGTGCGTGGGGCAAAATAAAATGTGCTGCAATTTGTGTCGGCTTGTGCGGTTGGTTGCAGCTCTTTTTATTTTGCGAAGCGTTGGCATTTTGTCTGTCGTTTTAATGTTCGTTTGTTGTCGGTTGTGTCCTCAAATAGGGTTGCACCTAACGATTCGGGCTTGCCGCAGTTTCAGGGCGGTTCGCCTGAGGAACGAAGGCGAATAAAGCGCTGAAACAAGGTTGACACCGTTGCAACCGTCCTGGAATTGCGGCAAACCTTGTGTAGGCTGAGAGTGTGCCGCCAATTCAGGAATATTACCCGGTGTCATGCCCGAATCGTAGGACTGAATTAAGGAAACCAAAGTCCGACAAAGGAGGACGGGTTTCCGTGGCCGCCGCTGGCTGAAACCAACGGTTTAAATGACTTTCCAGGCGGCCATTTCAGTCCTACGTTCCCACGCTTGGCGTTCGTGCGGGTTTTCGGAGTACAAAACTGTCAACCCAGCACCAAAGCCCAATTTGAAAACTGAACTTGAATGTAAGCACATCACCCCGCATGACGCCAAACGTGTGTTATGCCTTCGTTGTTTTCTCATTCGATTCATAGTCTTTAAGTGTCCTGCCGTCTTTTAATTTCCATTCAGTCAAGCCGTTTGCGTTTCGTCCTAACACAATTGATGCTGCTGTAGATGGACTGCTAAAAATATAGTCGTCAGGAAACTCTAAATACTCTCCTTTGTTCAAAAGCACACCTTCGTCAATAAGTTTTTGTCTTAGCGTTACGAAGTTGGATGTCATGGAGGCAACTGTCGAACCTGCTGCTTTTGAACCTTTCAATACCACAAATCCGTCCGAGGTTGGCTCTCCTTGTCCGTCTGCACCCCTTGCAGCTTTAATAGAAAATATCTCCAGTTTTTGCTTCGGTTTAAATTCACGCTTTTCGTCAAATACTTTGTGTCCAAGGGTGTTTACAAGCATCTTTATATATTCGATAAATTCTTCCATTTCTGCTCTGTCAGATTCAGAAATCGAGGATTGAGTCGGAACGATAGAATTGTCAACCTTATAGCGATTTGCCGCTTTTGCTATGTCGTGCAGTCGGTTCTCTAAATATTTTATGTGGGCTTTGTTTAAATTTTCGTCCTTGCTAATAAAAACAATTGCTTCGTTCCAAAAGTCCTTTGAAGTTAATTGTTGATTAAGTCGTTTTAGAATTGATTCGGCTTCTCCTATGTAAACTTGATCTTTTCCTTCTTCGTCTTTTCCAAAAAGCAAATAAACACCGGTGCTTGTCAAATCGTCTCTGTCAGTGCAGTCCTTGATTTTTACTCTTGGTATTTTATATGCTTTTCCTGACCAGTTGGAAAGTTCACAACTCATTCGTCCGTTTGGGTCTCCGTCAATGAGGAATATTTTTATTGTCTTACCGAATTTCATTCTAATTGGTCTGTCGTTTTACAATGAGGCATAACGAGCCGGGTGTTTGCGAAGTGGCACATTTAAAAGCAAAATTACTAAAGATGA
>CAYNSF010000105.1:0-4418 GCA_964399855.1 uncultured Aureispira sp. | reverse complement strand
GGTTGATGGTTGATGGTTGTCGGCTGGAAAATGGTTTAAAGGTTTATGAGTGTAAAGGTTTAATTTATTGCTAATTTCTAATTGCTAATTGCTGACTTGTTTTATTGGTGTAAAGGTTTAATTTGGTTGTCGGTTGATTGTTGTCGGTTGTTGGCATGATTCGTCAATCAAAAAAATCATTTTCAATTCTCAATTTTCAATTTTCAACTTTCAATTTATTTTGTAGAGTTGATATTAGTTTAATGGTTTATAGAAGTATTTGTTTTGTTCTTAGTCGGGACGACTAATCTAATTCAAGCTTAGCGATGACGCTAAGCTTATCTTGCATGGACACTTAGCTTAGCGAGGACGCTAAGCTTATCTTGTGGGACGCTAAGCTTATCTTATGAGGATGCTAAACTTATCCTTTCATTTTTTTAAAGCGGTTGTAGTATAGTTATCAGGGATTAACCTATCTTTGCGGCGATGAAGAATATAAGAAATTTTTGTGTTATAGCGCATATTGACCACGGAAAGAGTACGCTTTCGGACAGACTCTTAGAGTTTACTAAGACGATATCCGAACGAGATATGCAAGCTCAGGCATTGGATGATATGGATTTGGAGCGGGAACGAGGGATCACGATCAAAAGTCACGCTATACAGATGTATTATACACATACGGACGGTCAGCAATATACTTTCAATATGATCGACACGCCGGGACACGTAGATTTTTCCTACGAGGTCAGCCGCTCTATTGCAGCTTGTGAGGGTGCTTTGCTACTTGTCGATGCCACACAAGGTATCCAAGCGCAAACGATTTCCAATCTTTATTTGGCTATAGAAAACGACCTTGAGATCATCCCTGTATTGAATAAAGTGGATATGGATTCGGCGATGATTGATGAAGTGTCGGATCAGGTGATTGACCTTATAGGATGTAAAAAAGATGAGATATTGCTTACCAGCGGTAAGACCGGTATCGGTATTGAAGCGCTTATGGCTGCGATAGTAGAGCGGATTCCTTCACCGAAAGGTGATGTCAATGCTCCGTTGCAAGCCTTGATTTTTGACTCTATATTCAATTCTTTCCGTGGTGTGATCGCCTACTTTAGGATATTGAATGGTACGATGAAAAAAGGCGAAAAAGTCAGATTTTTTAATACTGGTAAAGTATATGACGCTGACGAAATAGGGATACTACAAATGTCTCAAGTACCAAAAAGTGAATTGTCTGCCGGTAATGTGGGGTACATCATCACAGGTATTAAAGAGTCAAGAGAGATAAAAGTCGGAGATACTATAACCCACCACGATCATCCTTGTTTGGAAGCCATTCACGGTTTTGAAGAGGTGAAACCTATGGTATTTGCTGGTATTTACCCGATAGAAAACGAAGATTTTGAAGATCTCAGAGATAGCCTTGAAAAATTACAACTCAATGATGCATCCCTGATATTTGAGCCGGAATCATCTATAGCACTTGGATTTGGTTTTAGATGTGGGTTCTTAGGGATGTTGCATTTGGAGATCATACAGGAAAGGCTTTCCCGGGAATTTGATATGGAAGTCATCACGACCGTGCCAAACGTTTCCTATTTTTCTTATGACCATAAAGGTGTAAAATCGGTAATCAACACACCCAATGATTTAGAAGATCCGACTTTGATACAAAAGATAGAAGAACCCTATATCCGAGCCAATATCATCACTAAGCCGGAATATATCGGGTCTATCATGACGCTTTGTATGGATAAAAGAGGTGTGCTGATCAAGCAAACTTATTTGACTACAGAACGGGTAGAGTTGACTTTTGAGATGCCTCTTGCCGAGATTGTATTCGACTTTTATGACCGATTAAAATCCATATCAAGAGGATACGCTTCGTTCGATTATCATCCGATAGACTATCGGGCATCGGATTTGGTGAAATTGGATATACGATTGAATGGCGAGCCTGTAGATGCGCTTTCTTCCTTGGTACACCGTGCAAAAGCCGAATATATAGGCAGGAAAATGTGTGTGAAGCTCAAAGAATTACTACCAAGACAGCAGTTTATGATAGCGATTCAGTCATCTATCGGTGCTAAAATCATTTCGAGAGAAACGATATCTGCTTTGCGTAAGGACGTAACCGCCAAGTGTTATGGTGGAGACATTTCGCGAAAGCGTAAACTCCTCGAAAAACAAAAGAAAGGTAAGAAGAAAATGCGTCAGATTGGTAATGTAGAAGTACCGCAAAAGGCGTTCTTACAGGTGTTGAAACTTGAAGATTAATCCATAAAAATACAGCAATGAAAGTATATATCTTGATGATTTTTAGCTTGTTGACCACTTTTGTGATGACAGCACAGCAAGATGTTGAATTGTCAGAAGAGCGGGACGGAAATAAAGTCTTGGTCTATGCTCAAAACAACAGAGATGAAGCCGTAGAGCTAACCGTTTCGGCCGAAATCAAAGGCTATTCGACTTCAACTGTTTTTCCATATTCGCAAAAAGTAGCAGCCAAAAGTAAGGTTTGGGTATTTACATTGACAGAAACTCCGGGTGTGGAAAACGCTTACCGCCTTTCGGTGTCCTATAGTGTTCCTCGCAAAACATCTGCAGAAGTCAGTCCGGCAACAGAAAATACGAGATTTACTGGTGTGGAAATCAATCCGAGTAAAATAAATGTATTTACCAAAGACGGATGCGGTAGATGTGCTTCTGCTATAAAATTGCTAACAGAAAAGAATATCGCTTTCCTGGAGTTGAATACATCTGTTCATTATCCTAATACAACACTGATGTTCAATAAGCTGGAAGCATCGGGATTTAAAGGTGGTTCTGTGACGATGCCTGTGATCGTATATAAAGATAAAGTGTATTATAATATTCCGGATATGAAGACGTTGATAAGTTCGTTTGCTGATTAACTTTAATTGGTTGATGGAGTTATGAATTATGAATTATGAGTTATGAATTATGAATTTATCTTTCATCACTCATAATTTCAATCTGTCAACTGCCATCTATCAACTGTCAACTTTCAATTTTCCATTGTTCTCTGTCCATTGTCATCTGCCCATTGCCCATTGCCCATTGCTCATTGTCAACTGTCAACTGTCCATTTAAACAATTTACAATTAACAATTTACAATTAAAAATGACAGAAATTCAGCCTGTTAAGAATATAGTTTTTGATCTTGGTGGCGTGTTGCTACATATTGATCATCAGCGGACGTATGATAAAATGTCAGAAGTGTTGAACAGGTCATTTTCTCCGGAAGATATGACACCGGAGATGCATAAGTTGTTGTTGGATTTTGAAACTGGTACGATTAGCACCGAAGTATTTATCTGGAATATCCAACGGATGAGCCTGCGTGGCGTACCATCAGGAAATCAGGTAGCAGAAGCCTGGAATGCAATGCTCTTGGGTTGGAATGAAGGTGTCTTTCAGTTACTTGAAGCATTAAGGGCACGTTATAAAGTATATTTATTGTCCAATACCAACGAAATTCATTTGCAATGGATATTGATTACGCTTAAACATCAATATGAAATCAGTGATTGGGATACACGTTTTTTTGACCAGACATTCTATTCGCATCGTGTTGGTATGCGTAAGCCGAATAAGGAAATTTATGACCACGTAGTAGAAAATACCGGCATTATCCCGGAAAATACACTTTTCATAGACGACACACCTGCCAATCTTGAAACACCTCGTGAAGCAGGTTGGCAAACCTATCTGCATCATCCTGATGACGATATCGTAGAAGTGGTGCGGAATGTCCTGAAACTGTTATAATGAAAAAAGAACCATCAACCAAAATCCAACAATCTAATGGAATACGACAAAAAAAAGAAAACGTATTGGTCGATTGATGAGGCTACTTTGAATATTCAAAAATTCTGTGCCATTCAGGATCGTTGTCATTCGGAAGTTCGGACACGGCTTCTGGAGCATGGTATCTATGGTGATGAGCTCGAAGAGATCATCAGCGATCTGATATCGAATGGATTTTTGGATGAAGAACGATTTGCAAAGTCGTATGCCCGTGGCAAATTCAGGATGAAAGGTTGGGGTCGTAATAAGATCATCCATGAACTCAAATTGCGAAAAGTGTCCAATTATTCTATCCAGGAAGGGCTGAAAGAAATCGAAGATGATGACTATTTTAATACCTTAGAAAGGCTATTTGAAAAGAAAAAAGCAACGACTACATTTAAAGATAAATTTGACTTCCGAAAAAAAATGATAAATTTTTTTCTAAACAAGGGATTTGATTATGAATTGATAATCAGTGTTTTAGAAAAAAGCGAAAAAAATAAATAAATTTTTTCCGAATTCCTTGCAGCGTTTGACCTGTGAAATGTGTATTATATATTAGGAGCGTTTATTTTTTTGATGAAAAACAAGCATCTTTAAAAATGTAAATTTTCTTGATTGT
>CAYNSF010000104.1:0-4495 GCA_964399855.1 uncultured Aureispira sp. | reverse complement strand
TTTATTTGCAATAATACTCGGTTTCAATCGTCAATCAAAAATCATTTTCAACTTTGAGCCAATTACTGCTGAATCACTAAGCTTATTTTTGGAGTAATTACCTGAAATGTTCCATTTTTAGATTCCTCCTTTCAGTCGGAAAGACAGCGACACTTTATAAGACAGCGGATAAGTGGCGGAAAATCCGCCACTTATCCGCTGTCTTTTTTTTTTAATAAGCGTAACATTCAAATTAGCCCTATCTTCATCAAAAAACATTCGGTTACTTAGTTAGAAATGCTCGCCATAGCTTTTTTATGACCAAGCCGAAAGCGGTATCTATAAGTGAATGTCTAAACGACATTCACTTATAGATATATTTTTTGCCTTGAACACAGACATATTTTATTTTCATTCTTTGGACTAATTCAAATATCACTTTGGTATAAAATGTGTCTGATGCCAGTTCAATCTTACTGAAAAAATGTGTTGATACAACTTTGTGGATAAAGTTTACGTTTATTGAGATTATATAACAATTATACATTAGTTACTGCCGTGATAAAATCCATAATGCTGTTTTTCTTTGTTATAACTGCCTTTTTAGGGACAGATAGCATTCCCGATAGTTCGGATAAGCAAATGATGTTGGATGCTGTCAATTCCGTTCGTGAAAAGGGATGTAATTGTGGCAGGAGATATATGGCACCGGCTCCAAAAGTAACTTGGAATGACGTGCTATATCAGAGTGCAGTAGCTCAAGCTGACGACATGTACAAACATAATTTTTTGAAGCATTTTTCTACTTCTGGCCTGGATCTTGGACAACGATTAGAACAAGTGGGATACAATTGGAAAGTAGCTGGTGAAAATCTCGGTAGAGGCCAAGAAAACTTTGAAAAAGTACTGAAAGACTGGTTAAAAAGTCCTTCTCATTGCAGAATGTTGATGAATCCCAAAGTTGATGAAATGGCTATCGCACGCGTAGAAAATTATTGGGTACAACATTTTGGCAAACAAGCTAAAACCGAAAATCCATAGATTTAGTCTCTTTTCGATACGTAAATGTAGCGTATTCAGTCTTAAAAAATTACTATATTTGCGGTTTTTATTCATTATTTCAATTAGCGAATGGAAGACTGGGAACGGGATTTTGAATGGTTGAGAGTGCGCTCCATAGTTAAGGATACGTTGAAAAGGGAATCACTTCCAGATTTTCAGGCGGTGCTTTTTTTGATAGGTGTACAAGAATTAGGACGCATACCTCAAAAGCGATTTACCAAAGAGGAAAAAACAGATTTGATGCATGTTGCAGTGTGTACATTACTCGAAATGAAAGGTTATTTTGAGTTTTCCGGTAGAGATCAGGACGGATGGCCACATTGGAATGAAATCAAACCTTTTGACATCAAAGGCGAAAAAGAACAGGAATTATATCTGACTGATCTTATTATAGAATATTTTAAAAAATATAACGAAATAACACCTTTTGAAACTGATTAATTACAGGAAATGAGATATATAATAATAGTATTAATAGCCATGACTTCCTTTATGGCTTGCAAACAAGAAGCTGAAACATACACAATCGAAACCGAATACGGCAACATGGTGGTCAGCTTGCTCAATTCTACACCGAAGCATAAAGAAAATTTCATCAAATTGGTCAATGATGGGTTTTATGACGGGTTGTTATTTCACAGAGTCGTTAATGGCACTGTAATACAAGGAGGCGATCCGACATCGAAAACGGCCAAAGCTGGAGAGCGTCTTGGAGTACAAGATGTGGGCTATAAAATACCTGCCGAAATCGGAACACCACATTTCAGAGGTATGCTGGCGGCTGCACGGCAAGGTGGTGACGTAAATCCAGATAAAGAATCTTCCGGTTCTCAGTTTTTTATCGTAGTAGGTGGATCCGTCAGTGACGAAAATCTAAATATATTACAAGCAATAAGAAACTTCAAATATTCCCAAGCGCAACTTGACAAATATCATCGTGTCGGAGGTATCCCAATGTTTGACAATGACTATACTGTCTTTGGCGAAGTGATCGAAGGTTTAGACGTATTGGACATGATCGGCAATCAACCCACTGATGATTATGAACGACCGTTGAAAGATATACGGATGAAAATTCACAAAACATCTTCAAAATAAGCTAAAACGAATGTTGAGATATAATGTCTATCTGCTTTTACTACTTATCATAACATCATGTTCCATACCAAAGGCTGTAATCCAGGTCAGTGAATATGATGTGACCACACCGGATTTGGTACATTTTAATAATCTTTCAAAGAATGCTGAGCATTATAATTGGGATTTTGGCGACGGTACTCATTCCAACGATGTCAATCCGCAACACCGCTACCTCAATTCGGGTAGATATAAAGTGAAGTTATCAGCTGCCAAAGATGACAAAGTTTCCCATACTGAAACAGAAGTATTTATTCATGCTCCACAATCATGTTTGGTTGTTATACATACAACGGTTGGAGATATGATAGCCCAATTGTATGGAGATACGCCGCTGCACCAGGAAAATTTTTTAAAGCTTGCAGAAGAAGGTTATTTTAATGGGATTTTATTTCACAGAGTGATAAAAGGATTTATGATACAAACGGGCGATCCGGATTCCCGCACTATAGGAAAAGGTAAAGAATTGGGAAAAGGCGGTCCTGACTATACGATACGTCATGAAATCAAAGATACACTTTTTCATGTCAAAGGAGCATTGGCCGCTGCAAGGCTTAGCGATGAAGTAAATCCAGACAAAGCATCCTCTGGTTCGCAGTTTTATATCGTGCATGGAAGACCACACTCACACGAAGAAATAGAAAACCATGAGTACGAAAAAAATATACGCTATACGGAAGAAGCGAAAGATATACTAAAATCTTCTGGAGGCGCACCGGTGTTAGACAAAGAATATACTATTTTTGGACAAATCATCGAAGGGATTGAAGTGATAGATACAATAGCTGAAAGTCGAACAGACCACAGAGACAGACCACATGAAGATATAAAAATATTAAAAATTACAGTCATCCGATAAGCTCTCAGGTATGGAAATTTTAGGTATTGATGTAGGAGGAACCGGTATTAAAGCCAATATTGTTGATTCGAAAACAGGTAAGCTCAAGGCAGAGAAATTCAGGATTAAAACGCCTTCTCCTGCTACTCCTGAAGCGATCATTGTTGGATTAAAACAAATCGTTGACCACTTCAATTGGCAAGGTAAAAAAATTGGTATGGGATTTCCGGCTGTTATAAAAAACGGTATTTCACTGACAGCTACCAATATTGACCAGCAGTTTATCAATTATGATATCCAAAGCGATTTTAGTAAAGCGCTGAACTGTGATGTCAACGTCATCAATGATGCTGATGCAGCAGGATTGGCTGAGATGTCTTATGGCAAAGGAAAAGGTGTCAAAGGATTGGTCATTTTCATTACTTTGGGTACAGGCATTGGTTCGGCAATATTTTACGATGGAAAACTATTGGCTAACACTGAAATGGGTCATCTCAAATATAAAAAATCCATTTTTGAGAAATATGCTTCAAATAGCGCAAGAGAGCGACTCAAACTCAGCTGGAGAAAATGGGCTAAGGAATTGAATGTATATTTAAACCACTTGAATATGTTGTTGAGCCCGGATCTGATCTTAATTGGCGGCGGCGTCTCCAAGCAATATGATTACTATAAAGCTTATATTGACGTTCCTGTAAAGGTCGAAACAGCTTCATTGCTCAATGATGCCGGTATCGTAGGTGCAGCTATGTCTGTGGCGATTAAAAAGTAGCATTTTTAGAATACTCCCTCTAAATCCCTGCTGCCAGCTCACACCCTTGACGAATGGCAAATTTTGCATCTAATTCTTTCCTGACTTGTAACATTTAGTGCGGTGGGAATAATTTACCAATCAGCCGCCTCATTTTTTCAGTTGGCTCGGCTTTGATTGAAACAGTTTTGTTTGTCATAAGGTTTAGGATTTTCCCGTCCACTATTTTTTTAGCTTCGTCCAAGAACTTTCTTATTGATACACCTGACCTTATTTCGATGTGCTTTGAGATGACCAATGCCATAAAACAAATCAGTATGTGTAGTTTGATGGGCTGTTCCTTGAAGTGGAATATTGGTCTTGTCTGCAAATCACTTTTCGACACTCTAAAACATTGCTCTATTCGGTAAAGCTCGTGATAACGATCTATGATTGTTGTATTGTTTACTGTCGTTTCCTCTAAATTGGTGTAATAACCTTTAATACCGAGTAACTTTTTTGTTTTTTCGATAAGGTCTTCGTTGAGCTCTATCTGTTGTTTATTATTCCTGGTAAACTTCGTTTTCTTTGCTTTGGAAGGTGTAGCGATTACTTGTTTTGCTTTTTCGATTTGCTTGTTCATTTCAACAAATCTTTGCGATACCTTGTCTTTGGAAAATCCTTTTTTCGCAAATCATCTTCTTCAAATGTCTCGAAATAAAGCGTGGTAACATCATAGAATACTAAAT
>CAYNSF010000103.1:0-4656 GCA_964399855.1 uncultured Aureispira sp. | reverse complement strand
GCCCGTTTTAGTCCCTATGATAGGCTAATCGGACTTTTTAAGGGACGACTAACTACGTTATGACCATTTTGCTCCCAAAGACATGGGCAATCAAAATGGTTTCATTGCTTAGAATAGCTGAGAGATAAAACCGATCAATCTTCATTGAAAAATATTATATTTTCCATATTTACTCCATCAAAAATCCAACGCCATATTATTAAAATTGCCTGATGTCATCAATAGCAAGTGGTGGTCATTTTGTTCAGATAAGTAACGATGTAAATCTTCTGAATTTGTAAAAATCTTTAGATTAGGGTGATCAAAACATTGTCGTACCAAATCTACATCCAATAACGGCATGTTTTTCATTTTGAGTGTGTGGCTATTGTAATACACAATGGCTTGCTCTGCCGAATGAAGACTATCTTTATATTGAGCTATAAATTCAGAATTCAAACTTGAAAAAGTATGTAGTTCCAATACGGCCAACAATGGTTTATTATCAAACCAAGTTTTGAATGATTGAGTTGTAGCCTTTACTTTACTTGGAGCATGTGCAAAATCAAGATATACTTGCCTTCCGTCTTTTTCAGAAATTTTCTGTAAGCGCTTGCTGGCGCCACTAAAATCACTTATCGCATTGAAAAAAGTAACGACATCTATACTCAATTGTTTACAAACGAGATAGGCAGCATACATATTTTGAAGGTTGTGATTACCAATCGTTTTGATAGGGTAGCGTTGATGATTCCATACGATTTGTTTTGTATCATCTACAGGCATACTATCGTAAGCAAATTTATTTTTTACTGAAGCTTTTGAAGCTATCTCTACTAATTCAGCGTCGTTTTGATAATAGATAAGCACTCCGTCTGATTGTATAGTGTCGCAAAAAAGTTTGAACTGTTCTTTGTAAATGTCGAATGTAGGAAAAACATTGATATGATCCCAAGCGATGCCGGTTATTACAGCAATATCAGGTTGGTAATGCAGTATTTTGGGTCTTCTGTCGATAGGGCTGCTGAGGTATTCGTCGCCCTCAATGATGATCAAAGGTGCATCGGTCAAGCGTACCATTCTATCAAAGCCTTCCAATTGTGCTCCTACAAGGTAATCAAAATTCATGTTGACCTTTCGGAGTACATGCATGACCATGGCTGTTGTTGTCGTTTTTCCATGACTACCAGCTATGACAACTCTTTTCTTATTTTTAGCTTGATGATATATGAATTCAGGGTAGGACAATATTTTAACTCCTAATTGTTGCGCTTTAAGGAGCTCAGGATTGTCGTGTTTAGCGTGCATACCTAATATAACAAAATCAAAATCCCTATCAATCTTTTCAGGAAACCAGCCCATGGTTTCAGGGGCAATGCCTGCTTTTTTTAATCTTCCTAATGACGGCTCATATATTTCATCATCCGATCCGGTTACATGATGTCCCTGTGCATGAAGGTCAAGCGCTATATTGTGCATGGCAGCTCCTCCTATAGCTATGATATGGATTTTTTGAATGTTCATTTTTTTATATTGTTGATTATTAATACAATAAATATATTGTAATTATATTATGTGTTTTTGCTGTACTCCATTTCTGCTTTGAGATATCCTGCGGTATGACCTATCGTTTGAGTGATTATTTCCTCTGGCGTTCCTTCAAAGATGATGTGGCCACCTGCATTTCCACCTTCAGTACCTAAA
This sequence comes from uncultured Aureispira sp., assembly GCA_964399855.1. Classification (GTDB taxonomy): domain Bacteria; phylum Bacteroidota; class Bacteroidia; order Chitinophagales; family Saprospiraceae; genus OLB9. The sequence goes on along the minus strand of CAYNSF010000103.1, from coordinate 2,973 downwards.
TCTATGATATGGTCAGACACCTTAATGACATCCATATTATGTTCGATAATGATTACGGTATTTCCCTTGTTTACCAGTTTGTCGATGACGAGTATGAGTTGCTTGATGTCGTCAAAGTGCAAACCCGTAGTAGGTTCATCCAATATATATATCGTGTTTCCTGTATCTTTTTTGGATAATTCTTCGGCCAGTTTAACCCTTTGAGCTTCTCCACCTGACAATGTATTGGCTTGCTGTCCTAATGTCAAATATCCAAGTCCAACATCATTGATTGTCTTGATTTTTCGGTAAATAGAAGGTATATTTACGAAAAATTCGGATGCTTCCGAAACGGTCATATCAAGAACATCGGAGATAGATTTTCCTTTGTATAATATCTCAAGCGTTTCACTATTATATCTTTTACCCATACAAGATTCACAATCTACAAGTACATCAGGTAAGAAGTTCATTTCTATATTTTTCTTTCCACCACCTTCACATGTTTCGCATCGACCACTGGATACATTAAAGGAAAAACGACCGAGTTTATATCCGCGAATCTTAGCTTCAGGTGTGTTGGCAAAAAGCTTGCGAATGTCAGTAAATACGCCGGTATAGGTTGCAGGATTCGATCTTGGTGTCCTGCCGATTGGTGATTGGTCGATTTCGATTACTTTATCTAAATGCTCTATTCCCGAAACCTTGACATAAGGTAGTGGTTTTTTAATACTTTTGTAAAAATGTTGGCTCAATATTGGGTAAAGCGTTTCATTGATCAGCGAAGATTTGCCACTGCCTGATACACCTGTAACACAAATGAGTTTACCCAAAGGGATTTTTACTGAAACGTCTTTAAGATTATGCCCTTTAGCGCCGGCTAATTCCAAAAAATGACCGTTGCCTTTCCTTCTTTTTTTAGGTATTTCTATTTGTAGGGTATTGTTGAGGTATGATGCTGTCGTTCCTCCCGATTTGATAAACTGTTCAGGAACACCTTCATTGACAATGTCGCCACCATGTACACCTGCGCCTGGACCTAAATCAATGATATAATCTGATGCCAACATGATGTCTTTGTCATGTTCTACAACAATGACTGTATTGCCGATTTCTGTTAGCTCTCGAAGTGCTTTGATCAGCCTATGATTATCTCTTTGGTGAAGTCCAATGCTGGGTTCATCCATGATATAAGTGATACCCGTGAGTTGGCTACCTATCTGACTGGCCAATCTTGTTCGTTGAGACTCTCCACCAGACAAAGACCTTGTAGTTCTGTTTAGACTCAGATAGTTAAGTCCTACTTCAAGTAAAAAACCAAGTCTTGTACGGATTTCTTTCAATACTTCATGAGCGATGATGTTTTGTTTTTCATTGAGATATGCCGGAAGTTCCGTGATCCAATCATGTAATTCGTCAATATTCATGACAGCGAGTTGTCCGATATGTTTATTGCCAAGTTTAAAATGTAAGGACTCTTGTTTTAATCGAAAACCATGACAAGTTGGGCAGGCTACTACATTCATAAAGGCTTCTGCCCAAGATCTAAATTTTTCAGAAGTTGAATCCTTGTACCAACGACCGAGTAAATTGACCAATCCTAATTCTTCAATATCATAGACATAGTCGCTATAAACGTTATATTTTGTGGGCTTGTAGCTATGCGGATTACCGTGTAATATGAGATTGAGAGCTACAGGCGGAATATCTTTTATCGGTGTGTCGAACGTGAAATTATAGCGTTTTGCCATGTTTTTTAGTTGCCTAAATGTACTGGTGTCACGCACTGTACCAAAGGGAACTATTCCTTCTTGGTTAATAGTCTTAGTTTCGTCTGGAATGACCCTCTTAATATCTACTTCATGTACAGTGCCCATACCCATACAATGTGGACAATATCCATAAGGCGTATTGAATGAAAAATTATTTGGTGACGGCTCATCATAAGAAATGCCTGATTCCGGATCCATAAGACTTTTAGAATAGTTTTTGAAACTATCGTCACTGATGTTCATGATCATAATGAAATCACTTCCCATTTTCAATCCAAGACTTATAGAGGAAGATAATCGCTCAGCATTATCAGGATTGACGATAAGTCGATCAACAACGATCTCAATATCATGTACTTTATAGCGATCCAATTGTAAGTTTGGTTCTAAATCTACGATCTCACCGTCAATTCTCACTTTGGAAAACCCTTTTTTACGAGTCTGGTCAAAAAGCTCTCTATAATGTCCTTTTCTGGCACGGACTACAGGTGCTAGGATAGCGATTTTTTGATTTGCAAAATGAGATAGGGCATCCGTTAAAATCTGTTCTTCCGAATATTTAATCATCTTTTGCCCTGAAATATGTGAATACGCTTCTCCAACACGAGCATATAATAATCTTAGAAAATCATATATTTCTGTTGTCGTACCAACGGTTGAACGAGGATTCCATGCGGTAGTCTTTTGCTCGATAGAAATTACTGGACTTAATCCGTCTATCGCTTCAACATCGGGTCTATCTAAACTTCCTATAAATTGGCGTGCATAAGCTGAAAAAGTTTCCATATATCTACGCTGACCTTCAGCATATAAGGTGTCGAAAGCAAGCGATGATTTGCCGCTTCCACTCAATCCAGTGATGACAACAAGTTGATTGCGAGGAATATCGACATTGATGTTTTTGAGATTGTTTTCCCGAGCACCAATGATTTGAATGTATTCTTGGTCATCAACAGCGTTTTCTTCTTCCATTAAAAGTGCGGCTTGTTTTTTGGACATAATAGATTAAATATGTATAATATAGATAATAAATACAATCTGAATGATGAATTTGTTTTATAAATATATGATTTTACAAATTGATATTTTTGCTTTATATAGTGGTTGTGTTTAATAGATTTTATACAATATGTATTTCTGTCACTATTATCAGATAATAATATTTTTTAACACTACTAACCGACTAAATTTTAAAAATTAGGGAGCTATCCAATGAGGATAG
>CAYNSF010000102.1:0-4659 GCA_964399855.1 uncultured Aureispira sp. | reverse complement strand
ATTGTCAGGCGGGCGACCGTTCGGCAGTAGCTTATTCTATCCTTGCCAAAAATGGCTTCAAAAACGTGAAGAATTTTTCGGGCGGATTTGCAGAATGGGCAACTAACAGATGACAGTGGACAGATGACAATGTACAGATGACAGTGGAGAGTGGACAGTGGAAAATGGAGAGTGGACAATGGAGAGTGGAGAGTGGAAAATGTGAAATTAAGAGTCCAAAAAGTGTGTCAACAAAAATATTACAAATCAACAATTTATTTTAAATGAATTTTTTGAAAAAACATTTACTCACAGTCATAGGTGTAATCGTCGGAGCAACAGCAGGGTACTTCTATTGGAAATATATCGGGTGTAGTTCGGGCACTTGTGCCATTACTTCTAAGCCATTGAACAGTACACTTTATGGCTCTGTTATGGGTGGATTATTATTTTCAATGTTCGAGCCCACTCCGAAAACTTAAATGTATTAAATATTTGCATACATATACATTTTACAAATTCATAATAAATTGATATTCTAATGAATATATTTAATTTATTTTTGTAACTTTGTGTCAAAATTGAACATTCCGCAATGGATTCAATGTTTCAATGTAAACGATAAGGGTATCTTTATTCAATCTAAAAAAATAAAATTTCATGAAAAATCTGAATGCAATAGGATTAGAAGAAAAATCAGCTGCTTTATTGGCTGAAAAGCTGAATGAACTTTTAGCTAATTATTCCATCTTTTATCAAAACACAAGAGGTTATCATTGGAATATAAAGGGAGAAAAGTTTTTTGAATTACACGTCAAATTTGAAGAACTGTATAATAGTTTGCTACTCAAGATTGACGAATTAGCAGAAAGAATACTTACGCTGGGTTACGCTCCTGCTCACAATTATTCTGAATACATTTCAAATTCAAAAATAAAAGAAAGTGCAATGGTAGCAGATGGTATTAAGGCTGTTTCAGACATTGTTTCATCATTTAGTACTATCATTTCATTGCAGAGAAACATACTTTCTTTATCAGGTGATGCCCATGACGAAGGTACGAGCGCATTGATGAGTGATTATATACGAGAGCAGGAAAAATTGACATGGATGTATTCATCATATTTGAAACAATAATGTATGACATTTCAAGAGATGATAAACAGTGACAAACCTGTATTGGTTGAATTTTTTGCCGAATGGTGCGGCCCTTGTAAAATGTTGTCGCCCATTTTGGAAGAACTCAAACAACGTGTAGGAGACGATGCAAACATCATCACAATAGATGTGGACAAAAATCCGAAAGCGGCAGCAACATATCAGGTTCGTGGCATTCCAACACTTATTATATTTAAAAATGGAGAAATCCGCTGGCGACAAACAGGCGTATTTCCTGCAAATGAATTAGAAAGATTAATTAACGAAAACAAATAATAAGAGGACAATTGACAATGGATAGTGAACAATAAAAACCTGTCATCTGTCCTCTGTAAATTCTCAACTAAATAAAATATGATAGAATTTTTAAAACAGCCTTGGGCTTGGTATGTGGCTGGACCACTCATCGGATTGACGGTGCCTGCACTTTTAATTATTGGCAACAAATCATTTGGTATCAGTTCATCACTCCGGCACATTTGTGCTTCATGTATGCCTGCCAACATTCCATTTTTCAAATACGATTGGAAAAAAGAAGTTTGGAATTTATTTTTCGTCTTTGGCATTTTATTAGGTGGCGTTGTTGCCGTAAATCTTTTGTCCAATCCCAACCCTATTGAGGTCAATCCAAAATTGGTAGAAGAATTGGCGACTTACGGCATTACCAATTATAACAATCTTGTCCCCGAAGATATCATCAACTGGCAATCACTGTTTACGCTAAAGGGTTCCTTGATGATGGTAGTCGGTGGTTTTTTAGTAGGTTTTGGTACACGCTATGCAGGTGGTTGCACCAGCGGACACGCCATCATGGGATTATCTAATTTGCAACTTCCTTCATTGATCGCTACCATCAGTTTTATGGTCGGTGGTTTCATTATGGCAAATTTGATTTTACCTTTTATCTTAAAATTATAGTGGACAGATGAGAGTGGACAGATAACAGATGAAAGTGGACAATTATCAACTATCATCTATCAGTTGTCATCTGTCCACTAATTTAACTGATTCCAAGATTTTGTTTGGTAGTTTTCACCGTACTAATTAACAACCTAAGTAATTCTTTATTTTTTTGAGAAATGTCTGAATATTCTTCTAATGATATAAAGCCCGAATCTTTTAAAAGGTCAATCCAATATTCGGTTTCATTGGCTTCTTTTAGAGAGATGTTTATTTTACTGAGAAAGTCTTTTTTGCTTTGTGCGTGTTCCGCTTCACGAACCAGTGCTCCGATAGCAGTTCCACTTCGCAATAGTTGTTTTGACAAAACAAATTCTTTCTTTTCAAAAGATAAAATCTTGTAAAGATTGATAATATCCAGAGCAAACAAATAAGATTTTGAACTTAGAATTCCTTTAGACATAATAAAAAGATTTAAAAAAATAGTAAAATTAATGAAAAATAAAAACATTTCAATACAGCAGTCACTGTCATCTGTCAACTCTCCACTGTCCACTGATAAAGAACTTCGTGAGTTAGACGCCATGTGCGTAAATGAAAGCCAATTAGAGCATAAATGGTATCACAATTTAAAATACTTAATCGTTGGTATTCTATTTGGTATCGTGTTTGTAAAAGCCGAAATTGTGAGTTGGTTTCGCATACAGGAAATGTTTCGCTTGCAATCCTTTCACATGTACGGCATCATCGGAAGTGCCGTTGTGGTAGGTATGATTTCCGTCTTTCTGATTAAGAAATTCAACATCAAAACCATTTATGGAGAGCCTATCAAAATTTCGCCCAAAGAATTTAATAAGGGACAAATTTATGGTGGTTTGCTATTTGGCTTTGGTTGGGCAATCACGGGAGCTTGTCCCGGACCTTTATTTGCACAAATCGGAACAGGTGCAACCGTTATCGCCGTTACGCTTTTGAGTGCCATTGCAGGAACTTGGGTTTATGGATATTTAAGAGAGAAGTTACCTCACTAAATAACGTTTATGAATTGGTTTAAACGATTGCTGTTCGCAGCAATAGGGCTTTCTATTGCCCAAACTTTACAGGCACAGCAACATTATAATACTTGGTTTCGCAGTACGTTGAGTATTCCTATTGGAGAAAAATTCAAAATAGATAATGAATTTCAACACAGACGACAAAATGGTTTAGAGAATGTAAATTTGTTTGACAAAAACCTAATGTTCACTTACAGAAGTTGGGTACATTATCAGCATAAGGAAGACATAAAATTTTCTGTTTCGCCATTTGCATATTTTTCCCATTACAGAATTATTCAAAACAAAACGGACGAATCGGCAACACCTAATAACGAAATTCGTTTTTCGGCTGCGGTAGAATTGCAACACGAAATCTTTAAAAAGTTCTACATCATAGACCGAAATACTTTGGAGTACCGCATTTTCAGCAATTCACAATCCGATATTACAAGATTGAGAGCGCGTTTTGGTGTGCGGTATGAATTTACGGAACACATCAAATTGACAGCTTATGACGAACTTTTTCTCAATGTAGCAGGAACACCTATTGAACACGTTTTTGACCACGACAGAATTGGACTTAACCTTGAATATCACCTTTTTCCCAATCTGAAATTTGACATCGGTTACATACATCTTACCCGACTACCTTTAATTCCAGTAACAGGAAATACCAAACTGAAAGAGAACAACATTATTCTGAATTTGACTTATCAACTTCACAAACAGACAAGGACAACCAAAGTCAACCCTATTGGATAGCACATTTGCATTATTGCGATCTCACAAAGCAAAAAAATGCGTGCAGAGCTTATCTTTTCTGTCAGTTGAAAATTTCCTTCCCTTCTTTTTTTGTCAGACTACACCCAACCAGACAGACTACAAACTAAATCCATCCACAGCCACTAACGATAATGACGGATTGATAAAGTGCCTGATTAGTACATACTTAAGCTCACTCAGCACAGGTCGTATGATTATTTATTTTGAACATTCGTACTTCGATTGTAGTTTAGTGCTATAATCTCTACCTTTGACAATTGACGGTATTATCAAAAGACATATTATGCAATGAATAATTTTAGATTCACAACATTTCTCACTTCAAACAGTGATACAGATCAGGCAGTAATTGACAATCTCCTTTCGCATTGTGCTACTAAACAATACAAAAAAGGCGACTATTTATTACGACAAGGCGAAAAATGCAGGCATACATTTTTTGTAGAAAGTGGGTTATTGCGACAATACTCAATAGATGATAAAGGTAAGGAACACATTATTCAGTTTGCTCCAGAAAATTGGTTTATGTCGGACAGAGAAAGTGTTTATTTTGACCAACCGTCTGCTTATTTTATACAGGCATTAGAAGACACAACCGTTTTTTTACTTGAGGAAAACCTGATACTCGAACTTTCCAAATCCGATTCCACTTTTTTGGTATTTAACCATAAATTGCTACACAATCACATCAGACATTTACAAAGAAGAATTACACAATTACAAAGTGCTACAGCCGAAGAAAGATATTTATATTTTATCAAAATTTATCCAGATTTAATGCTTCGTGTATCACAGATTTATA
>CAYNSF010000101.1:0-4690 GCA_964399855.1 uncultured Aureispira sp. | reverse complement strand
AAATTGGAAAGTGCATCTTCAATTTTTCGGGAAACGGAAGTTTCCACTTCATTGGGTTCTGCTCCTGGATAAACTGTTCTTATTACTACAACAGGCTGATTAAAATCGGGCATCAATTCATAGCTCAAATTCTTGTAGCCGATAATTCCCAACAAGGCAAACACGCTGAAAAGCACAATAATCAGCGATGGGCGTTTTATAGATATTTCTGTGATATTCATAGCTCGCTGATTTTATTTAGTAGTGATATTGGCATTATCAAAAAGATTAATAAATCCGTTCGTAACGATGATGTCATTTTCATTTAAACCACTTGAAACAAGCGTTTTGTTACCAATAGTTTTAGAAGTTGTAATAGCTTGCATTACGGCTTTTCCGTTTTTTATGAGATACACTTTTACTATTTCATTTTCTTCAATAATGGCAGATGTAGGAATAAGAATACCTTGCTCTTGTTTGGTTTCAGAAAGACTTACTTTCCCAAACATTCCCGATTTGATACTTAGGTTTTTGGTGTTTGCAACTTGAAACTGTATTGGGAAACTATTTCCCATATTGGCTTTGCTTCCTATCATTGATACTTTGCCCGATAGAGAAACGTCAGGAAAAACATCAGCATTGATTTTGTAAGTTTGATTGTTTTGGAATTGTATCAAATCATTTTCGGGAACATTGACCGTAAAGCGTAAAGTGCTTATGTCCGTAATTTGTAACAAAGGAACTCCCGGTGCTGCGAAACCGCCTTCTTCATTGAGTTTGGCAGTTACCACACCATTAAAAGGAGCTTTAACAGAGGTTTTGCTGATTTGCTCTAACAAAGTTGCTTTTTGAACTTTTGCGGATTTTAAACCTAATCTTGCTTTTTCCAACTGCACACCTTGAACGGCATCGGCTTCCGTTAAAATTGTATATCGTTTTACATCATCTTCCAATCCCTCAATTTGCACTTCAACCGTTTGCAGTTGTAGTTTCAATAGTGAATTATCCAACTGAATAAGTGTTTGCCCTTTGGAAACATAGCTTCCCATATCTACCAATACCGCATTGATTTTTCCTTGAATATCTGCACTTATTTTTGTTTCCTTATTCGGCTCAAAAGTTCCTGTATAGTTGTCTGCATCTACAAAATTATGTAGTCGGATTGTATCAACACTTACCGAAATTGGTTTTTCTTTATCGTATTGATATACTCTGTTATCGGTGGTTTTTTTATTGCTTGTTAATTTAAATATCACCAATCCAACGATGGCAACTCCAACTATTATCCAAATTATCTTTTTCATTTTCTCTATTTTTAATTCGTAATTTTTAATTTTTAATTTTTAATTGAAGTAATTGACCCCGTTAGCTTTTTAAGTTCTAAATCTGCTTTCAGAAAATCAATGACTGCATTCAGGTAATTTTGTTGTGCTTCACGAAGTGCGTTATCAGCTAACAAAACATCGGTAAGGCTCGCTGTTCCTTGTTTTTGTTGTAAAACAGTTTGATCATAAATCGTTTTGGCTAAAGCAATTTGACTTTCGGTATTCGTGATGGTGGATTGTGCAATTGTTTTTTGTCGGATAGCATTTTCAACTTCCATATCATTCTTTTCCGTAATCAATTTTGATTGCAACTCATTGTTGGTAATCTCCAATTTCTTTTGATTGATTTTTCGCTGTGTAACCGTTCCATTAAAAAGAGGGTAGTTTAGTTGTATTCCTGCAAAACCAATCGGATAGAATTTCAGAAAATCGTTGGGCTTTTTGTCATAACCAAAACCAGTTGTTCCGTAGGAAGCAACTAAGTTGAGCGAAGGCAAAAATCTTGATTGGTTCAATGTTTTTAAATCACTATGAAGCAGTTGGTTTTGTTTTTGGATAATTTTTAGCTCCAATACATTTCTTGTTTTACTTTCTAAAGAAACTTCTTGCTGGATTTCAGAAACAACAGTAATATTCTGCTCCAATGAAATTCCCATGTTTAATTTCAGTGCATTCAAAACCTGAATAAGCTTGTTGTTTACATTTTGCCTTTGTGTGTTGAGTTGCTCGGCTTGTAGTTTTACTTTGCTAACATCGCTACCTTTCGCTAAAAGTTGATCTTTCAGGAGTTGCATATTCTTGAGCAGCTTTTCAGTATTCACGATATTACTGTCCAAAAAAGCCAATTGATGTACGATGATTTGAGCATTGTAATACAGCGTGGTAATGTCAAACAAAACCTGTTCTTCCGATTTTTGGAATTGCAATTCTGTAAGCTCTTTGGCTATTTGTGTACTTTGTATCGCTCCATAAACCTGCGGATTATACAAAGGCATTGCAAGCTGCACATTTGCATTGATGTTATGTGGAACACCAAATTGCAAATCCCGGAATTGTCCTTCGGGTGCTTGTGGATTGAGTGCGTTCATCGGCATTAGCTGTGTAGGTAATTCCATAAAATACTTGTAATCGGCATTGGCAGTAACTTTTGGAATGAGGTTAGCTTGTGCCTCTTTTTTTCGTTGTTCACTGATGGATATGTTGTTACGATTGATTTGCAATGTCTTGTTATGGACTTGTGCTGTATCAATACACTGTTTTAATGTCCAAACCTCTTGAGCTTGGGCTACATTCCAACCTGATAAAATTATCAAGCTAAGTATAAGTTTGCGAGTATTCACTAACATAATTGAGTAAATTTTTTTATTTCTTTTTATTGATTGAAAAATAGGCAATAGCCACAAAAGCTATGGTAACACTAATTCTGAATAGCATTGCGAAAACAGTTTTTGTTTCGTAGATACCACCAGAATAAATATGAATAAACAAGCCTATCAATGCGACTACCAAAATGACCATTGCTACCAATAAGGGTTTAAAAGTCCAATTTTTTATTTTTAGAAAACCATAAGCTGAAATAAGATAAAGCAAACTATTGATGAAATTTGCCCAAACAACAAACAAGACATAGTTGCCTTCTTTGGTTCGTATTCCAAACCAATCAAAAATTACGGAAGAACTAAGGAATAGCGTTAGTAAGCCGAAGCCTGCTAAAATAAGAGAAGATAGAAATGGGATATACTTTTTCATAAGTTAACTATTTTATCAGTTTTTAAAAACGAAATACCCAACCAAATTACAGATGCTGTCATTGACATCGCGCCAATCAACACAAAAATAGGAGGTAATCCTAAATACACTTCTAATAATATTCCTATTGGCATAAGCAATCCGGCAAGAGCTAATCCTGAAATCGCTTTTATGTGTTTCAGTTTATTTCTAAATTGAATTAATAAGTAGCCAATCAAAATATTTAAAAATGCAAATAAGTTGCCGTGTACATGAGCAAGTCTTGCCTCAAAATGTTTTCCTATGCTGTATGACTCTGACCATTCTTTTGCGTTCGGTGCAAAATCACGGAGATAAATTAAAAGGAATCCATAGAGCATAAAAAAGCCCATTGTTAGAAATCCTATTGCGATGTTATTTTTACCGTTCATAGTAATAGTATTTAGATTATTCTTGTTTTATCATTGTCAACAACATTTTAAAGCGTTCAACAGCTTTCAATGCGTGTGGAATGTTTGCAGGCATAATGATACAATCACCTTTTTCTAATTTATGTAAATTGCTTCCAATCGTTATTTCTGCTTCGCCATCTAAAATCTGTACAATCGCATCAAAAGGTGTTTTATGCTCTGATAAACCTTGTTCTTTGTCAAAAGAAAACAAGGTTAAATTTCCACCTTTGCTTTTAGTTATCTGTTTGCTGATAACGCCTCCATCTGTGTATTCAATTGAATTTTCAAGATTGAATTTGGTTTCTTTTTCAAATGTTGCCATACTATTATTTTTAATGTTAGTTAGTATTCACTCACAAAAGTAGAACTAATATTTTGATTGTGCAAATAGTTTTTGAAGCAAGTTTGATTATCTCCTTCTTTTTCTCCATTTATACACCTCAAACCACAATACTGAAACCATTGCAATCAGTAATGCGACTCCCAAATCCTTTAATTTCAAACTGCTCACATGGAAGAAGTTTGAAAAGACCGGTATGTATAAAATGGCAAATAGCAAAACTAAAGTTGCTCCTATTATCAATGGAAACAAGATGTTTTTGTTTTTAAAACTTTCAAAAAGACCGTAAGTAAAAGAACGATTGGTAAGACTTAAAAACACATTGGCAAAGATGAGTGTGGTGAAAACCATTGCTCTTGTTTTTTCTTCGCTTGCTCCATTTTGAACAGCTAATTGATAGGCGAATAATACACCAACAGTTATCATCAATCCTTGAATAATGCTGATGCTTAATTCTCTCCAATTTAAAAAGGTTTCTGTCATTTTGCGAGGTTTTTGCTGCATCGCATTCTTTTCTATCGGTTCATTTTCATAAACGATAGAGCAGGTTGGACCCATGATTAATTCTAAAAATATCACATGGACCGGAGTGAAAATATTGGGATAAATCCAACCTAAAAACAAAGGCAATGAAACCGTCAAGATGATAGGAATATGGATAGAAATAATATACTGAATGGCTTTTTTGATATTGGTATAAATTCTTCTGCCGGCTTCTATTCCTATAATGAGTTTGTCCAAATCATCGTTGGTAATGACCAAAGCTGCCGCTGCTTTTGCAATTTCTGTCCCTTTGTTGCCCATTGCCACACCAATATGTGCGGCTTTGAGTGCCGGTGCGTCATTCACACCATCTCCCAACATGG
>CAYNSF010000100.1:0-4901 GCA_964399855.1 uncultured Aureispira sp. | reverse complement strand
TTCCTGTACTTTCTCCAATGACAAATGGTATAGAAAAAGTTTATCAAGATGTGTAATATCCAATTGCCTTTCGCTGCTAATCTGAATTTTTTGATGGTTATTGCCATGTGTGGTTTTAACTTCCAATGCCCAATTATTCATTTGGAAATCCCTTACTTCTCCTGATGTACCAATCCAGGTATTCAATACAAACTGGTAGTTATTATTGATTTGAAGGAACTTTCTTAAAAAATATAATTCTCCATACAAACCTCTTTGCTGCTCAGGATTAAGTCCTTCAGGATTAAATTTTTCGAATAAATTCTGCCATTTGATTAGTCGATTTGAGTAGTTTTTTAGATTTTTTTTAATATCAGTTTCATTGATTATTGAAGAAACAATATCTGCGGCAAGAGTGTCAAATACATCTTTGAAATGCTTTTCAACAAGCACAAGATTAAGCAAAAGATATTTTGAATCCTCGGGGTCATAAATCTTATCAAACTTCAACCCCTTGAATTCATATCTAAAGGCAAAATCTTTTCCAATTGAAAATGGGGTTCTGAAAATAAGTATTCTATACATTTCAGGAAACTTTACGCCAAGGAATACATCACACTTGCTTGTTTCCGAATAACGTAACTTAAGCAACCCTGCTACAGAAGAACTGGTTGACTCAAGTTGTTCCCACATCTGCTTAATACGATCCATCTGTTAAATCATTTTGGTCAAGTTCTTCATCATAGTCAAGTTCTTCAGTTTTGAATTGCTGATTAACCGCATACTCAATTTTTTCATCGTTTTCTATTTCAGGAAAGCTAATAGCAATACCAATTATTGGCACATCAGAAATTAATTCCTTTTGAGTAGTTTTCGGTTTGATTGTATCATCAATTATTCGGTCGCAATTATGGTTCAATGGATAGATGAGAAGTAAACCATTATGACTTTTTCTTTTCCATTTAATTCTCTTTCTGCTTGGAAGTTCTGGGATATCGGTATTACCTTCCATTTTTGAATCAGCTACTGTTTGTGCCTTAGCTTCAATTATTTCTTGTTTTGTTAAATCAATTAGTTCATGGCGGTGGTCTGTTATATTAGCTTTTGTTACTTCATAATCATTTTGAAGCTTACTGACATTTGTCCTATTAGTCAATCCGACTTTTTCTGAAAGACCGGGAAACAAAAATGTATCTTCTTGCTTTGCAGTCGAGTTGTTTATTAGTGCAATAGTCCAATCCACAAGATTTCCTTTTCTTGCTTGTGCACTGATGTAATCGGAAATTTTGTTTGTATCAGTTATCTCTTCCCCAATTTCAAAACATTGTAAGAATGTAGTAATTGCATTAACAATATTCTTTTCTTGCCAAATAAATGTTTGATTCTTGTTTTCATCATTTAGTGGCTTGTCGACAGGCTTCCCTAATGCAGAAAGTAAATTAATCGTCGCATCAAAATTATTTTTGAATATCCTCTTGTCTATTTTAAATTGATAAGTTTGCTCAAGCTCTCCAGAATAACTCAGGTGCATTATTTTCTTGTAACGAAATTTATTTGCTGCAGTAATTTTCAAAACCCCAGGATGGGTTCTGACCTTTAACCCAAAATCCTTCGGTGTCTTCTTTAATAAAAACATGTAATCAAAATCTTTGCGCATTTCTTCACTTGCTATGGTTATATGTTTATACCATCGGATGAGTTCATCACTAGTAAATATTCTACATAAATCCACATAGCCGGGCCTATAACCAAACCATCTACCCATTTGCATAAGCGTATCGTACATTTTAGAGGCACGTAGGTAATAGCTCACTGTCAAACCTTCTAAAGTTAAACCTCTGGAAAGCTTATCACCACCTACAGCAATTACTGAAAGATATTTACCCTGTTGTTCTGAAAAAAAGTAGTCAAGCGGTGAAATATTATGATGTGAAAGCCCTTCTAGTTTTTTATCTCCGTGAACTGCTCTAACTTCCATTTTAGCTATAGCTGGGTAAATTTCCACTTCGACTTGTTTCCAGAATATCGAAGCTATCTCAGGGTCTTTATAGATATGAGAATCACTCATTATTTTTAAGGTGGTTGGAACAAATTCTTTTTGCCACATCATCTCTAGCTCTTTCAATAAATTCCCTGACTTGAATTCTATTTGCTTTTGATAAAACTTTAATTCAGCATCAATCAAAGTTGCAATTCTATCCTGCCAAATGATGTATCTTGAAATATGAATAAGCATTGAATTGTGAACATTAATTTGCTTTCTTACCCGTCTTGCTGCTGATGAAAGAATGAAACACCTTAAAGCGTACTTTAAGCTGTTCGGGAGTTGTTCAGGCAAAGAGTCATTTTTTTTATGCTTATCAGGAACAAAAGATTTTGAGGCAGCACTTTCAGTTTCAACTCCTGCTTTTAAATTTTGTATTTGTTCTTGTAAATTCGATGCGTTGAAGACTTCATAGTCTTTTACGGAGCGAATTAATGGCAAAGACTCTTCGTCATTGTTAGATGAGGTGAGTGCTGGCAAACCAAAAATTTTTGCTGGCCCTATGTAATTTGTTGGAGAGGGAATATTTATGATAAAATCTTTTGGAAACAAATCTTGTCCAACTGTGAATTCATAATCCTTAATAGATAAGTCTATGCCTTTAATCGACTCCTGCTCCAAGATTGGTATAAAAATATTCGCAAATGGAGTTGCTGTGTAGCCAACATAAGCACTTTGTTCAAAAAGCGACAATAGTGCTCTAATGCACCCATTAATTGAAGAAACTTTTTCTTTGCTAACATTAATTGATGCATTATCTGCTTCATCATCAATTAAAAGGAATGGAAGATTTCGAATAATAATTTTCCCATCTGGTTGTTTGTCTCCCCAAACTGCCAACCAAGAAATCAAATTTTTTAAGATGGAGCCATTTTTCTTCACTACAGCAATAATGGGGTCTGAGCTTTTTAAGTGAATGCCGGCTGATTGAGCAACCCTACTGTTGAAATCCCCATTAAGATGACTTGATGTAAATGCATTGGCAGGAAGGTCAATTGGTTGACTAGTTTTTGAATCAATTGGGTTGTATAAACCAACTCCGATTTTATTTGTGTTGGAATATTGTAATGAGCGTTGACTATTGAATCCCAAAAATCCTTCGTCTATTCTTATTTGTGTCTGACTTCTTAACGAATCATGCATTCCCGCCAAAACAATTATCAATTTATATCCTGCATCAGCAGCTTTATTAATAAGCCCTGTATAGTTTGAAGTTTTTCCTGATTGAACTTGGCCTACTACCATTCCTCTTTTATCCCATGCTCCTGGTTTTGCGGGATTTGCAATTCGGTCTAAAATATCATCTGTAAGATTATCAAGCTTATTAATAGTATCCGGTGCAATCTTCTTTTGAAGATAACTTATGTACCGATTCCAAAAGTTTGATTGAATATTCGCTTTACTATCTTTTAACCAAGGGATATAACCCTCATCAAGAATTCTATAATCTTCAGAAAAAACAGAAAAAGTGGCGGACAAATAGTTGAATAAGATTTCTCTTTCTGATATAAGTGTTGGAAATATCTTCAGAACATTATCAATCGACTCGTTAATATCCTTTGAAGAAGGGTTTTTAATTTTCCTTAGTAATTCGATACAGATATTTTTTGATTGTTCAATCATTTTTAATCAATATTTGAGACATATTCGGGATAATAATTAAAAGGCTCCATATTGTATAGTACTGCTTTAGCTTCTTCCTTTGTCCTTCCATTTTTAATTAATGAGTCAAAAACTTGAATCATTAATTTTCGAATATCATCGTGTTTGATTCCCTCAAAAGGCTTGCCTTGTGCTTCCGGTTTTTCTGCTTCTTTAATGTAAATTGATTTTGACGGAATGTTCTCTTCAATAAAACGAATGAGCATTTCTATTGCCTTTTCTGGTTCTGTTTGAGCTTGCAATTTTGCGATATCCAACAAAGGATGCTCTCTGTTTATTTTATAAAACCATTTGCCCCCCCTTTTATGGTCTCTCCAAAGGGGTTCAAATTTCTGGCCATTGGTTTGCTTTATAGTTTTGCCTCTATGCCGATATACTTCTACTCCTTGTGCCCTAACTTTTGCTGCATAATTCTTTATTTGGTCTTTGTAAATTAGTGGGGGTCGTGCCACTGATTTTTTAATATCAATTTGCCAGTCTGCATCTAAAGAATTAGGTAAATCAATCTGGATTCTAATGAGCTTATATTGTTCTTCTTTTCTGAACAAGCCTAACCAGTCTCCGGCTAATAGAAGCCTTTCGTTTCTATAAATATAAAAGCCCTGATGCTCATTCCAGCCTTTTGTACCTTCAGCCTCCTTATAAGTTGCCTCATCAATTTTGGATTTATGAGGCAATACAAATCCTTTAATAATTACATGGCCATTATGTAATTGTTCTTCAGAAAACGATTGCGTAGCGGGTTCATTTTGCAGGAAAGGATTCCATGGTTTTATTTCATTATCCTGAAAGAATATTTTAATCTTTTTGCCTTCAATGAATCTGTGAAAAACCATTGCTAAATGTTTTTTCACGCGTTCCATGATAAATAAAAATTTATCCAGTGCACTATTATCATTTTGTTTGAAATGTTTTACCACTCTGTCTATGTCATTCCAGATTACTAAGGTCCCGGAATCAAGTTCTGACAAATCATTTTCGCTAAAGTTCTCGGGCAGATATTTTATTAAATCCCAATTGCCAGTTTGATTTACATAGTCTAAATCCCAAGTCCAGTAAACGCTTGAATTATCCTGTTTTTTTGATAAAACTGTTAACTGTCTGGCTTGTGAAAAAGAGGCCGTTTTTAGACCTAATCCAAACCTTCCTAAGTCTTTTGAGTTTCTGTCTGCTAATGGGTTTTTACTTCCTGGTCTCATTGCCTGAATAAGCTCTT
>CAYNSF010000099.1:0-5167 GCA_964399855.1 uncultured Aureispira sp. | reverse complement strand
CACTTACTTCGGTTCTAACGCTTCTCAGGATGGATTCTAAAATCTTTTCTTTAGTGTCCATCTTCTATGGTTTTTATTTGTTAAAAAATACTCAGTTACTGCAAAATTAATACTTTTTTACTTTTTGTGCAATTTGTTATACACACCGTTTAGTTAGTGGATATAAAGTATTTTTCAAAGAAGATGGTCTGCTTTTGTCTCTCAGTTAATCTAAGACAAAAATGCTCGTTATTTGCCTCTTAATCTTAGAGGATGAACGTGTATTTTTTTGGCTTCTTACTAAGGAATTGGCAAAAAGATGAAAAACAACGTGTTCTAAAATATCTAAACTTATCGTGCACCACCATTTTCTGTTAACTAAACGACATTGATTTTTCAATGCGTAAAAATAAAATTCCAACTTTCTTACATTATGGTCAATACTACATAATTTTAAAAACCGAAAAAAATCCTAATATCATTTAATTTTGCAACGTTATGTCTTTTTTATTGTTATGAATGCTAAAAATACAATTTTATGCGATATTATTTATTGCTGGTTGTTCCATTTCTATTGTCGTTTGCTGCGCCGCCATCTGTTAAGATAGGCTTACTCAAGTATGGTGGTGGTGGCGACTGGTATGCCAATCCCACTTCTTTAGTCAATTTATCGGCATTTTGCAATAAATACCTGAATACCAACCTCGACCCTGATTACGCTACTGTAGATGTGGGTAGTGTCGAACTATTCAATTACCCTTTAGTACACATGACTGGGCACGGAAATGTTGTATTTAGCCATGCAGAAGCGGATAATCTTAGAAATTATCTTATTGCTGGCGGTTTTCTACACATAGATGACAACTACGGCATGGATCCTTATGTTAGAGTTGCTATGAAGCAGGTTTTTCCAGAACTCAACTTCGTGGAATTGCCATTCAACCATCCAATTTATCATCAAAAATATGCCTTTGACAATGGTATGCCCAAGATACACGAACACGATGGCAAACCAGCTAAAGGTTATGGTTTGATATGGGAAAATAGGCTTGTATGCATATATTCTTATGAAACCGATCTCGGCGACGGTTGGGAAGACCAAGAAGTGCATCGCAATCCGGAAGAAGTCCGTATCAAAGCATTGAGAATGGGAGCTAATATCATTCAATACGTTTTTGGAAACTAACCCATCCCATAACATTAAATTATTATAATATTTTCAGAACATGGAAACATTTGCTTTAGTTCCTTCAATCAGAAACATCAGTAACAAGACATCAGACAATTTCTTCCTGATAGCCGGACCATGCGCTATTGAGTCAGAGACAATGGCTATGGAGATTGCAGAAAAAATCCGTAAAATCACAGCAGACCTGCGTATTCCATACATTTTCAAAGGCTCTTACAGAAAAGCGAATCGTTCGTCAATTCATTCTTTTACTGGCATTGGTGACGAAAAAGCACTTAAAATCCTGAAAAAAGTATCCGAAACCTTTGATATGCCTGTGACTACGGATATCCACACAGATGAAGAAGCGGTCATAGCAGCAGAATATGTAGATATTCTTCAAATTCCAGCTTTCCTGTGCCGCCAAACATCCTTGATAGCAGCAGCAGCCAATACGGGCAAAGTGGTTAATATCAAAAAAGGACAATTTATGAGCCCTGAATCTATGGCCCATGCGGTGCAAAAAGTTAGAGAATGTAACAACTCAAAAGTCATCCTTACCGAACGCGGCACAACATTTGGGTATCAGGATCTTGTAGTGGATTATCGAGGTATTCCTGTGATGAAATCTTTTGGAGTACCTGTTGTCATGGACTGCACCCATTCATTGCAACAGCCTAATCAGCCTTCGGGCGTTACAGGAGGCAAACCTGGCTTGATATCTACCATCGCTAAAGCAGCTATTGCAGTAGGTGTTGACGGTTTATTTATAGAAACGCACCCAAATCCGTCAGAAGCTAAATCTGATGCTGCCAATATGCTGCCATTAGACCAGTTAGAGACCTTGCTTAAAAAGCTGACCGATATACGCCAAGCTATTTTATAGCATAGTCCTATTGTATCACTAATTTGTATGTATCGTATCTGCTCGATGTAGCTATTGTCACTAAATACAAACCTTTCGGCAGTGTTTCATCTATTTTATTGTACGCCTTATTGGTATATCGTTGTATGATACGACCTTGTACATCACGCAAATATATCTCAGCATCAGTGGCATCAATAGCAACATAAAACGTATGGGATGCCGGATTCGGGAATAAAAAGACTGAAGATGATTGTTCTGATACTGATTTAACATTTGTGGTACCCTTTTTAAAATTGGTATTGTAAAATGTTAGCCCGCCACGTTCATTTCCTACAGCCATTTCGTAGTAGCCATCATTATCTAAATCGTAAAATGCAGGTACAACTTTTCTGCCTTCCGATACATTTCCAAGTTTTGTTTCTTTTAGGACATAGTCAGCTCCAAACATACTCGGAACTTCATAAGCACGTATATCGGCAGCTTCAGTGCCCAATATTAAAAACATTTCACCATTTTCTACAGTAATGATCGTGGGTGCGCCGTTTTGCGTGTAAAAATCATTGCCGGTAAAAATATTTCCCAATTGTCTGATATTAGGTGCTGTCCCTGGATTAAATCCAAAAAAAGGTTCTGAAGCTGAGCCTTGATTTTTGAAATAATTGAGCTCATTATTCTTTTTACCCATCACTAAATCCTTCAAACCATCACCATCCATATCCATAACAAATGGTTTAGCATTTTGACCTACGAATATGTCAAAATAGGGATATATCGGTGCTGCAAAATCAAAAGGATAACCCAGTGAGCCAATATTTTTAAAAAAATAAATCTGACCTACAGCATCTCCAACCAACAAATCTGGTTTACCGTCATCATCCATATCATCAAAATAAGGTGCAAGACGACCCGCAAATTGAGTGTTTTTGGAAAAACCAAGATAATCTTCATCCGCTACATGATAGACAGGATTGGTCTCGGTTCCAGTATTCAGAAGCAGTACCAACCGGTTTTCATATTGATTATTTTTTTTGATGATGTGGCTTACTCCAAGTACAATATCAACGAGTCCATCGCCATTGACATCAGCAAATGCAGGATGTGATCCACCATAGAAATATGGCATTTCATCTATTAGAAAGTTCTTTTTGGTTAGATTGAAAACTGGCGAAGTATCTGTTCCGTGATTGATATAAAGCCAGATATGATTCTGATTTTCTCCAATGCTCACATCATTGGGCGCTACAATCAAGTCTCGTATTCCATCGCCATTAGCATCCACGTAAAATGCGGATACAAAATATCCAAGATCGACAGGTTCATCATCTATAGGAAAATCAAACTCTATTTGCCGCATCCAAGCGTTTTCTTTTGTACCACCATTGACAAGTTTGGTCAATTTCGGGCTATCAATGTCTCCAATAATCAAATCCATCAGTCCATCACCATTCGTGTCAAAAACGGTAAGCGTAGAGCCTGAATGCCGCACGCCAGTATTCCCATTGTCCCACAATGGATTAGCACAAGCAAACGCACTTGCACTTAATGTCAATTGTTCATTAAACTGGTTTTCTGAGAATTTGCCCCAACATATATCCTGACGAACAAACTTCAACGCCTCGCTACCCAAGCCTTCTTCTACTGCCACATTTTTGTAAAAAGAAGCATAACTACCGTCCGGCTCAAACGAGATAATATCCACATCTCCGTCTCCATCAACATCAATGATCGCAGGCAGATCTACCGATGAAACATAGATATTTGTATAGCTTCCACCAATCTGAAACTGTAATATATCCCTGAAAGGTAATCCTTCAAAGGTCACTTTTTCGTAGTAAATGCTACCAGATTGATCTCGATTTCCTTTCCACACTTCTACACAACAATTGGGCAATGACGAAGAACTCGTAAATATGTCCGGAATCCCGTCCTGATTATAATCTACCAACAAAACCCAAGCTTGCAATTTGGGAAATACCTCAATAAATTCTGGAGCAAACCTGTAATCCAAACTTCCAGCAACTCCTGTTTTTACAAATGGCAATATAACATCTCCGTTTTTATCAAAAACGAACAAATCTTGCACACCATCGCCATTAAAATCCATATTAGAAAACTGCGGATTCCTTAACCCTCCAACATTGAGCAATGAAAGTAATGTGCCGTCTTTATAAATTGGTACATGCATCCGTTCAAAATCCTGCCCGATAGCAAACGTGCTAATTAACAAAAGTAAAAATGTCCATTTAGAAAGGAATTGCATCTATATTATTTTATTGTATTACAACAACATTCAATTAAACATCAAAGTTAGCTAATAATGTACATAAGTTATAAAAATATTCACCCTTTAATCTAATTGTTATGCTTACGGACTATATTCATCATAGCATCTTTGGGAATGTCGTCAAGTGTATGATATTTCATCAATTCGATAAAATCACGAGTCTGCACTTCTGAAAACCCTAATTTAAACCCGAGTTTATACACATACACTTCTTCACCAACATCTACTTTCTTATCCGCATTCATCATAAATAAAGCGTGATACAAAAAATACATCCTTTCTTCCTCATTCACAGGCATGATCTCCATGATTTCCTGTTCCCTAACATGAATAAAATCCCGAATGCGCTCTGGATCAATATTAAGCGTCTTACAAATACCCACGAGATAAGAGAACTCTTCAACCTGAATTGCTCCATCCGCAACAGATACATGAACAAGTATTTTAAGTAATATCAAATTCTTCTCTTCTTGTGTCAATAGATCCCAAAGCATCGTGTAATAGTGTTTTGATAGGATAAAGGTAAGAATTATTTTTGGAAAATGAATGAATGTTGAAGTGTATAACAAAAAAATGTTCGTAATTCAGCCCATTGCTTGATCAACAATCATTCCGTTATATTATTCAGTGTACATCAATCAAAATCATCGTATCACAAAAATAAGAAACTACTCAGATATGATCAATTTCAATCAAAAAATATTGTTTTTCCGTAATACTTCATTTCTTTATTTAAACTATTTAACCATAAGAAAACTGTCTTGGTTTTCCAAAATGTTACGATACATTTTGATAAAATGGGTATATAAATTTACTAAAGTTTCGGAGTTTTTAACCTATTGAAATACAAATAAATATACATGCTAAA
>CAYNSF010000098.1:0-5196 GCA_964399855.1 uncultured Aureispira sp. | reverse complement strand
CCCGAAGTGTTTCCGTTTGTTGCCATTTGCAAACCTTGATTAAGCAATTGTCTTGCTTTGTTGGCATCTTTCCAATGGTAAGAACCGAACGTATCGTTTATGTGGCGTAAATATTGAACGTCCATTGCGTTTCCTGTTACGGCATTACGCAATTCAAAATCCAACTGTCCGATTTCTCTTGTGAGTTCTTTGGCTTCTTTGATGTTTTTGTCTTTGATTATGTGTTCAACTTTCTTTCTGTATTCTTCCAAATGTGCTTCCACTTGTTTCATATTCAGATTTTCGTTGTCGCCATTTCTTTTGATTTTTTCAAGCAAATCTTCCAACTCATAAAACGCTTCTTTCAGTTCTTCTTCTACCTTCGGATATTCTGCCGATTTTTCTGCATCGTCCAACTTCAACAACTCTTTACGAAGTCCGTCCAATATTTTCATTTTGCCGTCTGCACTTCCTTTTTCGTTTTCCAACTGTTCTTCCAATGTCTCCAATTTTTCTGAAACATCATCGGCATTTACTTTTTGTGCTGTTCGTTTTGCTTTTGAAATTTCTTTGGTCAGCAATTCTTCTGTTGGTGGTTCGGTTTGCTTGATTTCAATTTTCAATTCTTCGGTGTGTTCAATAGTCGGGAACTCTGCCGTGAACTGCATTATTTGCGACCTGTCCACTTTGATTGTAATGTTTACATCGCTTCCCTCTGGAAGAAGTTTTGGCAAACTTTCCCCGCTTATGATAACTTCATTGATGAAATTATTCAAAACAGGATTTGTTCCCTCTGCGTTGTAGTCGCCCTGATAAATCGGAATACGAATAATGTCTTTTGCCATTCCGGGGCGAATAGCCGTTCTTGTTTTCAATCCGTTTGCTACGCCTGTTGCAGGAACTTTTTTGCTTTTCTCTAAACCTTTTACAGGCAAGAACAAATCTTTTTCTTCGGTGTGAAAATATTTTGCAATACCAATGTGATAAGGCAAAACCTGCATTCCGTCTAATCCGCCAATGCCTTGCAAAATGCTGAATTGGTTGGGCTGACATTCCAATTTGTTACCTGTTTCATCGTAAACATTTATTTCAAAAGAATTGGATTGTCCCTCCACCAAAAGCACATCAACGATTGTGGCTTTTTCGCCGATTTGTTTTTTGCCACTACTCCAAGCACCGTCAAAACGAACGACATCAACATAAATTTTTTCAGGAAAAGTACCTTCCGTTTTTTCTTTCAGCACTTTGATATTTACCATTTCGTCTAACTCAACCGTTGTGGCTTCATATTTAATATCCAACTGCAATTTTGTTTTATCTCTCGTTTCTTCTTTTACTTCATCAGAAACGGTAATTGTAGAAGCAAACAATGCTGCACCTTTTGCAACTACGGTCATTGGGTCAACGGAAGTGTCAACGTTTTCGGTGATTTGCTCTTTCAACATTCTGCGTAAGATTGGCGAAAAAGTCGGACCACCTACCAAAATCAATGCCCCCAAATCAGAACCTTTCAGGTTGTTGCGTTTCAACAATTCTTTGGTAATGTCAATTGTTTTTTGAAAAATCGGTGCAACAACATTTTCCATATCTTTTTGTGTAACGGTAACATCAATTTCGGGTTCTTCTCCGTTATCATCTTCAAAAGGCAAATCGCCCAAGTTGGAAAGTATGTTGTGCGTATCTTTAAACGACAACTGAATTTTTGCTTCTTCTGCAAAGGGTTTTACAGCATTACGCAAAATTTCTTTTTTGGTGGTGTCGTCCAAGATGCTGTCAATGGCATAATTCTCTTGTAAATTAGGAATGATAAGTTGGTCAACGATTGCTTCATCTAAATTTTTTCCGCCCAACCAATTATCTCCGTCTGTATCTTTTACCGACAAAATTCCTTCTTCTGATTTTACCAAAGCTGCATCAAACGTTCCACCGCCAAAGTCAAATACCAACCAAAAGCTATCTTTGTTTTTTGCTGTTAAACCGTAAGCCGTTGCTGCCGCAACAGGTTCTTGCAATAACTGAACGTGTTTGAAACCTGCTAATTTAGCGGCTTTCATTGTGGCTTCGTTTTGCGGATTTAAAAATTTTGCAGGAACGGTAATTACGATTGAATAAATGTTTTCGTCCTGAATAAACGATTTCAATTTCTTCAACACTTCTGCCGATAATTCTTCCGAAGCAAAATTTTTGTCCATATTGGAACATTCGTAAGTATGCGTTGTTCCCATTGTTCGTTTAAACTCAATAAACGTATTTGTTTTTCCTGCTTCAAAGGTTTTCAACGCTCTTGTGTTGTCGTTTTTCATCACATTGAAAGCCGTATCGCCAACTAAAATATCTTTGCGTTTGTTGAAATGAACGCAAGACGGAACGGTGTCTTTCAACGTGTCCGATTTCTTAATTGTCGGAACTCCGTTTTCCATTCTTGCGATTGCCGAATTGGTTGTTCCCAAGTCAATGCCGTAGTCAATTTTATTTCTCATACTTTTTTGATGTTGTTGTTTTTTAAAGTTATCCGACAGAAACTTCTATCTGTGCGGTTTGTATCATTTTGTCGTTATAGTTTACCTGTGGTATCAATACTTTGGTAATGATTTCAGAGCCTTTTTCCAAGTTTTCATCAGGAATGGAACTTGTAACAATTACTTTCATTCCCTGATGATATTGCTTGCCCAACAATTCAGGCATTTCATAGCCGTTTGCAGAAAGATTGTCTTTCAGTTTTCCTACGGAACGCTCCAACTGTTTCAGCCCTTTTGTGGCTTTGTCCATAAGGTTGATGTTGCGTTCAATCAAATTGATTTCGCTTGCAAGTTTCAATGCCAAAGAATGGTCGGGTTCTACGTTTGCACTTGTTGAACTTTCCGTTTTTTGTTTTGCCAACAACTGCAATTCACTTTCAATTAAATCGGTTTGTTTGCCAAATTCCTTTACCAAACTTTCTTCAATGGAAGTTTTCGTTTTGCTCAATTGGTCAATCATATCTGTTTTGTCAGATTTCTGTTTTTTGTTCAACAGCCAATACAAAAGCCCCGAAAGCAAAATGGCTGAAAGCACACCGATAATTCCATAAAGCGAATTTTTGCTTAACGATTTATCCACTTCCGAAATTTTTTGATTGGTGTTTGTTTCCGTTGCCGAAATTTTTACGCCCAATTCTTTTGCTGTTTGTGCAATGGAATCGCTGTTGGCTTGTGTTTGGTTTTGCAAACTGTCTATACTTTTATTGGCACTTTGAATTTGTGTTTTCAAATTATCAACTTCTATTTTCAGTTTACTGTTTTCGTTTTGCAATGCCTGAATACCTGTTTTCAAAGGTTGCAATTCCTTTCCCAAATCTTCTTTGGTTAAGGTTTCTGTTTGAGCAAAAGCGGAAACGCTTGCCAAAAGAAATATTGATATTGTTATTCGTTTCATTTTTTGATGAGTTTTTAATTACACGCTCTGATAAGAATTATGAGTAGGATTATTCCGCCAACCCATTTAACCCAATCAGGTATTTTTTCTATATCACCCGAAGTTGGCATAGCAACACTTCCTTGAGCTTCCCAATAACTGATATATCTAACTTTGTTTTTTTGTAAATAGCTAAGTTTACTCATTACGAATGTTACCAAACTTTTGTATTCATTTAAGGTTGTTTGATTTTTTACGTTTTTGATTTTATCAATATTTTGTGGTGGAATAACTCGTTGAATTAACTCTACAACCTTGTCCCAATTAAGAGAGTTTTCAATCATCTGATTTACTTTACTCCAATTTATAGATTGATTATAGCCCAAAGGCATTCTCCTTACTTCATTTTCTATTTTGGCTTTGTTGGTTTCATACGCATCTTTGATAGATTTCAACGCTTGTATCGCTTGTGAAATTTCTCTGTCTTTCATTTCTTCAAGCGTATTGATACTGTCTTTAACTCTATCTTTTGTAAGATTACCAACAGCAATACCTTGTGCCTGTTTTGCCAATTTCATTGCAGTGTCGGCATAATCTGAACTGCTGTCTTTTTCTTGGCTGTCATTAAAATAATCAATGCTGCATTGCAGAATTTCGTTAGCTATTTTATCGACAATGGAAGTGTATTTTATATCGCTTGTGCCAACAATGCTTTTTAGCTGTGTCAGGTCGTTTGCGGTTGCTGTAAATAATTCTTGTCCTGCTTTTGCTGCATTGGCTTTGCTTGCTTTTCGCTTGTTTTTTGCCGTTTCTATTTTCTGCTCAATTTGTTCAATCGGCTTTTGCACAAAAGCTTTCAGAAAATCTTCTTTGGCTGAAAACGTTTGTTTAGTCAGTATTTCAAGAAACGTGCTTGATGAAACTTTTTTCTTGCTTTCAATCTCTGATTGAAGTTGATTGAGAAACAAAAGTTGCAATTCCTTTTTATTGGTTTTGTATGTTTCATCGGTTGCCAATGCCTTGAAATCTTTTACAAAATCGCTTTCTAAAAATTTCAGTTTTAACGAAACGCCTTGTTCCAAAATGGCTTCATCGGTGTTTGTTCCGTCTAAAACTCCGCTTAAATACAATGTAGAAAGATTGCTGTAAGCCGAAGCGTTGCGTTGGCTTACTTCTCCGTTGGTTGTGAGTTTTGTCCACAAGTTTAGCACTTGGTCTAAGTCGGCTTCTTTTATGGCTTCAAAAGCAGGTTCGTCCACAATGGCGTTTCCTTTGTAAAACCAAAACAAGGCGGCATTTATCTTGTCGCTGTCAAGGTTCAGTTTTGATGCGGCTTCCGTAACACTGTCAAGCGTTCGATGTAAGTTTCCAAGTGTCGGAAAACTAAAATCGTCTTGCGGGTCTTGCTCGGCTTCAATAAATTGTTTCAGGCGTTTTACCTGCCGTTCCTGTTCTCTTGCCGTTGCTCCGACAAGCAAACCCACTGTCCTGTAAGGATTGTTTTGTATTAGTCGCATCTATCAGTCAATTTAAAATTCAGAATATTCTCGGGTGGGTTGGCAAAAAAGTGGCTCTTTTGGTTTTGCGAAGCGTTGGCTCGTGTGTCGGGCAAAACCAAATGTGCCACTTGTGCGGTGGCAGAAAAACAAAAAAATGTGCGTGGGGCAAAAATTAAATCTCTGCGTGTCGGGTCGTGTGTCGCCCAACTCGTGCTTCGGTCTTTGTCGTCCGCCTGTCTGTATGTGCCGCTGTCCGTTACCATTGCTTATAACGAGCAGGGCTTTATGCAGGTTGGGAATTAGTATTCCGTCTGCCGATAACCGC
>CAYNSF010000097.1:0-5407 GCA_964399855.1 uncultured Aureispira sp. | reverse complement strand
TTATTCCCACCAAATATTTCTAAATGTTTTTTAAAAATATTTTTAACCTCTCTCCCTTCTTCTCTACTTCTTCTCTACTCCTTCTATCTCCTCTCCAACTCCTTACGCCTCTCCCTCGTTTGGGACCGCAAAGGTAATACAACCACCATCTATCCAACAAACTTTTTGATAGGTTTTTTCTGTGTTATTTTCACATATCTTTATCTATATGTAAAACACATTAATTCACAATCAGTTATCGACAAATCAAAAAATAAAAAAATATACTATAATATTTTTGTTCACTTAAAACCTGATACGAACTATTCTACTAAGAGCATTATCACGCTAAAAGAATGCGACAAAAGATGATGAAATAACAAAAGTATTAAGTCATTAGTTCAACATTCTACATAAATAACAACAACTTATGGCATTTGGTATCTGATACATTATAAATCACGATTGTCCGATAAAAAAGATTTTATAACAAATCGAGAACTCTCACGATGTTGCCAATGACATTCAGTTACAATACGGATATTTTATATGCATCAGTCATATCGCAGTAGCAATTGATTTCATTACCATGGCTACATTGCTTCTTTAATTCAAAAAAAATGATGACCTTTGTAACTCAAAGTTTTTACAGATACCATATTTATAATGAAATACAATTTTTATGCAGGGCCTGCAATATTGCCAAAGGAAGTAATCGAAGCAGCAGCACAAGCCGTCCTTGAATTTGCCGGAACAGGCTTATCACTTTTAGAGATCTCGCACAGATCAAAAGAATTCATAGCTGTCATGGATGAAGCTCGGGCATTAGTCAAACAACTATTACATATAGGTAGTGACCATGAAGTGTTATTTTTGAGTGGTGGAGCCAGCACCCAGTTTTCTTTGATACCATTAAATTTATTGAACAATGATGAAAAAGCTGCTTATGTCGATACTGGAACATGGGCATCTAAAGCTATTAATGACGGAAAAGTATTTGGTCAAGTCGAGGTCATTGCTTCGTCGAAAGACAAAAACTTCAATTACATACCCAAGGATTTCGCTATAGATTCCGCCTACAAATATTTACATATAACAAGTAATAATACAATTTACGGAACTCAATACAAAACATTTCCTGAAACAGATATTCCATTAGTTTGTGATATGTCTTCGGATATATTTAGCAGACCCATTGATATAGATAGATATGACCTTATATATGCCGGAGCACAAAAAAATATGGGTCCTGCTGGAACTACATTGGTCATCGTTCGTAAATCGGCACTACATAAAAAGCCGGGAACGCTTGGTGCCATGCTGGACTACAATAACCACATTAAAGGAGAGTCTATGTACAATACTCCGCCCGTATTTCCTATTTATGTTTCAATGCTGACGCTACGCTGGTTACTCAATAATGGTGGTGTCACTGCTATTCAAGAACAGAATACTCAAAAATCTAAACTCCTTTATGATGAAATTGATAGAAATAGCCTTTTCTATTGCCCGGTAGCAAAGGAAGATAGATCTGATATGAATGTTAGTTTTCATTTACATAATACCGAACAGACCGACGCTTTTTTGGATGCTTGTAAAAAGGCTGGTTGTGTAGGATTAGCGGGACACCGCTCTGTGGGTGGATTTAGAGCTTCTATATATAATGCGATGTCATTGGAAGGTGTACAGGTTTTGACAGATGTCATGAAGGACTTTGAAGCGCATGGATTGAACTGATAGGACACATATATTAATATATAACGAATATTTTTTTTAACATAATACGTAACTACTCAGATACATTCAATTTCAATCAAAAAAATGAACTTTTCTTAATACTTTTATTTTATATGAAAATATATCACAATACCCGTTGTAGTAAAAGTCGTTGTACGCTTGATATCATTCGAGAACAAGGTGGTGATCCTGAAATCGTGGAATATCTAAAAAATCCTCCTACGAAAGCAGAGATATTGGCACTTTTAGTTATGCTTGAAATAAAACCTATTGATCTCATACGTACAAATGAACCTATCTTTAAGGAAAAATATAAAGATAAAGTGCTAACCGATGACCAATGTATAGATGCAATGGTGGAGTATCCTATATTAATCGAAAGGCCTATTGTCGTAAAAGGCGGTAAAGCAATTATAGCACGTCCACCAGAAAAAGTATTGGATTTTTTATCATAACAAAACTATATCTCGCATTGAACAGATACTTTATATGGCTCTCTTATTGTGGTACTGCTTATAATGGTTGGCAATCACAACCAGATCCAAATACTAAGACAATCCAAAGTACGATTGAAGATGTATTGACTACGTTGGTCAGAACGCAAGTAGCTATCGTCGGTTGCGGTCGAACGGATACCGGTGTTCACGCTCAAAATTATGTCGCACACGTTGACTTGCCGCATGGAATCGATATAGAAAACTTGGCTTATCGTGCTAATAAGCTATTGCCAAGCGATATAGCCATACATGAGATCATCCCCGTTACCGAACAGGCTCATGCCCGTTTTGATGCGGTATCCCGGTCTTATGAATATCATTTACATACGGCGAAGTCACCATTTAAGCCGTATTCCTATTATTATTACTATGAAGAACCTAATCTCGATAAGCTAAATGCTGCTGCAAATATCTTACTTGAATATACTGATTTTACTACCTTTTGCAAATTACATTCTGATGTACATACTATGAATTGCAAACTTACTGAAAGTATTTGGACAAAAGAAGGTAATACATATATATATAAAGTAACGTCGGATCGGTTTCTACGTGGTATGATACGGCTGATAGTCGGCATGTGCCTACAAGTATCCCGAGGTAAAGTCACATTGGACGAAGTCAAAAATGCTCTGGAAAATCGCTGCAGACTTACTCAAGATTGGAGTGTACCTGCTGTAGGTCTTTTATTGTGTGATATCAAATATGACATGAATGCACTGACTTTACAAAGATAAACATCTTTTCAACAGTAAGCATAGTAACCACTCAGGTACAATCAAATTCAATCAAAAAAAAGTATTGACTTTGAACTGTTGAATAAATTCCGATTAAAGTACCATATCCTTGTAAGGAATGACCGTTTTCAGCCCTTTACTTTCAAAATAAGACTTCACACTATCAAGTCCTTTGGTAGAAGTGGCAAGGATGAAGTCTCCTCCCCATGCGCCCAGCGATTTAATAACACCGTCGTAGTCGCTGAATAGCTTTTTCTGTACTCTATCAAATCCCGTATGTTCGGCTATCAGTGATTCGTGTTTATCAATCAATTTTTCAAAAGTTGATAATTTATCGGCTTTCAGTATATCTTCTGTGATCTGTGTAATTTCCTTAACCAATGCGGGCTTTTTCTTTACGGCTTTGATGTAGTCACGGATGCCGGCTTTGGTATCCTGCTTATTGCCAGTATAGATAAAAAAGAGGCTATCCTTAAACTTAGGGTCGAAATCGACCTCTGTATAAGAAACTTCATCTTCAGAATTAACATATACGACCGGGCCATCAGCAAATGCACAAGCCACGTCATAACCTGAACCATCTTCTGTTTTGAAGTAAAGCATCAATGGATTGACTTCTGCCCATTCTGCTACAAGATATATCAACGTACTGCTGGAACCAATACCCCATTCAAGTGGAAATTCGAGTCTGGTCTCGATTTTAAATCCGTTCCATTGAGAAAGAAATTCAGAATTAAGTCTTACGGCATTTTTGAGTAGTTTTTGGAGAAAATCCGAAATCTCAACATTGTTCGTCTTAACGGCGGAAAAATCGAACAATGAAATATCTGCTGCAAACCAGAGTTTACCGTTCATGTCGTAGCTTTCCCAAATGATGTCGGTGCTTGTAGTTCTTTTTACCGTTAAGCTTTGTCCCAATTTGGTAGGTAAACCCAACGCTTTTGCACCGTCCAATACTGCATACTCGCCCGAGAGCAACAGTTTCCCATGTCCGTAGAATTTCGTTTTGATAAGCCCTGATTTATAACGTTTCGATAAATATTATGGAAAAACAAAGTGCAAAAATACATTTTTAAAAATAATATACAAATTTTTTAAATATCAATTTGTGTGAAACCCTTATAAATAGCTACTTTAATAACGATTTAGTACTGAGAAATAAAACAAACCGATTATGAATTTATTAGAAAAAACTATTTTCAGAACAAAGGTTGTATAGCATAAAAATCAAAATTCAACCATAAAAACCCTATCTTTTATCATAAAAAAAATGTAACTGGTGTCACACTATTGTTAAACCAGATACTTTTTTAATATCTTATTACATATTTGTATTTAATCAACAAATATTCTTGTATCTTTACACAAAATTTAATACTTATGAAACACAAAGTGTTAAAAAGATTTTTTTGGACAAATAGATGAGATCTCTCACTGTGTTGTCACTGGCAATAAAGCGATGGATCATTAAAATTTTATCGGACAACAATGAATCATTACAATAATTCAAATGAAATTTAATAATATTTTATATATAATCATTTTCATTCTCACTAATTTTTCCTTATCCGGGCAGATAAGATGCGTCATGCAAAATGATACTATACTTCGTCAATCACAATTGGATAGTTTCTCTATTTTATATCCAGATTGCACCGATTTGGAAAGCATCAAAATATTCACTTCAAATGTGAAAGATTTAACGGCACTTGGAAATTTAAAAAATATTGGTTCATTAATCATTCGAAATACAGCAATCTCTAAACTTAATGGATTAGATAACTTGGAAAGATGTGGATACCTATCATTAACAAAAAATGATAGCCTTTCCGATATAAAAGCGTTGTCTAAATTAAGACATTCCAAAACAATTTCATTAGTTGAAAATAATGTTTTGATTAGTTTAGAAGGGTTTGCTTTAGACTCTGTAAATTGGTTAGTGATTACATCCAAAACATTAAAAACTTTAAAAGGATTAGGTGCCGAATATTGCCAACGTCTAACTTTACTTGAAACGTATTTAGATGATTTTTCTGGACATAATTTATCTTATGTTGAGGAAGTTGTACTTGATATTGTAGGTAACATAGATTCAATTGGTAGTATTAATCCTGAAAAATTATCAATTCTTTTCTCTCCTCAACTCCAGGATATTACTCCGCTCAATTCATTAACAAAATTAAAATGGTTAGATATTTCAACAAATAAAAATTTAAGCTGGTGCTCTGTTGACATTATATGCAGGAACTTAGATAATCCCGATTTTAGATTGGGTGTTAGTGGAAACGCAATAGGATGTCGTAATAAAGAGGAGATTCGGGAAGGGTGTATTTCAGGAACAGAAAGCCATATTAATGAAGAACATATACGCTTCAGCCCGCAACCTGTTACGGATGTATTGAACATATCGGGACTTTCAGAGGTTACACCTTACATGATAATCAATATGATTGGCGA
>CAYNSF010000096.1:0-5608 GCA_964399855.1 uncultured Aureispira sp. | reverse complement strand
TGATGATATCCTCATCTTGACAGTTACAGTCTAATATAGGTGCCAACTTATCTTCAATTGTAAAGCTACCCCAACATCTGTTACCTGTAACTGGATCGATGATCTCGAACATGTGCTCGCCTATTGGAATGTTTATTGGTGTATTTTGTGGAATCGCATATTTAAGGTATTCTGCCATAAATGGCCAAACCAAAATTTGGTAATTATCATAACATGCATAAGGTCCTCCCTCTAAGAACATATCTGCATTCAAACTCACTTGGCAATTCTCATCTATAGATATAAATAGTTGATCATTACATACCAAACTCTTTGTCGGATTTGGTTGAGGATTAACAGTGACATCAAAACAACACTGATCTAAAACATTACCATCGCCATCAACCATTTCAAAACAGTTTGTTGTCGTTCCAACTGGGAATTCAGCACCTGAAGGTAAACCTTCTGTTTGAATTATTTCTGGAGCTCCAACAGAAAGAATTGTTACTTCTCCGATCACTGTTTGAATTAAGTGATACTGTCCTATACCTAAAGAAGCATAACTTGTAGGAGTAGGTGCACCACAAACATCAGACATGAGATATGAAGGGTGAGTCTGACCACTATAAGAAACTCCTGTTGACCAAGCTGCATTACCAGTATTTGGTCTTCTTTGCTCAACAACAAAACTTGTACCTGAAGGTATCACAACAGGTGTAGTCAAGTTGATAATTGACTTACCAAAGGGGATAGTAGTCAATGCGGATTGCCCTACCAATGTCATCAATCCTAAGTCCAAATTAGCTCCACCAATAGCACCTGTATAAGTATAAACATATATCTGCATTTCTACAATACCGCCATAATTTGAATTAAAAGCACCTACTTCTACAGAATTAATCGTATAATCACCAGACTGTCCTGGATACGCTCTAAAATGTCGATTCACACCCTGTGTACCTCCAGCTGCATTAGAACAATCTATTCCATTATCAAGATTAGCTGCACCGACATTTTGGGTTAAACTTGTAGGTTGAGAAACTAAGCGACTTGAAGAACAATCACCTACCATCGTAACTAAGTAATTAACATTTGCAGTACAATAACCGCTCGGTAAAGTTACAACCATATCACTGTTACATACCATAAGACATTGCCCTCCTCCTGGTCCAGGACCAGGACCTGAACCTGGACAGCTTACATTTCCATCATACTTAACGCCCACTGTTGGAGCACCTGCCGTCCATGAACATATCCCGGTAGTGCAGAACGTATTGGGTGCCGGCTCGGTAATTTCCCATCGCAATTCTGATGCCCATGTACCAACTGACAACAAATTAATTTCCACTGGCGTATTACCATAATTCAATGTAAAGCTATGATCTGCCGATATATCTCCTCCAGTTCCTCCTCCAGAAAATATTGTTGCATAGTACACATTTCCATCAAGAGTCACACTCATTCCTGCTCCATTCCATCCGTCTCCGAAAACGTCTGTTATATTCAGACCAAAAGAACACCCATCTCCCGGTAAGTCCGCATCAATCGTTGTGAAGTTAAACGGAGTCCAAGCAGCACCAAAACCAGTAAATACACCAGATACTGTGCTATTGATTGTAAATACTTTTAATAAATTATTTGGTGCTAATATACCAAACGATGGTTCTCCTGTAAAACTACCTATAGTACCTTTTGCAACTGATACAACAGTTCCTGTTGGAATGACCCCTAAATCCACTTCTTCAAAATCTCCAGCAAGCAAAGTATGTGATGTTGTTACACCACCAATAGTTACATTAATCGTACTACCATTCCAACCGTCTCCAAATGAATCATACATTCTCAACTTCCAAGTCTGAGCATTGGAAAGAGTTGATATTCCTAACAGAATAAACATCACCAAAATAAAACTACCTATTTTCCTGGTGGAGTATAAAAGAGAAGACAGACCACTGTCCCCAATATATTGTTTACATATTGTATTCATATATGTCTAAATTTAGTTTATAATAAATTATTAATTTGTCTTAGTGATTAGAATGAGCCAATCAGATCATTATAAACACTTCTTGCTACTGCATCCGTAATGCCCGTATCATTGATTTTCTTTCTGGCTACTGTCAACATTTGAATCGTAGCCAACTGGGGAGCAACATCTAATGACATCTCCTTCATTACCAATTCATAATAGACACGCTTATATCGGTCTATTAATGAAATTTCTCCTGTCTGGTTGTGTTTTTGTCTAAGCACATCCTTTACAGTTGATTCCTTCCAACTGTTGAATGCATAGACTTTAATTCCAAGTTTTCCAGCGATATGGTTTACTTCAGAATTCGGTGATATACCACTTCCAGCAGTTAAACTTTGTGCACTGGCTTCCTGGTCGAAACCCAGCACTAAAAACAGCATCAAAAAGACAGATACAACTCCCTGTATCCCTTTTTTTACTATTTTTTTCGATTTTAAAAAAATTAATTTCATGTGATTGAGTTTTGGTTTACAAAATAATTTAACCACAAAGGTATGGATTCTTGTATATTGCAAGTACACAATAAAAACATAAAATTTATATATTTTTTACAAACATATATATATACCTGTATTTCAGGTATATAAAATTTACATCTTTGTGATAACAAATAGGATATATTTGAAATTATACTAATACATTAATCATTGTAAAATGATTTAAAAATGGAATTGAAGTTTATTTGTAGTCCAACCAATTTGCCATCCTGAATAATCCGAACATTACAGCCCCATAAAATTATACTAAAGTTATCGAGCCATAAATAGTAGAATAGGTAGTTTATTCATAAAGAAAAAAGATGTTTTATATTTCTATAATTTCATCGTATCTAACCCTCCAACTAAAAAAGGGAGAACAGTAAAACTGTCTCCCTCCAAATACTTAAAATTATGAAACTATTTATTTGAAACGTGTCTTCTCTCTTTAATCTTAGCCTTTTTACCGGTAAGACCTCTTAGATAGAACAACTTCGCTCTTCTTACTTTTCCTCTTTTCAACACTTCAATACTTGAAATAGCTGGAGATGAAAATGGAAAAATACGTTCTACTCCTACTCCGTTAGAAATTTTTCTAACTGTAAAAGTTTTTGTCGCTCCTATGCCGTTGATTTGTATAACATCACCACGAAAAACCTGGATCCTCTCCTTTGTTCCTTCTATGATTTTATAGTTAACTGCTACGTTATCGCCCGGTCTGAATGCCGGAAAATCTTGCTTTAATGATACTTGCTCGTGTACGTAATCTATTAAATTCATTTTACCTAAATTTATATTTCCTGAATTGGAGCGCAAAGATAAATCTATTTTTTATTTCGTAGGTAATTAAATCGAATAAAAATATCATATATTAAAAAAAATAGTTAAATATCTGGTTTGACCAATTCTAATCTAATAAAGTTTTTGCTCTTATATTATCGTAACAAAACTCCTTTAACTAAATCTACCTTACCACTGTAACATCACCCGAAACTACTCTGATACTCTTATCTATATACTCTATCTCCGCAACCCACGTATAGACTCCATCAACGACCGGACGACCATGAAACTCACCATTCCAACCTGATCCAGCATCATTGAGTTCAAAATTTGATGTTTCGTACACTTTATTTCCCCATCGGTCATATACTACAAGATAATTTCCATAAGCTGCCAATACATTTCCACTCAAATAAAAAACATCATTATTTCCATCTCTATTTGCACTTATAATATTGGGAGCAAAAATTTCTCCATCCCATACAACTCGCACATATACACTATCCAATGAAGTACATCCTTCTTCGTCAACTACACTTAAATAATAATATCCATCAAATAACGGCCGAACTGATGAATCTGGGCAATCCGAACAATCTACATCTGGATTTTCTGTAAAATAATACCATCGATATTGCAGACCAGAATTATCCGCTTTTGTATGACTATGAAAATCCGCAAACTGACCAATCTCTACAACAACCGTATCTTCAAGAATATTTAAGTCTAATTCATATTCATATACCTGAATATCGAATAATTCATTTCCACAAGCATTCGAAACCTCCAATTGATATCTTTCGGGACTATGGAGCCATTTAATGCGCATTGTATCTCCGTCATGCCATAAGATATTATATTGAATATTTCGGATATCAACTAAAACAGAATCGCCATGACATGCTATTTGGTCATTTTCTATCAAACTCAAATCTACGGGTATTACAAATAATGGTGTACTATCTTTTTCTATAAATGTATATGGATTGTCAGAATATGTAATCGCTCCGAGTGATAGAGGCAATCCTCCCAAAACAGCCTGATTATTATATAGTCCATTTGCTCCTTTGTCTATCGAAACAAGTAGTTGTATCGTGTCTATTCCAACGCCAACTTCCATATCATCAATCCGAATCGTATTTTTGGACAAACTGACTCGACCACCATAGGGATTGTGTAATATCTTCTTTATTGTTAAAACATCAGGCAAATGATCTTCGAAGAAAATATCTGTTCGCGTAGCTCCAGATAGATTACTCAAGATGAATGAATATACCACTTCTGTACAATCCAATGCTGTATCTGGTGTTACCGTTTTTTGTAGTTGGATAGTATATGGACAGGAGCAGCCGTCTTGACCAGAAGAAATCGGCCCTTTACCCAAAAGCGTTATCTCTCCAGTTTGTTTATCTACTGAAACGAATTTATCCTGTGTAGTGGTATTATATGCACCATAGCCAAATAGATTGCCAAAAGAATCAAAAAACAACGCTCCCAATTGATCTACTTGTGGTTGATGCACGAATTCAAAATTGATGATACCTGTATCTGGATCGATCGTTGCCAAACGCTTCCTCGAAGAGTCGTGTCCGTATAAAATACCTGTAAATGGGTCAAAAGCAACATCAAGGATACTAACCGAATTGGCCTGTATCGGCACAAAACTACACTGGTAATTCGGAGATTCAAGGTCAATCTTTACAATCTGCGGATTCCTGCCACTAAGTCCGATCAATATCAGGTATCTCCCGTCAGGTGTTACATCGCCAGAATAATATAATATACCAAGCGGAATACCCGCAGGAATACCCAAATCAACGGCTACACCGTCTCTGCCCACTTTCCTGAGCATGGCCGTATTTGGATCCATACCATAAATCAAGTTATCCGTGATACGGTATCCCATGGCATTGATCACAAGGCCTATCGATGCTGATATGGTATCAAGGTAGATAGAAGTACCGTCAGGATCTATTTTTACTTCATACAATCCTGAACTTTGTGCGCCGGATCTTGTCAGACTAAGGTAGTATTGACCTTTACATTCAAATGGTTCTTGTGCTTCAGCTACACCAAAGTACAAAAAGAAAAGTAATACAATTTTCCATTTTAATTTCATATAATCAACAACTACTCCTATACCAAAGCTATTTATTTGCAATACAATATGATTCGATACTACAAAAGTACGTATTATTTATCAATTCTCAATGCAATGTCGTTTAGTTGTGTGTATAACAAATTGCACTAAGCGGCTGCATTAACAATTTTCTCCAGTATATCCCAAGTATTGCTCTTATAAAGGCATCTCAGATTAGCTATCGCATTGGCTCCCTTA
>CAYNSF010000095.1:0-5936 GCA_964399855.1 uncultured Aureispira sp. | reverse complement strand
CGTTCAACAGCGCTTTCATTTCCCGTCCTGCGGACGAAACGAAAGCTTAGTTATTGGCACCAGTTTTTCTTTCGTCTGTTAGTGTTATGTCCAAAATTTCCACCATTGTTTTTGTGTCGGTGATTGTGAAGCCAACAACTTTTGTTTTTCTTCTATGTCCAATAATTCTTGAAATTCGCCTTCTTTGTAGTCCCATTCGTGTTGAGTTTTGTCATTGCAAAGAAAACCCTCAAACAAACTTTCTTCACTTATTTTCTTCATTTTTTCGCTGTCTGTTGCGATGAGAAAGAAAAAACTGTCCCACTCAATAGTAAATAAAACTTCTTTGTCTGACGAATATAAATAGTAGTCTTTGTAATTAACTTTTTCAGAAAATTCAAAGTCAGTAAGTTTGTCAAGTTCTAAAATTGATGTCGTTTCGTAAAACTCGTCCGTTACAACGATTTGATTTTTTTCAAGAAGTTTGAAAGTTTTATAAATCGCAACTTTTGAAAGCGTGTCAAAACCGCCCTCTGTCGGATGCCATATATTTCGGCTGTCTGTAAAGTCGTTTAGTTTTTTAGTGAGTTCAGGTTTCCTAAAAATTTGTCTTAACGCACCAATTGAAGTTTTTAATGCTTTGTTTAGTTCTGAGTAGTCTGTAAGTTCAGCACCTTTGATTATTGTTTCCCATGTGATTACTTTTCCAGTTTCAAAGATTTCTTCGTCAGATGGATAGTCTTTGTTTGAGTAACTGAAAATGTTTGCGTTGAAAGGTGGAATGTCTTTGAGGATTTCAATCTCCTGTTTTGCTTCTTCGTAAGTTATTTGTTTTGATTTCTTAAAATTCGTCTTGTCTGTCGGTTGTCTGTCAACTTGAAAGAACGGCAATAAAGCGATAAACACAGTATCATAAAAGTTCTTGAAGTGGTCTTTTATTTCCCCTTTGTGTGGATAGATGTTGTCTGTGAAGATGTCGCTCATAAAATTGGTGTAACGGTTTTGGGCCTGGCGTTCGGGCGGGAAAGTCCGCAGGAACTTTCACGGTTGAACGTCAGCCCGCCTGACGCCAACCCCTTAGCAGTAGTAGTTTTAGTCCTTAAAGCTGTTCCCGCCCACATACAGGTCAAAGTTTATTGATAGTCCTAAGTCGTTCATTCTTCTTATGTCGTCCGTGTCAATATTGGGTCCGCCAATCATTCCGTTTGCATTATGAATGTCCATAGCAACTTGAATATAACCATTTGCATTGTCCACAAGTTGTTTTATTCCGTATTTGTCTTGCTCCAAAAAATCAAGTAGTTTTTTTAATTTATCTTCAAACTCGTCTGGCTCAGGATTAGGCAGGATCTGGAAATTGCTAAAAATATGACTTGACTTTCCAGTTTTTCTAAGGTCGCCTTTATTCCAAAATTCTGTTGGTGTCAATCTTGTCATTGCTTTTAATTCGTCTGCGGATAAAGTTTCTGATGTCGCTCTGAAATAAACTCTATGATATGCTTCTGTTCCAACACCTGTTACTTCGTTTGTCTTTGTATCAATGTAAACTGCGAAATAAAACTTCTCGTCAAGCACAGGCAAGTATGCGATAATTAGTTCGTCTTTTCTGTCACGGTCAATGCGGTCAACTTTTAGTTTGTTGTCAGCATAGATTGGACTATGAATTTCAAGATACTGCTCCGTTACTCCAAGTGTCTTGCCCTTGAATTCCTTTTCTATAAGTTCGATGGCTTGTTGGTCGGTCATACTATTACTGCTTACGGTAAAGCATTGGCAGGGCATTTGAAAATCGTCTGTCCGAACTACCGCCGATTGAAAACCGAAGATGAAGATAGGTACAAAAGCTAAATTATTAATGTCAAGCTGGAACTGAAGCTGATAGCAAACTGTAGCCAATGGTTTGCACGTCACCCCCTGCTATTGCCAATGCACCTGTTAGCTGTGGTTTTATCTCGCCACATTAAATTTTGCGTTTGGCAATTCAACTTGCAATTTCACTTTTGCTTTCAAAGCGGTAAAAACTTTCATTAATGTGTCTATGGTTACATTGCTTGCATTGCTTTCAAGTCGTGAAATTTGTGCTTTCTGAACACCGACTAATTCGCCCAATTGTTCTTGTGTCAAATTACGTTCTTGTCTACTTTCTTTAATTGCTTTACCTATTAAGTCCATTTGAAGTTCATATTCAAACTTGTCTCTTTTGGGCGTTCCTTTCTTGCCAATTATTTTGTCGGTTACTTCGTCTAATGTGTATGTCTTCATTTTCTACTTTTTTGATTTGTCATGAAAATATTTTTTTCGTTGTGATTCTGCTTTGGAAATTTCATTTTCAGGTACTTTACTTTGTTTCTTCACAAATCCGTGAGTTGAAATAACCAACGTGTTTTTATTATCGGTTTTGTCACAAAACGCTAACATTCTGTATTGAAGTCCTTGATACAATGTCCGAAATTCCCAAATTTCGCCTGTCAATTTTTTGAAAAGTTCAGGGTCATTTTTCTGTTGAGCTTTTCGTATGATAAAAAGTATTTTGTTTGAATGCTTTATGTCAAGCGACTTTAAAAACTCAAAAGCTTCAACCTACCACAAAACTCCAATTGAAAAACTGAACTTGAATTTAAGCACGTTACCCCGCATGACGCCAAACGCATGTTGTGCGTTCGTTCTTCTCTTCTGTCGTGCAGTTGTCCGTCCATTTTAGTTACTGATTACTGGTAATTTAATAGCCATTTTATAAAATCTTGTAAAGCCACTAATCTGTTTCTCTTTTAAGTCGTCAGCTAATTTGTCAGATGCTGTTTGGTCGGGATAGATAATTAAACAGTCAATTACTTTGTCTTGTTCCTCTGCTGTTATGTAACCTAATTTTGATAAAACTTTCGTGTCTCTTGCATATCCGCTTAATTGTCTGATGTCCTCTGCTTGATATTTTTCTTGCTGATATTTCCGTTTGTATTTCGTGTCAATTATCATTTTCACATTGTCGCTTACAAAAACAAAATCGGGTTGTCCGTATGTGCCTTGAATTTGAAATTTTATACTATTGAAATACTTGTCTTTGAGCATACCCAAAACATATAACTCAAAAAGTTTTGGCATATCAATCCAAAACGGTGGAACTTTTACTGTCTTGTTGTTGAGTGTGTCAATCTCTTTGATGTTGTAACCAAACCGTTTCAATATGAGTGATGAAATATGAAGTGCCTCTTTGTATTCTTTGTAAAATGAGTTGTGAGTAATTCCTTTCAAAGTTTTCAAGTCAATATTTTCGTCAACTTCGTGAAAAGCTGGTAGGCAATAATTGATGACTGGCGAAGCCAGTTTTGAATAATCGGGAAATAGGGCAAGGTATTTTTGAACGAAAACTAAAGTTCGTTTTAGTATTCTGTTTTCAATGGAATTAAAACCAAATTCATCATACTGGCAAAATGTTTTTGTCGGCTTGTTTTTAATGATGTTCTGTTTTAGTGTTTGAGCAACCAAAACCTTTCCTTTTATTTTTGCATTTAAGTTGTGTTCAACTTTATAGTAGGATTTTTTTAAGCCCTTTCTAACAATGGTCTTTACTATTTGTAAGAATTGAACCACTAAAAGAGGAGTTAATAAATCTTGTTTCTGTTCAATCTCAATATATGGTTCTTCAAATTTTATTTCGTATAATTTTTTTGTGTAAGTGGCAACATCCGAATGCCGCAAACAAGAAAAAAACATTTTCAAATAATCAGTCTGCTGTGCTTCGTCATTGAGTTTGGGTGCTACATAAACGGCTATCTCATTTTTGCTTAACCAGTCCGTTCCGATATAAAAATTTGAATTGAGTTTTTTGCTCGTGCTGTCTTGCGTAATTTCAATACACTTGCAATCCTCACGTTGCTTAAAAAGGATTGATGATGCTGAAAGCACTTCCAATGAAGAAATATCTTCATTGGTGTGTTCTGAAAATGCCTTATTGAAAAGTAACTTAGACATTCAATAATTCAATTTTTTCGTTAGCGATTTCTAAAAATATTCCGTCTTTCAAATACTCTCGAAGGATTGGTTTTATCTCAAACTCTAATTTTATTCTCAATTCGTTTTCGTCTTTGACAAGAAAATAACTGTGTCCAATCATTACATCTTTTGCTTTGAAGTCAGGTGAAAGAAATTCATTGCTGAAAAGTGTTTTTATTTCATTGAACAAAGTTTTTGCAATTACATTTTGAATAACATTTTCATCTGGCAAAATGTCCACAAAAGCAAACCTTCGTCTTATTGCATAATCAATATGCCCAACCGAACGGTCTGCTGTGTTCATTGTGCCAATGATATAGAGGTTTTTGGGTAAGGTGATTTCTCTTTCACCTTCATATTCATACATTGATGTAACGGGTTCATTCCTGTATTCCAAAGCATAAATTAGTTCGCCCAAAACGGAAGGGAGATTGGCTCTGTTTATTTCGTCAATTATCAAAACATAATTTCCATTTGGATTGTCTGTTGCTTTTTGGGCAAAATCAGCTAATATTTTGTTCTCAACTTGATATGATACATTTCCGCTTTCAGTTGTTTCAGCAACAATACCCCTTACAAAATCTTCATAAGAGTATGCTGGGTGAAATTGTATGATTTCAAATTCACCTTCGGCAACTATTCCAGTTTTCACATCAATGCTTTCGCCTGTTTTGATATTGAATTTATCAAATAAAATTCTTGCGAATTCAAAGCTATTTATTTGGCTGTTTAACTGCTTTTTCTTGTCAATATAGACTTGGTTTAATTTTTGGTTTTTTTCAAAAACATTTAAGCCTTGATAATTCACTTGGAATATTTTCAAAGCATTGTCTATCATTCTCTCGCTATTTATTGGAAAGTATTCGTCAGGATAATAGCTATTGAGTAGCTTTAACAAAAAGCTGTCACCAAAATACTGAACTGCATTGTCAGTATTTTTTGTCTGAACAACTTCAAAGATTAACTCAGCAACTTTTTTCATTGCTTCGCTATTGTCCTCAATATCCTTTACAACACCGTGCTTGCTGTAATCCTCTAATTCCTTTTTCCAAAAAATAAGGTATGCTCTGGCACTACCGGGAAAGTAATAACCTAAAGGTTTCAATCCTCTTTCAATCCACCAACAAAAATTATCTCTGTCGCCTTTGCCTGCACAATAGGTTTGAAGTGTCAACTTGTTCAGGTTTTCCTTTGGGAATAACTCATAAAAAGTTGATAGCAACTTGTCTTTACTTTCTCTTGATGTTTTTATTGTTTCATCATTTGGATTGAAGGATTTAACCAAATCGTCAATAATACTTTCAGGATTTCCAACCGTTCTTGGTTTTGTTAATTCTTCTGCAATCAGTTTTGCTTGTCTTGTTTTTCCTGTTCCTGGAGGACCTTGTAAAATGATTTGGTTTTTGTATTTGAGTAGGTCAATTATCATTTCTCTTTTTTCATTTTCGATTATACTTTGAGCAAACTCTAACATTTCATCATCTCTTAAAGGTTCAATTGTTTTTCTATAAGAAATACCGTCAAAATCCATTGGTAGTTCATCAATGTCAAACCATTTAACCTTAAAGTAATGATAATCGTCTTTGCTGATTACTTTGCCAACACCTTTAAGTTTTGTAAATGTTATTGAGTGATTTGCTCCTTTTGTTGAGCTTGATTTCATTAAAATTAAGTCGCCAATTGCAACTTCGTTTAATGTGTTTCTGTTTCTGTCGTCCCCGTCCTCTGCATAACCGTCATACCAAATACCTTGGTCTAAAAAGTCATTTGAAACGTCTGTGTTACCGTGTGCTGCTCCTACTGCCCAATAATTCATTTTATATTTTTTGTCTGTTAGTTTTTGTCTGTCCTGTTACTGGTTGCACGGTCGCCAATAGAATGACGCACAACACTTTGCTTTACGCAATATAAGTTATTTTTAAGTACTTATAACCGTTTGTAAACGCTTAGAAGCGTTTACAAACGGT
>CAYNSF010000094.1:3641-6161 GCA_964399855.1 uncultured Aureispira sp. | reverse complement strand
CGGAGAAAGCCCCCTCCTCCCCTCTTTTTCCGCAGTTTTTTGAGGCTAATTTCGTTACTTCTCGTATTTTGTAGGCTATTAATAAGATTAAAGATAGAAACCCATTAAAAACCAGCAGGATTTGGAGATGGTTTCGGACGAGGGTGCGGATTTGGCACAGAATTGAGTTTTAAGAGGGTTTATGAGATAACCCACATCCACACTCATTTTAACTGTAAAGATTTGATAAAGATTAATCTAGGGTGAGCAATCTGTATCCATGTGGTTGGTCTCTTGTTAGATTTGCGGATTGCGTCAGTCTGGCTAAGCTAGGCTGTGTTGGAGGTAGTCAATTTTGCCATAAGAGGATAGGTTGTGATTAAAGTTTAAACAATTGGCATAAGGTCGCC
The DNA here is from genome assembly GCA_964399855.1 of uncultured Aureispira sp. Classification (GTDB taxonomy): domain Bacteria; phylum Bacteroidota; class Bacteroidia; order Chitinophagales; family Saprospiraceae; genus OLB9. The sequence goes on along the minus strand of CAYNSF010000094.1, from coordinate 5,772 downwards.
GCCAAGCCATCCATGACAGCGCTTGAAAAACGTTTAAAATTAATTTCGAGGTTTAATTTTTAAACTTTAAAATTATTGACTCTTCACCAACGATGGATAAGATAAAAGATAAGGGTGGTTATGAAAAGCAAAAGTATTTTTGATGTTAAATTTGGATTGTTTTTTTACTTGGCATTATTTTGCGCAGGAGTTGGTTTAACATATGATTCATTTTTATTTTCGCTAATCAATCTAATGTTGTGCGCATATATTCATTTAAGTTTGGTGATTGAAAATGGTTGAAGAAATTAAGTGCTTGTTGTGTGATCAAATTTTGATTGTTGTGAATTTTGTTCAGATGACTTAGATTTAAAAGTATCTTGGATCGCTATTGGCGAATGTATTGTGAGTATTTATTTTGATTTAGATGATGGTCGTTGGATGGCTTCCTATAATCCGCGAATACAAAGTCTAAAACTAAAAGACGGGACAATGTTTGTTATTTCGCAAGATCAAGTTATTAATAAACTCAAAACTATATTGTTACTATTATGAATAATATTTGTCCATTTTGCAACTCCGAAGCCAAACTAGCCGGAGGGAGGTTATCGCAATATAATTGCAAATTTTGCTCCGAATTTATGAATTTTCATATATGGTGGTGGGCTTGGTGGTGGGCTGATAGCGCCGATCGTATTTATTTTGATTCACATGATGAGTGTGTTGCTGAATATTATATGCAAACGCAAAAATTAGTAATACAACGCGAAGAAACATTTATCATACCACCAGATAAAGTCATTGCTAAGTTAAAAACAATACTTCTACTATCATGATAACCTGCCCATTTTGCAATTCCAAAACTTATCAAAAAGAACTTTCCTATAAAAGTTATTGTAAATTTTGTTCAAATAATCTAAATATAGCAGTATGGTGGATTGGTAACAGTGGTATTGTTGAGTTCAGTACAAAGTACAAAGACGTTGCTGAGTATTATATGGCAGATCAGGAATTGAGATTAGCAGATGGTACAAAATTGGAAATACCACTAGATAAATTAATAGATAAAATGAAAACTATATTGTTACTATCATGAACAATGTCTGTCCTTTCTGTAATTCTGAAGCTATCGAGCATAGTGATTCAAAGTATTATTGCCAAATTTGTTCAAAAACTCTGAATTTATGTGTGTGGTGGTGGATAGATAGTGTGTGTTGTGATTCGAAGTATAATCTTGATTATATTGGTTTTAGTTTTGGCTTAGATAATGTTTTGTATGCTGTCTATTATCCGCAAACACAAGAATTAAGGCTAATAAACGATGAAACAACACTAATAAACGATGGGACAATACTAATCATGCCGCAAAATAAATTAATAAACAAACTAAAAACAATCACGTTACTATCATGAATAAATGTTTTTTTTGTGCACAAGAGTGTGAAATTACGCAAAATTGCAAATCCTGCGCTGATAAGTTTGGAGCGTATAAATGTTACACATCTAATATACATGGAGCTAATATTTCGTTCCGTTCATTGAATAGTAGCAGAACTGTATTGATTTTGTGGAACCATAAAACAAAATGTGCAACTTTTTTCATCAACGATATTGGAAAACGAATAGAACATTCTTTGCGGGTTGACAAAAGAGAACTATTAAATTTGATTAATGTGGCTCATAAATTGGAGTATTTTTTAAATTTAATATGATAAATTGTTTTATTTGTGATGCAAAAATTAGTGGTAATTGTGAGAAATGCGCTGATGTATTTGGAGCTATGTTTGCAGCTACTACAGCGGGTATTGCTAATCAGTATATGGTCTTTAGGTTATTTAAATACGAGCAATCAAAGCTCCTTTATGCTAAAGAATATGCTGGGTGTGACGAAATATATGTGGAATTATTTGATACCCATAGTGGTGAAAGATTATTTAAATTATCAACAAATAAAAGCCGCTTTATTGAAATATTTAAAAAAGAAAATAAGCATAAAATATCTACATATAGTTTGCTGTATTGATTTTTATATTTTCGCCATTCAATTTTTTAATTTTTATTGGCTCAAGACCAATAGTTTCTTTTTCTAAGTGCTATTTAGATAATCCTTTAACATCATACAAGCCTCCTGGACCTGCAATGAATCTATATT
>CAYNSF010000094.1:1541-3631 GCA_964399855.1 uncultured Aureispira sp. | reverse complement strand
GTAACCGCATACCCTTTTTTAGATTTTCCATAATAAGTTGAAAAATCTTTTGGTATCTTTTTTTGATTTGTCCAAGAGGTGGAGTGTCCATTATCAATTTTAATCGATTTTGGGTATTTGATTGCTCCTGTGTCTGGCAGACTAGACTCATTAATGTTAAGCAATTTTGAAAGTTCTTTTTTAGATCTAACTACAATTCCACGATATAATGTTTTTTTTGCGGAGGTGGAGGCAGCACAGATTTACACTGTTGTTTTTTTTATCAACCTCATTAATAAACGCGCGGCGTCAAGTGGTAAACCAATATGTTTGCTTAAAAAATGTTGTTGTTAATCTGAACAAGTATCTTTTTCTATTTTTGTGTAGATACCTGTCTCAAATTCGCCTTCTCTATGATTCTCCCAAGCAAACTCTCCAAATAGCGCTGATTTTGGCGCCTCAGGTTGTTTTGAACTAAACGAATTAAGTTTATTATTTACGCTCAAGATAATTTGCAAAACTAATTAGGGACATCAATTATAATGCTAAAAGTGCAACAATATTTAAATTCCAAATCTTTTAAAGACCTATCTGATTCGCACGGCGTGTACGGCTCTTTATCTTCTTGTAAAAAGAAAGTGTCATTGAATTATGATATGGTAGAAGTGAAAAATGATGATTTGCTTGCTAGCGAATGTCGGGGATTAATAATTGCTAAGCAAGATGGTTCTGAATTTCCACATGATGAGAAAGGCAAGCTTGATGAATATTATTCACCTGGCGAAACAGTAATCATAGCTTATCCCTTTGATAGATTTTTCAACTACGGGCAAGACAATGTTAATGTAGATTTTTCTAAAGGAGTAAAAGTTCAAGAAAAAATGGATGGTACTTTAATTATTGTTAACTGGGATTTCGTTAACGGTGATTGGTGTGTGGCTACCAGAAGTTCTCCAGACGCTGATATAATTGGTACAAATGGATTAACTTTTCGTGTTTTGCTCGAAAGAGCATTGTTAGAAGAGTATAAGGTTTCTTTCGATCAATTTAGTTCGCGTTTAGATCAAACTGTAACCTATTGTTTTGAACTGACTACACCTTTGAATAGAATAGTTGTAAATTATTCTAATTTTGAATTGACTTTGTTAGGAGCCCGTGATTTAAAATCAGGAATCGAGATAGATATTTGTGATGATATTTTAGACATCGGTATTAAACGAGTTAAAGAATTTGATTTTTCGGATGTGGATAGTTTAGTCGCATGGGTAAACACTCTCAAACCTTTAGAGAGCGAGGGTGTGGTTGTGCGTCAACAGGCACTAGACGCAGGTGCGAAGTCTTATAATCGTTTTAAAGTTAAAAGCGAGGCGTACTGCAATCTACACCGATTCACTGGCAATGTCGTTTCTGATCGTCAATTGCTGCTATGTATCTTGCATGGCAATGATGATGATGCTAGGTTGGTGTTGTCAGCATATGCGACCAATAGAATGGACGAGATCAAAAGTCAATTAGTAGAGATTTGCAAAAAACATGATGCTCTAGTTCTAGAGTTGCAGTCAAAAACTAATTCTAAAAAAGAATTTGCTTTGGCGATTAGAGATTTGGAAAAAGTAGGAGTTGTGGTTTGGGACGCCATTCTTTATCAAATTAATTCTGGCAAAGTTAGATCGACAAAAGATTTTGTTGCTAAAAATAAAAAAGACCATACTTGGCATAGTAACTTTTTAGACGGAATGCTGGGTTTAATGAAATGAATTGTCTAATTTGTAATACTAGCACTATAAATGATAGTTGTGTTTCTTGTGGAGCGCAAACTAAATACAAGAGTGTGGTCGCTTGAAGATATTGACGTGGTGTGGGCAGAATCGAATCAAAAAAAAAGGAGATACAAGATGTCAAAGATGAAAGATGAAGTTATTGAAAAAGTCTCACCAATCCCTGAGCGTCTGGATGCGCTCGGCTCGCTGACTCTAGCTCACGGCGCACATGGCTCGTGGGAGGGTGGTCACTGCGCGCTTGAGGTCGTCGCGTGGCTCGCGGGAGAGCCGCACACCGACCAGCCGCAATGCACGTGCCCAGTGATCGCAGCATACGTACAACGATGGAAC
>CAYNSF010000094.1:0-1531 GCA_964399855.1 uncultured Aureispira sp. | reverse complement strand
ATCGCCAGCATGGTGCGCCAGTCGTCGCACCACTGGCAAAACTGCTTGCCGATGACCGATTCGCTCAGCGGAATAAAGCTGCTCATGTCTCGTTCTCCCGCCCCAGTGCCTCGGGGGCACGCAGAAACTCCGCGTTGCCCACCTGCGCAATCGCCTGTTGCGCCCGTTGCTGCCCCTGCTCGTGGGTACACGGTCCACACGCGAGGTCGAGCGAGAGCGTGCATACATCGTGGTCGATTGGACGGTGCGCACACTGCTGCCTGCGACGCTGCGCTTGCCTCGCATTGAGCTGACACAGTCAGCCGAGGTGCTCGCAGCGCTGGCACCCATCGTCGATGAGCGAACGCTCGCAGCCGCACGCCTGGTAATTTATCAGGTGTGCGAAGCGGCGGCGGCGAAGCGAAAATCCGCCTACGCCGCCTCCCGGATCGCCCGCGAGGCACTGGCAGCAGCCATCGCCGCCGCCGACGCCGCCTACGCCGCCGACGCCACCCGCGCGGCACTGGTAGCAGCCGCCTACGCCGCCGCCGCCGCCGCCTACGCCGCCGACGCCACCCGCGCGGCACTGGTAGCAGCCGCCGACGACACCACTATTGAAGATCTGAAGCAAAGCCAAGTTGCAATGATCAAGCGCATGTGCGCGGTCCCCACCGATTCCTTTTAGCTCTGGCGCAACAAAGACTTTTCTACACTAGTTCGTAGAAGAATTGCAATTACAGAAAAAATGGATGGTTCAAATTTTTGTTTCGAGAGAGACAATTGTTTTGCGCGTTCTCATTCTCAATCTCCCAATCATTCTTCAATTGATGTTGTGAAGAGCATTAATGCTAGAATTAAATATAAAATTCCAAAAAATACCAACTTTTTGGAGAGGCTTGTTTTGCAAAACACTCAATCGAATATCAATCTTTGCCTGATTATTTTCTTTTGTTTGGTGTTAGAAATTTAACAACCAACTATTGGTCTTCATGGAAGGATGTGCGAGATCTTGCTGAAGAGTTTGGGCTAGCTACTGTGCCAGAATTGTTTGATGGTATTGCGATGTCAACCAAAGAACTACAAGAGTTGGTTGAGGATTTTTGTTCAAAACCTTCCAATTGCGGCGGCGAGCGAGAAGGAGTTGTTGTTAGATTAGCTGATGACATTTATAATGAAAATTTTTCTAGTAGTGTGATAAAGTGGGTTCGTGCAAATCATGTTACTTTAGATCAGCATTGGTTGCATCAAAAAATTGTTAAAAACAACATTGCATTTTAGATGATATTAGCACAAATTTTAGGTGAAAAATGTTAGGTGAAAAATGTATAATTTGCGACTCAGATATGAAAGAAAATTTCTGTAGCAGCGACTCTCATGATAATGGCTACAGCTATTGTTGTCTTTCTAAGACTATCACAAATAAAAAGTATTGTTTCAAACTACATAAGCAACAAGATTGTTTAATAGTTTATGAGAACAAAGATAAAATAAATTTTAAAAATGAAACTATAGTTTCATTTGCAACTGAATATCAAGACCTTTTACAGTATGA
>CAYNSF010000093.1:0-6494 GCA_964399855.1 uncultured Aureispira sp. | reverse complement strand
AAAAAATAATGTGATAAATTTTGTCTTCATACTTTTTATGTTGTTAAGTTTTAGTGCAGGGTCTTTTTTATGCTGACCGCTAACGAGCAGGGCTTTATGCAGGTTGGGAATTGTTATTCGTCCGCCAACAACCGCTGCTGATTGAAAATATAAAGATGAATTTAAGAACTAAAGTTGAAAGTTGTTTGTCCAGCCCGAACCACAGCTTGGATTTGCAATTAGTTGATGTATTAGGGTCAAGCCCAACTTGCATAAAACTCCATGTTGTAGGCATGTGCTTCGTCAATAATTACCAATCGTCTTTCGGTTTTGTTTTCATAAACTTTTCAATTGAAACAATAATTGAGTTTACTTCCTCGTCAACCTTTGTGTAAAGTTTTTTCTTACCAGCCCAACTTTTCGGAAAATTTTCAATTGTGAACTTCTCGTTTTGGTTGTCCGAATATGAGAAATTAGTTATAAGGTATTTGTATCGTCCATCTTTTACAAATATTGAAATTGTATGGCTAATGTAAGGGTCACGGGTATAATAATTGATTTTAAAATTCCCCTTGCCTGTAATTTCTCCAGTTTCTTTGTCGTCTAATTGAATTACGTCTTTTGCAGATTTGTAATTGTCCACAAACCATTTTTTTGCTCTTGTGTAAAGAGTGTTTTTGTCTATGCTGTCAACCTGAACAACTCCTGTGTATGTAACAGAACCATTGTCAAGAGGAAGAATGTCAAGCAGCTTTTCTTGTCCTTGTGAGGAAAGCATTACTATTGTCGCAAAGATTACAGTCAAGATTATTTTCATAATAGAGTGTTCGTTTAGCATTGCCTACAACGGTTTGGGGCTTTGCGAAGAAGGGGAATTAGAGGTACAAATGTTCAATTAACCACAAATGTTGATAGAAGTACAAATGTTCAATTTAGCACTTCTGCCCCTTTTTCGCAAAACCCCTGTTATCGGTTCGTTCCTTTTCTCGTCAAGCTATTTTTTTAAGATTAATATTGTCGCAATTGTCCCAATTAGTACAAGTCCACAAACTGTAAATAAAAGTATTTTCAATAGATTTATTTCCTTGTCTTGTTTGTCTAAACGACTTGGAAAGTCTATTGCTGAAATTGTACTTGTTAACGTTTCTGTTGCTTTTATAAGTTGTTTATGTGGGTCTAAAATCTTACTTACATCTTCTGTAACACTTGTCAAATGTGTATTAAATGAAGTTTGTAATTGTGTTGCTGTTTTTACTGCTTGTTCTGCCACATTTTTTGATTGGGCAATATGTTCAACTGCACTTTGCAGTTTTGATATTTCGCCATTCATTGATTTTAAATTGTCGTCTAATTCTTTAAACATATTCTTTAAGTATTTTTTTGTTAGTTGTTATGAAGTGGTTTAAAACTTGTTTTGATAAAACACTTTCAATATTCTTGTGATGATTTGCCAATGAATTTACATCTTTTTCATTAATGTAATTTTCAACCTGTTTTAAAATTGTGTCAAATTCTCCAAATGAAAAACCATTGTCAATAATGTATAAATCTTTTGTTCTATTCAATAATTCAGAATTGTCAGTATTGTTAATCATTGTTGCAGAATAATATTGCATTAATGAAATTACCGGGTTCTTATTGTATGATTCTAAACTTCTTCTTGCTGAATTTTCAAGCTGTCTTAATTGGTCATTATTTATTGCTTTGTTTGCAAAATGTTCAAATACGGAAAAGTCTATCTTGCTGCCAAATTCCGTAAGTTCTCTTATTTCATCTACAAATTGCGAATCAAAGTAATCGTTTACAATTTGTAAAAATTCTTTGTTTCCTAATTCTTCGGCTTCTTGTCTGCTTAAATTAGTCATTGATAAAGTTTTGAAAATAGCTTTATCAATTGTATCAGACATATTATTTAATGCAGTTTCTCTTTTGCTAAAAACATTGTCGTAAGTGAAATCAATTAATGTGTTTATGCAATTTCGTAACGCTGTACTTTGTCCACCATTTCGTGCATTTTGCATTAAAGAAGTTACATAGTTTTCTGGGTAATACCTTCTAAAATGCGAATATAAATTTTGATATATTTCTTCGGCTGTTTGATTTTGACAAATCGCATTTATTGATTTTGCACCATAATCAATTGTATAGTCTTTCACTACACCTAAAATTGACAACCGATAAATAATTTTGAAAGTATCTTGCTCTTGTCTTACTTGTTTAAATAACTCTTTCAATTCATCTGTTTGATGTGTCGAAAAAGTAATTGCATAATTATTTCCGTATGTTCTTTTGTAATTTGTTTTGAGATTTATTATAAAATCATTGTCGCTTTGGCAAAAATTCGTAGAATTTTTAACCATTGAATAATCAAAAAATGGATTGAAATTTTGATTAAGATATTCTAATGTTTGTTGTATACCATTATTCTCTAAACCGATTGTAATTACACTCGTTTGATTATTAGGGATTTGGCTAATAATAAACTCAATACCTTGCTTTTCAGGTGTAACATTTACAACCTGCAACCATTCTAAAAGATTTAAGTTGTTAGGATTTGTATTTCTAACAAATTGTGTCATTGAATTCAGAAGTTGAGTTGCTTCAAGTTCTGAACACATATTATTACCACTGGTTTCTGTTGTTAGCCCATTAAATCTTATTCTGCCGTATGTTTGTCCAAATTCACCTCCATTAATGTAAATCATTGTTGGGTTAGGATTTGGAAATGGCTTTCCAAATCGTACTTCACGACCCAAATCTGAAAATATTACATCTTGTGTTTGGTCTTTATTTGAAGTGTGAGGAAACGTAATTCTATCTAATAATTCAAAGGTAATGCTTTTTTCATAATCACTTCCTTTAAATGAATTAAACAAAAACGTGTCTTGAATATTTCTTGCAACAGAAACATCCTTGCCTTTGGAATTTGGAACTAATAAATTGTTGCAATGTAAAACATAACAGACTGCATTTTTTCTATCTCGTCCTGCTCGTCCTGCTTCTTGGTAAAATCCTTCTATCGAAATTGGATGAGTTATGTGTAAAGTAAAACGAATGTTGGGTTTGTCAATACCCATTCCAAAAGCTTTTGTTGCAACTAATAAAGTTATTTCATTATTTTTAAATTTGTCTTGAACTTGTTCTAATGATGTACTATCCCCACTTCCATAATATTCGCCAATTAAATGTGCTACATCTGGAAATTGTTGCCTCAAATAATTTGCAATATATTGAACACCTGATGGCATTTTGTCGGTGGAATGTGGGCAAAAGATTATTCCACAATTTGAATTGTTACCTTGATATTTTATGAAGTCTGAAAATGAATTTGCATTACATTCTCTCAAATGAGGTTCGGAAATTAAATCATTTTGCAAAACATTTAAAAGTCCTTGCTTTTTCGCTTCAAAAACAGAATTATGCAAAGTCCAAAAATCTCTACCTGCACCTATTTGAACTGCTGGGATATTTTTAATTTTAAATTTTAGTTCTTCTCTTTCTAATTTTTCGGGTCTTACAATATCGCTATTATTTTGTAGCCCAACTTCTCGTTGCACATCACTCAAAACATCAAAAGATGCTGTTCCTGTTAGTCCTAATGTTGGTATATTTTCTCCGTTATGTCCTGAAAAACAAAATGCTCTTGAATTGTCGCCAAGTTTTAAATATGCAGTTCTAAAATCGTGTCCCCATTCTGAAACACAATGTGCTTCGTCAATAACACAAAATGCAAAGTTTTTATTTCTTGTTCTTACACTTCCTATTTTAGTTCTGAAATCATTTATCACAAACCGTTCAGGTGATACAAAGGCAAATAGGTAATTGCCGTTTACAAATTTATTTGTATTTTCTTCTTTTTCTTTGGCAGATAAAGTTGAGTTTATATAAGTTGTAGCATCAATGAAAACATTTTTAAGGTTTTCATTTTGGTCTTTCATTAATGCCTTAATTGGGTCAATAACAATTATTAAACCTGCTTGTAAAAGTGATGCAACTTGATATGTTAAAGACTTACCTGCACCTGTTGGCAAAAGTGCAATTGGATTTCTTTTTTGTAATGCTTTTGATAATATTTCAATTTGCCCTTCTCTAAAACTTGCTTTTCTGAAAAATGACTGCAAGAAAAAATTAAGGTTTTCAGTTCTATCATCTTCTTTGTTTGCTGGTACATTTTCGTAATTAATGAATTTATGAAAGTTAAAAGTTCGGGTATATTCAGTATGATGAATAGAACGAATTGTAATTGTATTTTGGGCTAAACTTTGAGTTGGGCGATTAAGAAAAGTTGAATAATTGAGAACAGAAACATCAATAACTAAATCGTAATTGCGAAAATCGGAATTAGCATTGAAGATTTGACAATTATTATCAGCATTGAGTTTTGCGTTAGCAAACTCAATGGTATTAAATATTGTAATTTCTATATTTGGTAATTTTAATTCTTCGCCATTTTCGTTTTGTAATATTGATAAATGCTTTATCTGCAATAGTAAATCGTCAATTGCAATTTTGCCACAAGGAATGTCTCTTTCAATTATTGCAATATTCAAGTTTTCGGCATTTCTATTTATCAAACCACTTTTAAGGGCTTTTAAAAATGCTTTTTGTATTCTTGATATTCCGAATGTAGAAAGATATAATTGCAAATAATCTAATCCAATTTCATTTTCAAAAATTGGGGTTTCAATATTTTGTTTGAAAGCCTGAAAATAGGGGTGTTGTAAATAATTACTAATCTTATTGGTTTGTGCTGGCGTTAAATTATTTACTTCATTTGTCCAAATCCTTACGGTGTCAAAACCGTTTTGGTCTGAAAAAAAATCTCTTCTTTGGTCTTTTTGTGCTTGTGTTTGTTCTCTATGTTGTTGTCCGTCTATTTCAATTACAATTCCGTTTTTAAATCCTTCTGCTTTTGGTAATTGAATTAGAAAATCAATATTTTGATGGACAAATAAATCTTCAGTTTGTCTGCCAACTACTGATGGCATTGTTCTTTGAAGTTGTAATAGTTGATTTGTATTTTGTCCAAAACGTGAAATTGTATTTAGGAAAAAATCTTTTTCAAATTGACTTCCTCCGTGTTCTTCCCAATTATTGTATGTGTTTTCTGTGTTTAATTCTTGTGTTCTATTGTCTGCAATTACCAAACACTTTAAAAAGTCAATTGAATTGGAATTGTCAAAATCAAATGTAATAGTTCCTATTCCGTTAATTTGTTCGGTTGTCAGGTTAAAAATTCTTTGAAATTCTCTTTCTATAAATATGCTTGAAATTGTCGGCAGACCTCTTGATATTTGATTATCAAGAACAGAAAAAATCGGATGTTCGATTTCATTGTCAGCATTATTTATAATTGGATTTTGACAATAAAATTTAGAAAGGTTAGTTGCAATTTCTAACCAATAGTTTTTGTCAACAGAGGCTTCTATGCTTTTTGCTACTCCTTGTAAAATATGTCCTGCGAAGAATTCTGTCATTTGTTTTTACTGTGGTTTCGTTTTGTGTAGGGTGTCTCTTGGAATGACCGATAACGTTTTGGGTATTGCCGAAGGCGGGGATTTTTAGCACAAAAGTTCAATCGAAGAACGAATGTTGAACCTTGCACAAATGTCCAATCGAAGCCGTTCAGCCCCGCTTTTGGCAATACCTTGTTAGCGGTTCGGGCTTATTTCAATTCTTGTCCGTTTAATAGTCTTTCAATGTTTTCTTTCGTGTCGTTGTTTGGTTCAATTTCTCGTAAATGTCTAATTTCTTTCTCAATTTCTGACGACCAATTTTCTTGTTTCCACTTGTCCAAAACTTTGATTGCCATATTTCGGTTTCTTGTTACAGGATTTCTAAGTGATGTCAAGACAATTTTCTCTCCCTTTTTAGGATAGTTTTCCAACAATGTAGTTGCGTATTCAAGACTTGCGTGTTTGTTATAATTGTCGCCAAATCCATTTGAATCTTTTGCTCCTGTTGCCAACTCGTCAAAAGGCAAATGTTTAAGAGCAAAGTTTATGATTTTGTCGGAATGTTCGGGTTTACTGTAATGTGTAACGTCATACCACGAAGAACTGTCAAGTGGTTTTTCTTCCAACTTTGCCCAAACGGTTTCCCACAAGTCAATGCCTAATTTTTCTGCTGCTTGTTTGGCGTTCCAATAAATTACATTGTCATTACTTTTCAAACCTTCATACGCAACAATTTTCCAATCTCTGCTATTCAAAATTTCAACGATTTCAATTAGGCAATTTGAAATAATGTCTTGATTCCAACCATTTTTCTTTTGCTCTCCAATGTCGTTTTGTAACTCCGTGAGAAAGTCTTTGATTTTTTGTAAAGCGTTAAAGTCTGAAATATCGGTTGCGTGCTTTTGGGCGTGTCTTATGAAATCTTGAATTACTTGCGAAGCAAAAGGATAAGTAGTAATGTCTTCGGCTGGTCCACCTATTGCAATCAATGCCTCAGTTATGTCGTGTAAGCTCCCCCTTTTTAGTACAGTTTAAAAGTAGAATATTTTCATGTTATGC
>CAYNSF010000092.1:0-6506 GCA_964399855.1 uncultured Aureispira sp. | reverse complement strand
TATTTCAAATAAATATTTCTATATCAATGCCTTATGGCTTAACTAAACGACATTGCATTAACAATTAACAATTTAGCATTGTCATCTGTCCATTGTCATCTGTCCATTGTCATCTGTCCATTGTCATCTGTCCATTGTCATCTGTCCATTTCCATTGCCCATTAAAAAAAAATATCATACCGTTAATTAAACCTGTGATTATAATAATTTGTTATACTTTTGTTGTTTCGTGAACGTTTGTAAATAAAATATATCAAATGATCAAAAGAGTAGGATTTGGACTATGCTTTTTGTTGGTGGGATTAATGGCTCAGGCACAAGGTATTCAGTTTTATGACGGTAGCTGGAAAGATGCTTTGGAAAAAGCCAAGGCAGAAGATAAATTGCTTTTTGTGGATGCTTTCGCTAAATGGTGCGGACCTTGCAAGTCAATGGCAAAGAACGTATTTACAAGACAAGAAGCGGGTGACTTTTTCAATGCCAATTTTATTAATTTGAAGTTGGATATGGAAGAAGCTGACGGTATCACCTTTGGACATAAATATCCTGTATCCGCATATCCTACTCTATTTTTCATAGACGGAGACGGCAAAATTGTGAAAACCGTTCGTGGTGCGCAGCAAGTGGACAAATTGATCGCTTTGGGCAATGAAGCGAACCTGAAGGTGGATAGGACATCCAAATACGAGCAGCAATATCTGGATGGCAACCGAGATTATGACTTGGTGTATAATTACGTCAAAGCATTAAATGCGGCTGGAAAACCAAGCCTAAAAGTATCAAATGATTATCTGAATGCCGATCCAAAGATCACGGAAGATCAGCGATTGCAGTTTATATTGGAAGCAGCGATAGAAGCAGATACAAAATTATTTGATCAGGTCATGGCTTCAGAAAAAAAGATAAGAAGGCTTGTCGGCGATGAGGCATTCGATGAAAAATGCAAATCTGCTTGCTCAAAAACGGTAGATAAGGCCATAGCGTATGAAATGGAATCCCTGATGTTGGAAAGTATTAAAAAAGCAGAAAAGACGATTCCAGATGATGCGGCAATATTTGCTGCTGAGTCAAAAATGAGGTACTATAAAGCCAATAATAATAAGGCGAAATATACCGAAGCTTACAAATCATTAGCTAAATACACCAAGAAAACACCTGAAAAAATGAATCCAGTGGTTAAGGACATCGTGAAAAATTTCAAGGATGACCCTACAATGCTTAACGATGCGGCTGATTATGCTTCAAAGATATTTGAACATAACCCAAGCTTTGACAACCTCAATACTCTATGCGTAGTGTTAGTATCCCAAAAGGATTATGACAAGGCTATTAAATTGGTTGAAAATGCGCAAAAACAAGCACAAAAACAAGGAAAAGAAGAAAGGGATCTAACCGGGTATTCGGCATTGCTAAAGTATTTGAACGCTAATAAATCTTAAATTCAGTGACGTTTGATTATTCGATCGTCATATCAGTATAATCGAATTTTGTAATTAAATTAAACCAAAAAATATTATGAGAGTATTAATTTTAATGTTCGCAACTTTAATGACATTTTCAGGAATGTTAACTGCTCAGGATGCTATCGAGCGCAATGCGTCGATGAGTCTTGGAGCTCAAAACGGATTTTTTATTGAAATTCCGGGTGCCGATGCCAAACTGGCTGAAAAGACATTTTATGAATTCGTGAAAGATTATGGTAAAATGAAAGCCAATAAGAAGGCAAAAGAGCACTTCCTTATGGCAACAAAAGTACCAGCTATCAACGGTGCTTCCGCAATAGATCTGTATGCAAAATTTGAAGACGGGAAAGGTTTGGCGACTTCGTTCGTATGGGTGGATCTTGGTGGCGCATTTGTCAATTCGGGAGATTATCCTAAGCAAGCTGAATCAGTTAGGCAGTTTATGTATGATTATTTCATCGCTGTAAGAAAGAAAGTTGTCACTGAAGAGCTAAAAGCTGAAGAGAAAAAGCATGATAACCTACAGAAAGATTTGAAAAAATTGAAAGATAAGAATGACGGGTATCATAAAGACATCGAAAATGCAAGAAAGAAAATCGCTGATGCCGAGTCCAACATAGAGAAAAATCTTGTTGAGCAAGAAAACAAGGTCAAAGAAATTGGCTCACAAAAAGAAGTCGTGGATCAGGTAACGGACAAGTTGAATAATCTTGGTAAAAGAGATTAATGACGACCAAATCACTTTAGTAAAAATATTGTACCTAAAAAATAAATTGGTTTTTGATTGATACAGGGCTGAAAATGTATGTTTTCAGCCCTGTACTATTTTTGTTTGATTACATTTTATACATAGTTTTTCCTATCAAACATCGAATTTTGGGTATAAAAATGTTGTGTAAATTACATTTCATACAGATAAAGTTGTTCAAAGTATTGTAATATTCAAGTTAAATTGTAATTTTGGCTTTATAATCAAGAATCGTATGCAAATATTGAATTTATCTAATAGAAATCTGAACTTCCGTGCTGGATTGATTTTGGCATTTTTCACACTGATGACAGTAGGATTACAGGCTCAAACCGCATTTCACAGATTATATCCACCGCTCAAATCCAAAAAGGTAGCGACTATTACTTCCGCTCAAATAAAAGACGGACATTTTGTGTCCATGCACTTGGAGGTGGAGCCAGACACAAACAGTAATTTGGTATATGGAGATACGTTGATCTTGACGAGTTTCGAGGCAAAAGGTGATATAGCATGGTCAAATTACATCGAGTTAGATGCCAGTTTTGATAAAATATATAAATCATTATCGTCTATTGTTCAAGGTAGTAATGATTCTATTTACTATTCATTCGTAGCAGAGCAAGCTGACAATCCGATACAGATTATAGGTTCTCTTGATTCAAGAGGCAATAGCGGCTTTTTGAAAACATATTCCTTAGTTGATACCGTCCGTTTGACAGGTACAGACAATCTATTAGTCAATATGAGACAATCGCTCTTCAACGCATTTACGGTTGATGATGCAGCAGAGCGAGCTATCTATCTATCCAGATTGGACTATAAAGGCGACACTTTATGGACGAAATCTCTACAATTGGATGTAGCAGATAACAAGGTTTCGCTGAGTGCTTTGCGCACATCTAAAGATGATATCGTAGCCGTTGGAAATTATGTGATTGACGGTACAAAACCATTTGTCGTTGTTACCGATACGTTAGGAAATCCTACTTTTAGCAAAACCTATTTAGATACATTATCCAAAACATCACAAATGACAGGTCTTGACGTGCGTAGGCTAGCAGATTCTTCTTTTGTGCTTGTTGGTAATATCATCGAACCGACCAATATACCTGAATACAATCGAACATCTGGATTTGTGATCAAAACCGATAAGCAAGGTAATGTTGAATGGTCAGGGAAAGTAGCTTTTCCGGGAGATTCGATGACAACGCTTAGCTATTGTACGATCAATAGAAATAACGATATCATCTTGGGTGGTTTGACGTTAGGTAATAATGGCGATGATGATTATTTTTATTTGATACGCATGACTGCGAATGGCGAAGTAGTGTGGCAGAAGAAGTATGTACAAGCTGAGGATTCACAGGACTTTTTTGGTGGAGCAATGTATGAGGCACTTGATTGGGGCTTCGTATATATGGCTACAGGTGTGAATGACAAAGGCAGAGTTGGTCCGGCATTTATCAAAACCACAACTGACGGCACAACAACTTGCGAATTGGATATAACTGAAGATATATTAACACCATATACATTTGTGGCGGATACACTTTCGTGGAATGTAAAGGATGTTTTCGATACAAAACCGGAAGATGTTGGGTCAAAAACCGGCATTTACGTATTTGATGTTCCTGTGATCGGATTGGAGCTTAAAACATTCTGCCCAAATGAGCCGATCGACTGGACATTTGACGCATCAGTTGATAATAACGCTTCCACTTATGAATGGAGCGACGGATCAACATCGCCAACGTTACGTGTGTTTGATGAGGGAGAATATTCTGTCACCGTGACCATGAATGACAATGTATGTTATATGTTGTGCGATACGGCTAAGTTGGATCGTTATGGACTACCACAAGCAAGTATTGATTTGAGCTTGGGTAATTTTTGTGTGAATGGCATGCAAACATTGCAAATGGGATACGGACCTGGACATCCGGATATCAAGTCCATTACTTGGTCAACGGGAGAAACAAATATTCGTTTTATAGAGATAGCACAGCCCGGCTCATATTCAGTTACAGTTGTAGATGCTTGTGATGAAACGGCAACAGCCACTATTGATGTAGGAGAATTTCCTAAGATAATAACCGTCGTAGAGATAGAAGATCATATCAATGTAGATTGTGCTTACGGAAATCTGAGCGGTTCGCTTGAAGCTACGGGTAATTCGAGTGGTCTGGGTGACGAATCTTATAGTTGGAATATCGGATCATTTGCCAAGAGAGTCATCGTCGAAAACGTGGAGACCTTGTTCTATTCCGTGACGGTAACAGACCAATGTGGCAATACCGCATCCGCATCCAAAACGTATGAAATCAAAGGCGAAAATAAATTGACGCTGACCATTGTCGAGGATGATTCAAGAAAATGTACACATGGCGAAGTAAGATTGAATGCTTTCTTAGGTACACAATCGACTAAAATCCAATATCTGTGGAATTACAATGATTCTACTACAGCAGCTATAGTAGTAACAGAACCAGGTGTATATAGTGTGACTATTACGGATGCTTGTGGTAATACACTGACAGCTTCACATCGGGTAGAGTTCAATGGTCGTGTAGATAACTTACAACCAAATGTTGCTATCAATTATGATTCACTTTGTAACTTAGGTAAGACATTATTGCAAACCAATTTCAATCCAAATGGAGATTACAAATATCTATGGTCAACTGGAGATACAACTATCAATATCTCTATTGATAAAATCGGTACATATAGGGTGACTATTTCCGATCATTGTAATAATAATTATGAATTTCCTTTTAATGTAAATAGAAGATTGGATTTGCAAGTGTCTCCATCTGTTGATTTAGATGCGCTATGTAATATAGGTAGGTCTGAATTAAGATTGACAGTCATTCCAGACAACAATTATAGTTATCAGTGGTCAACAGGAGATCTTACAAAGAATACTTTCATCGAGACACAAGGTAATTATTTCGTAACAATTACAGATTTTTGTGACAGTCAATCGTTTACATTTGAAGCAGTTAGACCTTGGGATTTTGAAGTGAGTGAAAACATAGATTATGACAAATTGTGTGTTGACGGTAATACTTCATCGCTATTATCAATAGAGCCAGCTGGCAATTATAAATATCAGTGGTCAACAGGTGCTACTACTAAGGATATTTCTATTGACAAAACTGGTACTTATGAAGTAACAATTACGACCAACGACTTCTGTGAGAATAGCCATAAACATAGTTTTAAAGTTGACTTTGATTTCGATTTCAATGATTTAATTTATGCGAAAATATTCTTTCCGGACGGTACTTTCCGACCAGACATGGTTTTAGATACTTCCGTCACCAATTCAGATAGTTATAAAAATGCAGAATTATATAACCGTACCTTCGGCCCTGTAAGTGGAAGCGAATATCAAATTGACAGAGTTTCCGATTACAAGTTGTATATTTTCAACAGATGGGGTCAGGAAGTTTTTGTAGGCTCTCATGTTAATGATGAATGGGACGGAACTTTCAATGGTCAACCAGCACCTTCTGACACCTATCTATGGGTTGCTAAGTACAAACATTTGTGTCAACCTAAGGAAGCAAAAGGTAGCGTCACGCTCATAAGATTATAAATAAAAAAATAACAACTCATAAAATAGCAGAGCGCGATATCCTAACATTGCGCTCTGTTTTTATTTAAAACAATTCGCAAGCGACATGATATCAAAAATTGAACATATAGGTATTGCCGTTAAGGATCTCGAAAGTGCCGAAGCTATTTATGAACAGCTTTTGGGCGTGGCATCGTATAAACGCGAAGAAGTAGCATCCGAACATGTCATCACTTCATTCTTTGAAAATGGACCTAATAAAATAGAGCTTTTAGTAGCAACAGATGAACAAAGTGCAATACATAAATACATCGAAAAGAAAGGTGAAGGCATCCATCATATCGCATTTGCTGTTGATGATATCCATGCGGAAATGGAAAGACTCAGATGTGCAGGTTTCGTATTGCTTAATGAAAAACCCAAACAAGGTGCTGACAATAAATTAGTATGTTTTGTACATCCTAAATCGGCCAATGGTGTGCTTGTGGAGTTGTGTCAGGAGATGGATTAATGGTTGTCTGTTGATAGTTGATAGATTGTTTAAAGGTTTAAGGGTTTAGGCCATTAGTACTTTGGCTGTTTAGGTAGTTAGGAATTATTAACCTAAAACGCTAATACGCCAACAAACTAACTTCTATAATCGTAATTCGTCAATCGTAATTCAATGTCGTTTAGTTAAGGAAATTAGAGCGGTTTATAATTCATATGGTGC
>CAYNSF010000091.1:0-6512 GCA_964399855.1 uncultured Aureispira sp. | reverse complement strand
TCCCTTGTCTACTGCAAACGCTTAACATTTCATCGGGCAGTGTGTCCTATGTCCTTGTGCAGCGGGCTGTCCGGGAAATGGCGTGCAACGGGCCGCGTATTGGCGATGGGCGGGATTTTTAGCACAGGCGTTGATACGAGGAACGGACGTTGAGTTTTGCACTTCCGTTGATACGAAGCCGTTCAGCCCGCCTATTGCCAATACGATGTTAGTGGCTGGTGTTTTTTGTCGTCCGTTGTTTCTGTTTTCGTTGTCAATTTGTGTTTATGTTATTTTAGCCGAATAAATTTCCTTGATGAAAAGTTGTCGTGCTTTTAACTGTCGATTGTTTGTGCATTATTCTCTCTACTTTCTCGGAAACATTGTCCTGCGTTATAATTGTAATATCTTTTTGGTCTTTAATTAAGTCTCTGTTTAGGTCAAACATTGGATTATTTTCGTCAATATGTTGGTCATACATTACAGCTCTTGGAATGTTGTAATCTCTTGCGTAACCCATTGCTAAACGTGCTCCGCTGTCAAGTTTTTGTCCGAAGATTTTCCAACGTTCAGCGGAATTTTGAGCATAACTTGCGGCTAAAACAATAGTGTCGCAAAATAATGCTTGTAATCTGTCCCGTTCTTTGTAACGACTGCTTAATTCCATTTGGCTTTTAAAATCAGTTCCATATTCCGTAACAAGTAATCCGCCTTCTTCTACAATTTGAAACGCTAATCCTTTGTTTCTTGCTGGCAAAATGTTGTTTAATGGACTTGGCAAAATCGCAATTGTATTTCCATTACTATCTAATGCTTGTTGGTGTGAAATGCTGTCGCAACCAAAAGCCAAACCGCTTACTATTGTCGCACCATTTTTTACAAATTGGGCAACAATATTTCGCTCTCTTTCTTCTATGTCGCCTACTGGATTTAAAAGTCCAATTACTGAAATATTTTTGTTTTCAATGCTCAACAAATCAATATTGCCTTTGTAAAAAAGAAAAACAGGTCGCTCACTTTCTTTTACATTTCCACGATGCTGTGGAAAATTGCTATCTCCTAAACCAACAAAACCATCGCAACATTCTTCAAATTTTTGAACAAGTTTTGTTTCATAATCATTTTTTAAGCGTTCAAATTCATCTACGCTTGTAGGTTCTCCTTTGATTGTTTTGTTTAGTAATGAAACAATAGTTTCAACACTTTCGTTACCCTTCAAGTTTTTCACTATCCACGCATTACCAATTCCTTTGTAAGATTTGGCAGTCAAAATATTTAATGAGTTATCTGTATATTTCATTTTTCTATCTTTTGCAAAGTTACTATTTATTTAAAAAGGTAAATCGTCATCTTCGTCTATAACAGAACGGAAAGTAGTTGGTTTTATTCCACCTTTATAGGTTTTTCCAACAGCATAGAAAATTACATTTCTTGCTCCGTTGTCCAATAGTGCTTGTAAAGCATCTTCGTCAATATTTACGCCACTTGTATAAATATCGTCTATAAGCAAAATATCTTTCCCACGAACTTCATTTGAAATATTGCAAGTGGCTTTTGTAATCCCTACATATGGCATATCTCCATCTCCACCATAACCACTTCTGTTCATATGCGTTGTTCTTGTATTAGTATGGCGAATTACATAATTTGTTCCATTAGACAAACCGCTAAGTTTATCTACAACACTTGATATTACTCGCTTGAATAATTTTTGATTATCGGAATAAAAACTTTCTGATTTTGCTCTTGGAATTACACAAACGGTCAAATTCAAATTGCTATGATTGGCTTTGATTTTTGGTAAATCTTCATTTAAGACTTTAATTAGTTCGTTTACGGCATTTTGTAAAGTCGGAACATTGGTATCTCCAAATTGATTTTTTAGGTGATTTATATAATCAGGATTACCTTGCGTTCCATATGTTGTATAGTCCTGATGATAATATGCCTGAATGTCGCAGCTCAAGAATTGATTACGCTTAATTGTAAATGGTGTCATATTTTATACTGATATTAAGTTTTGGAATGGGATGCCTGCTTTTACAGCTTCATCAATTTCAAATTGCTCATTCTCAAATGCTATTATCATATGAGCTTCTAAACTAAGGGCAGTTATTGCATTTTTGAATTTATTAACGTGTTTGTCTTTGTCAATTAACTTCCTGAAAAATTTATGCTGGAACTTATTACTTAAGCCGTGTTGGTTTAATGTCAAAAGAGCTCTATCTTCCCTACAATTTGTTACCAAGACTGTAGTGTTCGTTTTATAAAACTCATTTAATATATCATTTGCATAGGGAAGTATTTTCGTGTGTTCAATATTCTCAGAGTAAAAATTTTCCTTTAGTCTTATTATTTCTAGAAAGTCTTTGTCGTCCATATTTGGAAATTCTCTTTGTAAAATTGTCCGATTGAACCTTTCTTTAGGATTGAAAGAAATTAAACCTTTAGGATTTAGGACAGATTGAATTGCTAACTTAAAGGATAAATAGTTTGCATAATCTGTGTCAACCAATGTTCCGTCCATATCAAAGAATAAGACTGTGTCAGTCGTAATCTTATCGCCTATACTTTTTTGTATTACTTTGTCTGTTTGCTTCATTGCCGTCCGTTTTCGGCTCGGTAGTCGTCTCGGGGACGGTCGCTACACTTGCCACTAACGTTAAAGTATTGCCGAAGAAGCGGGATTGGTAGTACTGAATTTCAATAAAGATTTAAAGCTAAACAAATTATTCATCCGCCTCAACATTGTTCGTCCAGCCGCTTTTTTGGCAATACAATGTTGGTGGCAGTTAAAGTCAAACTATTAAAAATGAAAATATATTTTAAAATGAAAAAGTTTATAGTAATTCAAATGCAGATAGATGCAGAAGTTATTGAAGGTAATAACAAAAATATTTCAATGTCAAATGTAGTTAGGCGAATTGAAGCGGAAAGCAAAGAGATTGCTATTGGAAAGTTTGTCATTGCTACACAAGAAATAAAGGCAATAAAGAAAATGAATATTGAATGTTATGACTTGTCCGAATTGAAGGGTGTCGATTAATTGCCACCAACGAACAGGTATTTGCGAAGGCTGGGGAATAGACTTCCGTCAGCCCGGCTAACTGAAGCTAAATTTATAAATAAAAGTTGATGATTTGCACATAGCTAAATTATTAACGTCCTGCCCGATATGAAGCCAAGTTGAAAAACAAAAAGTTGAAACACGGCTTCCGTCTGCCCAGCTTTTGCAAATACCAATGTTATGCGTTCGTGCTTTGCCATGTTATTCTTTGTCTACAATTAGTCCGAACAAATCGTCTTCAGCCAAAGTTTGTAAGTCCATCGTTTTATTTTGTACAATAATAATTGCGTTTGTTTTAGCCCTAGTAATAGCATTGTAAAGTAACTTTCTTTTGTAAAGAGTATTTCCAGAAACTTCATAAGGCCACAAAATTATTACTGTGTCAAATTCTCTATTTTTTGCAGCATGAATGGTTGTTAATGTTAAATTTGAGATTCGTTCTCTTCGATAAAAATTATCATGAGTATGAATGAATTGATTTAGTGTATAAATAAACTCATCATAAGGAACTTCTTCTAAATTGCGGAGTGTCATTTTCTTTAGAGTCTTTTCACAACATCGATTTAAAATAAAATTATTTTTTGCTTTCAGTTTCTTAAGTTCTAATTTATCCAAAGGACGTTTCGGAATATCTTTTAAAAGTTCATCAACATTTGCATAGCCGTCACTTCCAAGCAAATTGTTGTACGGGCCAATTGTTTTACCACTATGTTTGCCTTTTTTAAAAGTATAGGTGGTTGACAAGGAATCTATGGCGTCTTTTACAAATTTGCTCTTCATTGTTGGGGAAATAATAGCAATATTCCCATTTCCAATATTATAGTAAATATTGGTCTTTAAAAAGTAGGATGTCAACGCCTTTGCAGAAGGAGTAATATACACTTTAGTGCCATTTATATTTTCCCCTTTTCTTAAACAAGTCGCTGTATTTAATATTTTATTATTATTAGTTCTTTTAACACCTCCAGCGTCTAAGTCAATTACTTCAAATTCATTTTCTAATATCCAATTCATTCCTTCACATCCTTCAGTGTCTGATAATTGTTGGAATGGGTCTGCCGCTATCAAGACATTTGTTGAACTTGTCAATAATTTGACTATTTCTAATAAAGTACCATTACAATCCTGAAACTCGTCTATTATTATGTAAGGGTAGGAGTTAGAAATAAATGCTTTTACTGACTCATAATTTAGAAGTTTAATAGTGTTGTTATGTATTGTGTCAAGTGTTAATTGAATTTCAAATTGACCTTCAGAGTCAGCACCATTAAAATTTACACTTATTGGTTTACTTAAATCTAAATAACTTCTAAACCTATTTAGGATATTTAAGGCGAAACTATCAATAGTTGAGCATTCGCACTTTACTTTGAAATCATTATTTACAAATTTTAAATTTGATTCAAGCCTTTTCCTAGAGCCATGCATAAATGTCAAAGCAAGAATAGCTTCATATTTTTGCCATTCCCTTTGTGGAAGGATTTGGGTTAATAGTTGCATCAACGAATATGTTTTCCCCGTTCCTGCCTGCCCTGTATAAACTATAACTTTCCCCACTTAATAAATATTCAGGGTTAAAACAATTGTATCAGCAGTAGAAACATTTGCGTTTATTACCCATTCAGGATTTAATGTGCTGGGGTCGCATCCTTTTACGATTTTATCAAGAGCCTTAATTAGATTTTTTACTTTTTGAGAGAAGGCAGGGGTTCCAACCATTATTTCAATTAATTCATCATGCACTTTCCAATAACTTTTATAGTCACTGGCAAGCAAGGCTCCTAATGCATTTATATTATAATAATCTATTTGCTTTTGGTCTAAAATTGCCTTTAGTTTATCTTCTTCCTGTTGGTTGTTAGGTAAAATTATCCATGCGATAAGATGTTCTAAAAAGTGGGTATCCTTTAACTGCAGGATAAAGGGTGGTTTTTGTACTTCATTTTTTAAGTTTGTAACATATCCATTCCCAGCAGCATCACCATCAACAAAAGGTATTAAGAAAGTTCCAATTCTACTGAGGGCTATATATGATTGGACAACATTTGAATCTTGCGTTGGGATAATACCAAATGATGTTATAGTATCTGTTACATCCCATCCCTCAGTGGTAATAAATGCACTTACTAGTTTATTCAACCAATAAAATTCAGAAATACCTTCTGGGATAATAATTTTTGAATGCATTAAAGCCTCACTTGTTTCTTTTCTATAAATCGTAAATAACCTCATTAATGCATTCTGAGGCGGTGTGTTTTTTTCAACTAATGGCGACACTCTTGTACTGCCATCTTCTTGGGTTTCTACAATATTTATTTCATTTGGCTTATAGTATGCCGCAATTTCAGGGGAATGGGTTGAGATAATCGTTTGAGTACTTAATCCTCTTATTCTACCAATTAATCTTCTATGCATACCAGGATGCATATGAAGTTCTGGCTCTTCTGCAGCAAGGATAAAATTCTGGTGATTGGCTTGTCGAAATCTTCCAAATTCAAGAAGTAATAAAAGAGTTTGCAAAGAAATTAACCCTGATCCATGCGAACCTAAAGGAATGTTGGTATTTCCTCTGCCTAATAGAAAAGGCGTAATGCTATTCCTTGCGCTTTCAATATCCGCATTAGTCGGCAAGAAATTTAGATTCATTTCTTTGCCTGCGAAACCTTTAATTTCTAAATTGATACGGTCGACAATTTCTTTGAATGGTGTTTCTTTTTCTATGCCATGTGGATTATTCCGTAAATCATTTCTAATTTGGAAAATACTATCAGCAGGAATTGCTTCTTGAAAATCTACTACTTTCCTAAATATTTCAGAACTGAATGATATTATTTTCTCCCAGTTTCTTTTTGACGGGATAAGAAAAAAACCTATTTGCCTATTTAATTCTCTGCTTACATTTTTTAAACCTTCTTCTTCAAATGGGTCAGTAATTCCTGATGAAAAATATCTTATTGTTTCAAATTCTAAATCCTCTTTATTAAATCTTGCGGCAAACCCAATTTCTACTGCAAGCTTTAAGCTTTGCTGACCATCTTGAGCATTTAGAATTTCGCCAGTTTCTTCATTGTACCATTTTGGAATGCCACCATTAATATTGTTAAACCATTCTTTATTTCTTGCTTCGTTATTAACTGCAAAACCAGTTAAGAGCCCATTGATAATAATTCTGTCTTGCGGTTGTGGGTTTCCTCCAAAAAAATCCCAATCGCCAATATTTCTAACAAGCGATTCTTTACCCAACACTAAACCAATTGCATCAATTATTGTACTCTTCCCAGAATTGTTGTTACCTAACAATATAAAGTGCTGAGATAGTTTTATCTCCGCTTTACTTACCCCTCTAAAATTTGAAATATTAAGTTTTGCTAGATACATTTTTAAAAAGCTTAAATTTTAGTAGGGTGTCGTTTAGCATGACGCATAACGTTTTGGGTATTGCCGAAGGCGGGGATTTTTAGCACAA
>CAYNSF010000090.1:0-6559 GCA_964399855.1 uncultured Aureispira sp. | reverse complement strand
ACAATGGAAGGTTTGGCAAACAGTGTAGATAAGTTTTTGAACTTTAACGAATTCAAAATTTTAGAAGGCAAAGGAACAAAGTCGCACGGACAAGCTATTTCCAAAGCAAGCAAAGAATACGACCAATTTAACAAGACTCAAAAAATTATTTCTGACTTTGACCGTAGATTGAAGAATTTAGAATGATGAATGATGAATGATGAGTTTTGAAATGATGAGTTTTGAATGATGAGTTATGAATGATGAGTTATGAATAAAAAAGAGAATGTATTACTTGATAAATCTTTCGTCTTTGCGATTAGAGTTGTGAAATTATATAAGTTTCTTTCAGCGGAAAAGAAAGAGTTTGTATTAAGTAAACAACTTTTACGAAGCGGAACAGCAGTAGGTGCTTTGGTTCGGGAAGCTCAAAATGCAGAAAGTAAAGCCGATTTTATTCATAAGCTTGGTATTGCACAGAAAGAATGTGATGAAACCAGTTATTGGTTAGAATTATTAAAGGAAACAGATTTTATAAATCAAAATGAATTTGAAAGTATGAATGAAAATGCGATAGAGCTATTGAAAATAATAAAAAGCTCAGTTTTAACTGTAAAGCAAAAATTGAATCGCTAAAAATTCATCATTCAACATTCATAAATCATAATTAAAAGTAGCGTGGAATTAAAAAGTTATCAGCGAAAAGTAATTGAAAATCTTGAAGAATACTTAGGGTATGTTCAGGAGCATAAAAGTTTAGCCAAAGCGTTCAATCAATATTGGGAAGATAAAATTGGTCCTTATAATCCGTTGGATGGCACAGGAATGGAACCCTACAAAAACAACATTCCCAATGCTGCCCACGTTTGCGTAAAAGTGCCCACGGCAGGAGGCAAAACTTTTATTGCTGTAAATGCTTTGCATACCATTTTTCAGGCTTACGATTCCAGCAAACCCAAAGCGGTTATTTGGTTAGTTCCTTGGAGTAACCTTTTGCAACAAACAGTTGATGCACTTACCAATCCCGAACATCCTTATCGTCAAAAACTCAATTCGCTTTTTAACAACCGAGTAGAAATCTATCAAAAAGAAGATTTATTGCAAGGTTCAAACTTTAATCCAACGGTGGTAAAAGACCAGTTGAGCATTTTCGTGATGAGTTTTGCCAGCTTGCGTGCAAGAAACAAGGACGACAGAAAAGTTTATCAGGAAAATGGACAGTTAGAAGCCTTTGTATCGCAATTCAAAAATAGCGAACACATTTTAGATGGTGTTGACGATACCGCACTCATTAACGTCTTGCGTTATCTCAATCCAGTTTTGGTGGTAGATGAAAGCCACAATGCGGAAAGTGATTTAAGTGTAGATATGCTCAAAAATTTAAATCCGTCCTTTATCCTTGACTTAACTGCAACACCAAAAGACAATAGCAACATTGTAAGCCTTGTTCCTGCCATTGAATTGAAGAAGGAAAATATGGTTAAACTTCCTGTAATCGTGTACAACAACCACGACAAAACAGAAGTAATAAACAACGCATTACACTTACAACGGAAATTAGAGAATCTTGCTAAAAAGCAAGAAACCGAAGGTGGTAAATACATTAGACCCATTGTATTGTTTCAAGCACAACCCAAAACTAAAGATGACAATACCACTTTTGAAAAACTGAAAGAACAATTATTAAGTTTGGGTATTCCCGAAAGCCATATCAAAATCAAAACTGCCAATATTGACGAGTTGAAAGGTATAGATTTAATGAGCAAGGAATGTGAAGTTCGTTACATCATTACCATTAACGCATTAAAAGAAGGTTGGGATTGCCCGTTTGCATATATTTTAGCGTCATTAGCAGATAAATCAAGCTCGGTGGATGTGGAGCAAATTTTAGGTCGTGTTTTACGTCAACCTTATGTGCAAAAACACAAATCATTTCAACTAAACGTTTCTTATGTTCTCACGGCTTCAGCGAAATTCAACGAAACTTTACAGAGCATTGTAAAAGGGTTACAAGAATCAGGTTTTAGTGAAAAAGATTATCGCAAAGTCGATAAAATGACCGAAGAAGAAAAGAAAACGGTTACAACTGACCCTGTAGAATCTTTCCTATTTCCTGAACAACAAACCGAGCAACAAGAAGAAACGATAGATACAAACAGAGTTACGTTTGACCCAAATGCAAGCGAGGAAGAAACTGAAACAACGTCAGTAATTACAGAAATAGAATCGATTGCGGAAGAGCAAAACCGACAATTAGAAGAGCAAATTAAAGAACAGGAAAAACAGCCTGTTGACGAAAATATATTTCAAGAAATGGGTACAAAAGTAAAACGCTATAAAGTCAAAGAATCCAATAAAGATTTTATTGAAAAAATTGAGTTTCCACAATTCTTTATCAAAGTAACAGCAAGCGACATTTTCGGAACTGAAGAAGAATTGCTTAATCGCGAATCATTGCTCAAAGATTTTAAACTTTCAGACGAAGACATCAAAATTGACTTTGACCAAATTTCGTCTGACTTATATAAAATTGACTTAGAAGAATCTAAAAAGAACGAGTACCGACCTTCATTTACCAAAATCGAAGATAGTATGGTAAAAGACCCAATTGCAGAATACATTTTAGCCAAACCTAAAGACAATCAAATAACTGACATCACGCATCAAATGATGCAGGTTATTGGAAATATGTACCCGATTCCCGACCAAGAAATCAAGGTTTACATTGGGCGTATTTTGAAAAGTATGAACACCGAACAACTTCGAGATATTTTGGTAAGAAAGTGGAGTTATACGGATAAAATAAAAAGTAAAATCCGCCAATTGGCTGACTCGTATGCAGAAGGGCGTTTTATGGACTTATTGAAATCCAAAAAAATAAACACCAAAGTAAATTGGAAATTAGGGAATGAAATCGTGCCAGGAAATACAGGCTCATCCATTGGGAATTCACTTTACGAAAGAGAAGGCTCAATGAACGGATTTGAAGAACGAGTTGCAATGGAAATCGGAACTTCCTCAAATGTTGCATTTTGGCATAGAAACTTAGAACGTGGAAAAGGATTTTACATTAATGGATTTAAAGCCAACCACTACCCTGACTTTATTATGCAGACAAAATCGGGAAAGACGATTTTAATAGAAACCAAAGGCGACCATTTAGACGGTTCAGACAGCGAGGCAAAATGCAGACTTGGAAACGAATGGGAAAGGCAAGCAGGAAACGACTTTGCCTACTTTATGGTTTTTGACAAGAAAGAAATTAAAGGAGCATACACATTGGACAAAGCAAAGGAATTGATAAGTAAAATGTAAAGCCCTCGCAAAAACAGAGACAACAATGAAAATCGAGATAAAAAAGAACACGGAACCAGCAATCTCCCAGTGTCCGGTCGTTGTGTCTATACCCGAAGACATTTCGGCTGCTTTACCATAAATGGCTATCGGTGCATCGGACTTATCAAGCGCATACAATTAAGAAAATAGTACTCTGTCAACAAAAACGACGAAACGCTTACAAGGGTTAGTAATAGTGAGGCGAATCTGCAAAATTCAACGACACCAGCAAAGGTAAAAGTGACATGTTTTGTGAATGGTTAGTACCATTTGCTATACGATATGATCACTCATCAAAGGTGTTGCATAAACAAACTTTTTACAAGGAATCGGTTCAACTTTTTAGTATGAAAATTTTTCGTACATTTGAACATTCGTACTTCGATTGTGGTTTAGATTTAAAAGCCGCTTTATCTCAAAGCCTGGAATTTTTTGTGATAAAATATTACCTATCAAAAACACCTAACAAAATATGATTGACTTTATTGGTGACATTCACGGACACGCTGACGCACTTGAAGCGTTGCTTCTGAAATTAGATTATTCGAAAAGTAACGGAGCTTATTCGCATCCTCAGAGAAAAGCGTTGTTTGTTGGAGATTATATTGACAGAGGTCCAAAAATCAGAAAAACGCTTGAAATAGTCAAGGCAATGGTTGACAATGGTAATGCTATCGCTTTAATGGGTAATCACGAATATAATGCACTCTGTTTTCACTTTCAAGAAAAAGAAGGTGGACATCTAAGAAAACACCTCATAAAAAACATTATTCAGCACTATGAAACATTGAATCAATTTCAAAACAGACAGGAAGAATATGAAGATTATTTGGAATGGTTTAAAACTTTACCACTTTACTATGAAACGGATAATTTTAGGGCTGTTCACGCTTGTTGGGACGACCAAAACATTGAATATTTAAGAAACATATTAGTTGGCGATAGACTGACTGACGAACTGATTTTCCAATCGGTGATGGAGGGAAGTGAATTGAATGAAGCCTTAGAGCAAACCTTAAAAGGCAAAGAAATGAAAATGCCTGACGGATTATCCTTTGAGGACAAAGACGGAACAAAAAGAACAGAAGTTAGGATAAAATGGTGGGAAGATCCGGCACTATTGACATACAAATCTATAAGTGTAGAACCTCTTGACAATTTGCCTGAACATCCAATTCAGTTGTCCGAATTAAAGTCGCTTGACTTTTATAGTAACCATAACAAAAATGTGTTTTTTGGACATTATTGGCTGAAAGGAGAGCCTTCTCTTTACAAAAATAATATCTGTTGTTTGGACTATAGTGTTGCAAAAAAAGGAAAACTTGTCGCTTATAGGCTGAACGATGAAACAAATTTAGAAAACAAAAATTTCATCTATGTCTGACAGGATTATATCACTTTAGGTATTGGAGCGTGGAGCAATACATTATAAATAGCAAAAAAAATGATAGATAAATCTTTGAAAAGATTCCCATTGAAAGATAGATAAACTGCTTATTTCCTACTTGTCAACTAAATCGAAAGTTTTCACTTCTATTATCTGTCAGTTCGAAATGCCCAAAATCTTTAGTATAAAAGCTAAAAATACACAATGAATATAATTGACATATTAGACGATATTTATCCAATTCCTGAAAGCTCTAAACAAGCTATTTTAGAGAAAGTTTCAGAAATTACGTATCCGAAAAACTATATTTTGTTTCAGCCTGAGAAAAAGGGAGAGAAATTCTATTTCATAAAGGAAGGGCTTATCCGTGCTTTTACTAAAATCGAAGACAAGGAAATAACTTTTTGGTTTGGAAGAGAGGGCGACATCTCTTTTCCGTTGCTTACCTTACATTCTAACCAAAAAGGGTATGAATATGTACAACTTTTGGAAGATACTACGTTCTACGAAATCAATATCAATGATTTACATCAATTATATGCTACCGACTTACACCTTTCAAATTGGGGAAGAAAATTTGCAGAAAGAGAGAGCATTAGATACGAAAGCTTTTTTATCACACGTCAATTTAAAAGTTCTTTAGAAAAATACACAGAGCTCATCACAGACTATCCTGATATTTTGCAAAGAGTTCCTCTCGGGATTATTGCTTCTTATTTAGGTATTAACCAAGTCAGTCTGAGCCGCATCCGAAGTCAAGTTAGCAAGAAGAAAATATAGAAACATTTTTTAACAATTGTTAAATCGCTTTTGAACAAATGTAAAACACATCCACAATTCCTCTCCTTACCTTTGCCTTTGTTAATTTCAAATAATGACAATGGTAGATGAAAAAATAAATACCGACAGCAAGAAACAAATTCAAAGAGCTTGGTTATTTCTGTTCGTAGCAATAGCCTTAGAAATCGTAGGCGTTACCGTAATGAAAATGTCTGCAAATTCCGATTCTTTTATCGGATTGGCTTTTATGTATGTAATGATTGGATTATCTTTTTTCCTTTTGGGGAAAAGTATGCGTTATCTTCCTCTTGCCCTAACTTATGCTACTTGGCAAACTGTGGGATTGATTGCTATTACTTTTATCGGTTTTCAGTTTTTCGGTGAACAGTTGAGTGTTATAAAAATCATTGGAATGGCTGTTCTACTTTTTGGCGTATTATTAATCAATAAAGGAGTGAAAAAATGAACAACGTTGGACTAATACACGTGATTTTTCTGTTATCTGCTGTTTTGTTGGAAGTGTTAGGAAATATATTTACAAAACGCTCTAATGGATTTCGTAACAAATTGATGGGAATATTGGGCATTCTGTGCATTATGCTTTCTTTTACTGCATTGGCTCAAGCAGTCAAAGGTTTTGATTTATCCATTGCCTATGCTATTTGGGGAGGAATAGGTCTTTTGCTTACCACAATTGCAGGATTATTGCTTTTCAACCAAAAACTCACAACAAAAGGATGGTTAGGTGTTGTATTGATTATCGTTGGAATTTCAATATTGAGGTTGTCTTAAAATTTATACGGTACTATAATCAAAACGGTCTATTTCACTGATTAGGTTAATCAGCGACCAATCCATTTTTAAGTTAAAACTATAAATTTTACTATCCATTTTTGCTGTTTTTGATACGCAAATATACGCAAATACACGCAAATGATACGAAAGAACATCAAAATGATACGAAATGATACGCAAATATACGCAAATATCCGATTGTGATACGAAAGATAGCAATTACTTATCTAAAGTTTCGGAGTTTTTAACCTATTGAAATACAAATAAATATACATGCTAAAA
>CAYNSF010000089.1:0-6962 GCA_964399855.1 uncultured Aureispira sp. | reverse complement strand
CTGCTCTTGTCTCACAACCTGCAAAACTTACTGTTACTGTTACTGCTTGTCCTGCTGGGATACCGGTGATAACGCCGTCTTCTACTACGCCGTAATCGCTTGTTACTGTCGCTCCGGCTGTCGATGTATAGATTACACTGTAACTTGTGTTGTTTTCTGTACAGATCGTTCCGCCTATGCTGATCCTTGGATTCTCACATACATCATCACAATTCTCTACGCTCAATACTGTTACACTCAAGTCACACAAGCCATTTGCTGCACTGATGATTAAGTCGGTACCTAATGGTATATTAACTACTGTATTGCCTACTACTGTTCCTGCATTTACTGTGATCGTTGCGCCTGTTGTTTCTACAAAGCTTACGCTCCATGTGCCACCGTCACAGATGCCTTGTCCAGCTGTTAAGTTCGGATATTTACAGGTTGTCTCACATGATGATGGACCTGTTAAACTATTTTCTGTCTCACAGCCGCCTGCTATGCTACTTGTTACTGTTACGGTCGTTCCTAATGGAATACCTGTGATTCTGCCGCCTGCGATAACGCCTGCACTGGTCGCTATATTATCGCCACTATGGTAGTAACTGATACTGTAACTTGTTCCTTCACATACGATGTCTCCTATCGTTAATACTGGGTCTTCACAGCTACAATCTGGTGCCGGTACTAATACCGCTCTCGTCTCACATCCTGCAAAACTTACTGTTACTGTTACTGCTTGTCCTGCCGGAATGCCCGTGATAACACCGTCTTCTACTACGCCGTAATCACTTGTTACTGTCGCTCCGGCTGTCGATGTATAGATGACACTGTAACTTGTATTGTTTTCTGTACAGATCGTTCCGCCTATGCTGATCCTTGGATTTTCACATACATCATCACAATTCTCTACACTCAACACCGTTACACTCAAGTCACAGGCGCCATTTGCTGCACTGATTATTAAGTCGGTACCTAATGGTATATTAACTACTGTATTGCCTACTATCGTTCCTACATTTACTGTAATCGTTGCGCCTGTTGTCTCTACAAAGCTTACACTCCATGTGCCACCGTCACAGATGCCTTGACCAGCTGTTAAGTTCGGATATTTACAGGTTGTCTCACATGATGATGGACCTGTTAAACTATTTTCTGTCTCACAGCCGCCTGCTATGCTACTTGTTACTGTTACGGTCGTTCCTAATGGAATACCTGTGATTCTGCCGCCTGCGATAACGCCTGCACTGGTCGCTATATTATCGCCACTATGGTAGTAACTGATACTGTAACTTGTTCCTTCACATACGATGTCTCCTATCGTTAATACTGGATCTTCACAGCTACAATCTGGTGCCGGTACTAATACCGCTCTCGTCTCACAGCCTGCAAAACTTACCGTTACTGTTACTGCTTGTCCTGCTGGAATGCCCGTGATAACACCGTCTTCTACTACGCCGTAATCGCTGCTTACTGTCGCTCCGCTATTATTAATATAATGGAGGCTATAACTATCCATTGATTCACATGCAGTACGGCTTATACTTATGTGTGGTTGTGTACACAAATCCTCACATGAAGTTGGGCTAACTACTTCAAAACTCGCTATACAATCGCCGTTTGTAGCAGTTATAATAACGTTTGTACCCATAGGAATATTGACCACACTATTGCCAATTATAGTTCCTATATTTACATTTATAATTGCTCCTGAACTTTCTGTAAAGCTCACTTCATAAAATCCTGTATTTCCGCATTTTCCTTGTCCTACAATTAAATCAGGATACACACACGTATTGTAACATGCGTCAGGACCAGTGATTTCTATAGTAGATTCACATCTTGATTCGTTCTTACTTGTAATGGTAACTGGGGTTCCTAAAGGTATGTTTATGATCTGATACCCATCGATAGTTCCCGCACTTGTTGTTATGCTTTCTCCATCATGTGTAAATATCACACTATAGCTGCTGCCATTACAATCAATATCTCCTACTGTCAATATTGGCATTACACATTCACAATATCCAACCAAACAAGCTGCATCATTTGTATCGTCATCCATATCGAAATAGAAGTTTGGCTCTAATTTCTGTAACTTAGTTGGATTTATCCACTCTGCTACTTCCATAAATGCCGTTGCATATCCATCCGTTAAACCTGGTCGAGCAAAGATGACATTCATACACAAATTCGGATCATCAAACACTTCTTGAGTTACTGTAAAACACAGCATGGATGTGGTCGTCCATTCTCCAAGAGGCAATATGATACCACCCGCATCTAAGTCAGACAAATCCATTGTATAATTAATGAAACTCAGATTATCTTCAAATGTGAATGGTCCGAAACCTGTCGCATCTTGATGTTCAAATAATTCTACTTGAGTATAGTCTGTGTACATTGGCACTGGAAGAACACTCCATCCTGATTTGAAGTCAGCAATATTACCATCCCAATAAATACGGTAATTCTGACCTGCAAGATGAACGTCATCGTCATTTGCTTGAAGTTGTACTCTATAGCATACTTCTAAGTTTTCACAATCTACGTCGTCCAATGCGAGCCTTATATTATAGCTGCTTGTATCGACACACATATCGTTTAAACATGCTTCATTGCCCATCGTATGTGTATCCATATCAAAGAAGAAATTAGGCTCTAAAGCTTGCAACTTTAATGGGTTTAACCATTCGGCTACTTCCATAAAAGCCGTCGCATATCCATCCGTTAAACCTGGACGGGCAAATACGACATTCATACATACATTCGGATTGTCAAATAACTCCTGAGTGCCTGTAAAGCACAGTTTGGATGTTGTAGTCCATTCACCAAGCGGCAAGACTACTCCACCTGAACTCAAATCAGATAAGTCCATCGTATAGTTGATGAAGCTTAGGTTATTTTCAAACGGTAATGGACCAAATCCAGAAGCATTCTGATTTTCATAAAGCTGCACCTGTGTATAATCTGTGTACATTGGTACAGGCAGAACACTTACTCCTGATTTGAAAAGCGCTACGCTTCCATCCCAGTAAATACGATAATTCTGACCTGCAAGATGAACGTCATTGTCACTTGCCTGAAGCTGCACATTATAACATACCTCCATGGTTTCACAATCTACACCATCAAGAGATAGTCTTGCATTATAGTGACTTGTTACTATACACTGATCGTTCAAACATGCTTCATCACCCATAGTAGAGTTGTTCATATCTATATATAGGTTAGGATTTAATGGTTGTAAATCGGATGGGCTAAACCATTCAGCTACCTCCATAAATGCTGTTGCATATCCGTCTGTCAGACCAGGACGAGCAAAAACCACATCCATACATACATTCGGATTATCAAACAACGGCTGAGCACCGGTAAAACACAGTTTTGAAGTTGTCGCCCAAACTCCTGGTTGTAATACAATACCACCAGTACTCAAATCAACAAGATCCATCGTATAATTGATGAAGCTCAAATTACTTTCAAAAGGTAAAGAACCAAATCCGCTTGCATTTTGATTTTCAAAAAGCTGTACTTGTGTATATCCCGTGTACATTGGTGTAGGAAGTACACTCATTCCTGATTTAAAAGATGCAACTGTTGCATCCCAATAGATTCTATAGTTTTGACCAGCCAAGTGAACATCTGTGCCACCGCTGGATTGCAATTGTACATTGTAACATATTTCTTGAAGATTACAATCAACATCATCTAAACTCAATCTAATATTATAACTGCTTTGGCCGTTACAAACACTAAACAAACAAGCATCTGAGCCCGAAGCTGGACCTAAATCATTATAATTGACACCACTGGCACCCACTGTCTGGTTACTTGCTACCCATCTTGATGCCTGCATATAAGCTGCGGCATAATCTGTGGTCAAACCATCTCTGCCAAATACCATTTCAAAACAAGCACTTGGGTCTGTAAAGACATCATCTTGCATGTCAAAACACAAGCTGGCAGTAGTTGTCCAGTCTGTTGTTGATAATGGAATCCCACCATTTGCAAGGTCACTTAAGTCCATATTGAAATTAAGAAATCCTAATGTTGCTTCAAATGACAATGGACCATTAATATGGTCTGCATTTGTGACAACATTCTGCACCATATTCAAACTGGTGTATGTTGGGGTTGGCAATAGAGATACACCGGATACAAAAGTAGCCTTGGAAGCATCATAATAAATCCGGTAGTTCTGACCTGCAAGTACAAACGGCCCACTGCCATTATGCTTAAATTGCACGTCATAACACGCTTGTTTGGTAACACAGTTCACGGATGTTTGCTTAAATTGCACATCCCAGTTCTGAGCGTTAATTCCAAAAGCAATTAAGGTCAAAAAGATAGACAATACAGTCTTCATAATATGTTATTTAATTATTCAATAAAAAAATTAGAATAACCAAAAACAATATTATATAGTAAATTTAGGTTCAATCTCAGGCAGTAATAGTATTACTATACATACTGCTCCTGATCAAGCGCAAAGATACAACCATAACATATACTAATTTATAATAATGTATTGTTTTCTTTGATTTTTGTACTTAAAAGAGCATTTTTTGTCCTTTATCGGTAAATTAGCAACTGTAATTAGAATTAAAATTTATTATAATATGTTTCAAAATCGCTTGCTGGTTGCTCTGATATTAAACTATACAAATCAAAATTCAGTATAATATACTTATATATGACACATTTGCTTAATGTTTTTATACAACTAACCATTTCCATTCATTCTAATAATATTTAATGCTATCTTATAAGAAGTTTAACTTGCGGAATTGTAATTTAGGAACAACAATATCCCGATTTTCCATGTTTTACTAAAGTGATTTTTTGAAAGTTATGCTAATGATTAAGAATATAGTAACAACGCTTTTGTTGCTTACAGTGATAATGTTTACTTCAAGCGAAGTAGTTGGTCAGCAAAAATATAAGTTGGCTAACGAGTATTTTAATTCCGGTGAATATGAAAAAGCGGCAGAAATATACCGATCTTTATCTGAAGAAACGCCCGGCAATAAAACGTATTTTAATTGGTATATCCAATGTCTTATCGAATTGGGAGATTATGAAAAGGCACAATCTATAGTCACGTCCGAGCTTAAGCGAAATCCGTCAGATGTTTCTCTATATGTTACCAGCGGAAATCTTTCATCAAGGCAAGGATTGACTGACAAAGCAGAGAAAGAATACAGAAAAGCCCTCGATCATCTTGAACCCAATCCTACGGCTATCTCCAACTTGGCAAACACCTATACCAATCTTGGAAAGTATGACCTTGCTATCGAAACTTATCTAAAAGGCGGAAAACTTGCTAATGTCGAGAACTTGTATGTATATAATCTTGCGGATTTGTATCGCCGAAAAGGAGATATAAAGAATATGATCAAATACTATCTCATCGTAGCAGAAAAAGATAAAAACAGTTTCAACACCCAAACAAGTTTACAACGCTTCCTTGGAGAAGACGATCACATCGAACTTCAAAAACAACTATACAAAAAAATACAAGAGCAACCAGAAGTGCCACAGTATGGAGAATTATTGCAGTGGTCGTTCATGCAGAAAAAAGAATATGACAAGGCATTGCGTCAAGCAAAAGCATTAGACAGACAATTGTCCGAAAATGGAAATCGCGTCTTTAACTTAGCAGAGATCATGTACAAAGATAAAGATTATGACAATGCAACCGATGCTTTCAATTATATCGTAACCAATCATGGTAGTAACACCAGCTACTTCTTAGATGCCAAACGCGGATTGCTAAAAAGTAAGAGAGCCAAAGTAACAGAAAACTTCAATTATACCAAAGAAGACCTAATGTCCTTAAAGCAGGAATACATATCATTCCTGTCAGATATGGGCAAAAATACGCAGACAGCCGCATTGATGCAAGAATATGCTGAGTTCGAAGCCTTGTATGTCAATGAGCTGGATACCGCTATTCTGATCTTGGAAGAAGCTAAAAATTTTGGAGGATTAAGCCCGGATATGGTTGCTAAAATCAAGCTTGATCTTGGAGACTACTACTTGATGAATGGAGATAGATGGGAAGCCAGCCTTGCATTTAGCCAAGTAGATAAAGATTTCAAAGAAGGACAATTGGGCGAATATGCCAGATATAGAAATGCGAAGCTATCGTATTATTCTGGAGATTTTGAATGGGCACAGGAGCAATTTAAAATCCTCAAAGGTGCTACTTCAAAACTCATTTCCAATGATGCTATTGATATGTCAGTATTTATCTTAGAGAATTTAGGTATGGATACGACTCATGCTACCTTACAGATGTTTGCCCAGGCAGATTTGTTGACATTCGAAAACAGATATGCTGAAGCGCTTTCCAAATTGGATTCTATACATATATTATATCCAGAGCACGAAATAGAATCATATGTATATTACATGAAAGCTCAGATATTCAAGAAACTTAAACGTATCGATGAGATGATTGGGATGTATAGCACGATCATAGAAAAGCACCCTGATGCGATCAAAGCCGATGATTCGATATATGAATTGGCATCATTTTACGATCATCAACTCAATGAACGTGAAAAAGCCATGGAACTGTACCAAAAGCTATTTGTTGATTTCAGCGCAAGTACGTATGCTGTCGATGCGCGCCAAAGATACAGAGTCCTACGTGGTGACGAGTTATAATATACTGCTAAATTGCGATAATTGGTTGATGGTTTGCATGGATTTGCTAAATTACTTGATTAGTTTTATGATTAAGAAGATCATTAGTAATTCATTTTAATATCTTTTCAACACTTTGATATCTCCGTCAATTGGATTCGTGATTTTGAGGTCGAGCATTTCGGCTATCAGCGGATAGATAGTCGTCCCTTAAAAAGTCCAATTAGCCTATCATAGGGACTAAATCGGGCTGGTGGCTCGTGATTTTATGGTGAGTGTGTGGTATCAATTTTGTACGTTCTGGTTGTATATGGTTCATTATTGTC
>CAYNSF010000088.1:0-6973 GCA_964399855.1 uncultured Aureispira sp. | reverse complement strand
AA
This sequence comes from uncultured Aureispira sp., assembly GCA_964399855.1. Lineage (GTDB taxonomy): Bacteria > Bacteroidota > Bacteroidia > Chitinophagales > Saprospiraceae > OLB9. Next base: position 6,971 of record CAYNSF010000088.1, on the reverse strand, counting down.
GATAGACCACAATCATTCGAAAAATTATGCTTAATTTTACTCCGAAACTTTAGGTTTTAATTTGTTTTTGATGAATATATTATATTTTTACCCTACTGCCCTGTCAAGATAAAGAAATTAATGAAATGTTGTTCTTTATCCAAATTTCTGCGTTAAAAAGCCTCGCCGAACCAACTGGTTCGTCTGTATTTTTTGCCTTGAGCTTTAAAAAAAAATAACTTCCATTATAATTTAACTTTTTATCTGGACAGAGCACTACTTAATCACGTCGTAACTGAATTTCAAAAAGATATTTTGAACACCCCTGCCCTAACAAATAATCATTCATACCCTATAAATAATCATTCGGTTTTTTTATATGGTTAATATATTAATATTTTTGAGAATTATTTTAGAGATAAAATATAACAGTAGATTGTGTTTGAATCTAGTCATTACTGAAATATATGGTTAGATCAGACAATTATATAAAAGATATAAGGGCTTTTGAGAGAGCAGACGGAGCTTGTAAAAAAATAGGTAATTAAAAAATAGAAATTAAGATTGACTGTTTATTAAATATAACAATGTCGCCCAATTAGCTATAAATTGTAATTCACATACCATTGTTTTTCAATTAATTTAAATATTATAAAATATTTTATATAAAAATTTTCTTACATTTTTTAGTATATTAAAATCATATATATATATCTTTACTAAATATTTCCAATTGACCCTTCAAAAAATCACAATATGAAACATCTGAATATATGTATTGTTTTGTTGCTGATGTCCGTGATCAGCCATGCGCAACTCGTCAATAATGGCGGTACAATTACCGTCCAGAATGGCGCAACGCTTAGAGTTGAAACAAGCATTTCCAATAATGCTGCCAGTACGATCATCAATAATGGAACGATCGAAGTCCAAAATGACCTAACCAACAACGGTACTTTCACTTCTGGTACGACATCTAAAGTGGTATTTATCGGCGATGTGAACAGTAATGTAACGTCAGGCGACGCAACTTTTTCGTATGTAGAAATGAAAAAGGATGATGAAAATATCACGTTGGTGGATGAGATGAACATCAGTGGTACTCTCGACTTCGTCAATGCCAATAACCAGGTAATAATAGGTGACAATGACTTAGTCATCTTAACAGGTGGCAATGTTGCCAATGCTACTCCTAATCGTTATGTTGTGACCAATGGTACGGGTGCTTTGGTAAAAGGGATTGATGCAAATGGCACACTCAACTTTGAAGTCGGTACAGCTGATCATTATACGCCCGTAAGTTGTGATATTATTGGAACAGCATACACCGATGCAACAACTCGTGCGAGGGTATATAATACAGGATTGACCGCAAAATATACAGAAAGTACAGATTATATCGCCCTCGAATGGCAAATTGCATCTTCTGGTATTACAGATTATGAGAATACCATGACTGGAATATATAATGATGATGATGTCACAGGAAGTAAATCCTTCATCAAAGGTGCTTATTATACTACCGACTGGCATTTTGACGGATCTACAGGAGACGATGCAGATAATGAAATCGTCGCAGTCACTGATAATACAGATGTAAAGTTTTCAGGAATGAATTTCTTTGGTAAAGCGAATCTTAGGGCGTTCTTGTCGGGTGCAATGTCATCTGGCGCAAACATGACCAAATTGTTAAATACTAATGGTCTTCTTCCATTGACAACACCTTATACTGTTGCACCTTTCAATGCTCCAACAATTACTACTACGGCAATCCCAACAGAAGCAACAGACTGGATTCTCGTCGAAGTAAGAGATGCCATTAACCCAACCACAATCATTTCTCAAACAAGTGCTTTTATCCTAGCTGATGGTATGATCGTCAACTATGACGGAACACCTTTGAGATTAAAAAATGGAGTCGCAAATGGTATCATTGCCCTAAGACATAGAAACCACTTACCAATCAGAACTGAATCAGGACTTAACTTGGTCAATCCAACACTTAAAAACTTTAGTTCAGATATTTCAGAAGCTTACACCAACTCTTCCATTACCACCAATGCCAATATGAATTTGATCAATGGCGTTTATGCTATGTGGGCAGGAGATGTGAATCAGGATGGGTATGTGAGGTATATCGTATTTGGAATACCACCAAGACCAGCCGACTCAAATTTAATTCTTACCAATGCCTTAGGTGGCATCCCTTCTGGATCTTTAAGCGGAGTGTATAGCAATTACGATATTAATTTAGATAATTACGTTAGATACATTGTGTTTGGAATACCACCAAGACCTGCTGATAAGGATTTAATCCTTACACAAACCTTAAAAGGAAATCCATCAAATTCAGTTCAACGACATTTTTAAAAAAAAAATAGCCCTATATTATGAGAACCTTAATATTGTCAATAGCTTTTTCTCTTCTTTTAATTAATACAGGTATTAGTCAATCTTGTAATGAAAGTGATCCACCCACCTCGATAGACTATATACGGTTATCTATAAGCGGGCCTCAAACCGATGTCGTGGTCAAAGCAACCGCTCGTGAAACATTAGATCAACCTTTTTCTATATTTAGCACTCTGTGGATTCGAACCGATGCAAATTCTCATGTTACTATTACTCAAACCAATCCAATTTTTGATATGATATTCGCTGGTTCAGAAACATCTGAAAATTTTGGTTTACCTGCTGGACATAGATACACCTATTTTTCAACTCAAAATCCAATTCCTTTCGATCCTGCTATAGTTTTCCCTAAAGATACAGATGTACTTGTTGGTCATTTTAGTGTATCGCCACCATCGGATGTAGTGGAATTAGTGATGACAGACATTCTTCCTCCAGAAAATCTTGGTACATGGTTTTATTATCGCTGTGCAATTACTTTCTGTCTTCCCAATTATAAGGACAATTATATATTAGAGGCTCCAAATCTCCCACTCCCGATTACCCTAACCACCTTTAAAGCCAATAAAATCAACGAATCCTCAGTGAAGTTGGATTGGACGACATCATCAGAGATTAATAGTGATTACTTTGTGATAGAGCGTAGCCAAAACGGAAAGGATTGGACAGAAATTGGGACTGTGGGTGCAGCAGGTAATAGTACTACTACTTTGGCTTATGACTATATCGATCAGATACCCGAAGTCATCAAGCGCTCTCCTGACAATTCCTTATATTACAAGCTCAGAATGGTGGATTTGGATGGTAAGGATGCCTACTCGGATGTGAGAGTGGTACATTTGGACAAATCTCGTGATGATAATAGCTTTGCTATCTATCCTAACCCAAGTACGCAGTTTTTTAATATCGACCTGACAGAGATTGACGCTACCTTTGGAGATGTAACGCTTCAAGTCTTTGATATATTAGGTAAGCGTATCGTAGAAAAGAAAGTATTGGGCGGCGGTATAGAATTGTTGGATATGGAAGATCATCCTACTGGCTTATATCACGTAAAAGTCACGCAGGGATACAACGTATATGAAGGACGGATTAGCAAGATTTAATGGTTGATGGTTGTCGGTTGATGGTTGTCGGTTTGATGGTTAATTGTTAATAAATTAAAATATATTTTTCATAATGCTCGTTTAACCTTTGATATGGGTTAAGCGAGCATTTTTGATTGATAATTGCTTTTGTTTGGGCTTGGTAATTGTTTTAATATCGCTATAACCAAAGGAGTAGAAAACAACGGATTTGTAGTTTTTAGGATTTTCAAGCCATTTTGCATCCTGTTGTTTTTCCTTTTTTTTCGTGTTTTGTAGTACTTCCATTTGGATTTATATCTACATTTTTACAAACTATACGATATTGGTTTAAGAATTTCTATAAGCTTATAGATAAAATAAATAGAATCTTAGTGGCTTTTGAATTATGTATCGTACAGAATATAATCCATAAACCACTACATCTCTAAGCAAAACTACACTGTTTTATAAACTTGTGAAACATTTAGTGCAATCTTAATGGTAAATCAAGAAATGATATTCCATTTTTACCACTAAGATTGATTGTTTTGTTACTCTACATCTTCTACTTTCGTATCAACGGTCTGACTACTTGCATCATTCTCACCTTGACCTTTGAGGTATGACGGTAGATTCAATCCTGCCATATTAAAAAGATCGTTAAGTGGTGGTACTGTTTTCATCATTCCTGAAACGAAGTTTGCTGTAGTGCCATTCTCTCCGCCACTGCCTGCACCGCTGTCCCAAACAGTAATCTTGTCGATTTTGATATTCTTGACAGCATCCACTTGTGTTTTGACGAGTTCCGGCAATTTCTCAATAAGTAGCAACTGGAAAGCTTTAGATGGATCTCCACCTGCCGCTTTGACCACCTTTTCGTAACCTTCAGCTTGCTTAGTCAATATCTCATAAAGTCCTTTCGCTTCGGCTTGCATCTTTGCGTAAATGGCGTCGGCTTCTCCCTTTGCATTGAGTCGGATACGCTCGGCTTCGGCTTCGGCTTCGATGATGGCTCGTTGCTTGGCTGTTTCTGCTGGCACTACGATATTGGCCATTTGGCTGGAACGCTCACGTTCTGCTCTGGCAGATTCCGCCTTTTGTTCAGCAGCATAAGCGTCTTCCAATGCTTTCGCTTGTTGTACTTTTTCGGCGGCGATGGCTTGGCGATTGGCTTCCGCTTCCCTTTCACGACGCACAGCTTCTGAATTAGCAATGGAAATCTTAGCTTCATTTTCTCCTTGGATGGCTATGGCATTAGCTTCGGCCATTTTTACCCTTGTATCTCTGTCTGCCTCAGCTTTTCCGATAGATTCTTCTTTATTGGCCAAGGCGATGGATACTTCTTTGTCCTTTTGCGTCATAGCGATTTTTACATCCCGCTCACGATTGGTCTCTGCGATCTGTACATCACGCTCTCTGTCAGCAAGTGCTTTACCCGTTTCTCCCATTTTTTCTTGCTCTGCCACACTTACTTTCGCTTCATTGATCGCTTTAGCTGCGGCTTCCTTACCCAAAGCTTCGATATAGCCAGATTCATCATTGATATCGGTTACGTTTACGTTAATCAGCTTTAAGCCGATTTTCTTCAACTCGGTATCTATATTTTTGGAAATATTATCTAAAAATTTGTCCCTGTCTGAGTTGATTTCTTCTATCGACATAGTAGCTATGACCAATCTCAATTGACCGAATAAAATATCTTTGGACAATTCCTGGATTTGATCAGGACGAAGACCTAACAATCTTTCTGCGGCATTATTCATACTATCCGGATCGGTAGAAATCGCTATTGTAAATCTACATGGAACATCCACACGGATATTTTGCCTACTCAAAGCACTCGTCAAATTTGCTTCAATGGAAATTGGCTTCAAATCTAAATAGGCATAGTCCTGAATTACCGGCCATATAAATGCACCACCGCCATGAATACACTTAGCAGAGGAACCTCCTGTCTTACCGTAAACCACTAATATTTTGTCCGATGGACATCTTTTATATCTTGAAATCAATGCCAGTATCAGCCCGGTAAAGACCAAAACAAATATCACGATCATCATGAGTGCAGGTGGAATAGATGGAATCATATTTTAAATTATTTTAGTATGTTAATCAATATATTTTATTAAATCTTAATCAATTTTACTGACGATAAGCCTGTTATCATCCTGAATATCTTCGATGATGACTCTACTTCCCGTTGGAATCGAAACTTCAGAAAAAGTTATAGCATTCAGTTCGTGAGTTGCACCTTTATGGCTGACCGTTATGATGCCATGACCTTCGGTATTTCCTGGAATCCTAAGATAAACTTGAGCTTGTTCGCCAATGATTTTGGCAGGATTGAAAGCATTGTTTTCTTCAAATTTTTTAATCTGCTGTATCAAATAGAAGTATAAAACCACAAAGGCAAACCCAATAACAACAGCAGTCAATATCAGAAAAAACTTATTGGAGATAGAATCATAAAACAATACACCTGACCAACCAAATCCCATAAGGAAATTTATAGCATTCCGTATCGTGAAGTATTCCATAAATCCATCTGGATCATCAATCTCAATATCTGCATCCGCATCGCCTCCAATCCCTGCGAATGTTAATATCATTTGTATAATAAATAGCAAACTAACCGCTATTGCTATATACCAAAATGTAGTCAAATACGAATCTGCATCTAAAAGAAAATCAAACATATACAATTTGTTTTTATCAGTACATCTAACAAAAAATATGGCTTAATAATTTCAACTTTCGGATAAAGATAGGTATTATTCTGATAAAAAGCTGAATTTTAAAGATAAAAATATTTTTTTTAGTATGAATCTAAACATTCAACTGATTCGCTTTGCATTATATTTCATTCGAATATAATCTAAGGCAAATTTATATATTGGCTAACGAATATTCTTACTATGCAAGATAATGTCACATTGGAGGTTTGAATATTTATTCATCATTTGGCATTGCTTATGCATCAACAAAAATATTATAAGATATTATGTCACTACTCAATTATTTACTTACAAATCATAGAAAACTTCCAGAATCATTTCATCAACAATCCGAAAAATTGGAGCGACAATAGATTTTATAGACCATAATTTTGCACGGTTACTTCCAATAATTGATACATTTTTGTTCCAGATCAATTTCTGGCTCATCATTTTGTTTTTGAGGTCAAATATGGCTGACAATCCGCTATTTATCGGGACTCCGACGTTTTTTGAAAATCAGTTGAGATCGGTTGTAAACCAGTTATAACCGATTTTATTCGACTTTTTCAAATAATCATTTTACTTTCGCATTGGATTTATTAGATAGCCAATCAACTTTGTTATTTAATTTAATCAACACATCAAGCAACAGATCGCAGGTGTCTATTTTGAATACCAAAGTTGCAATATATGATGGGTGACAATATATAAAGAGAACCTAAAAATTTTATCCAAAATGATGTTACAAGATTTTATTGACCAGTTTGATGTGGTCGGTGCTACGGTACTGCTTGAA
>CAYNSF010000087.1:0-7108 GCA_964399855.1 uncultured Aureispira sp. | reverse complement strand
AGGGTAGAGTGAGAGAGTCCGGGATGCAGTCGTCTGAGGTGTTTACATTAGAGAGTGGATACCTTACGCAGGGTATGTACATTATCTCTGTTCGGGATAAGAATGGTAAGGTGTCGGTTGGTAAGTGGATTAAGGAGTAATTGCCGGATTTGGGTGTAAAGGTTTAATTTTATAGCTAACAGCTAATAGCTGATTCGCTATGTTGCTTTAATTTGTAAATTTCTATTGGTTACTTAGTGGTAAAATTTTATACTTGTTCTGCTTTTAACAAACCTATCATTATTTTTAAAAATCTGTGGTTTTACGATGAAGATTCAAAAAAATGTCAAATTACAATTAATTGTTAATGAAAGATTAAAATTGACAAATATTATGATGATATTTTCAATATAATGTCCAAATATAGATACCTTGTGCTTAATTTGAAGGTTTAAACTTATTGTATATGGTTATGACAAACCTGAGAAAAGCTATTTTTCCGATGTTGACATTCTTTTTGATTGGATGTTTAGATACGGATAGTTATGAGCAATGGGATCTCAGCGATGCTACTTATGATATTGCTGTTCCATTGGTCAATACAAAAGTGAGCCTATTAAGGATTAATGATTTAGTTGAAGGCAGTACTCTGATCAAATTTGATGAGCAAGGTCGTGCTACAGTGGCTTATAATGGAGAAGTATTGCGTAAAAATTCAGCGGCTATATTTCCACCATTTCCAGGTATCAGTCCATTGCCAATCACTGATACCATCGCTAAGGTTGAGATCATGCCTGTTTCCAAGACCAATATTCATAAAGCGATATTTAAAGATACCAAGATCAACTTTACTTTCAGTCATGAAGTAGCTGAAGACGTGTTGGTTACGATGACTATTCCTGAGCTTACGCTACATGGACAAGTATTTACGGAAACTTTTACAATCAAATATAATAACACATTACCTGTATCTTTCCAATCGGAAAATATATCTGTGGATGGCTGGACATTGCTGACTGACCGCAATATCATGACTTTTCGTTATAAAGCCGTAACAGCTAATGGTAAGGTCGTCAAGCTGAATAATGCATTCATGAACTATGACGTTATCAAATTTGCTTATTTAGAAGGTTATCTGGGTCATCATGATTTTCCGATAGACGGCAATTTTATCGACATCAGCCTATTTGACATCTGGAAAAGCGGAACGTTTGATTTTGAAAATCCAAAGATTACGTTGAGTGTTGAAAATGCCTTTGGGCTTCCCGTTATTTCAAAAGTTAATAAGCTCGAATTGACTTCTATAACGGGCAATACCGTTCAGTTGCAAAGTCCTTTTGTGGATACAGGCATCGAGTTTTTATATCCGGGTTTGGACGAAGTAGGGCAAGTGAAAACGACATTTTTTGACTTCAATAAAGAAAATTCCAATATTCGGGAGATATTTAACGAAAAAACGAAAACGGTGAGCTACGATATGTCGGCATTGGTCAATCCGAGCAAAGACACGACAAAAATCGGGTTTATTACTGATCAAGCCTATTTTGTAGTTCGTGTCGCAGCAGAAATTCCGCTTCACGGTTCAGTCAATGAGTTAGTCGTAGCTGATACGGTTGAGATTAGTCTTCCAGAAGCAAAACACATTACTCATGCAGAGCTAAAAGCTATATTTAGCAATGATTTTCCGGCAAATATACGGGCTCAGGCACATTTTCTCGATGATGACAACAATGTTTTGGACATCCTTTTTGAGGGCGAAGGTATAGATATTGCTCCTGCGCTGTTAGGTAGTAACCAACAGACGACTCAGGCGACTGAGAGAACCGTTTTCTTGTCTTATGATCAGGAACGCTACGATAATGTAAAGACGGCGACAAAATTAGCTATTTCCGGCTATATCAATACGACAGACAGTGAACAAAAACGATCTTTGTGGATATATGATCGCTATGGGTTGGGCGTAAAAATAGGCGCAAAACTGAAAGTGAAAAAGGAATAATAGATGATTAAGAAGTGGGTTTTAATGGTGATGCTGTTGAATGTTAGCTTGATGCAAATACAGGCTCAGTATGCTACGTATTTTCATCAGCAAGGGCGTCTTCCTGCTACTTGGGTCAATCCAGCTATTCCACTGAATAATACTATAAATATCAGTTTGGCATCAATAAACGCTAATATTAACACAGACGGATTGGCCATCCATGATTTGACAGGAATAAACGCAGCAGGGTCGAGATTTATAGATCTGAAAAAAATCAACACTATCAAAGACGGTAGGTATGATCTCTATTTTGACAATGATATTAGAACAGTAGATGCGTCCATCAAGCTGGGTTCTTTTGCTATTATGGCTGGTCATGCATTCCGTTCTTCTGCCAATATCGGGTATTCTACGGATTTGATACAATTATTAGCAAATGGCAACGGTCCTTACATTGGTAAAACATTAGATATAGGCCCTTCGGTAGATGTGTTAGCTTATAATGAATTGTATGTAGGTGCGCAAAAACAATTTGGTGCTTTTTCGGTAGGGGCAAAAGCCAAGCTCTTATTTGGAACATCGTCACTTTATACGGAGTCATCAAAGATGTTGTTTACTACGCAGGACGAATATTACCAATTGCATTTTGACAATCATTACTTGATGCGATCAAGCAGCCTATTGAGATATAGATCATTAGAAGATGTGTCGGTAGAATATTCGGGATTTACCTTTGACAATTTTTTTTATAATAATCCTGGTCTGGCATTTGATTTAGGATTCCATTACAAGGTTTCAGATCATTTAGCATTATCAGCAAGTATGTTAGATGTAGGAAGTATAAAATGGGATTTTTTCCCTCGCAAGTATGAGAGTAATGGAACTTTCACATTTGAAGGTGTTGATATTATTCATTTTATTCAAGATAGTACGTTGAGTGTAAAAGATACATTGCTCGATCTGATAGAAATCAATGAATCCATAGAAACTTTTAATACAGCACTCAATAGCAGGATCATGTTTGGTGGATCTTATACCATGAACACTTGGTCGTTTGACGTGTTATATCAGATGCACCGACGATATGGGAAAGCCTGGCATCAAATGACTTTAGCGGCGTATAAACGCATTTTATTTCTGGATGTTGGATTGTCATATACTTTACGTAAAAACGATTATAGTAGCATTGGGCTTTATGCCGGGATCAAACTCAAGCCGATTCAGTTGTACATTTCAGCAGACAATATTTATGGAGTATTCTCTTATGAACGCGCAAAAAGTGCCGGTGTCACAGCAGGGTTGACTATTAATATTTAATACACAGAATAATTGCGGGAGATGATAAAAATAAAGAAAAATAAAATACAGAATCAATGGAGGATGATATCGACTCTATGGTTATGTGTCATTATATTTACGGCCTGTAAGACGGATACCAAAACAGTTGCAGCGTCAAGTGGAGATCCCGCTATAGACCAACTTACAGCACAGATCGCGAGCAATCAGCAAGATGCATCATTATATTTCGAACGGGCAAAACTTTACTACGAAAAGGAAATATATGACCATGCGATTGCGGATATGAAATATGCTATATCCATAGATTCGCTCAACCCTGAATACCATCATTTGATCTCTGATGCCTTACTAAATTATGGTCATGCTCGGGAAGCCGAATCATCGCTCAATGAAATATTAAGATTATTTCCAGAGCGCATACCGACATTACTAAAATTGGCAGAGTTAAAATATATCTTAGAAGAATATGAAGGCTCAATAATGACGATCAACGAAATCGTAAGAATAGATCCACAAAATGCAGAAGCCTATTTCATGTTGGGCATGAATTTTCTGGCATTGAAAGACCAGACAAGAGCGATAAACTCTTTTCAGACAGCAGTAGAATTAGACAGTAAATTGACAGATGCCTGGATATTTTTGGGAGAATTGTACGAAGAAAAGAGAGATCCTAAAGCGTTGCAATATTATGAAAGTGCTATATTGAGCAATCCTGCATCCATGCAAGCACGCCATGCCAAGGCGTATTACTTGCAAAATCATAATGACATACCTGGAGCGATAGAGATGTACAGAGCGATCATCATAGAAGATAAAAGTTATGCAGATGCCTATCTAAATTCAGGTTTTTTATATCTTGAATTAGATTCATTAAATAGGGCTTATGAACAATTCAACCTTTTGGTAGGTATAAATCCTACCAATCATTTAGGATTTTACTACAGAGGCGTAGTCAATGAAAAGCAAGGAAAAATGGAGGCAGCATTGAAAGACTATTCATCTGCACATAACCTTAATAATCAAGATATTAAAGTTAAAGAAGCATTAGAGAGAATTAAAAATCAACAATAAAATATTAAACAATAATTAAATAATGAGCAATTTTTCAAAAGTAGTAGCAGGAGTAATTAGGTGGGGAAGTTGGGGAGCTAAATTGTCAACATCTAAAATGGCTTCATTGATAGAATCGTGTGTTGCGTCGGGTGTTACAACCTTTGACCTTGCAGACGTTTATGGAAACTATACTACAGAGCGTGAATTTGGAGATGCCGTGATACTAAGTGGAATACCACGTGACCAAATTCAGCTAATCACAAAATGCGGAATCATAAAACCATGTGCTGAAAAGCCGGGATTTAAAATCTCACATTACAACACATCCAAAAGACACATTATAGAATCGGCAGATCAATCTTTGATAAACCTCAATACCGATTATATTGATGTTTTGATGCTCAACCGACCAAGCCCGATCATGAGTTATGAGGAAATTGCAGAAGCATTTCATACGCTCAAAGAAGCAGGCAAAGTTAAATCGTTTGGATTGGTCAATTTCTCTCCTGATCAAATAAGAGCGATGACCAAATTTTATCCTGTCACTTCTCATCAGTCAGAGCTTTCTATTACCAATCTGGATCCATTGCTTAATGGTACTATAGATACATGTATCGCTAATGATATAACACCGATGTCTTGGTCTCCACTCGGAGGAAAGATGATCTTTACCAACACGAAAGCAGGTAGGTTAAGAGAGCATAAATTTAATGAATACGCTTCAGAAAATGGGTGGACAATCTCAGAAATGGCATTATTGTTCTTATTTCATCATCCAGCGGGCATCCGACCTGTTATCAACCATTCCAAAGCAGATAAATTCAAGGAAGCTGTTGACTTAGGAGATATAGTACTGACAAATGAGCAATGGTTTGAGATGTTCATGCAAATCACGGGTAATGATCTTTCGTAAGAGTTCCACGTTGCTGCAAATCAATATTTAAAATTTGGAATGAGTGATGTATTTATGTTTTATTAGGTAATTCATACATATAATGTACATGTTGTTTGGTAAACTGGCAAAATGTCAATCTTTGGTAATACATTGACATCAACCATGTACTATACCTAAATTTATAACTCAAATACAAAAAAATGCAGGAATAGTATTTCCTTAGTACATTATTGATTACATTTGGCACTACAAAACGAATCATTATGTCAAACAAATCATTAAATATACTTTGTATCTCACGTTTTTTTAAAGGAACGGATTTCATGGTTGGTGCTAAAGAAGCAGGTCATCAGGTCTATTTGTTGACAAGTAGCCAACTCGATAAATCTCCTTGGCCATGGGATAGCCTTGATGATATATACTATATGGTGGAGGACAAACATGGATTATGGAATCGTGATCATCTTATCGCCGGACTTTCGCATAAGATGAAAAGTATGAAATTCGATATTCTTGTCGCATTGGATGACTTTGATGTTGAACACGTAGCTTATCTTAGAGAATATTTTCGTATTCCTGGTATGGGAGAAACAACGGTGCGTTACTTCAGAGATAAGTTATCGATGCGTATAAAAGCCCAAGCAGAAGGTGTGCCAGTTCCTGCCTTTACTTCACTTTTTCATGATGCAGATATTCATGATTTTACACAGCGTATATCGCCTCCATGGGTTGTAAAGCCACGCATGCAAGCATCGGCAGCTGGTATCAAGAAGGTATATAGTACTGAAGAATTATGGAAACATCTCGATTATTTGGGGCAAAATCGCCATGAATATCTGATTGAGCAATTTGCTCCAGGAGATGTTTACCATGTCGATTCTTTAACGCATAATGGAAAAGTAGTTTTTGCTTCAATCAGTAGGTATCTTGATACACCATTGGATGTAGCTCACGGTGGTGGAATCTTTCGGTCGATTACATTAGAAAAAGATACGGAAGACTATAAACAACTTCAAAAGTTGAATGAAGAGGTCATGAAAGCGTTTGGTATGCAGTATAGTGCTTCACATAGCGAATTTATCAAAGGCAAAGATGATGGAAAATATTATTTTCTGGAAACATCGTCTCGTGTTGGAGGGGCACATATAGCAGAAATGGTGGAATTTGGTTCTGGTATCAATTTGTGGAAAGAATGGGCTAAAATTGAAATTGCAGCCAACATGAATAAGCCATATAAATTACCAAAAATAAAAGACAACCATGCCGGTATCATCGTTTCGCTTTCAAGGTATAAAACGCCGGATACTTCCGAGTTTAAAGAAAAGGAAATCGCCTGGCGTATGAAAAAGGAATATCATATCGGGTTGATCCTACAATCTAAAAGCCAAAAGCGTGTTCTTGAACTTCTTGAGGACTATTCAGATCGTATCAAAAGAGATTACCATGCCAGTGCGCCTGCTAAAGAGAAATTGGTAGGAGAGTCGCCACATGAAATCAGTTTAGGAGAAAGTGAAGATTAATGAATGGACAGTGGACAATGGAGAATTGACAATTGAGAATTGAAAGTTGAAAATGATTTTTGATTGACGATTTTTGATTGAATGGACAGTGGACAATGGACAATGGACAATTGAAAATTGAAAGTTAAAAATTGAGAATTGAGAATTGAGAATTGAAAGTTGAGAATGTTGGTAGCTGGTAGCTATTGGCTAATGGCTGTTAGCATTTACACCTTTACACCCTTAAACCTATAAACCAATTTCATTCCATCAACCGACAACCAAATAAACATTTACACCCATAAACATTTAAACCAATTTGATGCCGACAACCAAATCAACAATTATAAATCAATGTCGTTTAGTTAAGCCATAAGGCATTGATATAGAAATATTTATTTG
>CAYNSF010000086.1:0-7329 GCA_964399855.1 uncultured Aureispira sp. | reverse complement strand
CTGGGCTTTTCTTTTTTATTTGGGCTTTCTTCTATACGTCATGATGTTGTGCGTTCGGTGTTCTTCTTTCGTCCTGATTGTCTGTCGGTTGTGGGTTGGAACAGACACACTCTTTGCCGAGTTTTGGCTTGAGCTTGGGCTGGTGCGACTTGGCAATGTGTGTGGCTGTGAAGCGTTGGCATTTTATATCAAATTATATTTTTCACTAGGAGGAAATAGTAAGTCAAGTCCGCTTGGTTTGATTTTGAAAATGGGACCTTTCTCTACTACTTTTCCGTTTGTATTACGTTTTATTAAATGGTCTAAAGTTATTATTCCTTGGTCAATAAGTATGTCAAACTGAGATGTAATTGGTTTTTTCGTGTGTTCTACCATTGAATATTGTAAATGCTCAATTCCGTCAATATACGTGCTTGTAGCTTCAACCCAGAAAGTTTCCTTGTGTTTTTCAAGTAGTCTGTTATGAAGTGTATTTAACGGCCAAACAACAAAGTCGCCAATTTCTGTTTTATCAGAGTTCTCAATCAACTGCTTAATGTCAGAATCCAATTTTAAAGCTAGACCTTGTGAGTTTCTTGTTATGGCTGAAACTGTGCAATACAATTTGAAGTCGTCACCACGTTTGTAGCCAAATGCATCCAAAATTTCTGCTGAACTTTTAAACTTGCTTAAAGACCAGTCTGGAACTTGGGCAAATAAATTCTTTCTATTTGTTCTGCTACTTCTGAAAGATTTTAGTTCGATGCCTTTGTAGTCTGGCTGTTTTGAAGAGTTAATATCAATTCCCAAAGCAGTTTCAAGTGTTCGACCAACGGATGTATCTGCTGCAACCAATGATTTTATAGGACCTGAACTTGCAACTTTGCGAAGCATTGCCAAAAGTTCAAAAGCTATTTCAGTTGCTTTCCCACTAATTTCCGAAATCAGTTCTTTTAGAGGATTTAATATGTTTGAATTTAATAATGCTTCAACATTCAGTTGCGTGAGATTGAAAATGTGAAATGAGTCAGCAAAATAAATTATTGCAACAATGTCATTCGGATTTGCAATTTTAGTAAGTCCAGAAAACCAAATTCGTGGGTCTCCTTTTTTTGTTTGTGGTCTGTAAAGTGATGCTGTTGAATTGGTTACTTTGAAATCTTCGTAAATGATAGCATTTATTTGAACCTTATTTTCAGGACCTTGTCCCTGCAAATCATAGTTGTGAATTTGGTTTTCCTTTAAAAAACTTCTTACAGAACCAGTTGCATCCATTATAGATTTTTTCAAACCTGTTTCTGTTGGCTCTATTAGTGTTAACGAAACTTGATTTTTGGTCAACAATTTTATTTTACTCTGTTCTTCCGATGTAAGTACTCTCATTTGATGTTTTTTAAAATTTCCATTGCAATGGCTCTTGCCATTAATGGCGGAACAGCATTTCCAACTAAAGTATATTGTGGAACTTCAGTTTTTCTATTGTTGCCACCGGTTGAACGTTTTCCTTGAAACACAAAAGAATCATCAAATGATTGTAGTCTTGCCATTTCTCTAACTGTCAAAGCTCTGGGTGTTTTGTAATGAATGTAATCATCTGCAATGGTCATTACAGTTGGGCTTTGTGAATCTGGCTTTAATACATTGTAACTCCTTTTATTTGAAGTTAAGCCACATTCTTCTAAATCACATTGAGCCTTTTTGTAATCACCGTTTTTCAAAATTATTTCAAGTCGTTTGATAACATCTTCGTTTTGATTGCTCGTTTTGTGGTTATTGAGAATGTCAAAATATTTCTCACCTTTTTGAAGACCTTCAAAATTTCTAACGTAAAAGGGTTTGGTTTTAGGTTGGTATCTTTCAATTAATCGTCCTTCTCTCGACCATTCGGAAAATGATTTTCCAATCTTCTGATTTTCTTTTCCATCAACTGTTCGTCTTCTTAAAAGACTTTTCATTTTCTCAGCCGTTCCGTTGAACTGCTTTGAAATATCAACTAACTCATAATGATGTGCTTCTTCATTGTTGCCAATGAAGTCTAGGTCATACAAAGCTTCAAATACAGTAACTTTTTCATTTTCCTTGACTGTTGCAGGAATTTCAGAAATAAATTTTTGGTCTTTACGGCAACCTATAAACAAAACTCTTTCTCTATTTTGAGGTACACCGTAATTAGAAGAATTAGCAACGAACGGCTTTTCAATTTTGTATAGTCTAATGCTATCCAAAATTTCTTTGAGAGCAGATTTTTCTTTGCTTTCTGTAAGATTTAATAAAATGTCAACTGTTTCATCAAATGATGAAGTGTAAATTTTGAGTGCTGTGATTATGTCTGAACAGTCTTTTTTGTATGTACTTGGAACTTTTAAATCATTGAAAGAATTTTCAATTTGTTCAATAACATTTTCTGAACTGATGTGAGTTAAAAATGATGTAAATTGTTCAACAAAAGCATCACTGTCGATATTACAGTGGTCTTTTTCTTTAATGATGTCGCGTTTTAATTTTTCCCATTCTTTTGTCCGTGCCAAAATATTAAAACCGTGTCGAATCGTATTTATTCTTTGGTCGGTTTTACTGGTCTTGTAGTCTGCAATTTTGGGAGTTAGTTGTTTGAAACGATTATCTACAAACTGAATGAATTGCTCTCTTCCATTTTCAATTTCCGCTTCTCTTAGTGTTTCAATTTCAACACGTTTGATAATGCATTCAAGAATAAAACTGTTGTTGTTCGATTTCATTTTTCTGATGAATGAAACCAAAACAGGTATTTCTTTAGTGTCAACAATTGAGTTGATTTCTTGAATTATCAAATCTTTGATTTTGCCATCTTCTTTGGTCAGAATGCCTTTTACATTTTCCATTATGAAGTATTTAGGTTGTAAAACCTTTATGACTTCCAGATAATGTGAAAAAAGGTCATCTTTTTTGTCGAACTTCTTTCTTTTTCCTGCTAAACTGAAACTCTGGCAAGGAGGACCACCACAAACTACATCTATTGTTTTGTCACCAATTTTTTTGAGGAAATTGTCTAAAAAATCAGGCTCAGTAATATCTTGTCTGAGAAATTCGGCATTTAAACCCAATTGATGGTTGTACCTTACAATATGTGTTAACTCACAATTTTCATTGATGTCGCTTGCTGCAATAAAATCAAAAAACTTGTTGTTATACTCTGCTTGCAGAAAGCCTTCACTAAAACCACCTGCTCCAGCGAAAAGGTCTACAAATGTGAAAGGCTTACCGTAAAGTGAAATTTGTTCTTTTACAATGTTGACGGAATGACTGTCTTTATAGCTGTCAATGTGCTGATTAAGAATGTCCTTTATTTCTTCTTGAGTGTATGTCCGTTTGTTGGAATGATGCAAAAGTTCGTCTGCCCGCTCATTTAGGTAGTTTAGATAATGGTTGATTTCAATTGTTTCATAAGTCTGTCCTTTAGCACGTTGCTTTTGTTTGTCAAAAAGTTCAGGGGCAATTTTCTGTCTAGTAGCTAGTTTTATTTGTGTTCCAGAGCAGTTTATTCTTAGATGTATTGGAGCTTGTCCTTTTTTGTCTGGTTTGTCGAGATAAAAATTTATTGTTGCCATACTTACGGACGATTTTACGTACACGGACAAATTTACGGACAATTTTTAAATCGTCAACCAAAAATTATCAACTTTCTGTCGTGCGGTGGCAAAAAAATGGCTCTTTTGGTTTTTTGAGCGTTGGCTCGTGTTTAGGCAAAAACCAAATGTGCCATTTGCTGGTCGGCTGTCTTTTTACACTGACGCACAACGGACAGGGCTTGGCGTTGTTGGGGGATTTGGAAAACGTCCGCCCGGAACCGAAGCTGATGCGTTGCTGATGTACAAGATAAGAACAAATGTTCACCGGTGTTTGTCCTGCCCGAACAAAAGCTGCCATGTTGCTGAAGATGAAGATAACAACGTCATGCCCCAATAACGCCAAACCCCCTGTTGTGTGCAGCCTTTATCGGCAAGTCAAATAAACCATGTTATTTAGTCAATGCTTTCTCAAAATACAAATTACGAACTCTTCCTACACTTAGAAAAAAACCTTCAATTTTATCTTTATTATTACGTTTGAATCGTATAATAGA
Organism: uncultured Aureispira sp.; assembly: GCA_964399855.1. GTDB lineage: Bacteria > Bacteroidota > Bacteroidia > Chitinophagales > Saprospiraceae > OLB9. The sequence goes on along the minus strand of CAYNSF010000086.1, from coordinate 3,248 downwards.
AGTGCCTGTAACTGTGAATATATCTTTTAACAACGGCTCTAATTTTATGTCGTCATACCTTGGTCGTTTTATTAGCAAAATGCTGTCTTTTATAAACACACTATATTTTGTCTCTAATTCTGAACTGTAAAAATCTCCCTGATATTCTTCAAGTTTTTCAGATGACAATGCAATTTTCTTTACCTTTTTATAAGTGTTACGTCCGGCACCCTCTGTAAAAACTTCCAGTTGTGCATTTAATGAGTCACCTGTAAACGTTAAGGTTGAGGATGAGTTCGGTATGTTGAAAGTAGCATTGCCAGTAGCCATCAATTCAGTTGCACCCATGCTTAGTTTTTCATTTTTGTAAGTCAATTTTTGTAAAGATTGCGTCCTCATTTCAAAATAATCTCCTGCCCAACCCTTCACAATATTGTAGTCTACTTTAGATGCTGGTTGCTGAATACTTTTGTCTTTTAAAAACAAATCAGCCACTTTATAGGAAAGTGAATTGGGATTTATGCTTGCAAGGTTTGCCAATATCACAACTGAAAAATGTTCATCTGGAAATCTAATAATATTACTCCTATATCCAGCATGAGCACCACTATGCCCCACTGTTTTATATCCTTTATAATTACTTACAATAAGCCCTGATGCATAGGTTTGTGGTGTTTTGTTGTTTAATTCACCTGTTGTTTGCATCAAATTAATAAAAGCATCTCCGCCGACTTTTTTAGTATAAAAATTTTCATCCCATTTAGCCAAGTCTTCAACAGTAGTGAACAGACTGGTAGCTCCGTAATTGTCGAAAACTGGAATGCTTATTTTCCAAATTCCTTTATCGTCTTTACTGTATGCAGATGTTCGATTGGGGGTTATTTCGGCATGGTCGCTATGGAAATGTGTATTTGTCATTCCAAGAGGTTTGAAAAAAACTGAGTCAGCATAATCTCTGAGTGAAACGCCTGTAATTCTTTTTACAGCAACGGCTGCCAACGTAAAACCAGTATTGCAATACAGATATTCTTCTCCCGGTAAAAAATTAAGTGCTTTTTGCCTTGCTAACATATCAAGAATATCTTTTTCAGTAATTAAATCGCCATTACGCCAACCTGCCAATAATTGCAACCACATTTGGTCTCTGATGCCACTTGTATGATGTATAAGGTTGTTGAAAGTAATTGTATGACCAAAATCGGGAACTTCGGGGATATATTTTCTTATATCGTCATTCAAAGACAGCTTTCCTTCAAGTGATAAACGAATAATAGCGGCTGCCGTAAATTGTTTTGAAATTGAAGCGATCTGAAATATTGAGGTTGGAGTGATGGCAATGTTATATTCCATATTGGACATTCCATACCCTCTTTTGTAAATAATTTTTCCATCTTTTAATATTGCCAGAGCACAACCAGGAGAATTAGTTTTGTCATATTCAGCAAAGATGGCGTCCACTTTTTTTGAAAGTGAATCGGGAATTTGTCCGTATGTGAATGTGAAAAGGCTAACAAACAGAAAGGTGAAAATTAGTCGCATAATATTTAGTCTGTTTTTGGTAAAATAAAGTTTAAAATAATTTAGGGTCTCACAAGGTTGCACACAACACGCAAATATACGAAGTTCTAATCATCTACAAAATTTTTTATCAATTTGTTTTTCAAATATTTATATTTTGCATACCTTTGAGATATTAAAAATGCGAAGTCTTATGGATATTCAAAATGCGAAACCTACGTTTGACCCAAGTTTATTCCAATTTTCACTTGGAACGCATCACAATAAAAAAGTGATTTGGGTCAAATTTAATTACGATAAAAATCTTATTCTACAACTCCGCAGCCACACCAAAGCTATTTGGTCGGCTTCACAAAAGGCTTGGTATTTGGTAGATAATGCTCATCATCGTCGGCTTTGTGGCTTGGAAAATAATATAGTGGGTAAAGATGTTTTGCTCAAAATCACGGATACAAATATGCCTGAATTTCTGAAATATCAGAACATACTTACGCTTAAAAGTTATTCGCCAAACACCATTCGCACTTATTCTATTGAGTTTGCACAGTTATTGTATTTGCTTAAAGACTATCCGGTTCAAGATCTTTCTGCTGAGCGTTTGCAAAGCTATTTTTTGTATTGTCACAAGGAATTGAAATTGTCTGAAAATCAAATCCATAGCCGTATGAATGCTATCAAGTTTTATTATGAACAAGTGTTGCATCAGCCCAAAATGTTTTTTGATATTCCAAGACCTAAAAAGCCGTTGCTTTTGCCCAAATCGCTCAATGTTGAAGAAGTGAAACGCCTTTTTGCTGTCACCGAAAATTTAAAACATCGCCTTATTTTGCAACTATGCTACGGCTTGGGATTGCGAGTGAGTGAAATCGTGGCTTTGAAAATCTCAGACATCGACAGTCACAATATGAAAGTCCTCATTCATAGAGGCAAAGGAAAAAAGGATCGTATCGTAAATCTGCCCATTTCCATTTTGGAAGACCTCAGGATTTACAACAAAGAATATGAACCCAAAGATTATCTTTTTGAGGGACAATATGGTGGTCAGTATCATGTTCGCTCGGCACAATTAGTTTTCAAGGAAGCCATGAAGAAAGCCAAAATTAAGAAGCAAATCGGTATTCATGGCTTGCGACATAGCTTCGCTACACATCTATTGGAGTTTGGTACGGATATTTCGATTATCCAAAAATTACTTGGACACGACAGTATCAAAACTACGCAGATTTACACGCACGTTACCGACAAGTCTATATCAAATGTAAGTTCGCCTTTGGATAGATTGTAATACACTAAGGACAACACTCCAATCCTACAAAAGATTGAGTTTCATAAAACCTAATTTAATATCGTTTAGTTAAGGATTTTAAAGTGCTTTATATTGTTATACGATACTGTTTTTTAGTGCGTTACTTTCTATGTTAATCATTTGTGATCGTATTAATGATTTGTCCTGTGCGGACGGCAGTGTATGTATAATTATTTATCCAAAACATTCATATCTTTGAGTAAAAAGTGCTATTTCTGCGTTAAAAATGCTCGGCATAGCAACAGCTATGACTGTGCTTTTTGCCTTGAACTATCCCTTTTTACTTTTCAAAGCTGATTTCTGTTTCAGATAAAAAATATACATGTTTTTTCATCGCCAAAAAAAGTAACCCAAAAAGTCTAGTTCAAAAAAAGGCGATTGCTAAAGCATCGTTCTCTCTCTGGCTCGCCCACCACTTTCGTGTTCCTTCGCTTATCGTACTGTC
>CAYNSF010000085.1:0-7498 GCA_964399855.1 uncultured Aureispira sp. | reverse complement strand
CTAAAAATCCCGCCCATCGCCAATACGCGGCCCGTTATAGCCAATGGTAGGACGACACTCCGAACATTGAACAGACGACCAAAACATAAACAGAAAAGTAAACCATTTTGACAGGTGAACACAGACATAAAAACGATACAACAAACGGACAGCGAGTAAGCCGACACTCATTGCCGACCCTTCTGTGTTTTAATTTTTTTCCCACCGCACAAAATATTTTGAATTTTCAATGCCACCGCACAAATGGCACATTTGGTTTTGCCCCAACCAAAAGCCAACGCTTCGCAAAACCAAAAGAGCCATTTTTTGCCAACGCACCAACGAGAATATTAACTTTGAAAACTATAAATTGAGATAAAAAGACAACATGTTTGAACAGACTTTTAAAAACATAGACGACATACTTTACAAAGACGCAGGGGCAGACAGCGAACTGGACTACATTGAACAAACCTCTTGGGTTTTGTTCTTGCGTTACCTTGACCAATTGGAAAGTGAAAAAGCGGACGAAGCCGCTTTGGAAGGAAAAGAATATCAATACATTTTGGACGAGCAATTCCGTTGGCCTAATTGGGCAATGCCTAAAACAGCAGATGGAAAACTTGACCACCACAAAGCCATGACTGGACCCGACTTGGTTCAGTTTGTTGACTTGAAGCTATTCCTCTATTTGGCAGGTTTCAAAGCAAAATCAATTGACAACCCGAAATCTATTGAATATAAAATTGGTGAGATTTTCAGTGAACTGAACAACAAAATAAAAAGTGGCTACAATCTTCGTGAGATTATTGAAATGACTGATGAACTGCCTTTCGGCAGTTCAAAAGACAAACATGAACTTAGCCACTTGTATGAAACCAAAATCAAAAACATGGGCAATGCTGGTCGCAATGGCGGACAGTATTACACACCACGACCTTTGATTCGTGCCATTATTGAAGTAATTGAACCAAAAATTGGCGAGAAGATTTATGATGCGGCTTGCGGAAGTGCAGGCTTCCTATGCGAAGCATACGCTTACATGTATGACCGCATGGAGAAAAATACAGCCAACCTGAAAACCTTACAGGAAAACACACTTTACGGAAAAGAGAAAAAGAATTTGGCTTACATCATTGGTGTAATGAACATGATTTTGCATGGGATTGAAGCCCCAAACATCATTCACACAAATACACTAACAGAAAATATCCGAGACATACAGGAAAAAGACCGCTACAACGTAATTCTTGCCAATCCACCATTTGGCGGAAAGGAACGAAAAGAAGTGCAACAAAACTTCGACATCAAAACAGGCGAAACGGCTTCTTTATTCTTACAGCATTTTATCAAAAGTTTAAAAGCTGGCGGACGAGCAGGTATTGTTATCAAAAACACGTTTTTGAGCAATGCTGACAATGCTTCTGTTTCATTGCGAAAACATTTATTGGAGAGTTGCAACCTGCACACCATTTTGGATATGCCAGCAGGAACTTTCTTGGGTGCAGGCGTAAAAACCGTTGTATTGTTTTTTACCAAAGGCGAACCGACCAAAAAGATTTGGTATTACCAATGTGTGCCGGGCAGAAGTTTGGGCAAAACTTCTCCGCTGAATGATGATGACTTGAAAGAATTCAAGCAACTGCAAAAAACATTGGCTGATTCTGACAACTCTTGGACAGTTGACATTTCTAGTATTAACACCAGCAATTACGATTTGAGTGTAAAAAACCCTAACGGAAAAGTAGAACAAACATTCCGTTCTATGGATGAGATATTGGCAGAGATGGAAGCATTGGACGAAGAAACAAGCGAAATTTTGAACGGAATAAAAGAGATGTTTTCATGAACCAAGTTGAATTAACCACTTTAGGAAAATCGTGTGAGTTTTTCAATGGGAAAGCCCATGAAAAGAGCATTGATGAAAATGGTAAATACATTGTAGTCAATTCTAAATTTATTTCATCTGAAGGCAAATCGTTTAAACGCACCAACGAGCAAATGTTTCCTTTATACAAAGGCGACATTGTAATAGTAATGAGTGATGTGCCCAATGGAAAAGCATTAGCCAAGTGTTTTATCATTGACAAAGACAATACCTATTCTTTGAATCAGCGTATTTGTTGCATTCGTAGCAAAGAGTTTGACACCAAGTATTTGTATTACCAACTCAACCGACACGAACACTTTTTAGCATTTAATAATGGTGAAAACCAAACCAACTTACGGAAAGACGATGTTCTTGCTTGCCCTTTGATTAAGCCTTCAATGGAAGAACAGAGAAGAATGGTTGCTGAATTAGATGAAGCTCTTTCATCACTTAATCAAGCTAAAAGTAATCTTCAAAAAAATATTGAAAATACTAAGGAGCTTTTCACAACGAATAAAAAACAAATCTTTCTAAGATTGGAAGAAACAGAAGGTAAAACACCAATTTCTAATGTTTGTAAAGAAATTTTTGCGGGAGGCGATGCGCCAAAAGAGAACTTTTCAAGTATAAAAAATCAAAGCAATCCAATACCAATAATTGCAAATGCTGTTAAGGATAATGGACTATATGGTTATACAAATATCGCAAGAGTCACAGAACCATCAATTACAATAGCTGCAAGAGGAAGTGGAACTGGACACACAGAGTTAAGAAATGAACCGTTTTTTCCGATAGTCCGTTTGATAGTTTTGACTCCAAAAACAGATTTAATAAGCCTAGAATTTTTAAAATTTTCTATCCAGAATTTAATCATTACGAGTAGTGGATCTGCTATCCCACAATTAACAATACCTATGATTAAAGGCTATTCAATTTCATTCCCGAAATCAATAGATGAACAAAATAAAATAGTTTATCAGCTAGAAACATTAGAAAGAAATACGAATTTACTTAAAGAGAAGTATAAGTATAAAATAGAATATTTGGAGGAATTAAAAGTAGGCATTATGAAACGAGCCTTTGAAAACGAATTAATAGAAGCGGAATGAAAATAAAAACTGTCAACATACAAGGTTTTCGTTCTATAAAAGAACCATTACAGCTTCAACTTGAACAGGTGAATGCCTTAATTGGTGCAAATAATTGTGGCAAGAGTAATATTCTTAGTGCAATTTATCGTGTGCTCGGCAGAGATTGGGTTACAAAAAACAGTTTTGATGATACTGATGTTCATAATGAAGATTACGACACAGACATTATCATTGATTTCGAATTCGAAGAACCTTTTCAGTATGAGCAGTTCAAAGGCTTTTTTGTGCCAATTCCAAAAGTAAGATTTGTTTATACTCGTTATAAGGTTGGAGAAAGTGCGGGACAAAGGAGATTAGAGAAACAATGTTTGCAATTGAATGACAAACAAGTATTTGGTTTCAAATCAAAACCCAAAAAAGGCGAAGCACCTCAACTGTTCCCGCTAACAACTATTCCACAAGAATTGCAGGAATCATTTCCAGTCATATTTATTGGAACAGACAGAAATTTAAAAAATCAACTACCAAGTAGCAGAAATTCAATTCTTGGAACATTGATGAAAGACATCAATGTTGATTTTGAAAACCCTGCAAACCTAATTGAAGTTGGTGACCCAGGCAGTGGTGAAATGATTCCGAGAATTGAAAGATTCAAACAAGCAATTAACGAAGCAATAAGAACTTTACGAACAGATGAATTTATTGCACTTGAAAATGCTATAAAGGTTAATGCACTTAAACAACTTGGTTTCAATCCCGAAACAGAAGCAGACAAACTTGATTTGTATTTCAATCCTTTAAGTTCACTTGAATTTTACAAATCACTTGAAATTTTTGTAAAGGAGCATCAATACAATATCAATGCAACAGAATTAGGTGCTGGATTCCAAAATGCAATTGTACTAGCTATTCTTAAAGCATTTGAAGACAGAAAGAAACAAGGGGCTTTATTTTTAATTGAAGAACCTGAAATGTATTTGCATCCTCAAATGCAAAGGTCGCTTTACAAAACGATTCGCCAAATTGGAGAATCAAATCAAATCATTTACATCACACACTCATCTCATTTTGTAACTATTCCAGAGTTTAATGAGATTATCCTTGTATCAAAAGATGACAACGGAACTCACATCAGAAAATCAACTTTAAAAGCTGATGAAGGATTAAAAAACAAATTCAGAAAAGAGCTTGACCCCGAACGAAACGAAATGTTTTTTGCCAAGAAACTTTTAATTGTTGAAGGCGATACTGAAAAAATGGCTTTTCCTGAATTTGCAAAGCGTTTGAAAATTGACTTTGACAGCGTTGGTAGCACAATCATTGAAGTTGGTGGCAAAAGAAACCTAATTGATTTTGTTGAATTGGCTTTATCATTTGGTATTCCAGTTGGCTTGGTTTACGATATTGACAGTTCAGATTTTGGTAAAAAGGACAAGGAAGAAGAAGCAAAATACAATGAACGCCTAAATTCATATGCAGAGCATGGTGTTCAAGTCTTCGTTTTTGGCAATGACTATGAAGATGAGTGTAAGAAGTATTATACAGAGAAAATATACAATGGCTATTGTGAGCAATTTGGAAGAAATAAAACACTCAGAGCAAGACTAATGGCACAAGATGAAAGCATTGCTATACCTGATTTTGTAGTTCCAATAATCAAATGGCTTGGCAGTTAAAATATTGAAATGAACGAAACCGAAACAAGAGCAGAATTTATTGACCCTGCATTAAAAGCAGCAGGTTGGGGCGTTGTGGAAGGCAGTCGCATTCGCATGGAGTTTCCAATCAACAAAGGTCGTTTAATCGGGCATGGTCAGCGTAGCAAACCCGACAAGGCAGATTATGTATTGCAATACAAAAACAGAAACCTTGCAGTAATTGAAGCCAAAGCAAGAGATAAATACTATACCGAAGGCGTTGGACAAGCCAAAGACTATGCAGGAAAATTGCAGGTTCGGTTTACCTATAGTACCAACGGTTTACAGATTTACCGCATAGACATGCAAGAAGGACAGGAAGGTGATGTAAATTCCTATCCTACTCCTGATGAATTGTGGGAAATGACTTTTGGAGAACAAAACAAACTCCAACCACTTTCAGCCGTTTGGCGAGACAAATTACTTTCCGTTCCATTTGAAGACCGTGGCGGAACATGGCAACCACGATATTATCAAGAAAACGCCATTACCAAAGTTTTAGAAGCCGTTGCCAATGACCAACAACGCATTTTGCTAACCCTCGCCACAGGAACAGGAAAAACGGCAATTGCTTTTCAAATTGCAAGGAAACTTTTTCAGGCAAAATGGAACATCAACAAAGACGGACAACGAAGCCCAAGAATTTTATTCTTAGCTGACAGAAATATTTTGGCAGACCAAGCATTCAATGCTTTTTCAGTTTTTGAAGAAGATGCTTTGGTTCGCATCAATCCAAGCGACATCAAGAAAAAAGGCAGAGTGCCAAAGAACGGAAGTGTGTTTTTTACCATTTTCCAAACCTTTATGAGTGGGCCAAATGATACGCCCTACTTTGGAGAATATCCGAAAGACTTTTTTGATTTCATTATTATAGACGAGTGCCACCGTGGCGGAGCCAATGACGAAAGCAGTTGGCGAGCCATAATGAAATATTTCAGTCCAGCCGTTCAATTAGGTTTGACAGCTACACCAAAACGAACCATAAACGCAGACACTTACAATTATTTTGGTGAGCCAGTTTACGTGTATTCACTGAAAGAAGGAATCAATGACGGTTTCTTAACGCCTTTCAAAGTCAAACAAATTGACACAACCATTGATGAGTATTTATTCACTTCGGACGATACCGTTTTAGAAGGAGAAATTGAAGAAGGCAAACGCTATACAGAAGCGGAAATGAACCGCATTATTGAGATTAAAGAACGTGAAGAATATCGGGTAAAGATATTTATGAGCCTGATAAATCAAAGCGAAAAAACTTTGGTTTTCTGTGCTACTCAATTACATGCTTTGGCAATTCGTGATTTAATCAATCAATATGCGGAATCTAAAAATCCGAACTATTGTCACCGAGTGACGGCACATGACGGAAAATTAGGCGAACAACATTTAAGAGATTTCCAAGACAACGAGAAAAGCATTCCAACCTTTCTGACCACTTCACAGAAGTTAAGCACTGGTGTTGATGCTCCCGAAGTAAGAAACATTGTTTTGCTTCGTCCTGTAAACTCCATGATTGAGTTTAAACAAATCATTGGACGTGGAACACGTTTATTTGATGGCAAAGATTATTTCACGATTTACGACTTTGTAAAAGCACATCATCATTTCAGCGACCCTGAATGGGATGGAGAACCCGAAGAACCTGAAACACCCGAACCAAGACCACAGCCACAACCTTGTGAATATTGTGGTCAAAGACCATGTATTTGTGTTAGAGAACCTGAGCCTGCTTGTGAAGTTTGTGGTTATGTAATGTGCCGTTGCGACAATCCACCAAGACGAATGGTAAAAGTGAAATTGGCAGACGGCAAAGTGCGACAGTTTCAACACATGGTTAGCACTTCGTTTTACAGTCCAGACGGCAGACCAATTTCAGCAGAAGAATTTTTGCAATCGCTTTTCGGAACATTGCCCGAACTTTTCAAAAGTGAAGATGAATTAAGAACCATTTGGAGCAAACCCGACACGAGAAAAAAACTATTGGAAGAACTGACAGAAAAAGGCTTTGCCAAACAACAATTGACAGAGTTTCAAAAAATATTGAACGCTGAAAACAGCGACCTGTATGATGTTTTGGCTTACATCGCTTTCCATTCGGACATATTGGAACGAACAGACAGAGCAGACAGAGCAAAAATTCACTTGGACAACTACGACACAAAACAGCAAGAATTTTTAAACTTCGTTTTGAGCCAGTATGTAAAACAAGGTGTTGACGAACTGGACGACACCAAAATAGGCGACTTGCTTGTATTGAAATATCACGCCATTGCAGACGCTAAAAAAGAACTTGGCGACATTGCAACCATTAGAAACACGTTTATCGGTTTCCAAACTTATTTGTATGACAAAAGAGTAGCGATATGACAAAGACAATAAACATATCAGCCAACCCTTCGCAGCCATGCACATTTGCAAGCAACACAAGCCAACGCACAGACCAAAGCTTGCAAAAGAGCATGTCTGCCCCACCGCAGGAGAAAATTCAAAATATTTTTCCCTTCCCTTCAAAAAAAATTAAAACACCCGACACACAAGCTGACACGACAGAAACGATAAATTGTAGTATTGACAATGGTTTACAAGGACAGACGACAAGAACCACTGGCTATAACACGGTATTGCCAAAATGGCGGCAGAAGTGCTACTATAAAACTTTTGTGCTAAATTCAACAGCAGTAATTCTATTGAACTTTAGTGCAAACAATCCGCCACTTCGGCAATACCCAAAACGTTACCAGCAATTTTACCAAACAGACCGCAGACCGAAATGAAATCAAAAATTCAAAATTACATTTTACTGATTGGACTTCTTTTAAGTTCTTGCGGACAAATATCTCACGAAAAATTTGACTCAG
>CAYNSF010000084.1:0-7843 GCA_964399855.1 uncultured Aureispira sp. | reverse complement strand
AAAGCTAAATAGATAATGTCCAGCCCGATATGAAGCACAATAGAATTACAAAAAGTCGAAGATAACTTCCGTCCGCCCGTATTTTGGCAAACCCCATGTTGTACGTTCGTGCTTCTCCTCGGTCTGTGTCGCTACGAATGGCAGAGTGTGTCCCGTGTGTGGGCAAGCAAGCTCTTTTGCAAGGTTGGCTTTGTGTCAGGCTTTGTGTGCCTTGCAAATGTGCTTGCTTTAGCGTGGGTTATTTGATGGTCGCATAAAAATTGAAACGATTAATCCTATCCCAACGATGACATCAATAATGTTCCATAATTGTCTACCCAAAGCAATTTTAAACAACGGTTGAAATAAGATTGCCAAACAAACATAAATTATAACCTCTCTTTTATGTCCTTGCTCATTTGCATTGTATGCAAGTATGGCAAAGCCAAGCAGTGCAGCAAAACGGACTATTTGAAAATAGCCATAAGGCATATCAAACAGACAAACAAAAAATAAGACGGCTAAGATTACTTTTATTATTTTATCCATTAGGTCAAGTAAGTTTCATCTTTAAAATCTTGTCATAGCCCAAACCCAATTTTTGTATTTAATTGGTCTCTTGTTGTTTTTGGTAACTGGTCAAGTAAGCCGTAATTTATTTCTTTTAGCCTGTCCCAATTTTGACTTTCTATTGCGAATTTGCCAGCATCAATTAAACTCTTTGCAGCATTTTGGTCATTCATTTTAGCTTGCTCACCTTTTAACCATTCAAAACTGTTTTTAAGAAACTCTGGAGTTCGCCAACGAATTTGTCCCATGATGCTATGTAGCTCGTCTGATTTTTCCTGTATTTTAATCGGGCTGTTAGTAGTTAAAAAAGTTTGTTCTTGTGCAATGATGTCGTTAAAAACTTTACGTTCGTAGTCATTTCCATTTTCATCAAGTATGGTTTCGCATTTTTCTTTTGTTTCAAAGTAATGTTCTTTCGCTAACTGTAAACGTTTATTTTTCGTAGCACCATCAATTTCTTGTGCAATCTTTCTTTTTCTATCTTCCAATTTGTACCGATTATCAGTCACATCATCGTCTGTTAAATTATCTGTTTCATCGGAAACAGCTGCCATTTCATTTTTAAGTTTGACTAATATTTTTGCGGCTTCGTAATCTTCCTTTTCAGTTGCTTGTTCAATTTCTTCTTCAAGCTTTTCTGAAAGCTCTTCCACCTGTTCCTTCAAATATTCAACTGATGTATGCCGTTCCTTTGGATTAAATATTTGTTTAAATTCTTGGTCTGCCATATTGAGATAGGCAGCTACATTCAAATCTCTTGACTCTGTCATTGTAATAGTAATCTCGATGTCCGAACCTTTTAGTATATCTCTCTTAAGCATCGTGCCTTTAATCTCCATAAAGCCAATTATCTTATTAGCTTCTGGGAGAGAGAGGTGAGAACCTTCTAATACATTCACTCTAATTACTTCATCGCTACTATTTTTAATAACACTTTTATTCAGTGGATAAGAGATTGTCTTTTTTGCAGGTAACCCTGAATTTTTTGGGAAAACAAGTTGCAATCTTGTATTGCCTGGATTATCGTAATCATCAACTTCTAAACAAATGTCATATGCTATTGGCTGGATAGTGCCATAACCACTATTTATTCCAATTAATTCCATGTTGGTTTCAACAATATTATTTTGTTCATCATAAACAGTGAGTTTGAAAAAGTTAAAAGCATTATCAACTAAGGGCAAATCTTCACTTATTCTTTCACTCAATTTTTTTAACCCTGTATTGAAGCCGCCATCTTCTCTGCTTATTCGATAAAATAAGCCTTCTACCTTTCCTGTAATTCTAGCTGCAAATAATTCTTCTTTTTCTTTTGAAGCTTTTTGATAGGCAGCTTTTATTGTGATGGCGGTTTGTTTTTTAGAATGAGATAAGTCTATTAGTTCTTTGGGTTTTGTTGCAGCATAATAAGCAGCACCAATAGCAATTGCAGTTGTAGGGTCAATTTCGCAATTCGATGGAATTTGCAAAATCTCTTCTACACGTTGCCGCACATAAGGTATGTAAGTAGAACCGCCTACCATTAGAGTAAATTGTATGTCAATCGCCTTAAAAGATTTGTTAGTAAGAATTTTCTTTATCATGTCAGTAGTGCTGTCTATTGCTGACTTAATTAGTTCGTTAAATTCTGAACGTGTAATCGTTACCTCCATATCAATTTCTTTACCTTCTTCATCTTCAAAACCATCAATAACAATGTCCGCAGAAGTCTTTGCTGATAATAATATTTTTGCTTCTTCTGCACTCCTAAGTAATACATAATATTTTGCATTGTATTTTCCAGATGCACTTTTCATATCATTTTCCAGAGAGGAAAAACTATACTGTTCGTTAATCTTTGGTATCAATATTTTTTCGACAATCATTCTATCAAAATCCGCACCACCTAAAAAATTATTTCCCTCATGGTCAAGAACTTTCATCTCACCATTTTTAATTTCAATTAATGCAACATCAAACGTTCCACCGCCTAAGTCATATACTAACCACTTTCCATCCTGCATTTCTTTTTCCTTCTTCATATTGGCGTAAGCTAGACTTGCAGCAATAGGTTCTTGCAAAAGGACTACTTGTTTGAACCCTGCTAAAATACCAGCTTCTTTTGTGGCGTTTGATTGTATTATGTCAAATGATGCAGGAATTGTAATAACAACTGCATCTAATGTGTCGCCTGTATTTACAAAAGTTTTGAGTTCTTTTAATACTAAAGCAGAAAGTTCAACAGGAGTTTTTGATTCACTCGTTGATTTTATTTTAAAACTTTCCGATGTCCCCATCTTTCGTTTAAAAACGCCTACTACACTTTTAGGGTCTTTTTCTTGAAATATTTTAGCCTGATTACCTACCATAATTTTATCTTTTCTAAAAGAAACAACTGATGGTAATGTGCTTCTCCCAAAGTCTTGTGGATTAGTAAAAACAACTACTTCTCCTTTAATAAATTTTGCAATGGCTGAATTGGTTGTACCTAAATCAATGCCGAAGTTTATCGTATTTTCCATTCTTGTAAGTTATGTTATATTCTTAATTTCTTGCTTCCGCTACTATTACAGCCTTTTGAGCAATCGTTTTTATAGCTTTATTATTATCAATGTAATTGTAAAATATTATTGGCTTAATCACCTCAACAATTTCAAGATTTTCTGTTTCTGTGCCAGCTATGTTTGCCTCACAATCAGTTCTTGATTGGCTATATTTTTCTCCTAATGGATTATGATATGTTAAGCCAGTGCCCTCGTTACTTTTGAAAAGCTCATTTTCAATTAAGTCCTTGAGTTTGTTAATATTCCTTTGCAAAGAATTTTCTTCTTTTAATTGAGATGTTTTTTTCTCGATTTCAAACACTTGATTTACAAGGTCAAGATATGGCTGGGGAAGTTTCACAAATATTTTTTTGAAGTCTTGCATGTTCTTAATGTTATTTATTAAAGAATTTTGATTTGTCTATTGATGAAGAAGAAGCATTGCCCCCAATAACAGAATATAGTGTAATACTTGCAACTGTAAAACCTCTGTCGCTATCTTCAAAATATTCTGTCCTGTCAAATTCGGAAAAACTTGTGTTGGATTCAAAGTTACCTTTTCCACCACAATCATTTGTAACGGTTGGATTCCAGTCATTACCATAAAACACTCGTATTTTATAGTTTCCTTCAGGGATACTTGAGATGGTGAAATTTGAATTAGCCCGAATGTATGAGTTCCTAATTGTCCTGTCGTTATCAACACTGTAGATACAGATTATTGCATCAGATGCACTTCCATTTTTTACTGTAAGCTTTGCATGTCCACCATACAAGCTTTTGCCAAAGCAAGCATTAAAAGGGGATGCTCCATTTTTAAGCTGGTTTCCTTTGTACTTGCTATCCGCTATAACAGGTTCTGAATATGAAGTACTTGGAGTAGAGTTATTATAGGTGGACGAAGAATTTTCACTACTGCTTGTAGTTGGACTTGTGTAAGTTGGTGTTGAGTAATCATTTGAATAAGTACTCCTATTATTCGATTCAATTATTGCTGGAACTATGAACAGTAATAAAATACCAATGGGCAAAGCCCATTGCCAAACCTTCTGCCATGTATGTAGTTTTAATTTTCCGAAAAAGCGATAACCAGTAAATGTTTGTTCACAATTATATCGGGCAATTGGAATTATAGGGATATGGAAAAATACAAAATAAAGAGTGTCGCCATAAATTGTTGTTCCTATGCCGTTGGTTGTTGACATACTTGGTGCAGAACTTATAGGCTCGCCAGTTTTTTCCTTTTCCTTTTTTATTTCCAAAAGGTCTTTTAAATCTCCATTTAATTTGGTTTTTGTTTCACTTGATGAGTTTATAAGTAAGCCTTTGTTGATTACTGATAGTGCAGTATCAATATTTCTATGCTTATTCCATATTGAAATTGACATTGAACGGTATGCGTAAGCATACGAATTTCTAATATCATCTGCAAAGCTTGGAAGACTATTCAATTCTGTAATATCAATTAATTTTATTTTGTTCTCGCCGTCTTTTGGTTGAGCAGTTTTTTCTTCGATTTTGTCAGTAATTGCTTTTATTTCGATTAAAGCAGTTGCCCATTTCTTTAATACTGGTGCATTTCTTTCTTCCTCTATTTTTTCATCGTATCTTCTTTTTGTGATTTCGAAATTGCTTTCAAATGTTTTCTTTCCAACACTTTCAATATTCAGTTTTAGGAGATGTTCCATCAAGTGCATGGAAGATTCTGAAATGCCGAATTCTTTATCAATTGCTAAGTCTAAGAAATTAATGGCACTTCCTATTTTGTTGATTTGGCTTTGAAAATAGGAAGGCAAAGTATTAATCAGTTCAACAGGGAAAGCCTTCTTAACTAAATTTACTATTTCTTCGATTGATTCTTCATCACACTCTCTTTCGTTATTTTTTATTTCTTCTGTTATTTTATTTATTTCTTCAATTCTGTTTTTGATTTCATTACTTACACTTTTGAATGCAACATTAATATTGGATTGATTTACTAATATTTGAGTTCGTAGAATTGATGTCAATAATTTTGTGTCATTAGCTTTAAATGCTCGCAATAAAGTCTTATCAAACCTTTCCGAAAAAAAAGGGTTAATAAAAGCAATAAACTCTGGGATTTTATAAATACTTTCTTGACTGAAAGAATTAAATAGTTTTTCATTACCAGTAGTCAGAAAATTATTTAGCGATGGGTTAGTAGTTAAGTAGTAGTAGAACTCTTTCTTTTCTTCATTGTCAAGTTCATTAATTGCTTTTTCGCAATCGGATTTAGTGATGTCAACCCCATTGTAATTATATAACCCGTTATCAGAAAGCTCAATCTCTGCAAATAGTTTTCGTTTCTCTCTTTTTATAGTATCTGTGTCAATGCCACCAGCATAAGTAGCATTCTGAAGTTGTAAGATTTCAATGGGATTAATGTACTGCATTTACTTCTATCGTTTATTGTCTTGGTTTTTGGGGTGGTGGGCGGGCATGGGGCGTTGGGGCAAAAACAAATGTGCTGCAAATGTGTGTCGGCTTGTGTGTGTTGGCTTTGCAGCTCTTTTGTTTTTGCGAAGCGTCGGCTGTATTGTCATGTTGGTTGTTTTGGTCACCTTGAAGTTACGAACTGTCGCCATAGCATGACGTACAACGTTTGGGCTTGCTGCAGTGCTGGCTTTCGTAGCTTGTCCTGCCGGAACCGCTGCCCAAATTATAAATAAAAAGTTGAAGTTATGTACAAATGTTTAATAGAATTCCGTCCGCCCGAACCAATGCCCAATAGCTAACAAATGATGAACTGTTCAACGTCCGCCAGCATTGAAGCAAACCTCTTGTTACCTGCCGTTTATTGTCATTTCATTGTTGTCAAATTAAATGTTACGGTTCCACCAAGTCCATCTGCTCTCATGTTGGCAGAATATTGTCCATCATTTAAATTTGTTAGATCTAAATATGGTGGACAATTATCGTGAAACAGATGTAATTCTTTATTGAAATTCTGTCCTGAAATTGATATGGCGGTTTCCGTCCCACCACAAGGCATAACTAAAAACCAATTATTTTGAGATTTCGTCCTTGTAAACGTCAAAGGTGTACAATCTCCTTTTCCTGTTTCACAGCCTTCCCAATAATCAAAATTTATAAATTCTATTTTCGCCTTGTGAATACCGACTTTACCGTCATAGGCTGGACAAATGAAATAATTTTTCATTGAGCTTTGTCCGTCATACTTATTTAAAGTCAAAAGAACATAGTCAATATTATTGTCTGGCTGTTTGTAATTATAATAACCAACAGTTATTGTGTCAGATAAAATTAACGTGTCAGATAAATCTTTAACGATTTTGAATTTTGCAAAGTGAATTTTGTCCCCTCCTTCATACGAAATGAACTTTGCCAATGCTTTAAAATTCTCATTTTTTATGTAATTCGTTGTTGTCTGTCCGCAAGAAGTTAGTGTCAAACTAAAACAAAAAATTGCCAATATGTTTTTTTGTCTGTTCATTGGTTCTGTGTCGTTCGGAAATGGCAGGTAACGGTACGGCTTGGCGCAGGTGGGATATTTGAAATCCGTCTGCCGAAATACCGGATGCCAATTTAAAGTAAAAAATACTGTACTTAGATAATTTCTGTTATGATGTCGTCAGCCTATAGCTGAAGCCCGGAATTGCAATTAGCCGATTGTAAGATGTCTTGCCCCACTTGAGCCAAACCGCCTGTAAGCTGCATGTGCTTCCTTCGTCAACCGAAAAGATGAAAAATATTATACCGCTACTTCCCAAAACGCCCGTTTAGTAAAGAGCACTAAAGTATAAAAAGTTAAACACCCGAACTGCAAACTGCAACAATACACAAACAGGTTACCAATCTTAGGGACTTGACCGCATTGCAGCTTACGTTACAGGTTGGCGAAGTGCGGATAATAGTATTCCGTCCCGCCGGGTATACTGAAGTTGATTATTTATTTAAAGCACAAGTTATAGTTTTTGCTGATAGCGTTAGGTCTGCCGGAATAAAAGCCCAAACATAGAACCAAAAGTTGACGAACATTATCCGTCTTGCCCGCATTTTTGCCAACCTGATTGTTAGCTATCGTTCTTATGTCCTGTCAAAGAGCCTGAAATATTTTTCTGGATGCATTCTCTTGAACCAATCTAGCATGTCTTCGCCCTTTAGTCTTTGTGACTGATAATTTTTTATTTCTTCTTTATAGGAGGTTAATCCTGGCACATTCTGATTTTTTAGAAGGTCTCGGAGTAATTGAAATTGCTGTTCGCTAGTTTGGCTGTAATGGATTTGTCTATGTTGGTTTAACCTCCAGGTTGCCCTGTTGTCTTTAACTGAGTTTGAAAAATTGCCTGGGCTTTTCCCGATCAAAACAAAGCAGAGTTTCGGAAAAAATATAATCAGGCTTGTAAAAAGGTCTTCAATAGTCTTGGTCTTGCGGATTGCACTCAACTGTGAAGTTGTTAGCAAAATGATTTCATCCCTATGCGCCACATCTGTTGTGGCACATGTGTCAAGAAAGGCTTGTTTTATTGTAACTATTAGTTTTGATAAATGGGATTTGAAATCAGCGAGAGTTGCATTTTCTTTTAGCGGATAAAAGTCATTGCCTCCATACACCTCCGAAAATAGAAGTGTCAAACCTATATCGACTTTAAAAAGCCCTTTTATAAATTCAGACTCTCTCATAGAATGGTAGCTAACGATCGCGGCTTGGCGGGTCGGGCGGGCATTTGAAAAACGTCCAGCCGGGAAACCAAAGCCTGATAAAGTTACTAAAGCTGAGATTAAAAATT
>CAYNSF010000083.1:0-7888 GCA_964399855.1 uncultured Aureispira sp. | reverse complement strand
ATATACAACCAGAACGTACAAAATTGATACCACATACTCACTATAAAATCACGAGTCACCAGCCCGATTTTGTCCCTATGATAGGCTAATCAGACTTTTTAAGGGACGACTACTTATTTTGGGAAATCTTTTGGAGTTATGGTGTTCAAAGACAGTATAACAGGCATAATTCTACTAAAGAAGTATGTAAAGCAAGAAACCAATCTCTTGTATTTTGAAGGCATACAAAAGATTGTTCAGCGTGGCATTAAAGTACAATCTATCATTTGCGATGGTCGCAGAGGATTATTTTCATTGTTTCCTGATATCCCTATGCAATATTGCCAGTTTCATCAAGTAAAAACCATCAGAATTTATCTTACGAAAAAGCCTAAAATGCAGGCAAGTAAAGAGTTGTGGGAGCTTACTCTATTGCTAAGTAAAACAGATAAAGAAAGCTTTGTTGGAGGTTTAGATGAATGGTATGCTAAATGGGAATGGTTTTTAAATGAGCGTAAAATTGATGAAAAAGGTAAGAAGCGTTATGTCCACAAAAAGCTAAGGAGTGCTTACAGAAGCCTAAAAACAAACTTACCTTGGATATTTACTTGGTACGATAATATAGCGTTGAATATACCTAATACAACCAATGCTATTGATGGTCATTTCTCCGACTTAAAGAACAAACTCAGAAATCACAATGGACTTTCCATAGATAGAAAGAAGAAGTTGATTGATGAGTTTTTTAAGGCATAAAGCTCTCTAAAATATCAATGGACTGCATAAAAACAGTCCATTGAGTTGACATTTTGTCGAGCATCTACATTATCCCTGACAAGTTGCTCTCCAGCAGAGCTTGCTTCCGTTTTTGCAGATGATACAAAGTTCTAAATAAAAACAATGACAAATATAAATTGTGAAAAATAAACAGACCCATTTTTGTCCACTTGAAACAATCGTCTAAAAAAAAAGACCCATTTTTGTCTATTACACCATAAATGTATATATTTGTTGCTTATCTTTGATACTTGAAAACAATAGGATAATGGACGGCGATATTAATAATATTCATGACAAGTTTGTAATACGAAAGAGATTTTTGAATAAGTCTTTAGTTTCATAATTTAAAAAATATTTGAGTTCAAGGCAGAAAGCGCAGACATAGCATTAGCTATGGCGAGTATTTCTAACGAAGAAATCGGAAACTTTTTAATGAAAATTAGGCTTATTTGAATGTCTCTTTCGTATATGAGCATCATTTATGAATACTGAACGGGCGGCTGCATTTTTCGAGCAGATGTTGCCAGAAAATATCCTAAAGGTGTTGTCGTTGGAAACAATTACAATCATTCAGGAATCTTATGTCACTGAAGAGTTAAAAGAATATTTTTCCGATATTGTTTTCCATATTAAGCTAAAAGAAAGTATTGAAGAAGAACTTGAAGTAGCCTTGCTCTTTGAGCACAAATCATACCCGGATAAACATGTAGCTTTTCAGGTGGGACATTATATGTTTTCCCATTGGATGAAGTGTATAAAAGATAAGAAAAAACTACGTCCTATAATCCCGATAGTTTATTATCAGGGAGCTAAGGCGTGGAATGTTCCCGATATTTACAAACAATTTAGTACATATCCTTCATCAATTTTGGAGTATGTTCCAGGCTTGAAACATCTTTTCATTGCACTGAATTCACTGTCAAATGAAGCTATCTTGAAGATGAAAAACAGCCTTATGGCAGCAGCGGTATTAGCTCAAAAGAGAAGATATGACCCTATCGCAATAGTAGAGGATATTCAAAGGATTTTCGAACTTTTTCCCAACAATTATGGTGAAAGGAACTTTTTTGAAATGATTATTGTTTATTTATCGAATGTGTCAGAGATTGAAGAAGAAATGTTGAATAAAGCAATAGAATCTATACCAGAACCATTAAAACATGATATTATGACAACTTATCAGCAATTAATCGAAAAAGGAGAAAAAGTTGGGATCGAAAAAGGAGAAAAAGTTGGAATTGAAAAAGGGATCGAAAAAGGGAGAGAAGAAAGTGTCATACAAGTCATACTCAACGGCTTCGATAATGACATAAATATCAAACTACTTTCCAATATTACTAATAAGTCCGAAGATGAAATCCGAAAAATACTTATTGAAAATGGTAAGATAAGTGAAAATGATTAGTATTTAATGCTTGCTGTTTAACTTGCAAAGAATGGTTTATCAATGACTTTTGACGATAAAATTCAAATATAAATGCAAGGCAAAAATGCTTTATTTCAACAGAATCACAAAAGAACCTTGCACTGAATATTTTATGGCTTCTAATTTTGGCAAATCCAGACACCATCGGGTAGCTTCTATGGAGCATATTTTCAACATGACGTAACTTGGCTACAAATGTGTTGCTCCTACGGAGCATTTGATTATCCTATTGATTTTCTGTAGTATATTGTCCCTCACTTCGACAGGCTCAATGGGCAGGGACTAAACGTTTGTAAACAAGACAGAACTCCAGTGAGCTATCGCTCCGTAGGAGCTACCCATTCAACTCGTAGGAAAACTGCCGTAATGAGTTTAACAGCAAGCCCTATTTAATCATCAATAATTAATCATTATTATTCGCTCTCATCAACACTTCCAATAAGGATTCCTGCTCATTGAAGTTGCCGTGTTTAGCTTCCGAATTGATGTATCGGCGCTTGTGTTTCATAGCAAAAACAGATAAAGAACCGTCTTCAACAGGATTATTACTTTGCAGCACGACGGAACAACCATAACCTGCCAATAGACTAAAATCCTTTTGTTGTGTTACGATAAAAAAATCGCTATTGTTAAAACTTGGGTTGATGTATATTGCCTCACAAGACTGATTGCTGTCACTACTTTGCCCAAAGGCTTTGGCATACGACAAAATACTGTAAGAATCAGGCGTACATTTATTCCAAAACAACCAATGACGCTTGCAGGATGCAGGTTCATTTTTGTTGTTGTGTAATGCAATAATCAGCTCATAGCCACGTATTTGTTCCCAGATATAATCGGCCAAACCTCTTACTATTTCCCTTACTTCAACAGGAACTTCGCCTTTTCCTTTCACGGGTTTGATATTTTCCATTAATACAGAAAGGTCATTGGTAAATATCCTATTCGGATCAAAGACGTATTGTCGTTTTTGGTAACTGAATGTTACATTGCGCAGTTTATCACTACCCTTAGTATGCTCCAGTGTTAGTAACTTTCCACCGTGATTTTCCAACATTTTCAGCCCAACTGCGAGCGAAGTGACTTCATTTTCATGAACATGAACGAATACATGAGATTTTCCCTGTTTCAGATAAGTTACTACTGCTACACCATCATCTCCAAGTTGATACCACTTTTTTGACATTGCCGCAGATTGCCCGAACAAAGAATTTACACAGAAAAAAAAACCAATCATTACGCCGAACCATTTCATATACTTAATTTTAATTTTAGGTAAAGATACGTAAATATTGTAAAAGTAAAATTGGAAAATGAAAAGAATAGTATGTTGAAGAAATAATGTTATGAAATTTCAACTATATTTACATGAAAAGTAGAAATAGAGTTGTACAACTTTTTAAGGGTATTTGGATGATTGATTAGAATGAATCATACCTGAGTAGTTACACTATTTATAACTTGAAAAAATGTAATTGATGTATTCTACTGAAGCCGTATCAAATCTAAGGAAATTATTGTCATTCACAAATTTTTGCAAAGAAGTATTATAATCTCGACCGTTGCAATCATTGCGGAAATAGCTAAAATACAGCGAATCTATTGAAATGCGTGAGTTTGCAAATATGAACTCATTACAAATGTAAATGTCTCTAAATTCATTATTTAAAAACATACCAGGCATCAAGATATTGCCATTGGCTTGGTAGCTTACCGTTTCAGTGGTCAATACTTCTATCGAGTCTTTCAACGGGTTTTTAGGATCAAGTATTAATCGACCATGTGTAATCTCCATTTCACGAGCACTCAATAACGTAATCGAACGAATCATATTGTTGGCAAATTCTTCTCTAATCATCTTATTGATAGTATCAGAAATGACCACATCCGAACGGTTAAAAGAACCTAATTCGTCAATAATCTGCTTAAAAGTCCAAGTATTGTTCGTGTTCTCAATGGTAAATACGCCACGATCATCCAATAATGGTGTATTAAAAGTATATGTAGTCGGATACACTAAGGTACGTGGCTGCTCTTCAGAACAGCTAAAAATAAAAAATGTAAATAAAATAAATAAAAAACGAATATATTTCATACTCAAAATTAACTTAATATAAATATTTAGGCTCAAAAATACGATGTTATCTGAACACCAAGCAGTATTACCATTAAAATAAACGAAAAAACACAGAAAATATTTTTGTACTGCTCAGCAGACCATAAAACCGTCAACCACAAAAACCTAAAAGGCATTTACAACTACTTTGATTATGGCATGAAAAAATACAAACTCAACTTCAGATTCAAAATAATACCGTTCTTACGATATCAAATCGAGTTTCGCCGTAAAATGCCTCAATAATGGTGCTTCTTCGACTATTTTAAGTCCTTTGATCTGATCTCTTTCTTGAAATACTTCAATGATGATTTCAGCTACGTAATCGATGTGACTTTGGGTATATACCCGACGTGGGATGGCTAATCGCACCAATTCAAGCGCAGAAGGAATCAACTTTCCTTGTTCGTCGTATTTCCCAAACATGAGTGAGCCTATTTCTACACCTCGGATACCACCTTTGGTATAAAGAGCGCAAACCAATGCTTGTCCTGGGTATTGATCCTGAGGAATATGCGGTAAAAATGCCTTAGCATCTAAGTAAACGGCATGACCACCAGCAGGAAGCATGACCGGAACACCAGCTTGCTGCAATTTCTCTGTAAGATATTCGATGCTTCTGATTCTGTATTGCAGGTAGCTTTGCTCTAAAACCTCTTTGAGCCCAATGGCAAGCGCTTCAAGATCTCTTCCAGCCAGACCACCATAAGTAGGAAAACCTTCGGTTATCACGAGTAGATTACGGCATTCAACGGCAAGTGCTTCATCATTCAAAGCTAAGAAACCTCCGATATTTCCGAAAGCATCTTTTTTGGCGCTCATCGTACATCCGTCGGCGTAGGAAAACATCTCATTGGCTATGTCGATGATGGGTTTATCCTGATATCCTTCTTCTCGTTGTTGGATGAAGTAAGCGTTTTCGGCAAAGCGACACGCATCAATGTAAAATCGGATATTATGTTTTCGGCAGATAGCGCTCGCCTCTCGGATATTAGCCATGCTTACGGGTTGTCCTCCACCAGAATTATTGGTAACGGTTATGATGACCATCGCAATATTAGAAGTCCCATGATTGGCTATATATTTCTTTAACGCTTCAGTATCAATATTACCCTTAAAAGGAGCTGGAATCGCCGGGTGTTTCCCTTCTTCACAGATTAAATCAACGCCTTCCGCTCCTGAAAACTCGATATTAGCTCTCGTCGTATCAAAAAGTGTATTGGAAATAATAACATTATCTTTACCACCTATAATAGAAAACAGTATTTTTTCAGCTGCACGACCTTGATGTGTAGGAATGACAAATTTCATATTGGTAATATCCCTGACAGCCTTTTCGAATCGGTAAAAACTCGGGCTTCCCGCATAAGATTCGTCGCCCAACATGATACCTGCCCACTGCGCTGAACTCATAGCGGAAGTTCCACTATCGGTCAATAAATCTATCATGACATCATCCGAAGGTAGTAAAAAAGGATTGTAATGTGCCTTTTTTAGCGCTGCCGTTCTGTAAGTTTCGTCGTTAAAGTGGATAGGCTCTACTGATTTTATTCTGAATGGTTCTATGATTGTTCTCACGATAATATTTTTAATTGAGTGGCAAAAATACAAAGATAAATGATGAAATCGTAATGAATTGTTGGATAAATAATTAAAACATACTCCTGATTTGCATCTTCATTATACTGTATATCAAGTAAAGATAGAAAATTTTATGCGTTTTTTTTAAAAATATATGCCTTTCATTACAACTATTTTGTGATTTTTTGTGTTTATATGTTAGCAATTGGTAGTCATTTACAAACATAAAATCATTATGATGAATCGAAAGTTGAAAACAATTGGAATTTTTACAATAGCTTGTATTTTTAGCTTGATGAGCTATGTTTATGTAGAGACACATACGCCAAAAACTTTTGCAAAAGCATCATATTCTAATGTGTTGGATCAATCATTTCAAGAAAAAACTTTTATGCCTGAAGTTCAGTTTGTATGTAAGGTTTTTAAGTCTATTTTCGAGATTTCTAATTTCAGATAAATTTATTAAAATTCCCTTTCCATACTTATCAAAGTAGCCGTTTTCTGTTAAAATTTTATTAAATTAGGTTGATACGTCGATACTTTACAACCTTTTATCGGGTTTTGGTCTTAACTTTGTTTTCAAGTTGAATTTAATAGTACCCTTGAGTATTACAATGTATGTGGTTTTATAAAGGAATTATTTTTAGTTTTGTTATTGGCTTTGCTTTTTCAGCGACTGCTCAAAATAAGATAAAGTGGGCATCTTGGGATGTTGTACATGAGAAAGTGCAAAAAGGCGATAAGAAATTTATGGTTTATATCTGCTATGGTGGATGTAAATGGTGTAAGCAAATGGAAGATTCCACATTTTCAGACGGTCAGGTAGCCCGTTTTGTCAACGATAATTTCATTCCGCTCAAACTCAATGCCTCATCTAAAGATAAGATCGTCATCAACGATAAAACCTATTTCACAAAGCAACAAGGAAATCACGAATTTAGCGAATTGGCGATTAAACTTCTCAATGGTAATATGACCTTTCCTTCTATTGTTTTTATGGACGAACAATTTGAAAAAATCACTTCATACAATCAATTCATCGATTTAACCAATTTCGAAATGCTCCTGTCGTATTATGCAGGTGATTACTACAAAAAAATAATCTGGAAGCGATTTGTTTGCAATTATTCCAGAGATAAACATTTTAATACGTTCGTAAGAAGCTATTAATTCACGATTTTAGAATCAATGGACATTTTAGAATGGACAATTGAGAATTGAAAGTTGAGAGAATTACAGCTAACAGCTATTTTTCAACCAACAACCAACAACTATTCACCCTGTGGGATAGTAAAAATCCAAAAGGGTAAACCGACAACCAATTAAAATCAAAACATATTGACACCAAAAAAGATTTCTCACTTCGTTCGAAACGACGGTAAATTCATAAAAGGAGTGAGCGGATAAGTGGCGGAAAATCCGCCACTTATCCGCTCACTATAATAACGTAACTCAGTCTTTCCGAGTGCAACGAGGAATCCCAAAATGGGTATTTCAATCCATTATACCTCAAAAATCAATTTAGGAAATCACAACTTCATGCCGACAACTATCAACTGACAACCAATTAAAACAGCTCTACAAATCAATCAACTCCACAAATCTAACAATCTACCTAACTACCGTAACATCTCCCGAAAATGTCTCCTCACTACCATCCCGATGCACAATCTGCGCCGTCCAGACATATACGCCTTGTACTACATTTCTTCCGTTCAATTTTCCATTCCAGCCTGCTTCCGGTTCATTGGCTGCGAAATGCTCCTTGTGGAATACCCGATTGCCCCAGCGATCGAAGACGGATAATGTCTTGATTTGAACGCCTTCTCCCGTGCTGTATCCCGTAAAAAAGCCGTTTCTGCCTTCTCCTGTGATGACATTTGGGAAGTAGATATCCGTATTGTAGTTCACGCGCAGATGCAGGACGTGCAACGAATCGCACGATGCATCCGAACGGAATAACTCCGTGTAAACACCCGATTGGTCGTAGGTTTGTCCGTTGAGTG
>CAYNSF010000082.1:0-7890 GCA_964399855.1 uncultured Aureispira sp. | reverse complement strand
ATCCGCCAACTCCACAAATCAACAATAAAAATTACACTCATAAACCTTTAAACCAAATTCTACTCCTTCACATTAATAATCTCCACCTTATCGCCTTCCAAAACCGGTTTTCCCGAAAATTTTAGAACAATATTGACCGTTGTAGCTACATCTTTTTGGCAATAGGTCACAATCCTGTCTATATCCTGATCTTCCCAAAATACTTTGCCGACCATGCTACCGTCTATATCATCTTTGGGTGTAGGAATACCCAAGGTAGTAGCCAATAATCCAAGCGATGTATAGTGCTTATAATCGCCGAACCGCCACATATCCATGGTATCCATGATGTGGTTTGTCTGCCAAGGCTTTTTACCGCTGATATCCAGCACCGGCGGCAACTTCACACCGTTTATGACCATACGGCGACACAAGAATGGAATATCAAACTCTTTGATATTATGACCACAAATACTGCTGTTTTCCGGATCATTGTAGTGATTGACCAAAAGTCTCGAAAAATCATTCAGTATTTCAGCTTCGTCTTCTCCTGCCAATGATTTGATACGCATTTTCACAGGTTCATCGTCTTCAAAATGAAGAAAACCCATAGAAATACATACGACTCTGGCAAATTCAGCAAATATGCCTGCTTTTTTTGTATAATGCGCTACTGGTGTCAAGTCTTGTTCATCTTCCCTGCCATATTTTTTTATTTGTTCGGATTTTAGATTCCAAAATGATTTTTTATCGTCAGGCATAGACTCATAATCAGGAAATTCGCTTGCAGTTTCAATGTCTATAAATAAGCATCTTCTCAATAATTGTACATTTAGAAACATAATTTATAAGGGTTTACACGGATAAAATAATAGGGTTAATTCTCCATTTTTCAACTTAAAGATACAACAATAAACAATATGGTAGTATATTTACATCGTTATTTTAACTTAAATATTAAAATTTATGAGTACAAGACAAAATTTTCAAGCCATCGCAGTCACAATTATAATCGCACTTTTGGGCTTAAATGGCTATCAATGGTATGTAAACGACAAGCTCACTTCCAATCTACAGGTACAAAAATCAGAAACGCTGGAGCTCCAGAAAATTCAGGAAGAATTAGACCAGGATTACCAAGCTGCCTTAGAAAGCCTTGAGGAAATGCGCGGTTCCAATGAGCAATTAAACGCAATGATTGATCAACAACGAGAAGATCTCCGAGTGCAGAAAGAAAAAATCAACAATCTTATCTGGACAAAGAAAGAATTGGATAAAGCTAAATCAGAAATTCAAAACCTGAATTCGAATGTGGCTAAATATCTTGCAGACCTGCAAAAATTAAAAGAAGAAAATAAGATATTAACAAGCCAGAATCAGGAACTTACAGTACAAGTTGAAGAAGAAAGATCTGCTAAAGAATCCGTGTTAACAGAGAAAAATGAATTGGCACAAGAAAAAGAGGCGTTGAGCAAAACCAATGCCTTACTGGGTTCAAAAGTAGATATGGCTAATGCCGTAAAGATCAATTTCATTGATGTAAAAGGATATGAAATCAAGTCAAATGGTAAAATCAAAGAAAAATCCAAAGCTAAGGACGTACAGATGCTACGTGTTTGCTTCCTAACTGAAACCAATATGGTCACGTCAGCAGGCAACAAAAAATTCTATATTCGTATCATCAATCCACAGGGAGAGACGATTTATATGGAGGATAATGGGAGTGGTGTCCTAACTAATAAAGCCGACAATTCACAAGTACGCTTCACGACATCGGGCGATATCGACTACAAAAATGAAGATACAAACGCTTGTATGGATTGGGCAGTACCATTGACACTTGGCAAAGGAGATTACAAGGTTGAAATGTTCAATAATGGCTTCTTAGTCGGTAAAAATGCATTCAAGCTAAAATAAAAAATCATAGTAACTATCTGAGTAGTTACATATCAAATAAACCCTTTATAAAACCACTAAGAGCAGATGATTATTGATATTGTCTGCTCTTTTTTCATTCAAAAACAAACTAAAAACGACATGCAACCATTCATTAATCTCATCAGCGATACACTGACAAAGCCAACACCTCAAATGCTCGCATACATGATGCAGGCAGAAGTCGGAGATGATGTCTTTGGAGAAGACCCAACCGTCAATGCGCTACAAGATAAAGTTGCTAAGATGTTTGGCAAAGAGGCAGCTTTATTTTGTCCGTCCGGCACTATGACCAACCAAATCGCTATTAAAGTCAATACAGATCCTTTGGATGATGTGATCTGTGATAAAGATTCGCACATATACCAGTCAGAAACAGGCGGTTACAGTTTCAATAGTGGTGTAGGTATCACTCTTATAGACGGCACAGACGGAAAGATCCATGCTCAACAGGTAGCTTCTGCCATAAAACCGGGTCACGACTGGCAAACCACGTCCAAACTCGTCGTCCTTGAAAACACTTGCAATAAAGGTGGTGGCAGCATTTACACATTGGATGAAGTAGCACCCATAGCAAATATATGCAAAGAAAATCAGCTAAAACTACATCTGGACGGCGCCAGAGTATTCAATGCACTCGTTGAAACCAACGAATCTACGGTAGATTGGGGGAAGCATTTCGATACCATTTCTATTTGCATGTCCAAAGGATTGGGCGCTCCGGTAGGTTCTCTATTGCTCGGCGATACAAAAACGATACAAAAAGCCCGCCGATTTAGAAAAGTCATGGGTGGTGGTATGAGACAGGCAGGTTATCTTGCAGCTGCTTGCATTTACGCTTTAGAGCATCATATTCCGCTGTTAAAAAGTGATAATGATAAAGCTAAATCGCTGGCGCAAATTCTCTACAGCGCACCCTTTGTCAAAACCATGAAACCCGTTGCTTCCAACATCATTATCTTTGAGCTGCAAGATGACATCAGAGATACCGACTTCCTTGAAAAGCTAAAGGCTAAAGGTATTCTTGCTGCACCATTTGGCGGCAATACCATTCGATTTGTCCTGCACTTAGATATTACTGATGATATGATGCAGGAGTTAAAGCAAAAGTTGGTGGATATTGTGTAATGTGGGTTATTGTTTTCGAATTGCCCTAACGAAATAGTCAGAAAACATCAGTGCAACACTATTATAAAATGTGGCTATGATTAAAAAAATCGGCATTGCTATGTTCGTGTTCAAGTGACACCTACGGTGAGCGATATTACTACCCAAATGCACTATCAATTCACAAAATATGTCACTTTTACCTTTCATTTATTAGCGTTAAAATAATTAGGGTTTGCTAAATAACTTGCAAAGCATTGTTTATCAATGGCTTTTGTGGATGAAATTCAAATATAAATGCAAAACAAAAATACACAAATCCAACAGAATCGAAGAAAAACCTTGCACTGAATTTTTTACGGCTTCCCGTATTGGCAGATCCAAACACCATCGGGTAGCTACTACGGAGCATATTTGATTATGAAATATCTTGTTTACAAATGTGTTGCTCCTACGGAGCATATGAATATCAGATTGATTTCAGGAGTATATTGTCCCATCGGGACAAAACGTTTGTAAAAAAACAGAACTATAGTGAGCTATTGCTCCGTAGGAGCTACCCATAAAACTCGTAGAAAAACTACTGAATTGAGTTTAACAGTAAGCCCTAATTAGATTTTCCGGAGCAAGAAGAATGCTTTTTGCGATTTTCTTTGCAAGTTTAGAGTTCGCTCTATTTTTGTAATACTCGTATATATCGTTAATTTGTTGTTCTGAAAATCAAGACCATATAATTCTGTAATCCAATGTTCTAATATTTTGCTAAAAGTTCAGAAGTAGTTTTATAAGCTCCGTTTTCAAAATCTTTTTCTGATTGAGAAATCCTAATGTTAAATTCTTCAATTGAAAATGGTTTCAAGTCTTCAGAAATATCATCAATTTGGTTTTTCTTCAAAATTCTTTCAAGCTCTGAAATAACCTCCTCGCTTTGTAATTTCAAAAAGGATTTAATAAATTCTATTTTTCTAGTTTTAATATCCATTATTTAAACGTTTTTACTTCTTATCGAAATTAATGATTCCTTTTCGATTAGGTCGGAACGTTGAAAAAAAAATCAGCTAACACACAAATGTACTCAGTTCTATAAATTTACAAAATATTTCACTAAATTGTTTTTCAAATATTTATATTTTTATACCTTTTGAGATATTAAAAATGAGAATATTTATTGATGCACAGAATGTGAGGTCTGGTTTTGATCCCAGTTTAATCCGAATTACTATTGGAACGCACAATGATCAAAAATTCATTTAGAAAAGATTTGATTGCGACGAGTGTTCTATTGCTCCGTCAACAAAAATATCTTAATAAAATGTCGTTCTTTTTTCAAATCTCATCATTAAAAATACTCGCCATGAGTTACCAGTATGCCTGTGTTTTTTGTCTTGATCTTTTAAAAAATAACTTCCATTATAATTTAAGTCTTTTTCTGGACCGAGCCCTACTCCCCTTTGAGTATATTCCTACTGATGACTAACTTTTGTATCTCTGAAGTTCCTTCTCCGATGGTACACAACTTGGAGTCTCTATAAAACTTCTCTACAGGAAAATCTTTAGTATATCCATATCCGCCAAATATCTGGACTGCATCCGTTGCTATCTGAACACTGATTTCAGAAGCATAATATTTTGCCATGGCTGAAGTGGTTGTTACCGGCTGACCTTCATTTTTCTGGTAAGCTGCTTTTCTAATTAACAATTCCGCTGCTTGGATTTTCATTTCCATATCAGCAAGTTTAAAACCAATTGCTTGAAAATTGGCTATTGGCTGACCGAATTGTTCTCTTTCTTTAGCGTATTTTACCGATGCTTCATAAGCTCCTTTTGCGATTCCTAAAGCAAGTGCAGCGATACTGATACGACCGCCGTCAAGTACCTTCATAGATTGAATAAAGCCATCGCCTACTTCACCCAATATTTGGGATTTATGCACTCGGCAATTGTCAAAAATCATTTCGGCTGTTTCAGAGGCGCGCATTCCCAATTTATTTTCCTTTTTTCCAGCAAGAAAACCGGGTGTATCTCTTTCTACTATAAATGCAGTGATCCCACGACTATCCAATAGATCTCCTGTCCTTGCAAGTACAACAGCCACATTACCAGAAATACCATGTGTGATCCAGTTTTTTGAGCCGTTAATCACCCAATAATCTCCGTCTTGAACGGCTACGCATTTCATACGCATCGCATCCGAACCAGTATTGGCTTCTGTCAGTCCCCAAGCACCTATCCATTCGGCAGTAGCCAGTTTTGTTAGATATTTTTTCTTTTGTTCTTCATTGCCGAAGGATAAGATATGACCTGTACAAAGACTATTGTGCGCAGCCAAACTCAACCCTACCGAGCCACAGACTTTTGCAACTTCGACGATGACACTTACGTATTCTTGATATCCAAGTCCAGAACCACCATATTCTTCAGGTACTAAAACACCCATAAATCCAAGACTTCCCAAACCTTTCATGGCTTCAACTGGAAATATTTGTGCTTCATCCCATTCCATGACATGAGGTAAGATATGCTGTTGAGCATAAGTCCTTGCGGCTTCTTCAATCATCGTAAGATTTTCAATCGTATTCTGCTGCATATTTGTCGGTATTTATACTTTGATTTTTACAATTTTTGCAAAGATAATACAATTATTCATTATCCGCAAAACACTTTTACTCTCTTTTTGACTATATTAGTGCTCTTTGAAGATAAAGAACTTAATAAAATGTTGTTCTTTTTCCAAATCTCTGCGTTAAAAAGCCTCGCCGAATCACCTGGTTCGCTTGTGTTTTTTGCCTTGAGTTTTAAAAAATTACTGTCCTTATAATTAAACATTTTATCTGGACAGAACATTAGTTTTCCATATCTACATTCAAGATATTACCTTTGTGTGTCAATGCTACTAAATAATATTTTTTTAACTCATTCATAATATATCAACATGGCTTTAATAGAGGAATTCAATGATTACAGATCCCGGATGAACGACCGGATTATGGAACAGGACAACATCGTATTGAAAAGATTTTTCAGCCTTGATAATCAAACATATCAAGCGGGTGCACTTTCCTTAAAAACCAAAGAATTATTAGGTCTTGTTGCCTCTATGGTACTCCGTTGTGACGATTGCATCAAGTATCACTTAGGGACAGCACACGATGTCGGTGCGACCACAGAAGAAATATTTGAAGTATTCGCTATCGCCAATATGGTCGGTGGATCTATCTGTATTCCACATACAAGACGAGCCGTTGAGTATTGGGACGAACTACAGAAAAAGTAATCATTATCGCAATCTATCCATAGAACGGACAGTATTGTCATCTTTACGTATAAATTTGGAAGCCAGCGCTGAAAATATCAGACTGATAAACGGCATACCTATACCTACATTTTCAGAAATCGTTTCTGCACCTTTATCGGTTGTACCTTCATTAAATACAAGGATGACAGCCAATACAATCAACAGTATAGAAAGCACGATGACCACATTAGAAAGCTTGATTTGAACGCTTCTATTGTTGTACAAAAATATAGCTATCAGGCTTATTGCTCCGCCCAAAATCGTTAAAACGAGGAGTATAGGATTGTCCGAAATGTCGTAAACCATATCATCAAAAATATGAGGAATGGCAACCGTACTCGTGGCAAATGGCAACACAAACAAGCTAAAAAGCGCTAATCCTGCTAATAGTAAAAATATACTTTGAATTCTCTGTATCATATAATTTTTATATTTATTAATTTTGACCCAAATTGGGCGCAAGATAATGAATTATAGTTTTTGGGAAAAATATTTTATAGAATCTCCTACAGAAATCACCATAATAGGTGCTGGAATCGTTGGTCTCAGTACCGCCATTTCCATTAAAGAGCGCAATCCAGACATCAGCGTCAAAATCCTCGAAAGAAGTGCTTCGCCCAATGGAGCGAGTACCAAAAACGCTGGTTTTTCATGCTTTGGTTCTGTGTCTGAACTATTGGATGACATCGAACATATTGGCGAGGATGCTTGTATGGAAATAGTAAAAATGCGATGGAATGGCTTAAAAAAACTTAAAGAAAGAGTTGGTATCGAAAATATGGATTACCAGCATGTCGGCGGTACAGAATTATTTGACAAAAATGATCTGCAAACCTTTGAAAAGTGTCAAACTCATATCGCTCCAATGAATGAAATGATTGCTGAACAGCTTGGAATAAAGGATTGTTACCGTTTACAACAAAATCAACAACTGAACGCTTTCCATGACCAGCACATCTTCAATGCGTATGAGGGTACGATCAACCCTGTCAAAATGATGCAAACATTGCATAACATCGCGATTCATAAGGGTGTAAATATCGTTTATGGAATTTCAATTGACGATATAAATATTACCGAGAACACGCTATCAACGGGAAATGGATTGAAAATTCATTTTAAAAAATTGATCCTCTGCACCAATGGTTTCACAAAGCGACTTTTTCCGGATATAGATGTACATCCTGCCAGAAATCAAGTACTCATGACTAAACCATTACCAAGCAACCCATTAAATTCGGGTTATCATTTAGATCGTGGATACATTTATTTTCGGCAGTATCAGGGCAGAATTTTACTTGGTGGTGGTCGCAATGTGGATTTACTTGGTGAAACAACGGACATATTTGGTCATACAAAAACAATTCAGAACTATCTTTGTGAACAACTCGAACTGATCTATCCCGGTGCATCTCAACACATAGACTGTTGGTGGAGCGGCATCATGGGCATTGGCCCTTCTAAAAAACCATTGACGCAATGGATAAATCCCGATATCCTTACAGGTGTCAGACTTGGAGGCATGGGCGTAGCAATTGGAAGTCAGCTTGGCGAGCAGCTTGCGAAGAAGGTTT
>CAYNSF010000081.1:0-8074 GCA_964399855.1 uncultured Aureispira sp. | reverse complement strand
AGTAGGTTAGTGCTTAGTTTTGCTCTTTTTGAACGTTTACCCGTTTAGTAGTGATAA
This sequence comes from uncultured Aureispira sp., assembly GCA_964399855.1. Taxonomy (GTDB): domain Bacteria; phylum Bacteroidota; class Bacteroidia; order Chitinophagales; family Saprospiraceae; genus OLB9. The sequence continues at coordinate 8,017 of CAYNSF010000081.1, read as the reverse complement.
ATAACACCAAAATTACAATCTTTTTTCTACCAAAAAGGAGGTAAGCATTTCAGCAATCCCTACTTATATATCTATGATAAGATTAGTGATTTAATTGCAATACTTGAAAAAACTTCATTATTTACTTCATCAACGAAAAACTACTTTTGCAACATCAATAACTACATAGGCATATTACCATGCTTTCTTCTTGGAAGCAATACTTTTTTATTGACTAACATAGAAAATGATTTTATCAATTTGCGTCTTGTATCTCTTGGAATGATGACTTCATCAATAAATCCACGTGCTGCCGCTCTATACGGATTGGCAAATTTTTCTTGATATTCTGTTTCCTTTTCTTTCAGCTTCTCTTGCGGATTGGTGGCTTTGGCTATTTCTGATTTGAAGATGATTTCACTCGCACCTTTAGCGCCCATTACAGCGATCTCCGCAGTTGGCCATGCATAGTTCATATCTGCGCCTATATGTTTGGAATTCATCACATCATAAGCACCACCATAAGCTTTACGGGTAATAACTGTGATTCGTGGTACAGTAGCATCACTAAATGCATATAGTAATTTAGCTCCATTGGTTATGATGGCATTCCATTCCTGATCAGTTCCCGGCAAAAATCCAGGTACATCAACCAAAACCAACATCGGTATATTGAAGCAATCACAAAATCGAACAAATCGAGCACCTTTCTTAGAACTTTCCACATCCAAAACTCCTGCAAGCGCATAAGGTTGATTAGCAATGATACCGATAGATTTACCACCTAAACGTGCAAAACCTACAACGATATTTTCGGCATAGTGTTCATGAATTTCAAAAAAACTTTCCCTGTCCACGATCCCATGAATGACATCTTTCATATCATACGGTTGCATCGTATTTTCGGGAATTATAGACATGAGTTCATCTCTATATTCATCGTTGGGTTCAAACGGAACATCTTTAGCTTTTTCGTTGCAGTTTTGTGGCATATATGATAATAACCGCTTCAATTGACGGATACAATCTAAGTCATTGGCAGCTACACAATGTGTTACACCACTTTTAGTAGCATGTGTCATGGCTCCACCCAGATCTTCGGATGAAACTTCTTCATTGGTAACTGTTTTGACAACATTGGGTCCCGTTACAAACATATACGAAGAATTCTCAACCATGATGATAAAATCCGTTATAGCCGGAGAGTAAACAGCTCCACCTGCACAAGGCCCCATGATAGCTGATAATTGTGGAATAACTCCAGACGCTTTAGTATTTCTATAAAAAATGTCTGCATAACCACCCAAACTATTTACGCCTTCTTGGATTCTCGCTCCACCAGAATCGTTCAAGCCTATGACTGGCGCTCCGTTTTCTATAGCCAAATCCATAATGCGACAGATTTTTTCGGCATGAGTCTCAGACAAAGCACCACCAAATACCGTAAAATCTTGTGCAAATACATATACCAAACGCCCGTCAACAGTCCCAAATCCGGTAACAACGCCATCTCCGGGAAACTGCTGCTTTTCCATTCCAAAATCATACGAACGATGTTCTTTAAGCATCCCGATTTCTTCAAAGGAATTTCTATCCAACAGAAGTTCAATACGTTCTCGAGCAGTTAGCTTGCCTTTTCCGTGCTGTTTTTCGACTCTATCTGCACCACCACCTTGGAGAGCTATGGCCTTTTTATCATGTAACATCTGTATTTTGTCGTCCATATTTGAATATTTAAGCGTGCAAAAATACTCAAATTATCCTATTCCATGATACAACCTTTCAGATTTGTCAATATCTTTGAAGCTTTACGAGTTCATTTCCAAACAAAATAATTATCAATCCGTATAGATTTTCATTTTGAGCAGCTTAAAAGTCGTATATTTGCGTTTTATTATAATTTCAATTATAAATCCGGAGATAAGGCAATGAATTCCAAAGAAATCAGACAGAAATTCTTAGACTTTTTCGAGTCTAAAAAACATAAAATCGTTCCATCAGCACCAATAGTCATCAAAGACGATCCCACATTGATGTTTACCAATGCCGGGATGAATCAGTTTAAAGATTTCTTTTTAGGCAATAAAAAAGCCGATAATCCACGTTTAGCCGATACGCAAAAATGCCTTAGAGTTAGCGGCAAGCACAATGACCTTGAAGAAGTCGGTGTTGATACTTACCACCATACTATGTTCGAGATGTTGGGCAACTGGAGCATTGGCGATTACTTCAAGACTGAAGCGATTGCCTGGAGTTGGGAATTGCTAACTGATGTATTCAAATTAGATAAAAATAGGCTTTATATTACAGTTTTTGAAGGCGATCCCAAGGAACAACTCCCTGCATCTACGGTAGCATTGGAAGAATGGTCGAAGTTTGTCAACCAGGAACATATCGTCTATGGCAACAAAAAGGATAACTTCTGGGAAATGGGCGATGTCGGTCCGTGTGGTCCATGTAGTGAAATCCACATTGACTTGCGTCCAGACGAGGAAAGGGCTATCACTCCCGGGCATCTCTTAGTCAATCAAGATCATCCGCAAGTTATAGAAATATGGAATATTGTCTTCATACAGTATAACCGCAAAGCGGACGGTTCATTAGAGCCACTTCCTGCGCAACACGTGGATACAGGTATGGGCTTCGAGCGTTTGGTAAGAGCCATTCAACAAAAATCCAGCAATTACGATACGGATGTATTTACCGGTACGATTCAGGAAATCGGCAATATTACCAAAAAAACCTATCATTTCAGCGATAGCAAAGAAGACATTGCATTCCGGGTGTTGTCGGATCACATCAGAGCTATATCGTTTACCATTGCTGACGGACAATTGCCGTCCAATAACGGAGCCGGTTATGTAATCCGTCGTATATTGAGACGTGCTGTGAGATATTATTATACCTATTTAGAATACAAGCAGCCACTTTTATTCCAATTGGTCAACTTATTGGCAAGTCAGTATGAGCATGTATTTCCCGAATTATACCAACAAAAATCCTTTGTAGAGCGCGTCATCAAAGAAGAAGAAAAAGCATTTCTCAAAACCCTCGAAGGTGGATTGAGACGTATCGAAGATATTCGTGTAAACGACAATATCATTCATGGAAAAGATGTCTTTGAATTGTATGACACGTATGGTTTTCCGGTCGATTTGACGCGCCTGATTGCTACTGAAAAAGGGTGGCAAGTGGACGAAGAAGGATTTACCAAAGCGCTGAACGAACAAAAGGAAAGGTCAAGAGCTGATGCCAAAAGAGAAACAGGCGATTGGGTTCGGGTCAACGAAGGCGCTCTCCCTATCTTTGTCGGTTATGATAAACTTGTAGTTGAAAACAGCCAGGTATTGAGATACCGAGTTTTAAAGCAAAAAGACAACGAACTTTTTCAACTTGTATTGAATAATACGCCGTTTTATCCGGAAGGTGGTGGCCAGGTCGGTGACACAGGTATATTTATTTTTGACTGCGAAGTAATTCAGGTGCTAAATACGGTTAAGGAAAATGACCTGATCATTCATATCATCGACAGGCTTCCTGAAAAGCTTGATGTTCCTGTTTTTGGCGAAGTTGATGCCGACAAGAGAACATTAACCGAAAATAATCACACGGCCACGCACTTACTGCACGCTGCTCTAAGGCAAGTACTTGGAACACACGTCCACCAGAAAGGCTCTCTCGTAAAAGATGAATATCTGAGATTTGACATATCGCATTATCAAAAAGTGAGCGACCAGGAACTCGCTGATGTAGAACGTATCGTCAATGAGAAAATCCGTGAAAACATCAAACTGGAAGAAGCTCGATCTATTCCGATTGAGGAAGCGAAAAAGGCCGGTGCTATGATGCTTTTTGGCGAAAAATACGGCGATTCCGTGCGCATGATCACATTCGATCCGGAATATTCCCGAGAACTTTGTGGTGGTTGTCACGTAAAATCTACCGGTCAAATCGGATATTTTAAGATTACTTCCGAAAGTGGTATTGCTGCCGGAGTCAGAAGGATTGAGGCTGTAACCGCTAAATATGCCGAACATTATATCAATCAGCAACTGAAGGAATTAAATGCGATCAGGTCATTCTTCAAAAACAATAACAATACACCTAAAAACGTATCAGACTTAATAGATGCTAATAAGGATCTGCAAAAGGATATCGAAAAGCTTCAAGTAGCTCAAGCTGCTGGTCTGAAAGATCAACTCATTGCCAAAGCCAATAAGTATAAAGATGTCAACATTATCAAGAGTCGGCTACAAAGTATTGACAGCAAAGCCGCCAAGACATTATCCGTCAACATATTGGCAGAAACTGAAGATGCAGTAGTGTTGTTTTGTCTTGAAAACGAAGATAAGGTAACAATCATGCTGAGTATCTCAGAGCATTTAGTCAATCAAAATGGCTGGCATGCAGGAAAAATCGTATCAGAACTGGCTAAAGAAGTCGGTGGTGGTGGCGGTGGACAACCTTTCTATGCGACAGCCGGTGGTAGCGACAAGAACGGAATACCCAAAGTATTGAATATGCTCGAATCACTTTTGGATTAAAATAATTAGTAACGACTCAGTTATGATCAATTTCAATCAAAAAGTCAGTACGATTAACGGTACTTTAAAAACAAAAATGACAAAATAAACATTATAAATTAAAATAAATTCCGATTATGAGTGATTTAAAATGGAGTTACAACGAATTTCTGGCTTTCCTTCTGATTTATATAGCCCATGTTGATATGGAATTTTCAGAAGTAGAAAAGGATTATATCCGTACAAAAACCGGTGACGAAACATACGATAAGATGTTAGCAGCATTTGAATCTATGACCGATTATCAGGCATTTGAAACGATATTAGACTACAAAGGTGTTTACTACCCTACGCCTGAGCAAAAACAGGAATTAATAGATAAAATGATAGCCATTTTTCATGCAGATATGGAATTTAATATCATGGAAAAAGGCTTATTACAGTTTATGGAACGTATGATGTAAAAGTTAGAAACGTTTTTTCTCAGTTACAAATCATGTACTAATCCACCGTACTTCCACTTTGAGGTGCGGAATTGCCAACCCAAAATTGTAAATACAAATAATGCCACAAAAACTATTTGCAATCGTTGACATCGAAACTACAGGCGGCATTCCTGGTAAAGACCGAATAACTGAGATAGGGATAGTATTGTATAATGGAGCTTCGATACAAGATACTTTTTCAACGCTGATCAATCCCGAATGCTCAATACCCTACGAGATAACCCGCATCACGGGCATAAACAATGCCATGGTTGCTGATGCACCAAAATTTTATGAAGTTGCCAAAAAAGTGGTCGAAATGACCCAAAATGCAATATTTGTAGCACATAATGTACGGTTCGATTACAATTTTATCAGAGAGGAGTTCAATACATTAGGATATACATTTACCCGTGAATTGTTGTGTACTGTTGTATTAAGCAGAAAGCATTTTCCTGGGTTAAGATCTTATAGCCTTGGTAATCTCATCCAATATTTCAATATAACCGTAGAAAATCGGCATAGGGCATTGGATGACGCTATGGCCACCACAGATATTCTCAATAGGATATTGTCCGACGAAGAAGGCAGATTCAAGGCGGAACAACTCATCAAACGAGGGATTCAATCTACGAAATTGCCGAAAAACATCACTTCCGAACAAATCGAACAACTACCAGAGACCACAGGCGTGTATTATATGTACAATACTTATGGCACGATCATATATGTCGGCAAGAGCATCAATATCAAAAAGCGTGTCATGCAACATTTTACCGCCCATGATATCAAAAGCTCTAAATTATTGGAACGAGTAGCAGATATAACTTTCCAACCAACCGGAGCAGAACTTCTGGCGTTACTATTAGAAAGTAACGAAATCAAAGCCCATCAGCCGGAAATTAATAAAGTACAGCGTTCTAAAACATTTCCTTATTTTATTTTTCACTATACTGATGACAAAGGCTACATGCGTTTTGGTTGGGAAAAATCATCAGTTAAAACACGTAAATCCAAAAATATTCTCAATCATTACAGTTCAAAAAGTGCTGCACGAGGTCATCTACTACAAATAACTAATATATACACGCTATGCCCGGGAATGACAGGCATCTACGAACTCAGCGGAAGCTGCTTTTACCATCAGACAGGTACATGTCTGGGAGCTTGTCAGGAATTGGAAGCGACAGATGCTTACAATGAAAGGGCAATAATGGCTATTGGTCATTTGAAAAAATCATTCGAAGAATCTTTTTTTATCGTCACAGAAGGTCGGAATGTAGAGGAAGCCGGAATCGTGTTAGTTGACGAAGGACATTACAAAGGTTTCGGATACATTGGTACAGATGAGATGCACACCGGAACTGAGGCATGGAAAGACGCTATATCATACGTTCCGTTTAATCCGGAATGTGACCAAATAGTACATGATTGGATAGAGAAACATGTGGCTAAGATTGTGAAGATTGATTTTTAGATTGACTGGTTTTGAATGTCTTTTTAGAATAATCTTCTTAATCAACCTCAAAGGTTGCTAATATTTTGATACATAGAAAAACAATAGATAGCTTTCCCATAATTTATATTTTTTGCCTGTACCTGAATACTATGTTTTCCCAATAATATCAGATATTTTAGATTTAAAAAAAATGGTCTATTCTTACATCTTTTAAATTTTGATTTTCATCAATGTCAAAAGAAAGTAAGCTACAAGTATTAAAAGGCCCGAATTCGGCATATTTTGAAAAACAATCATTATCTTCTACTCCATTAAACCAATAATACATACTGTGAATAATGTTATTTTTTGTCCCTGATTGAGATTCCGAGCCAAAATAACTTCTTATATCCTCAATGGTAACTGTACATCCTAAATTAAGAAAACTTTTCAATTGCTGACTATAAATCAAGCGTTTTATCATATTATCGGTAGGTGGAATAAGAAAAAGGTTTCCCAAAGAATCTATTTTATACTTATACATAGTTCTGTCAAACTCCGGTAATTTAGTACTCAATAAAGTATATACTTTCGTTTCTTTATTCATTTTAATGTACTTAGACGCTTCATTCAATACCTTTTTGACCTTATATGTACAATCATTTTGTTTGTCATAATGAATGCTACATGATAGACAAGAAATTAACATAAGGGAAATAAAAAGTTGCCTTGACATATTTTTAAAAATATTTAATTGGCCTTTACAGACTTGTGAAGAAGTATATTTAAACAGGTACATCATATTACTCAGAAAAAACCAAATATTACTTCTTTAACCTTTTGATTTTCACTTATCTTATATATAAGTAAATTACATGGATTTTTGGTTCCAAATACCTGGGTTGGGTTACAATTGTCATTATTAATGTCATTAAACCAGTAAAACATACTATGGATTATACCATTTTTTGTCCCTGATGCTGACTCTCTGCCAAAATATTTTCTGATATCTGCAACCGATATTTCACAACCAATTTTAGAAAGATTTTTTAACTCTTTACTATAAAGGTAGTGCTTTACCATGTTTTCATCATGCGGTATGTAAGTAGTGCTCTATCAACAAAAAGATCTTAATGAAATGTCGTTCTTTTTTCAAATCTCATCGTTAAAAATACTCGCCATAGTTACCACTATGCCTGCGTTTTTTGCCTTGATCTTAAAAAAAATAACTTCCATTGTAATTTAAGTCTTTTTATAGACAGAGCACTTACATATTCAATAGAATCCCTGAGTTTTTCAAACCTTGATTTTTCAATTTCAGGAAGTTTAGCATAGTGTAATGTATATACTTTAGTCTTTTTATTCATAGTAATGTACTTAGACGCATCTTTCAATGCCTTTTTGACCTTATAATTACAATCATTTTGTTTGTCATGGTGTATTCCGCATGATAAAAAACCGATTGATATAAAAAATAAACCAAACAGAATTTTCATATTTTGATAAACATTTTATTAACCGTACTAAACTTATCTTTTATATAGTCGTCCCTTAAATAAGCCTCAAAACCTTGATTATCAAAATAATAAATG
>CAYNSF010000080.1:0-8128 GCA_964399855.1 uncultured Aureispira sp. | reverse complement strand
CGAATCATGTTGATGCGGGATATTACTGAGGACGACATTCTCAGGTTAACTGAGATCAAGATCAAACGCATCTCAAAGTACAATAAATTCAAGGCAGACGAATTTATGAACCAGCTATTGGCGGATCTTGAAAAGGTCAAGTACGATTTGGAACATATAACAGATTTTACAATAGCCTATTTTGAATCTTTATTGACCAAATACGGAAAAGGTCGTGAGCGTAAGACCGTGATTACTTCCTTTGACAGTATAGAAATCAAGGAAGTCGTTGCCAATAACGCCAAACTATACGTGAATAGAGCTGAAGGCTTTATAGGTATGGGCATGAAAAAGGATGAATTTGTATGTGATTGTGCCGATATAGCAGATATCATTGCTTTCACCAAAGAAGGAAAATTCAAGGTAGTAAGGATTGAAGATAAGGTATTTATCGGTAAAGATATTATCCATGTAGCCGTCTGGCTCAAATCCGATGAACGCACAACCTACAACATGATTTATCTCGATGGTAAGAGTGGGCGTACCTTTGCCAAGAGATTTAATGTCACGGCTATCACCCGCGATAAGGAATACGACCTTACACAGGGAACCAAAGGTTCAAAAGTATTGTATTTTACGGCCAATCCCAACGGAGAGTCCGAAATCGTTCAGGTACAGCTCACGTTAAGTTCGACGGCAAAGAAAAAACAATTTGACTTTGATTTTGAAGATTTGGGTATCAAAGGCAGAGGCTCTCAGGGTAATATCGTAACCAAATATCCTGTACGAAAAATCTCCCAGGTTGCACTTGGGAAATCATCTCTTGGAGCCATGCAGATTTATATGGATGAAGTGAGTGGTAAATTAAACCAAGACCAGAGAGGTAAATTTTTAGGCGCTTTTGATACGGGCAGCAAGATTATCACTATATATAAGGACGGAGCTTATGAACTGAGCGAATTGGATCTGACTAAAAAACACGATGTCAACAATATAGTAGCAATAGCTCAATATTCAGATCAGACGATCATTTCGGCCATTTATTTCGAGCCGGAAAAAGGATGGACGATGGTCAAGCGATTTAAAATCGAAACCAGTACGATGGATCAGAAATTTAGCTTTTTGCCGGATAGTACCGGTACAAAATTATATCTCGCAACATTGGCTAAAAACCCTGTGATCAAATATGCTTATAAGGTCGGTAAATCAAAAGAAGAAAAGGAAATGTCTTTGGTCGAATTTATAGATGTGAAAGGGTGGAAAGCTTTAGGTAATAAACTTGTTGATACTAAATTGACAGATATTGAAATCATCAGGAATGAGGAAAATACAGAGAGTGACGACATTCCGGAAGTACAAGAAGTAGATAAAAACATCATTGATACGCCAAATCCAAAGCCGACTCCTGACCTTAAATTGCCATCAGAAAACAATGATAATAACTCAGGATATAAACCGGGCGACACGATAGAGTTTGATTTTGAATAGACGGATCAGATTTTTATTGACTTGAAGTAATTTTCAATGATAATACTACGTTATAGATATTAAATTTGTGTTACTACATGATTAGATTTGCTGGATTGACTACTTTGGTGATAGTTTTTTTGCTTTCTTCTTGTTCTAAAGATGCGAAGCCGCTTTATGAAGTGAGATTGGATGCGGATTTTATCATATCGTCTTCGCTACCGGTCAGTAATGTGCTCAGGCATTATGCTGTGGTTAGAGATGTACCGGTTTTTTTTCTTGACCACGCCAATCAAAGGAACATAGACACTTCACATATTAAGTTTGCTTATCCGTCTTATGGATCTGTAAAAACAGTATTTGGAGATAGTGATTTATCTTTTATTGAAGATGTTATCGTTAATATCGTGCCCAAATCCGGACCAAAACTGGAGATATATAGAATCGACTTCGTCAACTATAACACAGGTCATGAAATCAAAATGCTCAGTCAGACCTTTGACGGTATGTTAAAACTACTTAAAGACGAATTTGTAGATATTGAAATAGGATTTCGGTTGCGCCAATTTCCACCAAGGGATGTATCGGCAAGGCTTGATTTTGGTTATGTGATTTTTGATTGAGATAAGTGTTTGAGCAAAATAACAATTACTCATCACTCAATTCTTTTTGTATCTTCTTCGTAAGTCCTGCAACAACTAATTGATACGACTCCAAAATCCACTTTTCAAACTGTTTTTTTGTAATTTGTCCGTTTGTATTGATGCTGTTCCAATGTTTTTTGTTCATGTGAAAGCCAGGAATTACGTCTTCGTATTGTTCTCTTAATTCTATCGCTTTTTCGGGATTGCATTTTACATTTATGCGCTCATAAGCGGTCATATCAGTGGCACAAAACATTTTTCCTTTCACAGAAAATACCAATATTCTGTCATCAAAAGGAAGCGATTCTGTAGCACCTTTTAGAGATAAACAATAATCTCTTAATTCCTCAATATTCATTGTATAAATTTATTTGCCAGCCAAATCCAACACCAATGATTTCAACCGTTGATAATTGTGCAGCATAAAAAAGATAAGTACAAACAATTGAATCAACAATCCTGTATATAGGGCATAATGAAAATGTACATTGCCATTTAGCTTTTGAAATGCTCCGATGAAGACAGCGATATTTCCAGTCAGGAACCACCATAATAAAAACTTGTTATAATTTTTCATATTCAGCTATTTGGATAATGTGTATTCAAAGTACAAATATAATGTAAAAGATTTCAAACAAAAATATTTTTCATGAAATCTAATCAGCATTTTATTTTATATGCTTAATTTTATTTTATATTTTTGCAGCATTTTAAATAATATAGTGCGCTGTCCAGATAAAAAGTTAAATTATAATGGAAGTTATTTTTTTTAAGTTCAAGGCAAAAAACACAAGCGAATCAGTTGGTTCGGCGAGGCTTTTTAACGCTGAGATTTTGAAAAAGAACAACATTTTATTAAGTACTTTATCTTGAAAGAGCAATAGAAATAATAAATACATTGAAGATATGATATTTGAACTGAATGAAGAGCAAATTGCAGTGCAGCAGGCTGCCAGAGAATTTACACAACAGGAATTGCTTCCCGGAGTTATAGAAAGGGATCGAAACATGACTCACCCAACCGAACAAGTCAAAAAGATGGGCGAGCTGGGATTCTTAGGTATGATGGTCGATCCTAAGTACAATGGCGGTGGGATGGATTCGTTGTCCTACGTGCTTGCTATGGAAGAAATCAGTAAAGTTGATAGTTCGTGTTCTGTTATCATGTCCGTCAACAATTCGTTGGTATGTTGGGGACTTGAAACGTTCGGTACGGAAGCGCAGAAAGAAAAATACCTTACACGCCTTGCAGCCGGAGAGATCATCGGTTCATTCTGTCTGTCAGAGCCTGAAGCTGGAAGTGACGCAACCAGTCAGCGTACCACAGCGGTTGATAAGGGCGACCATTATGTATTGAACGGTACTAAAAACTGGATAACCAATGGTGGAAAATCAGCCATTCACTTAGTGATTGCGCAGACGTATCCCGAAAAAGGACATCACGGTATCAATGCTTTAATAGTAGAAACAGGTTGGGATGGCGTGGTCATCGGTGCTAAAGAAGATAAATTGGGTATCCGTGCTTCTGATACACATACGATTATGTACAATGATGTCATCGTACCAAAAGAAAACCGTATCGGTGATGATGGTTTTGGGTTCAAATTTGCCATGAAAGTACTTTCGGGCGGACGTATAGGTATCGCTGCACAAGCATTAGGAATCGCAGCAGGCGCTTATGAGTTGGCAGTAAAATACGCTAAAGAACGTGAAGCATTCGGAAGACCAATTGCTCAGCATCAGGCGATTGCATTCAAATTGGCAGATATGGCTACTGAAATCGAAGCTGCAAGATTATTGGTTTATAGAGCTGCATGGATGAAAGACCAAGGCATGGATTATACTTCAGCAGCAGCTATGGCCAAGCTTTATGCGTCCGAAGTTGCGATGCGTCAAACGGTAGAAGCGGTACAGATACACGGAGGATACGGTTACGTAAAGGAATATCATGTGGAAAGATTGCTACGTGACGCCAAAATCACACAGATATACGAGGGTACTTCAGAAATGCAGCGGATTGTCATCAGTAGAAATATCCTTAAAGGTCAATTATACGAACCACTTTGGAAAGTAGAAAACGCATAGCCGACAAATCTCTTGAAACTTTTGGAAAGTCCTGGAATGTCGGTACTTTCTATGACATTCCAGTCAAAATACACTGGAGTTTTGGCTTGTTGTTGCTTTTTTTGACCTATACCATTATGACCAGTGAGCTTAAATTGTGGCAGGATTTAGCTTATGCAGGATTGATGCTTTTGGTGTTTGTATGCGTGATATTGCACGAATATGGTCATGCGCTTACCGCTAAAAAATTTGGTGTTGAAACAGTAGATATTATCGTTTCTCCTATCGGTGGTGTTGCCCGTATGAGACACATTCCGGACAAACCCATGCAGGAGTTTTTTATAGCGCTCAATGGTCCATTGGTCAATCTGGTTATTGGGACATTTTTAGGTATCATCATGTACCTGATTACTGGAAAGTTTTCTTTAAATCTGAGTACTTATGATTTGAATGACCCATTAGAGTTTATCCGGTTGCTTTCACTTATAAATTTCACATTGTTTCTGTTTAATCTTATCCCTGCATTTCCTATGGATGGCGGTCGGATACTACGTTCGCTATTGGCGGTCAAGTTGGGTAAAGTAAGAGCTACGAGAATAGCCGCTTTGGTAGGCAGAATTTTTGCAGGGATATTTGTGATTTATGGCATTTTCAATCAGGAAGTAGTGCTGACATTTATTGGGCTTTTTATATTTATGATGGCCGGACAGGAATACAGCCAAACCAAGCTCAATGCTATCATTGGAGATACGAGTGTCAAAGATATCATGCGCTCTACATTTAGTAGGCTACATCTTGGTGATCCGTATTCTAAAGTGATTGGATTATACAAGGAAAATCGGGAACATAATTTTTTGGTTTTTGACTCGATGGGTAACCTTTCGGGAAATGTTCCGGAATTATTCATAAAAGATGTCATCAATTCCGGCGACGAAGACAAAAAAGTCAATGAACTCATGTCGGATAAAAAAGTTTGGATAACGTCCGACACCACATTGCACAATGCTATCAATATAATGCGTGACCAGGGATTGTCCATACTCGCTGTCGAACAAAACGATCAGCTTATAGCCGTCATTGACAGAAATGATATAGAGTCGTATATCCGGGAACGGGTAAATTAAAATCTGATTATAAACTTGAATTATATCAATCGGAATATACGAATAATTTGAAATTGAAACCCGTTCAAAAAACAAGCGATAGTGAAAGAAGAATCGGAATTGCGTCTATCGACTGGTAGGTTTTAAATCAGCTAAGATAAAACTATTTGTCGATAGAAAAAGCATGTAGATTCGAGAGAGAACGATGCTTTAGCAATCGCCTTTTTTTGAACTAGACTTTTTGGGTTACTTTTTTTGGCGATGAAAAAAAGTAACTGCCGTCCGCATAGGACAAACATTGATTTAGAAAACAACTTTTAAATTGAATTACAACCCAAAACAATTTAATAAGTTTAATAATTTATGTGTATTTAATTACGTGTATATTCAAAAAGAAAACGGAATAAAGCCCAAAAAAATTGCTATATTATATCTAATACTCCAAACTATCAGGCGTATTGGCATTGTGCAAAAACCGGCAATCATCACATGCTACCGTATATATATCTTCTGATTTTTTTAGAAATTGCTGAAAAGATCTTCCTCCCTTTTCGAAATACAGGCAAAGATTTTCCAAAGTATCAACATGCCAGATTGATAACATCGGTTCAAAATATCCTGTTGATGTATTAAAATACATGATGCTTTTTTGTTTTGACTTAAATGCTTCTGTCAATGTGCCAATGTGTTGCGCTTCAACGCAAATCATATCAGTCGCCATTAAGAGAAAAGGAGGATTGAGTTGGTTGTATGCGCTAATTAAGCCGCCCAATGGTCCCTGAGCTTCATAAGTGTCGATAACGATAGGGTATTCAAAAGAATGTTTTTCAAGCTGATTCTTGTTTATAGAAATATGAACTTCATCACAAAAGATTTGCAGCTTTTCGGCAGCTATCTGGTACAATGGCTTATTGTTTTGTCTGATAAAAGCCTTATCAGTACCCATACGCGTACTTTTCCCACCAGCCAGCACGATACCTGTTAGTCTTCCCATAGTATCCTATCCGGTCGCGAGTAAATGTTGAATCCCGAATTTTTAAGGAAGCCTACCAGCGTGATTTCATTTTTTTGAGCCAGGGAAACGGCTAAGGATGATGGTGCACCAACAGCTACGATCATTTGAATCCCTGCCATAGAAGCCTTTTGTACCAATTCAAAACTGGCCCGACCACTCAATAGTAAAATATGCTGTGCTAAAGGAAGTTCATGCTGTTGTAAAGCATAACCAATGAGCTTATCCAATGCATTGTGACGACCGACATCTTCATTGTGCCGGATGTATTGTCCTGTTGTATCAAAAATGGCGCTTGCGTGTATGCCGCCCGTCATATCAAATGCCGACTGGACTTCCCGAAGCTTATCAGGAAGCGACATTAATACCTGATTTTGTACGCTGATTTCATGTTCAAAATCTAAATATTGGGACTGCGCAGCTATTTGGTCAACAGAAGCTTTGCCACAGACACCACAACTTGATGTACTGTAAAAATTGCGTTCTAAGGATTGGGTAGAAATCCCTGTTTCTGTGGTAATGATTGTCACCGTATTTTCATCGGAAGATGCAGCAAATACTATATCATCAAACGAATGAATCATACCCTCTGTAAACAAAAAACCCAGTGCCAAAGCTACATCATCACCAGGTGTTCGCATCGTAATCGAAGCCGGTTTGCCATTGACTATAATCTGAAGCGGTTCTTCAATAGACACATAATCATCTGTATTGAGCCTTAAACCCTTACTG
Source organism: uncultured Aureispira sp. (assembly GCA_964399855.1). Taxonomy (GTDB): domain Bacteria; phylum Bacteroidota; class Bacteroidia; order Chitinophagales; family Saprospiraceae; genus OLB9. Next base: position 1,127 of record CAYNSF010000080.1, on the reverse strand, counting down.
TATCTTGTAATAGCTATCGTCTCAATACCGTTGTCATTGTTGTGCTTGTCCACTTCTTTCATATAGCTCAGGCGATAGGGTTGGGATATAAATCTGTTTCATCTTCATCTCTCGGGCTCAGACATTGAAAATCCTTTTCGACAAGTATATACATGCCGTTGGCATCATGTCCGTCAAAACCAACAAGGTCATTTTCATCCCATTTGTCGGTCAGAGCATCTGGAACAAACACCGTTATGGTCTGATCCGAAAAAGCCGCCTCTAAAGCAGCGTGATCGCCTGATACGATTTTGTAAATCAAAGTATTCGTACCAATCTGACATTGGTCAGCAACTTCGCTATGGGCTACAAGATGACTGACTTCTGACTTAGTAAGGCGTAATCTCAACCTGTTGCCATTGATTCTTATTTTCATAAAATTAAACATTACGGATGTGCAAATATACGTGGTTCTAAGTTACACCATAGCGATTTTGTAATAATTAGTTGAATTTGTTGCTGGTTGATAGTTGTCGGCTTGAAGTGTGAAGTTTATGGCATTGCAAATTTATTTGCAATAATACTCGGTTTCAATCGTCAATCAAAAATCATTTTCAACTTTCAATTTTCAATTCTCAACTATCTTTGTTAGATTTGTCGAGTTGATGTTAGTTTAATGGTTTATGGGTGTAAAGGTGTAATTTTTATTGTTGATTGATTTACATCCGATAAGCTTAGCGTCCTCGCTAAGCTTGATATTAATGTTTGTCGTCCCGACAACACGAACAAATAAATGCCATTTTTTTCGGAGTTTTTGCTTGCCAACAACGTGAAACTAAAGATTTTTCAGAAAAAAATTGTTGGTTTCCTGAAAATGTCAAAATAATCATGTAATATTGTCACAAATATCATGTAACATCCGAAAACTTAGGATATGTTAAACTATACAATATCATGTATAATGCATTAAAATATGGTCTTATGTTGCTTACCATGTCTCTTGTGATATCAACATCACATGGACAGGAAGATGACAAATGCTATGGGAGCGGAAATTTTGAATTTGGGATAGAAAAGGAACGGCAATCAATTATTGAAGTACCTGTGTTTCAAACGTTTTACGCTCAGGATATAGACAATGACGGAAT
>CAYNSF010000079.1:0-8176 GCA_964399855.1 uncultured Aureispira sp. | reverse complement strand
CTATCCTCATTGGATAGCTCCCTAATTTTTAAAATTTAGTCGGTTAGTAGTGATATTTTACATATAAATATAAACTCAATATGAATAAATATCCACAATTTTTAAGGGATATGCATTGTCAATCGCTCAAGATGATGATTAAGTCTTTCAGTTAATCATTTGATATTAATACATTATTAATTTCACTAAAGTGTCTTAGCGAAATTGCATACTTATTGTTTTATCAATATTTTATACAACTTACATGAGGCTTTTCATAAGCAGCAAATTCACTAAGTGTAATTTTGATCCGTTATATTGTAATCTTTTTTCATGTATTATTGTTGATTTATCCACACGGTATTTACTTTTATCCACATTTTTTCAACATTTACAGAAAGATGATGAATTTTTATATATGAGGAATGTTTTTTACCTTTGTAACCCGAAAAAATTAATAATAGTCAATTTTCAATCTCAACCATGGCAGAAGTTCCGCTCAAAGCAATCAGTAATAGATTAAAGTACAACAGAGGTGATGCAGATTTACTCTATGGAAAGGTTCAGCCGCAGGCTATTCCTTTGGAAGAAGCGGTTTTAGGTGCTATCATGATAGATAAGGATGGCTTTCCGTCTATCATTGAGATATTGAGAAAGGATAGCTTTTACGTAGAAAAAAATCAAATTATCTTTGAGTTGATGACTCAATTGTTTGGCAAGTCCCAGCCAATAGATTTGCTGACTGTCCATGAAGCATTGAAAAAATCGGGTGAGCTCGAAATGGTTGGTGGGATTTCATATCTTATGGAATTGACCAATAAAGTTGGTTCGGCGGCTAACATTGAATTTCATGCCCGGATTATAGCTCAAAAATACATCCAGCGTGAATTGATCAGAGTGAGTACTCAGACCATCAGTGAAGCTTATGAAGACACCAGGGATGTGTTGGAATTATTAGACGAAGCAGAAAAAAACCTTTATGAGATATCCGACCAAAACCTGAATTCAGGATATGAATCACTTGCATCATTAGTTGTCAAAGCTCAGAAAGAAATCGAAACGATCAGTACTAAAGGTACTGGTATTACCGGTGTTACAACAGGATTTACGGAATTAGACAAGATGACTAATGGCTGGCAACCCTCAGATCTGATCATCATGGCAGCTCGTCCCGGTATGGGAAAGACGGCATTTACATTGTCATTGGCTAAAAATGCGGCGGAAGCAAATATGCCGATTGCCTTTTTCTCACTTGAAATGGCTAATGTCCAACTTGTTCAAAGGTTGATATCTATGGAAGCTGAAATCAATTCTTCCAAGCTGAGAAACGGTCAGCTCGAAGATCACGAATGGCATAAGCTCCATGCGGCAGTTGATAAGTTATCGCAGGTTCCGATTTATATTGATGATACACCGGGTATCAACATATTTGAATTGAGAGCCAAATGTCGTCGACTCAAGCAAAATCATGAAATCAAGATGATTATCATTGACTACTTACAGTTGATGTCGGGTGCGCCAACAGGAAAAGGAGGCGGAAATAGAGAGCAGGAGATATCGTCCATTTCTCGGGCGCTCAAAGGTCTTGCCAAAGAGTTAAATGTGCCGATCATTGCCCTATCACAGTTGTCAAGGGCTGTGGAAAGTAGAGGTGGAGAGAAACGACCGCAATTGTCTGACTTGAGGGAATCTGGAGCGATAGAGCAGGATGCGGATATAGTTACTTTCATATACAGACCAGGATATTATAATGTTGAAGATTCGGATACACCCAAAGATTTAGCAGAGATTATCCTTGCTAAGCATCGTAATGGTAGTCTTGGAACGGTCAATCTTCGATTTGTACCACATTTTGTAAGATTTGAAGACCCTGGAGTTACTGGGTTTAGTGATGATTTAGGTTTCGGATTTCAGGCAGACCCGTTTTCTTCAGGATCGATTATTACCAAACCGTCCAAATTGAACCCTGATTTTGGTATGGAGCTCAATAAAGATACGCCCGCTGATGATGGAGACATTCCTTTCTAATTACAAATAAATTTCAATATTTGTCCATGGCTATTGATGTGGAGTGTGAAAATTAGGACTTTTTTACCCGTGTACTTTTAAGGAAAATCAGTTTAACAACATATAATAATACAATTATCAGTAACCTATAAATTCAAACAATGAGTCTTGAACAGGAAAAGATACGATTGAATAAATATATTGCTCAGTCTGGTATATGTGGCAGAAATCAGGCTGCAGAATGGGTTAAGGCTGGACATGTCAAGGTGAATGATCAAGTAGTCAAAGAGCCTTTTGTCGAGGTTGGAAAAGATGATATCGTGACCGTTAAAAACAAAAGAGTCGAGCCAAAAATTGTATATACATATTATGTAATCAATAAACCTTATTCATCCGTTGATGAAGGAAAAGCGGTTAAAGCACCTGATTTAAACGAATTGCTACAGAAACATACGAATAAACCATTATCTGCAATTGGCAATCCAGGCACGACAACTTGTGGATTGGTCGTAATGACGGACGATACCGAATTGTTTGAAAAACTCAATACACAGGTACATAAACTCAAAACAGTCTATGAAGTTACTTTAGATAAAAACTGGGATATAGCAAATGCTCCAGAAAAAGGATATCCAGAAACTATCCGACAATCCCGAATCATAGGCGTGCAGATTCTTGATGCGAATAAGGAAAATATTGTAGGTGTCGAAATGTTAGGCGGATTGTATCAGGAAATAATTGACTATTTTGAATCTAAAAACTATAAAGTGAGCAAATTAGACTGTACTTTTTTCGGTGGTATCACGAAGAAAGACCTGAAACGAGGTTGGAGCAGACCTTTATCTGAAAAGGAAACAGTGTTTATCAAACATTTTACGTAGGATCAATACTCCATAACACGCTCCAACACCTTTTTCAACTCCTCAGTAGTAAGAAATTGGTCATATTGAAAAATGATTTCATAATCAGGATTTAGGATGCAAAGCGTAGGATAAGAAACTTTCCCATGTACTGTTCCCAATTGTTCTGCAAGTTCATTTACACCCGTATTGCTCCCGTTCGGCTTGTATCTAAAAGTATGACCATAGAAGTTGATATCTTCCTTTTCCTCAGCGTTCAAGTCCGCAAACCAAAAATTTTCATTGAGTATCGAAAAGACTCGATCATTAGTAAATGTTGTATTTTTCATGACTTGGCAATATTTACACCAATCAGTATGAATAAAAATCACAATGTGACGTTTTTCAATGCTTTGCAGGCTGTCAATTTCTGGAAAAGAATAAGATTGAAGTTGTGCAAAAGCCGAAATTGGCATGTGTAACACTCCTATCAAAACTAATATTTTTATAAACTGATTCATTATGTTCATTATCCACTATCAATTTTCAACTTCACACTGTCCACTGTCATCTATCCACTGTCCACTATCAATTATCCATTATCCATTGCCCATCTGTCCATTCCTCATTGCCCATTGTCCATTGTCATCTATCCACTGTCCACTGTCAATTACCTAAAAGTATATCTAAAACCTAAAAATGCTCTAATCCCTTGATTTGGCGCATATACATACGTTGGGTCAAACGTCAGTCCATAGGGGTTGTCTGCTGTTACCATAGCTTGACCGTCAATATCAAACTGAACATTTTTATCAAATGGATCAAATGACCTTGCAATAATAAACGGATTACCTTTATTTGGTGTCCAATTGAGCAGGTTTTTTACACCACCGTATATTTCCATTTTCTTACCGATGGATTTAGTTAGTTGAATATTCTGAATACTCCACCATGGCGAATGTTCGCTTCTCGGGTCGGTATCACTCAACAAAGGCAGTCGCATCGGGCTGTAAACATTTCCCGTATAATCGATGCTCAGTCCGATTGATTTTAACGTATAGCCCACATTCCATACGCCTGTAAAGCGCTCGGCAAAAAGTTGACGCTCCTTGATTCCTGCTTCCGTGTTATACACGTCCATTGCCGTTCCTCCAGCCAGAATTTTCAACCCAAACGGAAATACGATATCTACATTTAACGAAGCACCTCTTGAAACTGCATAACCATCTATATTATCGTAGATGATTTTATTAGGGTCGGTAATATAATCAGGGATAATTTTATTGGTAAAATACGTGTAAAAAGCCGTTGCATCGAGTCCTATTATAGCGTTTCCAAGATAAATTTTCTTGACAAGGTTTACATTGCCGTTCCATGATTTTTCTGGTTTTAATTCGTTTTCGAAGACGACTTGTCTTGCTCCTGTCAAAGCAGCGTGGTCTTCAGTAAATACATTTGCTACACGATAACCATTGCCAAATCCTACACGCAGTATGTTCTTTTTGTTTGTCGAACTCCATTTGTAATTTACACGCGGTGTAAGAATGCTTCCGTGAATGGAATTGTAGTCATATCGCATTCCTAATAATAGCGTGTTGTTGTCATTAATCGCAATTTCATCTTGCACAAATACTCCGGGTAAATGCGTATGAGTAGGCTGATTCATGTCAATATTTTCTGGAGATGCAGTTGCAGGCGTGTTGTCGTCATAGTAGGTATATCGGTACGTTGTACCGCTTAATAGGTCGTGCCTACCCAAGGTTTTATTCCAAGTCACTTGCCCAAATCCAATTCTTTGATCAGCTACATAGGCCACATCGCCATATACGCTATTTTGGTCATGTCCGTTGGCACTGAACTGAAATGTTATTTTTTCCCTTACAGGCAATTGATAAATACCAAACAACTCCCAACGACTGGTATAAATATTTTCACCATACACCACATCACCGCCTCTGTATGATTTGTTCCAGTTCATTTCGCCACCCCATCGGTCTTCATATATGTATCTACCTGCCAATGAAAAAACACGATTGTCTTTTCGATCAAAATTCCATTTATTGAAAACCGAAAACCTATTTTGAAGTGTTACATCAGTAAATCCGTCCTTGTTATTGTCTATCGGATGCTGATAGTTAAAGTAATTTACTCCGATTAATGATTGTGCTCTTTTGCCCGTGTTAAATTTTCCGGCAATGTCCGTATTCAATTCGCCCCATGATGTTCCGAATACATCTGCCGAAAATACAGGAGCATTGATTGTTTTCTTTGTGATAATATTGATAAGTCCACCAACGGCTTCACTTCCATAAAGAGTAGAAACAGGGCCTTTTACCACTTCAACTCTTTCTATCAGAGATTGCGGAATACCCGAAAGCCCGTAAACCGTGGACAACCCGCTCACAATAGGCATGCCGTCTATCAACACCATTGTATAAGGACCTTCCAGACCGTTAATGTGGATGTCACCAGTGTTGCACACATTGCAGTTTAGTTGCGGGCGTACACCGTTTATATTTTGTAATGCATCGAATATAGTCGGCGTGGGATTGGTCTTGAAAAATCTGGCACTATACACTTCAACAGAAACCGGGCTATTGAGCTTTGACACCTCTTTCATCGTTCCGGAGATGACTACTTCGTTGAGCGTTGAACTATTGGATGTTAACTCAAAATTTAAAGTTGCCTTGTCATTACTTTTGAGTGTAATCGTTTTTTCTGAGTTGTCGTACCCAACGACAGCGACATTTACTTTGTATGTTCCGGCTGGTATATTTTTAATCACAAAAAATCCCGATGTGTCGGTTACAGCACCCGTATTCGTTCCTCTCAGGAATACGCTTGCATAAGCTATGGGTTGGTTGCCGTCTGTTACTTTGCCACTTAATGTTGCCGTTTGTGCCTGTATCGTAAAACAAAATAGTGTTAATATCGCCGTCGAAATCAAGTTTCTTTTATACTTTCTAATTTGCATATAATTCGCTGTTAAAATATTATAGCCACAAAAATATAAAGTTAGATTAATCTAACATAATTATTATAAATTTATTTATAAATAAATTAAAGCAATTGAACTTTATTGCTAATTTTGCAGCATGTATTCATTAGTAGAAGAGAATTATCTGAAAGCATTGTTTTCCTTATCTAACGAAAAAGGAGAGGTTAATGTCAATGACTTGTCTAAGCGGTTAAATATTAAAATGCCGACCGTGACGAGTATGATGAAAAAGTTGGCAGTCAAGAAGTTGGTGCATTACGAAAGTTATAAACCTTTACGACTTACAGAAAATGGCAGAAAAGAAGCTGCTTTAATTATCCGTAAACACCGTCTTACCGAAATGTATCTTGTTGAAAAAATGGGTTTCGGATGGGAACAGGTGCATGACATCGCCGAACAAATAGAGCATATTCAATCTCCGGAATTGTTCGCTAAAATGGATGCACTCCTTGGTTATCCTAAATTCGACCCACATGGCTCGCCGATACCGGATAAAAACGGGAAATTGGTCTGGACTGGGTACAGTAAATTGAGCGAATGTAAGCAAGGAGATACCGTGAAAATAGCTGCCGTTATCAATACTTCTGATGAGTTCCTGAAATTCCTAAACAGCAGGGAAATAAATTTAGGATTGAAAATGGAAGTAATTTTTGTAGAATCTTTTGATAACTCAATGGTTGTAAGTTATGCTAAACACATTTCAGAAATGTTGAGCCATACAGTTTGTGAAAGATTGTTGGTTGAAAAGGAATAATTAGTTGAAAGTTGAAAGTTGAGAATTGAAAATTGACAATGATTTTTTTAATTTACGATTTTAGATTATAGAAGTTAGGTTGTTGGCGCATTAGCGTGTTAGGTTTATAATTCCTAACTACCTAATACGCCAAAGTGCTAATGACCTAAATCAACTCCACAAATCTAACAAATCAACAAATCAACAGTCATCGAACCAAAGTCACATCTCCCGAAAACGTCTCCTCTCTGCCATCCCGATGCACAATCTGCGCCGTCCAGATATACACACCTTGTACTACATTTCTTCCACCAAACTTCCCGTTCCAGCCTGCTTCCGGTTCATTGGCTGCGAAGTGCTCTTTGTGGAATACCCGGTTGCCCCAACGGTCGAAGACGGATAATGTTTTGATTTGGATGCCTTCTCCCGTGCTGTATCCCGTAAAATAGCCGTTTCTGCCTTCTCCTGTGATGACATTTGGGAAGTAGATGTCCGTGTTGTAGTTCACACGCAGGTGCAGGACGTGCAACGAATCACACGAGGCATCTGAACGGAATAACTCCGTGTAAACACCCGATTGGTCGTAGGTTTGTCCGTTGAGATCCCAGTAGTAGGGCGATGTCGTGCTTACTGTGTCGTGAAACTCAAACTCCGGGTGTATCGTTAAGTCGAGCGTGATGAGCGAGTCGCAGCCCTGTGCTGTTTTCAGCAGTTGTTTGTATGTGCCTGTCGCTGTGTATCGCTCCTTTGTAACAGTCCACGTATAGTTGCCGCAGGCTTCCTCCTGCTTTTGGATGTCGTATTCGGGTGCGATGTTGAGTGATAGCGTGATGGTCGAGTCGCAGCCGTATTGATTGCGGTATCGTGCTGTGTATGTGCCGCTTGATGTAATGGTCGTGTCGCCTGCTGCCCAATGGTAGCTACCGCAGGCACTTGCTGATGCTTGTGACGCTTCGGCTGCGATACGCAGGTCGAGCGTGATGAGTGAGTCACATCCTTGTTGGTTGGTCAGTGTGTGGCGGTATATACCGCTTTCCGTTTTCGTACTACCAAAGAAATCATATTCCTCACATACGGTTATTGCCTGATTGCTTTGTGTGGATTTATGTATCGTCAGCCGCAGGATGTGCGTAGAGTCGCAGCCGGTACTCGTCAGATAGTTCTCCGGGTAGTCGCCGCTGGTGTCTAAGGTGATGCCGTTGATGATGATCAGGTCACAGGCGGTTTTTTCTTCGGTTACGGTCAGTGATGTGGATACGACCAACTCCAATATGGCGGTACTATCGCAACCGTATTTCGTCTGTCCATTGTAGGTATAAGTACCGCTTTGGTCGTATTTTTGACCATTCCACTCGTAGTTGTCGCATACGGATATTTGTTGTGTGGTTGCTGCTTTGGGATGTATCGTCAGGTTGAGTGTGACGGTACTATCACAGCCCTGGCTTGTCAGTCCGTTGTAGGTAAATATACCACTTGTTGTATAGGTCTGTCCGTTCCACTCGTAGCGCTCGCAGGTAGTTTGTGCTTCTGTTTGTTGGATGGACGGATTGATAGACAAGCTTAGCGTGACGATGCTGTCACAACCCGATATACTTGTTGTGCGATACTCGTAGTCGCCAC
>CAYNSF010000078.1:0-8312 GCA_964399855.1 uncultured Aureispira sp. | reverse complement strand
GAAAAGAAATTATTACCTGTTCACAAAAAGTAATCAACATGGTTATGATACCTCAATTAGCCAACTCTCAATAATATATCTTGACAGATTTTGCTACAATTTTAGTTTTAAGGTACTAACTACCTAACTCGCCAAAGTGCTAATGACCTAAACCAGACAAACCGACAACCGACAACCATCAACCATTATTATCATATTTCCTTGCAAACCGCTCCAAATACTTATTAAACTGAATAACCAAAACAATCAACATACTCAGCAAAAAACCGAGTAATGCGTAGTGAATAGCCGGATTAATAATCATGTTTTGCTCTTTACCCGAACGCAGATTGGTTACGATATTTACAGCTTCAGGATAGAGCGCTTTATCTTTTTGGATGCCGTAAAGCTTTTTCGCATACATCTCGAATGAACGGAGCATGTCTTTTTCCACATTTTCTCTATTGGCAGTGTTAAATACCATTTGACTGCCACCGGCGGCTACTTCTTGCTTGTTGACCCATTTTCTTGAAGTAAGTATAGAGTCTATATTGGCTATGGTACGGCTTACTTCTTGCTCATAAATACTCAAAGTTGATATTCTTACTTGTTGGTCAGCCTTGATTCCAGGTAGGTTATTTAGGTAACTTATCAGTTTGTCCTGAATAGCTTTGGGCGTGTTATCGGTTGTTTTGGTTTTGATTTTCAGCTTTTGAATGGAATAATCGGTATCTGCCATTTGAGTTTTATGCTCTTTAAGCTTGAAATCTTTAAAGTAGAGCGTATCCGTATCTAAACCACGAAGTTTGTTAGATTCTATTTGTTCGAAATAATTATTGACAACATCTTCATCGCGTCTTACAGGTTCTACTTGTAAGCTTTTGATACCTAATTCTTTAGCTAATTTTATGCCGTCCGATTGTGGATTGGCGGATGAGGCTTTCTGATGCTTGATTTCATCTGCAAATGCGTACAATTCGAGATTGCTGACAGCTCCCGATCTTACGGTCATTTCGTAGTATTTGATCTCCGAACCCTCCAATAGTGGGTTGATGATTGCTCCATATAAACCGCCTAATAGTACCAAACTTCCGACGATCATCCAGTTTTTCTTCAGAAGGATGATCAATAATATAACGTAATCAAACAACCGACCTATCCACTTAAAAATGGAAACAAATCCCTGTTTAAAATAATTAAACAATCGGATTATATCCACTTCCTCATCAGCGGCTTTAGGTGTATTTTGAGTCTCTTGGCTCATGCTTAAAAAATAATTAAGCGGTAAAGATAACTTAATAATAATATTCTGTAAAACGATTTTCGCAAAAGTTGGATTTATCTACCTGTTTTTTGAGTTTTTACGGTTCACTGCAATAAGATTCGTCACTAAAATTGCACATCAGCGGCAAATATTGTAATTTTGCAAACTTATTGAAAAAGGACAGATGATTACAAAAAATCTTATCATTTTTGGTACACGTCCGGAGGCTATTAAAATGGCTCCTTTGGTACATGAATTTATGAAATACCCGGATCGGTTTGAGACGAAAGTCTGCATTACAGCGCAACACAGGGAAATGTTGGATCAGGTACTTGATTTTTTTGGTATCCAGCCCGATTACGACCTGAATCTTATGCGTCCTAATCAGAATTTGTACAACCTGACATCAGATATATTGCTCGGATTAAAGCCGGTATTAGAAGATTTTAACCCTGATTACGTCTATGTACACGGAGATACGACTACGACGATGGCGGCAAGCCTTGCAGGTTTTTATCATGGTGCTAAAGTGTGTCATATCGAAGCAGGATTACGCACCTATGATCTCCAATCGCCATTTCCGGAAGAGATGAATAGGCAAGTGACGACAGTTTTGGCGCAGTATCATTTTGCACCGACATCGACTTCGAGAGACAATTTGATACGGGAACACAAGGCAGAAGAAACCATATGCGTTACAGGTAATACCGTAATAGATGCACTGATACAAGGTGTCAATAAGGTCAAATCGGCCGATTATCAGGATTCGGAGATAGAAAAACTTAAATCATTCATTCGTGAAGACAAGCGGCTGATCTTAGTCACAGGTCACAGGCGTGAAAATCATGGTGACGGCTTTCTACGTATTTGCGAGGCATTGCGAGAAATCGGTCAAACACATCCTGATGTTCAGATTATATACCCTGTACATCTCAATCCCAATGTTCAGAAGCCGGTATATGAATTGTTGTCAGACATTGATAATATTGAGTTGATAGCACCATTGGCCTATCCTGCGTTTATCTGGCTCATGGAAAAGGCTTATCTCCTGATTACCGATAGTGGTGGCGTACAGGAAGAAGCACCCAGTTTGGGAAAGCCGGTTTTGGTCATGCGTGATACGACAGAGCGTCCGGAAGCGGTCGAAGCGGGCACCGTTATTTTAGTCGGAACAGACAAACAAAAAATAATTTTCGAAACTTCACGTTTATTAAATGATGAAGCTGGATATCATGCCATGAGTAAAGTTCATAATCCTTATGGTGACGGACTGGCTTGTAGTAGAATTTTAAAATTTATTCAAGAACAAAACCAATGATTTTTAATCCGGAAGTAGTAACGGTAGGCTTGGGTTATATCGGTCTGCCTACGTCTGCATTGATAGCGCAAAATCGAATTCAGGTGTTGGGCGTAGATATCAACCCGACGATAGTAGAGACGATAAATAAAGGTCAAATCCATATAGTAGAGCCTGAATTGGACGAAGCAGTGGCGGAAGCTGTGAGCAGCGGCAACCTGAAAGCGAGCATGAAACCACAAGCTGCGGATGTTTATCTGATAGTCGTGCCAACGCCATTTAAAGGCAATCATGAACCGGATATATCGTTTGTACAGGCAGCTACGGAGCAAATCATTCCATTGCTGAAAGCCGGAGATTTGTATATCATCGAGTCCACTTCGCCCGTAGGTACTACCGAAAAGATGCAGGAATTGATATACAGCAAACGGCCCGAACTGAAAGGTCAACTTTATATAGCGTATTGTCCTGAGCGTGTTTTACCCGGCAATGTCATGTTCGAATTGGTTAACAATGATAGAGTAATCGGTGGCGTAGATGCGGCTTCAACGGATAAAGCCGTCGGTTTTTACAGCCGGTTTGTTAATGGTCAATTGCACAAAACCAATGCGAGAACTGCCGAAATGTGTAAATTGGTTGAGAATGCTTCACGTGATGTACAAATAGCTTTTGCCAATGAACTTTCTTTGATTTGTGATAAGGCGGGTATCAATGTATGGGAATTAATCAATCTCGCCAATAAGCATCCGCGTGTCAATATATTGCAGCCGGGTTGTGGTGTTGGTGGACATTGTATCGCAGTTGACCCGTATTTTATTGTTTCTGATTATCCTTTGGAAACACGTATCATTGGCAAAGCAAGAGAAGTCAATAATCATAAATCATTCTGGTGTGCAGAGAAGATCAATGAGGTGAGAAAGGAATTTCAACTCAGGCACAATAGGGAACCGGCCATTGCGCTCATGGGATTGGCATTTAAACCCAATATTGATGACTTGCGGGAGTCACCAGCCAAATACATCGTTCAAAGGGTCTTGCAAAATGCTAATGATGAAACTTATTACATTGTAGAGCCCAATATCGCCGAGCATTCAGTATTTAAGCTGACTGACTATAAAACAGCAGTCGAAAAGGCAGATATTATCGCTTTTTTAGTAGCGCACAAAGAGTTTTTCGAACTCAAGTTTGATGATCATCAGGTTGTGTTGGATTTTTGTGGCGTAATCAAATGAGATGCTTAAAAGCCTGTTTAAGAAAAATTATCTTTACTATGGTGGTTCCATAGCGATTAGTCGCGGGCTTGAGTATTTTGTATTGTTTTTTGCAGCAAGTTTTCTGGCAAAGGACGACTACGGTGAGTTGGAATACTATAAGAAAGTCGTTGAAATAGGTTCCAATGTGTTGGCCTTTGGATTTCCTGCATTGATACTGAGCTATACGAAAAGCAGAGAAAGTAAGGTGTATTTTTATTTACTCTCGCTGATATTTGTGTTGTGTTTGGGTGGTGTATTGCTCATATCCGGATTTTTCCAACCGGTTGGCTTTTTTCTGATACTGACGATGGTTTTTTATGCGCTGTATTTCAGCGGTGGAATCGCTCAATCCTATCAAATCGTTCAATTGGGAAGTAACTATGCGTCTGTATATAAAATCGTTATTTCTATTTTGTTTTATGGCGCTGTTTTTGGGTTGATATACCTGTATCAGGTCAAGGGAATGGCGTACTTGTACCCGGCAGTATTATTGCTGCCCTTTGCGTTGCTTTTTTCTTATTTTGATTTTAGAAAGGTAGGGATAACGCTGCAAAAGATAAAAAAATACTGGCAATTATTCAAAAGGTTGTTGACGAGTTCTTTTACTTTAGTGGTCAGTAATTTTGCTAATTTGATGTTTCTTTATACGGATATTTTTGTCATCAAATGGTTGTCCAATACGGCCAACAGTGAAATAGCGGACTTTAGCTTTGCGCTGAATGTAGCCGGCGTATTGCTGATCATCTCCATGACCCTGATACAAGTCGATATCGAAAAACTGAAGTCAGACAGCTCGTTTTTATATAAGCTCAATAAGAAGATTGTCGCTTTGACTGCCATGGCATCGGCTATATTGATACTGGTGTATTGGATATTAATCAATACCTGGTTCCAACATTTTTCGGCTACCTTTTATTTGTTTCTGATCATTTTAGCCGGAAAAATCAGCCTTACGATATCCAATCTTTTTGGTACGCATTTAGTCATCCAAAAGAAATTTAGCCTGAACCTGAATATCAATCTACTATCTCTCGGCCTGAATATCGTAGCGTGCTATGTCGGATATTTGTATTGGGCACTTCCTGGATTAGCCTTAGCAAGTTCATGTATGCTTGCGTTGAGATTGGTTGTTTTGGTGTATTATAATAGGAGGCTATCTGTATTTAATGGATGATTTGTTTTATTGGTTGTCGGTTGATAGTTAATGGTTGTTGGTTGAACTGTCAATTTTTAACTTTCAATTGTCGACTAACATTGTCGGATTGGTCGAATTGGGTTAGAATTGTATATAAGTTTAACTGTATAATAGGTTTATCACTTTCAAATTAGTTTTTTTATCGTATAAATGAAAAAAATATCAAATTGTAATATATAGATATTCAATATGATACACATATCGTAATAATTTTATATGTAAATTAATTTTATTTGTTTTGCGTTTTGCAAATGAAAAGTATAAATAATTGGGTTTAATTTTTAATTTTGTTGTTTTTAAATATTAAAAAATATCTTGATTTGGTACAAAGGAGTACAATTGTGTTATGCCTGTTTTTGCTGAGTATTCTCAATATATGGAGTCAGCAAAACGATTGTGTACGCAATGATTGTTTTGCTACTCGTAATTTTGACTCAATTGATACGATCGAAGTAGAACATAAAGGTATTTATCAGCATGAAATAGATGTATTTGTAAATCCTATTGTAATGGATATTGATAATGACTGTGTTCCGGAATTGATTATGCCAGGTAAAGCGCTCGGAAATAATCTATTTCTTTCAAATTCAATTTTAGTTTTTGACACAAAAAGCCGAAGTCTAATCCATGAAATACCTACATATTATTTTCGTGTTTTTCATAATTGTTTTACTGTTTTAAAAACAACTGATAGTTATGAAGTGATTATACTTCATCCAGAATATGCTTTGGTTCCTATATCAATAAGAAACAGATTGGTATGTTATCGATCGGATGGAAGTATTAAATGGGTTTCCGATTATAGGTTGGGCAATGAATATAATAGAGACCATATCAGGAATATTTCAATGGCAGATTTTAATATGGACGGAGTACCCGAAATCTACGTTTCGAATGTGATATTTAATGCTCAAACCGGCGTAAGGCTTGCTGATGGCGGAAAGAATGGATTAGGCGGTGTGAATCTTGTTAACTCTACAATTGCTGCCAACTTAGATGATGATCCTACTGATTTGGAATTGGCAGCAGGATATACCATATATAAAGTAACAATCACAAATATCAATGGTATGGATGGCAACGAGATGATCCCATACAATATAGAAGTTGAAGGTAAAAAAATAGATGGAATGACTGTAGTAGCTGATATAAACAGGGATGGAAAATTAGATGTCATTGTAGGGGGTGCTTTTGAAAAATTTAATAGAGGACAAACTTTATATGTTTATACTCTTACGGGAAATCAGTGTGAACTATTGGCACAAATAAATTATGATAATATAAATGAATTTGGAATTCCGGCTATTGGAAATGTTTCGAATACAGACGAATTAGGTATAGTTTTTTTTTCAACAGATAATAATTTTGTAATTAAACTCAGTTATAATAATTCAATAAAACTTTCTGAAGATTGGAGAATAAAAATTTCTGATGCTTGGACTTTTAATGGCGTATCCTTGTTTGATTTTGATAATGATGGTATCCATGAAATCGTGTATAGGGATGTAAAAGAATTGGTTATACTCAATGCTAAGAATGATAATGTTTACAAAATATATAGTACGCCTTGTTCATCAGGAACAGCAAGTGAATATCCTGTTATTGCTGATTTGACGAATGAAGGTATTACGAATATCTGCCTTTCATGTGGAAAATCTTCAATCGACTATGATTATGGTTTTATTAATATTTTTGGTCCACCAGACAGCACTAGATGGGCACCGGCCCGTAATATCTGGCATCAGTACAATTATAATCCATTATTTATAAATGATGACGGTACTGTACCGCAACACATGCACAATCCGGCGACCTACAAAAATGGTAAATACAACAACTTTAATGCACAGGAAATAATGCTTGACATACCTGCCGCCTCACTGTACGGCGATATCACTTGTATCGGCTACGATGTGGATACGGACAGCTACCATGTAAGCTTTACGGTGCGCAACCGAGCAGATGCGTCCGCCACAGCCAGGACCAATGTTCCTGTTGCCTTTTACACAGGCGACCCGGAGCAGGACGGCAGGCTGATTGGCGTATATCATACCACCGCAAGCATCACGGCAGGAGATGGTACAGGTACGCTGAGTTACAGCTTTCCTGCATCAGGCGTTACGTCACTGTGGATGGTGGTCAACACCGACAGATACCCGATGATACCGGGCGACTCATCATTCTACAACATTGATGAGTGCGACTACACGGACAATGTATTTATAGCAGAACTTCCAAAAATACAAAGACAGCAGCAGGAAATCTGCGAGGGAGATACGGTGGATTTTTACGGACAACAGTTGAGCACAGCAGGACAATATCACTACAAACTGAGGTCAGCAACTGACTGTGACTCGCTCATCGCTATACTCGACCTGACCGTGACCGATAAAAAAGATGAAGCAGTTACGGATAAGGCTTGCGACACCTATAACTGGAACGGTCAGACGTATGATAGTAGTGGCGACTACGAGTATCGCACACAGAGTATATCCGGCTGTGACAGCATCGTCACGCTAAGTCTGTCGATACATTCATCCATCCAACAAACAGAAGCACAAACCACCTGCGAAAGCTACGATTGGAACGGACAGACCTACACAACAAGTGGTATATTTACCTACAACGGACAAACAAGTCAGGGCTGTGACAGTACCGTCACGCTAAATCTCACAATACATCCCAAAGCAACAACCACACAGCAAATATCCGTATGCGACAGCTACGAGTGGAATGGTCAAAAATACGACCAAAGCGGTACTTATACCTACAAAGGACAGACGAAATACGGATGCGACAGCACCGCCATATTGGAGTTGGTCGTATCCACATCGCTGACCGTAACCGAAGAAAAGACAGCCTGTGACCAGATCATCATCAACGGCATTTCCTTAGATACCAGCGGCGACTATCCGGAAAGTTATCTGACGAGTACTGGTTGTGACTCTACCCATATCCTACGGCTGACGATACACAAGTCCACAGAAAGCAATCAGGCGATAACCGCATGTTCGCAATACGATTTCTTTGGCAGCAGGATAACAGAAAGTGGTATCTATCGCCACACATTGACCAACCAACAAGGCTGTGACTCGCTCATCACACTCGACCTGCGCATCGCAGCCGAAGCGTCACAAGCGACAGCATCAGCCTGCGGCAGCTATCACTGGGCAGTAGGCGACACGACCATCACGAATAGTGGCGTTTACACAGCACGATACCTCAACCAATACGGCTGCGACTCTACAATCACGCTCACACTCAACATCGCACCCGAATACGATATCCAAAAGCAGGAAGAAGCCTGCGGCAATTTTACCTGGT
>CAYNSF010000077.1:0-8313 GCA_964399855.1 uncultured Aureispira sp. | reverse complement strand
AACCAGATATAAAATTTAACCTGCCATTTATGTGCTTCTTCTGCTTTATCGCTGCGTTTAACTTCGTGGATGATTTTTTCTTTAGCATCGTAAAAATCTATTTTGCCAAATAACTGAACGCCATCTTTGGTAGCCGACAGCTCTATCTCCGTATATTTTTCTGCACGTTGGGGATAGCTGGTTTCATGCAGCAGTTTACCATCATATACTACATCACTGGTATGCTCCATATTTATACCGTTGGCAAACAGCCAGAGTTTTCTGTGGCAAATGTGATAGTAGTTGATATGGGTTGCTGTGATATTCATAAACAATTTTAATAAAGAAAGCCGAAAAGCCAGAGCGGGATTTTATTTCCAATGCTTCTTTCAAAATCATCGGCAGCAATGATGTAAGACTTCTGATTTTTTACCTGTTTGGCGGTTTTGCCTTTTCCACCCACTTCTATGTGTATGCCTTCGGCAATAAAATCACCACTTGCCGGTAAAGACACTTCCATTTTATGATTGGTCAGTTGGTTCAATTAAAAGGTCTCCCGGATGGTTCCTATATCAGGGGCCGGCTTGAGCGCATAAGCAAGATTGGTATTTTCCAAATATATTTTTTCCGGCTTCTGCAAAAGCGAAACACCTTTTCCCTCAGCAGAAAGAAGGTTTAGCAGGGTGCATGGTGTGTTTTTTAATTACCGGGTTCATTGTTCCATAAACTTCCGGCAAGTGTTTCCGCTACATAATTCTCGAGGCATTTTTGACGAAAAGCAAACCAGTTTTCCCTTTCATCCGATTGATGAATGATGCTGTTAAAATGGCGGAAAGGCTTTCGCCCGGATAAGGCCTCTGATAACATTTTGCTGATAGGGCTTTCCGGTAACCTGTTCACAAATTGTTCCATAAAGGAAAATGATTCCCTTGATTCCGGCGGGGTGATAGTTATCGTTTGTTTCCAATCGCGGTTGATGCGTTTCATGTCTGCATAAAAAGGATTGTCTTCCTCATCATCACCCTCGTCTTCTTCATCCAATATCATGGTATCAATAATTGATTGAGGAATAGCTACTTTTTCCAGCGTAGCGGCATTAATATAACAAACCATTTCCGCGCTCAGGCTGTCTGCCACATCCTTCACAAGCGATGCGTAACGTTCGGGGATAATGATTGCCTCAGTTGCCGCGCCATCTTCTGTATAAAGCTCATTCAGCATGTACTGATGCAGTTTTTCCAGCGCCTCCCGGTTGTCTTTAAATGACCGGAGCATGATGAGGATTTCGTCTAAGAGGTTGTTGGGATTCATGATTTTTAGCTGTTATTGATATATTATTTCATGAAATTCTTTTTACAGGTTGGGCTTAGGTATTGAGATGGTTATTTGTATTTTATTATCTTTTGTTATGCTGAAATGTTGTTTTAAAGAATTTTAGTATAATGAAAAATAATGTTTCTCTAATTGCTCTAAATTAAAAAATCTTCACCTGATATTTTAATTCCTTTATCTGAATCATAAGCATCAATGCTTAATTTAAATAGTTCATTATATTTTTCATTATGCCCCAACATCGGCACAATATCTTTATTTCTCAATCTTACAGAGACAATATGATTTGACATAGTTTTCAACAAAGTTTGTATTTTCAGATTCAGCACTTTAATTGCTACCCAATCTTTTTGTTGTGATTGAATTTTGCTTTGCACTTCCTTATTCAAATCCAAAATTGTCTCAAAGTTTATGTCATCTTTATTTAATGGTACATAATATTGCCTTTGTTCGCCATAGGTCTGTTCATCTATCAATTGAAACTTACCAATTTTAGCGTAAGCACATTCTTTAATATCCTCTAAAAAATCAACTTCCAAATTGAATGCCTTTTGAGAGTGTTTTGCGAAATGTAATTCTGTTGCAATTTTATCAAAAAACACCTCTTGAACTTTCAGTAATTCTTTTTCTTCAAAAGCAAACTTCAATCCTAAAGCATTTTTGGTAAAAGTCAAAATGCCTTTATCTTTTCCTCTTCCATAAATTAAATTGGCTCTTGATTTTCCGTCTTTTACCAAATTGAAAAGAACAACTTTTCCTAATTCTTCCAATTTGCCGTTTCTATTGCAACGCCCAGCCGATTGGACAATACTTGAAACTAATGCAAAATCTCGGTATAAAACAGGAAAGTCAATATCAACACCAGCTTCTATAAGTTGTGTAGAAATTAAAATTGTTTTTTGTTTTTTCTCAAGTCGTTCTTTAATAATTTCAATTTTTTTCTTTCTGTCGCTTGGGGTAAAATGCGTATTGAGCAAATGCAACTCTTCTGCTGTAAAGCATTCAGATAAATCTTTAAATAAATCCTTACTATCATCAATGGTATTCAGAATTATCAATACAGAATTATTTTCTGCTATAATCCTTTCCGCTAATTGCTGAATATTGATTGGTTCTTTCCAATAATCTATTTGATAACGATTGAAAACATTGCTTTCAAAATATTTTTGATGTTCAAGCAGAGAAGCAGGTTTATCATAATCAGGAAAGAAATTCTTTATTTTATCTTCCTGCGGCAATTCAAAATTTGGTTGTGTTGCTGTAGAAATAATTGCATAGCAATCAAATTTTTCGCAGAATTTGGTTAGGTAAGCAACAAAGAATGTGTATAATCGTGGTGGCAAAGATTGTATTTCATCTAACAGGAAAATGGATTTTGAGAAATTCGGCAACTTTAAAAGCGTTGCATTGTGATTGCTTAAAAGCGTTTCAAAAAATCGGACAAAGGTTGTAATTACAAACGGATAAGCAAATACCTGTTCCTGAAATGTCAAAAAGTCTAACTCTTTAATGTTTTCAGATGAAGGATTAGCGTCCAATAGTTCCTGAATTTTGTCAAACTCTTGATTGCCGCTTTTCGAATCAATTCGCTGTATGTAATTCCCTCGTCTATATTCTCTAAATATATCTAAAACTTCTTTCTCAACCTGTTCAGTAATTGACAAAAAAGGAAGTGCATACATTATACGATAATTGCCTTTAGCCTGAATAATTTCAGAAGCTAAGGAAAGTAACATAATTGTTTTTCCTGAGCCTGTCGGCGCTGTTAGCTCAAATACTCTTTTATTTTTTTGCAAAAGACCTTGAATATTCTTAATGCTTTCTTCCCTGATTGCAGTTCTGAGTTTATTTAATTCAGAATTTGGCTGAAATTTTGAAATATATTTTTTAAGAGTATCAGGATATATTTTACAAAAATTTTCAATTTTATTTTTGTCTTCGTCTATGATTTTGGCATTCATTGCATCGGCTTTGTCTGCTTGAATCAATGCAGCAAATGCAAATTGCGTATTGAGAAAAAAGTCTAAATATTCTTTAGTGTATTTTGAATTGAATATTAGTTTATCTAAAAAATGACCTTGAACTTTATCGTCATTTAAGAGTTGCTTAAACGGTGTTATTTGTTTAAAATCTTCAAACCGTTTTGTATATTCTTCAATCGGCAATTCAGTAATTTGTTTGCCTAAAAAAAGATATAGTCCTTTTATTTCATCTTTATTTAAAATATAAGGCTCTGTTTCTAAATCAGTCTTTGGGGTAAAATCGGGTAAATGACTGTGATGTTTGGCTATGATTACCAGTAATGCAATTAATTCATTTTCGGTTAATATTTGAACATCTAACCATTTTTTGAGCCAATCAAAATTGTTTTTATTACACCGGAAAGCAACATAAAAGACATAAGCTGATAAATAAGCGTGGTGAGAATACCCGTTATTTCTTTGTTTTAACCTATCCTGAAAAAACGGATTAATCTTTCCTAAGTCGTGAAAAATAGCTACTAATTCTGCAAGTTTTGATACTGTTAAATCTTTAGTTAGTTTTTGAGTATTAATAATTACTCCATCTACGTGAGTAAACAGAAGTTTGTCAGGATGCGATTTTAATTGCTCTACATCAGCCATAAATTTTCTGTAACTTGTTCTGTGTTTTGATATTGATAATATTTCCCTTCAACAGTAAGTTTATAGGGGAAATCAGGATAAATAATTTGCTGGTATTTGTCCGGCAAATTCCAAAAGTCATCATTTTGATAAGTAGGTAATTTATCAAATCCAACTCTGAATTGTCCTGAAACTTTTGGCTTATGTATTGTTGAAACAAAAGAAGAAGTTTCAAATTCACTTTCCTGCATTTCTGAAATTGTTCCTTCCGATTCAAACTTCAAATTTGCAGGGCAATTATGCCAGCCTAACACAGGTGTGTAAATAGCCTCATTATTTTTTATTGCTGCTAAAAAATTTTCAAACTCATTTTGTGAAGCATCGTTTTTTAAAGCAAGCGTTATTTTGAATGCAGGATTTCTCAAAAACTCAAAATATTTTGGCGAGCCCGGTGCAGTGGGGTTTATTGCCGTTCTGCTGGTAAAGCCCCACGACACTTTTTTTACATGGCTAAGCAACTGCACTGCATACAATAAATTATCAGACAATTGAGGAAATAATTTTTTCATTTCCTGTCTTTCAACTCCCAACACAGCACCAATTAAACCAATAACTGCCGTTTTGGTAATTAAATCATGTGTAAGCGGATTGTTGTTGGTTTCAGGCTTTTTGAAATGTCCCCAATTACCTTCAGCCATAAATTGAAATGCTTTCATTTTTCATTATTTGACAAGTCAAAATTGAATTTCTTCAAATTTATCTTTTCCTGTTAGCTCGTTTTTAATTGAATCTATCTCAGTATAAAATTTGATTCTGCTGATTTTTTCTGAAACTGCAACAGTCAATAGTTTACTGAAATCAAATTTAACATCTTCCAAATCTTCCAAAGAACGCAGTTGTTCATCTTTTTTATCTTCTTTCTTTTTTAGTTTAATAAGCTGGTCAATGCCATAAACTTTTTTATTGGTTTCAGCGTAAACTATTTCCAAAAGCAGAATAGCATTTTGCCCTGATTTGGTTCTGGAATGCGAA
The DNA here is from genome assembly GCA_964399855.1 of uncultured Aureispira sp. Lineage (GTDB taxonomy): Bacteria > Bacteroidota > Bacteroidia > Chitinophagales > Saprospiraceae > OLB9. The sequence goes on along the minus strand of CAYNSF010000077.1, from coordinate 3,367 downwards.
CTGCCATCGCCACTTGTACCGTACCAAAGACCTTCAAAGAGTTTCTTCAAGTCATCTTCTGTTGTTGCAGTTTCAATAGCGACTTTTGGATTTAACCAACCGTGAATTTGTACAATAGAATAGGGCACAAGTGTTGTTGTGCCAATAGCACCTTGTTCATTACTTCCTTTTGACACAAACACAGACGTATTTTGGTGCATTCTCAAATTGGTCTGATTTAACGATGGATTCAATAAAGCAAATTGAACTGGACCAGTAAGATTAACAGCATCACCTTTTCCGGTTGCAATGCCACCAAAAAGACGAACATCAACACATTGTTTCATTACAAACAGTGCCTTACTAAATTTTTCTTTTTTGTCTTTTACTGCTTTCGCTGCATCCTCTAGTTCTTTTTTAAATTTATCCTGTAAAGATTTGATACGAGCAGCAGAACCGGATTCATCTCCTTCGGCAAAAGATTTATCTCCAATCACATAAATGTTTTCACCTTTGTCGTCAAGGTAATCTCGTACATATCGCTTCATTCTTACATCACTAACCAATATTTTTTTGGTTTCTTCATCATAACGTTGCTCACCAGTAAAAGGGTCGCCGTTGGGAATATTGTATGTTGTGTCATACAGAAAAAGTAGTTCTGATTTGTGCTGAATAGTATCTGCCATTTTAATTTGTTTTAAATGTTAGTAAATTAATTTTCGTTTTCAGTAGTTTCTTTTTTAGGAATTGGCTTGAAGTATGCCTCAAAAAATCCGAAAGCACTTTCTTCCCTGTCGTAAACTCCTTTAAAATCTTTCACTTTCTGAGATAACTCATAAGAGGTCTGGTAAGTGAATTTCGTTTTTTCGTGCATAATGAGTTTCTGCTCAATATCGTTTTTGAGTTTGATAAAATCATCTATTGAACTTATCCTTCGGGATAAATTACCCACATAATTTTTTTCAAATGATTTTATAGGCGACTTGTCGCCTGCAAAATTTTTGGCTAAGCCACCCAATAGATTTCCTATTTGATAGCTTGCAGAGTTTGTAATATCCATATATCTGTTATTTTGATTGTTTTGAATTGTAAGAAGAAATTCTAAGTCGAATTTCATAAAATTGAATTGTGAACTTCCTGCTCTTACAGAATATTCAACATTTTGAATAAAAGCTGGTAAAAGTTGTTCATCAGAATAATAATTGTCAGTATAAATAAGTGGCAATATTTTGAGCAAATGCGATTGATATTTAGGGTTAGCTTTAAAGTTGACTTTTCCTGTTTTGCTGTCTGTTTGCGGATTGCCGAGAATATTCCTAAACGAAGAACTTATTTTAAAACCATACAATTCTTTTGTAGTGTTTGAAAAATAATTCTTTCTTTTTTTGTGAATGACATTGGCAATGTCATTAATTCGCTGTTTAGTGGTTCTGATTTTACTTTTTTCTATGCAGGAAATCTCCAACAAATCCACATCCGGCGAAGTTGTACCACCTTTCTTTGAAAAAATCACATCAAAGTTTGTGATATTTTTGTCGTCCTTTTCATCAAAAATATCAAACAATGGTTCTCCGTCATTTTCCTGGTTAGTTTCATTTTCGGTTATCACTTTTTCTTCATTACCTTTTTGCTGAAACTCAACATAATTATCTGCATTTAGATTATCGCCTTGTGGCAATACAATAATTTTTATGTCGGTTCCGGGTATTAGTGTGCCTCTTTTAGAGAAATCAATCGCGTAAAATAAATCTTGTATTTCACCGCCTGAAAATGCTTTTGATTTAAATTTAGCATCAAAATCGAAACCCGGAAACTGAATATCATTCTTTTTATCGCCTGAGCATAAAGTTTTGTAAAGCGTTTTCTTTAAAACAAATCCATTGCCAGATTTATCAACGAAGTCTAAAAACATTTTTTCATTTATATGAGCTAATTCTTCTTTGTAATCGTACCAATGTTTATCGTCTGCAAATTTAAAATGAATAAAAATTTCACCATTGTCATATTCCAAAAGTTTCTTTCTTTTTTCTTCATCTAATTCGCCTTCACTGATTTCTAATTTTTTCAGAGTAGCTTTACTTGTTTTTTCAAGCAGTTCTTTGATTGTATATTCTTTAATCAAAGCATCGTCCTTTATAAAAGAAAGAAAATCTTTTTCTGACGGGTTTTTGAAGAAATATTCAACAGCAGAGATATAGTCTAAAATAGTTTCTATAATTATTTGGTCTTTTAAGAAACCATTTCTAAATTTTAGCAGAAAAGATTTTTCTTTGTCAATGTTTTTAATAATACTCTCAAAATCCTCTACGCCTCTGTCAAAAGAACTCTTGTTGTAAGGCGGTTTTGCGGCTGTTTTTTCCAAACGATAACCACCACCTTCAGCAGATTCAATAGTTCCATCTTTTTTAAGTGTAGCAGTTGTTAAGTAATAAATGTCGCCAAAAATATATTTCATCAAGCCATCACTGTCGGAAGTTTTAAATCTTAGATAATAAAGTTTGTTCCTTTCATTTTCAGGTGTTTCTTTTGTATTATTCCAATCAAAGCTAAAATCCTCTAACACCGGAACCGAAATACAAAACGGATAGTTTCCATCTTTATCTGTTGGGCACGGCGAAACATACTTAAAATGCTTTAAGTTATCAGGGGCATTTCGCAATGCTTTCCCAATTTTTAAAACTGTATCTAAACTCATAAGCCAATTTCTTTTAAAATTTCAAATCTAATAGCAACAATAAATTGCTAATGGTGATTAATTCAATCCACACTGGACACTGAACCCCCTTGACCACAAACCTATTTCGCATTACTGCCAATTACCGTCAGTCGACAAGGATATTTTTTTTCATTCATAAATAATGTCTTACGAAGACTTTTTCATGCAAATAATTATTGCAAACTATAAGCACTCAATAGAAACCTATTGCCGATACAGTCTTCACAATTGATATCACAATTTTCAATTGATTTGCAGCAGTGCTTACAACATTTCACTAGTGGTTTATTTATTAATTTAAAATTTTCCTTGGCCATTATATCTAACTTTAGTTGCCAAAAGTACAAAATTTTATTTTTATGCCAAGAATACTTTAAGTTGTAGGGTACATAATATAGTTTTTAAATATGTATAAAATACATTCCAGTATTCAGAAAGTAAAAAATGATAGATTTGTATTTAACTTCATTATTCAACGGAATTGAAATAGAATCCTTTAAGTTGTAAAATTAATCGCACCAAGAAATAATGAGTTTTTCACTCACGCAGCCTGCCCATCTAGCCTATTCTCCTTCAATAAGCTGTCCACCACCGCTGCGCCTTCGTTATGGCTCCTCATTTTTTTAAGCACACGGGCTACATTCATATAGGTATCTCTGTTATTGCTATGCA
>CAYNSF010000076.1:0-8820 GCA_964399855.1 uncultured Aureispira sp. | reverse complement strand
ACATGAACATTTACCCAATTGAAAATGGCAAAAATGACGAGGAAATTTTAAGTTGCTTGAAAAATATAAAATTGAGAAATAACTTCGATTATCAAATCGATCAAAAGGTAAATGAGTTTGTGCAGCATAACAAAGGCTTGTTTAACGGGATTACAAAAAGCCAATGGGGTACATTGAGAAACTATGGGAAAAACATAAAAAGTAAAGCGCATTTTAAAACATTGGTTTTTGATAGGGAATCCGGTTTCCTATATAAAGGCCAATCAGAAAATGAATGGCGAACTAAAAATAGAAGAGTTATTCTTGAAGAATATTTAAATACTTTGGATGCTGACAGAGAATATCTGCCTTTTGTTATAAAATTAAGTAACCAAATGGCCAAAAACTAATAATCATGAATTACACACATAGATATATCGCCAAATTAACCGTAGAAGCAGAAACCCCGATATCTGTTGGATCCGGCGAAAAGGGATTGACAACAGACAGATTGGTTGCTAAAGATGCAAACGGATTGCCCTATATCCCCGGAACCGGGATTGCAGGGGTATTGAGGCATTCCTTTCCAAACAAAGATCTCATTGAGGAAATTTTTGGTTCAGATAGTTCAGATGGGAAAGGAAGCAGGTTAATTGTTTCTTCTGCGTGCTTAGTGGGCGAAGATGGTAAAAAGATTATTGAGGGGTTGAGAAATATTGATACGAATTCAGGTTATTATTCTTATTTCAGTCGCCTTCCCGAACGCGATCATGTGCGCATGACTGATAAAGGAGTGGCAGATACAGCAAATCATGGGAAATATGATGAAGAACTGGTTCATAAAGGTACAAGGTTCGTTTTTGAATTAGAGTTGATTGGGGATGATGCCGACAGAACAACTAATTGGGAGCAATTAATTAAAACTTTTGCAAGTCCTGTTTTTAGGATAGGAGCAGGAACAAGGAAAGGTTTTGGTAAACTAAAGATCATTAAAGAGCTTTCAAAAACGAAAATATTTAATTTAAGAAAAACGGAGGATCTTAGGAGCTATTTGAAAAAATCGAGTTCCCTGAATGAACCAATTCAGGGATGGGACCTACTTCCGGAATTAGATGATAAAAATGAAATTGAAGGTTGGGAAAAACATGTTTTGAAAATCATATCCAAAGATTTCTTTTTGTTTGGAGCAGGTTTTGGTGATGATGATGCAGATAATAAACCCAAGACAGAAAAATATTTTGATTGGGAAAGCGGAAAACCGGAATTAACTGAACAAGAATTCTTATTAATCCCCGGCACATCTCTTAAAGGAATAATTGCACATAGAGTTGCTTATCATTACAATAAAAATAAAAACATCGAAATAGGGAACGCAAGTAAAATATCCTTAGAAAGCACATTGGATTTAGAAACAGCTACTAAGGAATTTGATGAAAAATTCAACATTAATGCAGCTAATTTTAATTCCAATTCAGATGAATGGCAACAGTTAGAAAATGAAATCAACGCTATAAATATAGAGGGATTAAATGCCTGGACAAAATTCACGAAAAATTTGGACGATGAAGTTTTAATTAAAAAAGAAAACTCACTACCTGTCGGAGAAAACAATGAAGCAGTAAAGGCTTTATTTGGATATGCTAAAAATTCTGACAAAGATGATGAAGGCCTTCGTGGAAGAGTAATTATCAATGACATTTATCTACCTTATAATCCAAAAGAGGACAAAGTATTCAATCATACTAAAATTGACCGGTTTACCAATGGAACCATTGATGGGGCATTGTTTCAGGAAAAAGCTGCACAATATAAAAATGAAATAAATCTCGAAATTTGGGTTGATAAAGCTGCTTTTCAAAATGATAAGTTAATCGAAAAAGCATTTAACCAAACCTTGATTGACCTAACGGAAGGTAATCTTCAATTAGGGGGAAATACCACAAAAGGCCACGGTGTATTTACAGGAACCATAAATTAAATAATTATGCAAAGGATAGACATAGACAGCATCAATTTCCATTTGAATTATCAAGGATATTATTGGTATTCAAATAAACCCAAACCCCAATTAGTAGAAAAGATTTCAAAAGAGATCTTCACAACCCTTCCGTTTATTGTTGAAGGAAACTTGTATTGCGCTGAAAAAAACATTAGCATTTCCATTAAAAACATTGATGGGGAATATCACATATATCAGGCAGATTTGAATGGCTTGGCCAAGGATCAAAAAACGGTGCAAGAGTATATTGCTCATGATTTAGAAGGGGTAAAAAAAATTAAAATGCTACATTATTGGGAGGAAAGTGAGCCGGATGAATTGCTGGCAAATATGACTACTCTCATTCCATCCTGGCAAGCATTTGCCGGGTTTGTTAAATAAAAAAATATTCAAGAAATGATTAAATCACCCTATAATTTCGTTCCATTAAGTGATAAAGTTGTAATGCCTTTTTGGGCAAAACATGTAAGTCATGATATTCCTTTTAAAGATAGCCAATCAGGTGTATTAAAATTAAAAATTAACGCAGAAAGCCCTATTTATGTTCGAAATGGTGTGCCTCGAAGCGTTGATAAGAATAGTAGAGAAACGAAAGCATTTAATCATATCAACAACCAATATTTTATTCCGGGATCATCAATAAAAGGGATGCTTCGTTCGGTATTGGAGATAATGAGTTTTGGAAGAATGAAGAATAAAATAAATGATCATAAATATTCGGTTAGGGATTTTCAGAACGATAACATTTACCCAAAATCTCACTTGTCAAAGGAAGTGCTTTGCGGATGGCTATATAAAAAAGATGGACAATACTTTTTAGATGATTGTGGCAAGCCTGGAAGAGTTTCCCATAAAGCTTTGGATAATCTTTGCATTGGCATTCCAAAGATGTCTGAATTTTATAAAAATGCTAATAATATAACAAACAATTCAAAATCAGCTAAAGCTAAATATGATACTTTCTCTTTCAAAAAGGAGGGGTACTACTTTTCGCTGGATTATACAGATGTTGAAAGACCCATTTACAAATTTGATAAAGATGGGAAACCTGGAATAATTGTTTTTTCAGGACAACCCGGTGTGAGAAAAGAGTCCCAGCATGAAAAAGCAAGTGGAAAACATTTAGAATTTATATTTTTTGAACCTGAATACAAAGAAGTTCCTGTGGAAGAACAAGAAATAGAGAATTTCTTCTTTGCCTATTACAATCATGATTGGTCACAACAAAAAGAAGATTGGAAATGGAGGAAACCACAATTAGATAAAGGTGAGAAAATTCCTGTTTTCTTTAGAATAAATAATAATGGAGCTATTAAGGATATGGGGCTCTCTTTATTGTATAAGATTACTTATGAAAATTCTATTTTAGATTCTATTAATCATCAACAAAAAGACACCAATTCGTTTGATTTGGCAGAAACTATTTTTGGATATACCGAAGATAGCACAGGTTTAAAAGGAAGAGTACATGTAGGACATGCATTTGCGATTAATAGTCCAGAGGAGATTAGGGAAGTAACCGCTGTGCTTGCCGGACCCAAAGCTTCTTATTATCCAAACTATATTGAGCAGAATCCGAACAACGAAGGGAAAACAAATAATTATAAAACCTTCAAGGATAAAAATGCGAATATAAGAGGATGGAAAAGATATCCTGTAAGAAATGGAAACACAGTAATTTCTAATGAAGGAACATCGAATGTCGCTTCTGCATTTATTCCTCTTGCATCTGGAACAGAATTTATGGTTGAAATCAATTATCACAATCTTCGCAAAGAAGAATTAGGGGCATTAATTAGCGCCATCACTTTTCATAATACTGAAGGTCTATTTCATTCTATAGGATCCGGAAAGCCGTTGGGGTATGGAAAATCTTCAATTACCATAACTAATTTGGAAGAAAAGAAGAAGCTTGAAATGCTCAAGGCGTTTGAATTATTTATGGATGTTGAATTAAAGCATTCTACACCATTATGGTTTCAATTGCCCCAAATAGAGGAATTAATCGCAATGGCAAAACCGGGTTCTGATGATAGTAAATTAAAGTACATGGAACTGAATGACTTTGTAAACGCTAAAGGCAGGAGAAGAAGTGACCCGAGGTTTGCACTTCAAAAATACTCATCCATTTCAGGAGATAAGGTTTATTTAGCATCTCTGATAAGTAAAGAAGAATTAATTATTGCCAAAATAAACTATGAAAAGGAACAGCAAATATTTGAAAAGCAACAGGATATTGAAACACGCAAAAATCATCTTATTTCAAAATATCAACAAGATTTAGAAAATGCCTTAAAAAATAAGAAGGAAGATCTAATCAGAAAATTAAGACTAAAAAGCGAGGAAATCAGAATGAAGGAAATACAAGAAAAAGAAGCTATTGAAGAAAAGAAACGTGAAGAAAAAAGAGAAGGTAAACAAGCCGCTGCCCGGAGAAGAGGGCTGAATTTGGATGGATTTAATGCGACAGACAGAAAGGCATTGGATAATTTAGGAAAGGCAATAATTAATTATGCAAAAGATTTGCACTTAAAAAATGAAAACCAATTGAAAACGGAAATTCCTGATGGGAAATTAATTCAAGAAAAAGACATTGAACATGTCGTTGAAATGGTTAAGAAGATATTTGCGGGATTAAAATCAAAAAGAGATAAGGACAAATGGTTAGAAATACCGCTTGAGAAAAATCATACTTTCTTGAAGTTTAAATTTTGGCTTGGCCAATCCCACTCCAAATCCCTTTACACCGATCTCAACAACCAATCATAACCCTTGTCCACTATCGTTTCCATACTTTCCGGTCAACTTATTCCCAATGTTTTATTCATAAAGCAAATGGCGGGAAAGAAGATTTTTATTTTTTCCTTTCAACCGAAGAAATGGAAAGGAAAATAAATCTTCCGTTCTGTTAGATTGTCTTGGACCCCTTTAATTTTTTCAATAAATGAATGATAAAAAAATAAATATATAAGATAAAACATAAAACAGGCTTTTTAAAAGGATATAGTTTCAAAATGTATTCTTATAATAAGAATATATTTATTAATTTAGTTCTTATGAAAAGAACAATTAAGGAATTGCTGTTAGCGCAAAAAGAAAGGTTCACGAAACCTGAATACGATAGAGCAGCATTTCTGAACCCAAATTTAGGCAAAGTTCAGACGATTACCGGGCCTCGCCGTGTAGGGAAATCTGCACTATTAAGGCTAACCATAAATCAGCTTTTGCAACAGGGCGTACGCTGGGAAAGTATCTGTTTTCTATCTATGGAAGATGAGCGATTGAGGGCAGAAAGTTTTGCGCCCGATGAAATATTGCAGGCATTTGCAGAATCTCAGCCTGAAAATCCTCTTCTGAAAGATGTTTATTTCCTTTTCGATGAAATTCAATATTTAGATAAATGGGAATATTTTGTCAATAGAATATATGAACAAATAAGCAGGAACATTATCATTACCGGATCCAATAGTAAGACTTTGCATACCGAGGTAGCAGGTGTATTACGGGGCCGTGGATTACCTACAGAACTATTGCCTCTTTCTTTTTCGGAATACTTGCAATGGCAGGGGATTAACTACTCTGCCTACGGTAAAAATAAGGTGCAAACTTTAGCTGCCTTTTCCAAATATCTTCATCAGGGAGGGTATCCTGAAACGGTAAATAATGATGAAAAAATAAATCTCATGCTGTTGCAGGAGTATTTTAATATGGTGATGTACAGGGATATTATAGAGCAGAACCAGCCTGCCAATTACCGGTATCTTCGATATTTGTTTCATAGAATAGCCGGCAATACCGGAAAGCCTACCGGGTTGAGCAAAATATTCAATGAGCTGAAAAGCCGCGGGTATGCAATAAGCAAAGGTACTATATACGAAATGGCAGATTTGGGCGAAGCCGTTTATCTTTATAAACGGATCAGCCGTTTTGATCCTTCACTTATAAAAAGGGAAAATGCAGATAAAAAATGCTACTTCATAGACAATGGAATGCTTCGGGCATTGGGAAGTAAGTTCTCAGAAAACAGGGGCATGTTCCTGGAGAATCTTGCATTCTGGCAATTGTACCGGCAATATGGAAGCATCTACACTACCGATATTTATTATTATAAAGATGCCAGCCATGAATGTGATTTTGTTCTTTTTAAAGAAGGGGGAAAGGCTTTACCGGTGCAGGTATGCTGGGAACTGAAAACTGAAAATACCCGTCAAAGAGAAATGAAAGGTTTATTGAAAGCATGCAAAGCAACCGGCAGCAAAAAAGGAATTATTATTACTTATGACACAGAAGAAAATATAAAAGCAGAAGATGTAAATATTATTGTAATTGCTGCCTGGCAATGGTGCGGAGAGGAAATGGATTTGTTTTCATTGTAAATGGGTAAAAGAATAAATTTTATTTTAGGAGTGAAAATAATTAATTATGAGTAATACACCATCAATAGAAAATTCGATAAAAAAAGGCCAACGCCCAAAAAAATTAATTATCCAGGTGGGTCGCCTTGACAAATTTTATCGCAATGAAATAGAATTCTCTTTTGAAAATGAAAGCGGTAAAGCTGATTTAACCAGTAGTTTTCTCATTAACACAAACTCCTTAAAAGATTCACGCAGATTAATAATATTTCCAATTAGCATTATACTTCAGGATCATTTACTTGGTATTAAAAACGATGACTTCATTTCGATATTAGAAACATTAGATATGGAGGAGTATTTAAAAGAACCTGAAGCTATTTTAAAGGAACATCCGCAATCAAAAGATAACGATATTTTGGTTGTTTCTTCTTCAGGTACTTATAAATTTAAAGGTATAGCATATCCATTTAATGGAAGTCTTGACTTAATAACACTTCAAATTTACTTACATCTGTTATCAGAATATACAGGAGATGAATTGGAAGAAATATATATAGACATTTCAAGTGGTCAGAATATTTACGTGACGGCCTTGATGAATGCCCTGTACCGCTTTCTTCCTTATATTAAATTTAAGCGTTTTCTTTGTTCTGAAAATGAAAAAATTTCAGGTTGGATACTTAATGCTGAACCTATATTAGGGACACCAACACATCCAATAAATATTCAAAGATCAAAATTCTCTGCAAAGGCATTTAATACATTTCCTTATAAAAACTATGGCGACTATGATTCATTGATAAAAAGAATTTTTAGCGATAAAGATAATTTTAAAAACACGGAGTTGTTTTTAAAAGAAGAATATTTTTTATTACATGGCGCTTTAATCTTTGGAAGTCCTTTAATGATCTCGCTTTCAGACAAGAATGTATTATCTAATCTCTTTCAAAATGATGGTCTTTCGAAAATAATTGGACAATTATTAAACAATTATAAAAACCAAAATGAGGCATTATTGACTGCTATTGAAGCATCACAAATATTTGCAATCACTTTTGCATTAGCCATCGGTAATTCAATTTATCAATATTTTAAAGAGGTAATCGAGAATGGTGAAATCAAATATCTAAAAGAATTGAATGATGGTGGGAATAACTTTTCAATCAGTAATCCAATGGTAGATGATGCTTTCGAACTGTTAAAGAATACCTATGGTCAACCAGAGCCAAATTACAAAGGGGAAATAAAAGAGTACATAAAAATTTACCCTATGAATGAAACTCCCAGATTTTTTCTTTTTAGGGAATTAACGGAAAAAGTAAAACCGGATTATAAAATTAATAATCAATTTAATCCCCGGAATTATTTTGCTCATGGCGGATTAGAGTTAAATTTTACAGAACTAAAGGTGGAAGATAATTGTGTAACCATTCGGTATAAAGATGAACTTATTGCTTTTAACCGAAAATGCATTTTAAAATACATTAAGAAATAGATCTGGATTCCATTTTCTACACAATTGTTGGCAGGCACTGAATTATAAAAGTAGGATGGCTATGAATATAAAATCAAGAAATCGTCTTTATTATAAAGACAATTTTCTAAAAACTATATCTCTATAAAAGACAATTTTATCAAATAACCCCCATGCTTCTCAACCTCTCTAACCACCCTTCCACCCGCTGGCCAAAAAACCAAACTGAATCTGCCCTTGAAAAATACGGTGAAATTCAGGACCTGCCATTCCCGCAAATTGACCCGGAATTATCGGGATGTGATTTAGATAAAATGGTGGAAGAATACGAAATTAAAATCCGGAAAATTAATCCAACGGCTGTTCATATCATGGGGGAGCTCACTTTTACTCATCGCCTGGTAAACCAGTTAAAAGCAACGGGGATCAATTGTATTGCCAGCACTACCCATAGAAAGGTTACCGAAAAAAATGGCATGAAAACGTCTGCCTTTGAGTTTGTGCAGTTTAGGGATTATTAATTAAGAAAAATATGCCTGCGTAAAAGCCCTTGATAATAATGATAGCCTTCCGCTCACTCCCCAACAATCTGCTGCGTTGGAACAACTTAAACAATTTGTTAGCCCGGAGATTTCGCCATGTTGCCTGCAAGGGGACTTTCCAATATTATTATGTATAATGATACAGATGAGCTTATAGACCATTATATTGAAAAAATTAAGCAGGATGGATATCAGCATTCCATTATGATCACCCGCAGCAATAACTTTAATTTCCATATCAGCAACTATGTGCGCCGGTAAATAGGCTTCAAAACACAACTGCCTGTAATAGGCGACCTGTTGCTGGTTACACAAAATAACTCCTGGTGCCGCTGGTGAACGGAGATTTTGTGGAAGCGATGCGAACCGATCCGTACCTCAATAGCTGGTATACCGCTATTACCCGTAGCCAGCAGCAGCGGCAACAGCAAATTTGAGATATAACCCGGCACGGGTTGGTGTTTCATT
>CAYNSF010000075.1:0-8825 GCA_964399855.1 uncultured Aureispira sp. | reverse complement strand
TGCCAAATCGTAATATTCCGCAAGTTCTTCCAACATTTCAGGATAATATCTTGAAGTGGATTGGCTCAATTCTATTTTTTGTTCTTCGTTTAAATGCTTTCCTAAAACTTTTAAGCGGTTCAAAAAGTCTTTTTGCTGTTCTTCTGTAAAAGTTTCTTTCACGCTTGACAAAGCACTTTCAAAACGTTCTTTTCCGTCACTATCTTCATACTCGTTCAATGCCAAACGAACAAAACCACTTACAAAATTTAGTCCGACACTATTACGGTAACTTTCCAAAAATCGGCTGATGCTGTCTTTCAATTTTTCAAATTCCGTTCTGTTTGGAAATTGATTGTTAGATGTCAAAACTTCAAACCATTGTTCGTAATCATTTGGATTTTCGGCAATGTGTTGAAGAACAAAAGTTGTTTCTGAAAAAATGAAATAGCTGTCAATGCGTTGCTTAAAACTTTCACTATTTTCAAATTCCGAACACCAATCGGAAAGCGTTTTAAGTGATTGTTTTCGGCTGTATGCGATATTTTCAAAAGTCCAATTTAATAAATACCAAACGGCTTTTTCTAAAACTGAATTTTGCGGAACATTTTGCAAATCCTTTTTTACATCTGTGTTGGGTTCGTATTTTGTAATGTAGTCAGAAACGCTTTTGATAATGTGGTTTTCATCAAGCGATTTAAACTGAACTTCAAAATGTGTATTAAAATCGGTCGTCCAATCGGAAGCAATTCCTAAAAGGCTTAAACGATAAATTGCCTTTTGCAATACATCACTTTTTATTTTAAGTTTTGAATATGCGTCATTCCAAAAAATTCTGACTTTTGATTTTTCTTTGAAATAATTTTTGATTACACCTAAAATGATTTCAAAATCTTTTTCGATGTCGTTTTGCCCTTGAACAAAAAGAAAAACTTGTTTGAAAATATCTCTACCACCAAAACCAACTTCATCACTAATTGCTTTCATTTCTGAAAAAGTTGTGTCTTTGTGAAAAAGTCGCTCAACTCTTTCTTGGTCGTGTGTTTCGGGCGAATGTAAAACATAACATTTCCCAATTTTATTTTTGTTCTCTTTTTTTCGCTTGTCCCAACGTCCTGCTCTTCCTGCTTCTTGGTAAAGTGCTTCTACCGAACTTGGCAAACCATAATGAAAAGTGTAAAAAATATTTTGCTTGTCAATACCCATTCCAAAGGCTTTTGTAGCAACTAAAAGTTGATATTTATTGTCTTTGAAATCCTTTTGAATTTGTTGTTTGTATTTGTTGAAATCTGCACGGGTCATTACGGGTTCTGTTCCTGTTTTTCTTCCTGTTCTCTCATCGTAAACATCTCGTTTGGGAATGTCGCCCGAAAACCAACCAACTTTATTTTGATAAATTGTGTTTAAAGTATTTGCCACGTTGTAACAACCGTAAGCACCGTTTACATTTGGCGTAAATATCAAACCTGCTTTTTCGTCATTTTCCGTAAAACTTTCTGTGTCTTTTAATTCTTCAAGTAATTCCTTTATTTTTTGACTTTTGTTTCCGTTGTCGTTAATTACTTCAAATTGTAACTCCTTTCGGCTGTAATCCAAAAGCGATTTTATGTTTTCATCTTCCAAACGTTGTTTCTGTCTTGAAAACTCAATTTTAATATCTTTCAAAACATTAACGGAAGCCGTTGCCGTTAAACCAATAAATTTGATTTTGCCTTCTCCGTTTTGGTCTTTCGGACTTAATTTGTCAATGGTTTTGGCTAAATTCAAATACGAAGTTCTGAAATCGTGTCCCCATTCAGAAAGGCAATGCACTTCGTCCACAACGGCATAAGCAATAGAAAAGTTAGCGACAATCGCACTTATTTTTTCTCTGAAACTTGGTATCTGAAATTTTTCGGGCGAAATCCAAACAAACAAATATCGTCCTTGTTCAAAGTTTGTTTCTATTTCTCGTCTTTCGTTAGCTTCTAAATCGCTTGTAATGAAACTTACATTTGTTACGAGTGTTTTTACCAAATTATCGTTTTGGTCATACATCAACGATTTGATTGGACAAACCACAAAATTGATGCTTGGTTGTAACAAACAAGGAAGCTGATAACACAAAGATTTTCCGCCACCTGTCGGCAAAAGTCCGATTGTATCTTTTCTGTTTAAAGTGTTTGAAATGATAGGAAATTGCCCTTCTCTGAAACTTGGTTTGTCAAAAATGTTGTCAAGAAAAAACTCTAAAATCGGTTTATCTTCATCAGTTACATTGTAATTGATTGGCTCGGTTGTGCTAACTCTGAAATAGTTTTTGTCTTTTACAATGTCAAAATAATCTGTGCGGACAAAAATCACATCTTCGCTGATTTTGTTTTCGTCCGTGTAGCGTTTGAATAAAGAAAAATCTATGTTTATCGCTTTTGTTGTTGGCTGAAACTTCGTTTTGTCGTTCGTTATTGCAATGTTGAAATTCGGCTTTTTAAGTTCTTGTTTGTTTTTGAGTTGCCAAAGTTTATCAATCCAAATGAGTAAATCATTTATTGCCAATTCTGCAAAATCGGGTAAATCTTCGTGAGCTAAAATGTTGAAATTCCAATCTTCGTCAAAAGTCAAATACTTGTGAGTAAGTAACTCAATGAGCAAAATTTGAAAACGGATTATTGCCGTAGGCAATAATTTCGTTTTAATTTCTTCTTCGCTCATCTGATTTTCTTCTATTTTCTCACAAGCATTTTTATAGAAGTTTAGAAGTTTTTCGTAGCGTTCAAGATGTTTTAAAATCTTTTCGACTTTTTCTGTATAAGTTCCGTTTTGCAGTTCTCTTGTGGAAATTCTTATGGTTGTAATTCCTTTACCTGCTAAATAATTATCTCTTGTGCTGTCTGAAACTCTTGTAACTTCATCAAGTTTGTGTTGCTGTCCGTCAATTTCAATTACAAGTTTTGCTTGTGGCAAATAAAAATCAACTTGTTGATTGATGAAATTTCTGTCGTCTTCGCCTGTTATTTCGTTGATTTCAATTTCTGGAATGAGCAATGATTGAACAAAGGAAAATTCGCCAAACTCGTTTGGTATGATTTGTTCAAAAAAGTCTTTTGCAGGATAATAATTGCGTTCTCTGTCGCCTTTTATTGTGTCGTTCCAAATTGGCGTTTGGTTTGTCGCAAACAAAAAGCGTTCTTCAAAATTGTCAAGTTTGTGAATTTCGCCTAATTCGGATTGTAGATATTTTGAAAGCGTTGTCGGAAAACCACGTTGCAAAATATTTTTCACGACATACAAAGTCTGCAACAAGTCAGCATTTGTCTGATTTGTTACAAGGTTCTGAATTACAAAATTCGGGTTTGTATATGTATAATTTGCTGTGTATTTCTTCATTCAATATTCTGTCGGTTGATTTTGGCGGTGCGGTCTGTTACGCTTGCCGATAACGTCCCGCGGCTTTGCGTTGTGGGGGATTTTTAGCACTACTGTTCATACGAAGCACAAATGTTGAACCTTGCACAAATGTTTCTACGAAGCACGTCAGCCCCCATAACGCAAAACCGATGTTGGCAGTAGTTTTTATTCAATTACTTTTACTTCTTTCGCTACAAGTTTTCCGTCTTCTTTTGTTTCAATTGTGTATTCCACTTTGTCTCCAACTTCTAAATCGTTAAAATCGTATTCCATTAAACTTGAATGAAAAAAGAAAACATTTTTTGATGCGTTTTCTCCTTTTATAAAGCCAAAGCCTTCCTTCAAACTAAATATTGTACTTATTTGTCGCCCACTTTCTGTAACAACCGGTTCGTCAATCTTGTTGGTAGTTTTGTTTCGTGTAATTGATTGAATATTTTGTTGTGGTACATAGTTTAATTTTTGCTTAGTAAAAATCTTTTCAGTATTTCTTGGTACAAATAGTCCATTAATTAATGGTTCGTTTTTTCGTACTCTATTGTCTATGATTTCGTGCATTGCAACAGGATAAGTAACTTCTTCAAGTAAATCTTGTGAAGTTCTTGTTACCATTTTTGTTCCGTAATCATTTGTATATTCAAAGTCCCAACTTAACACCATTACCCTTGTTCCTAATGTGTTTAGTTTTCTGATTAATGGTACATAATCTCCGTCAGAAGCTATTAAAACTAAAACATTAAATCGTTTGTAAAATGCTAATTCAAAAGCTTCAAGAGCCAACCAAACATCAATTCCTTTTTCGTGGCGAACACCGCTTTGAGTTGTCTTTATGGGTAAGTAGTGAGTTGTTACACCTTCTGAACTTAAAATGTCGTCAAAAACTCTGTCATAGTATAACGAGTTCCCTTGATTTGATGCTTCAAAAGCACTTAAACGTCCCCTGAAATAATGAGCATCTACAATTTGACACAGCCTTTCGTCTGTGCCTTCTTGTTGAGCAACGTGATTTCTTATGAAATGATGAAGTCCCGAAATACTTAAACGACTCTTGCGTTCGTGTGTGTAGTTGTAAAAATTACTAACGTGCAAAAAATAATTGCCGTCATAGAAAACACCAATTCGTGTTAAGTTTAAATCTCTTTCTGTTGCCATTTGTATTGTTCTTTAATTTTTTGTTAGTCAATATTCCAATAAGCGTCAGGGTCGCCATCTAATACATCATTAATAAAGTCGTCACTCAATCCTTCAACATCTTGTGCATACGAACCTGCATATTCTCCATAAGATTCTCGTTCGTGGTAGTCGTAATCATTATAACTATCTTGCTGTTGGTTTTCCCAAACTTCATATTTTTCATTCAATTTTTGTATTCCTTCGTCAGACAATTTGAAGTCTGGCTTTATGCTTTTTATTTCTTCTATTACTTCGTCAGAAATATAAAAGTGGTCAAGATTTATTGCACACCAATCAAGATATGTCGGTTGTGTATCAATAATCTGTCTAACCGTACTTCCTTCAAATTTTCCGAAAGTAAATTCTGTGTCAAGATTGTAAAATTTCATACCGCTGTCGTTTTTAAAATTACTGCCAACGTCTCGGGGCTTTGCGAGGGAGCGGATTTTTAGCACTACCTTTGATACGAAGCCGAATGTTCAAATTTACGAAAAAGTTTCATACGAAGCACTTAACCCGCTCTCTTGCAAAACCCTTGTTAGCAGACGTATTACATTTTTATCACTAATTCTAATTGTCCTCCAAATCCTTTTTCTATAATTTTTTGAAGTGTCGAAATACGAACGTCTTTGATGTTATTCTCAACTCGTGAAATGTAACCTTTGTTTGTTCCAACTTTTTCGGCAAGTTCTTCTTGGGTCATTCCTTTTTCAAGTCGAGCTTGTTGAAGAATGAAGCCGAGTTTAAACTCTTCATAACCTTTCTCAAAGTTATCACGCTTTTTAGTCCCTTTTTTGCCATATTGTTCATCAACAAATTGGTCAAGAGATTTTAAGTTTTTATTTTTTATCGTTTTCATATTCTTCTTTTATTTTTAATGCTTTTTCAATTTCCTTTTTTGGTGTTTTCTGCGTTTTCTTCTGAAATCCGTTTGCTAATACAACTAACTTTCCTTCATCGAAAAAACAGAAAATTCTATAAATATCACTTCCCGTTTGCACTCTTATTTCATACAAGCCGTCTGTTCCTTCAAGATGTTTTAAATATTCTGTCGGAACTTGTTGTATCGTTTCTATTACCTTAAATGTCCAAAGAATTTTCTCTTTTACTTTCTGCTTTTGCTTCTCGTAAAAGTCTGTGAAATATTCTTTGTACAAAAAAACGTGCCGTATTTTCTCACTTTCCATATTAACGCAAAGGTACAAAAAAAGTTGTACGATAGCACAACTTTTCTTTTATTTTTTTGACAATGGATTTATTCCATTATTTCCAAGACTTGACAGTCATAACTTACTTTTGCTTTTACGCTATTCAGTACCATATTTCCGAAAGAATTTTTGCCTCTGAATTTCATAATCACAACTGCATAATCATCTAACATTGTGTAAGTAGTTCCTTCGTGTTCAAAACTCTTTTTATCGTTCATATTTGCTTTTACCAATTTTTCTAACTCTCTGTGAGAACCGTCCCAACTGCTAAAACAATTCTTTTCAAAATCTTTTTTCTTCTTATCTGCTTGTGCCTTTTGATTGTCTAAATCTGCACGTTGTTTTTTGACAATTCTATCGTCTTTGATTACGGGTTTGTATTCGATGATTTCTACATATTTGCCAACTTTGGGACTGTCTTTAAAAGCAGAAGAAAAGAAATATAGTGTATTAAAATAAATGCCATTTTCCATTTCTCCCGAAAAGTTGGCTACACTATGTCTCTGAAGCTGTTTTCTTTCGTTGTCATTTAGTGCTCTTCCCAAGGTATTTATTCCGTAATGACTTTTATACATAACTTCCAAGGCATTCTTATTGTCTAAAATGTTGATGTCAATTTTTGCTCCTTTTTCTGTCACAATTTTGTTTGTCAGATTTTTAATATCGTCTTTGAATTTGTCGTTTGATAAATCAACTTCGTCAATCAACACAAAATAGCTTGGTGCTTTGTCGTAGCGTTGTACCATTTCGTGTAATATTTCATATTTAATTGTCGGAGTTGTTTCTACTTCTTCAATTGTTTCGGTTTCGGCTTCATTTTCCGTTTTCGTTATTGATTGTTCCGTTTTGTTTTTGTCTTTTGTTTTGTCAGTAGTTGTTTTGTCAATGTCGTTGCTAACAGCCATTCCGATAATAAATAATACAATTACGGTTGCAATTTTTGCGACACGATTTTTCAAAAACGGAAGTTTTGTTCTCCAAAATTCTGTCAAAGGTGGAAATAAAAGTGCTGCGACTAAAAGTAAAATTAGGCACGATAAAAACGATTTACTTGCCAATGCTCCGAGAGCCGAAAGTCCAATTAAAACCGAAAAAATCCATTTCAGGATTGTGATAACTTTTTGATTTGATGAATTTGTACTGCTTGTGTTCATTTTTTTAGATTGTATTAAATTATTTGTTTCTTGTTGCAGTACACAGAAAGTAAGCGAAGAGGTCGTTTCTGTTCGTTTTTCGTTTCCCGTTGCGTTCACAATATGTCTGCTAACGTTTCGGGGCTTGGCGAAGTGGCGGAAATCGAAGCACAAATGTTCAGTTTTGCACAAAAGTTCAATCGAAGAACTGAACTTGAATTTAGCACTAAACCCGCCATTTTGCCAAACCCTTGTTATGCGTTCGCCTTTTTTGGTCGTCAAGTTACAAATTTTCAGTAATAAAATCTTTGCAATACGCTTTAATTTGTTGTCTCACTTTTCTAAATTCTTCGGCAATTTCTTCGTCCGTTCCTGTTGCTTTGGCTGGGTCGGGAAAATTGTAATGAAATTTTTTGGCTTTTGTCGGAAAGAATGGACAGCGTTCTTTGGCGTTGTCGCAAACGGTAATAACAAAGTCAAAGTCTATATTTCTGTATTCGTCAATGTTGTTTGATGTATGATTTGAAATGTTAATTCCATCTTCTTTCATTGTGGCAATTGCTTTTGGATTTACTCCGTGCGTTTCCACACCTGCACTGTAAACGTCTGCTTTTTTACCTGCAAAATAGCGTAAATAACCTTCTGCAATTTGGCTTCTACAACTGTTTCCTGTGCAAAGCACTAAAATTTTCTGGTTCATTTTATATCGTATTTTTGTTTTAGAAATAGACTAATCTTGACTAATAATATCAAAACGGGAACTTCTACTAAAGGACCAATAACTCCAACAAAAGCCTGTGGCGAATTGATACCAAAGACTGCAATAGCAACTGCAATTGCTAATTCAAAATTGTTTCCTGTGGCGGTGAATGAAATTGAAGCATTTTTATCATAAGGAACTTTCAACGCTTTATTGATGAAAAAACTCACGAAAAACATCAATACAAAATAGATGATAAGCGGAACGGCTATTTTTAAAACATCAAATGGTAATTCAATTATTTTGTCGCCTTTTAAACTGAACATTACAACAATAGTTAGCAAAAGAGCAATCAATGTAATGGGCGAAATTTTAGGAATAAATTTGTGATGATACCATTCTTTCCCTTTTCGTTTTATTAAAATGTATCGGGTTAAAAAACCTGCTAAAAATGGAATACCCAAGTATATTAAAACGCTTTCAGTAACAGCACGCATTGAAACGCTTACATCAAAATCCCCCAATCCAAGATATTTTGGTAAAACATTGATGAACAACCATACAAAAAAACTGTAAGAGAAAATTTGAAAAATACTATTCAAAGCAACAAGTAAAGCGGTGTATTCTCTGTTCGCTTTGGCTAAATCACTCCAAACTATAACCATTGCGATACATCTTGCCAAACCAATCAAGATAAGTCCTGTCATATATTCAGGTTCGTTTCGCAAAAACAAAACGGCTAATCCGAACATCAACAAAGTACCGATTACCCAATTGAGTAACAAAGAAATGGCAATTACTTTTCTATCTTGTAACGCTTTGGGCAATAAGGAATAATCCACTTTTGCTAATGGTGGATACATCATTAAAATTAATCCGATTGCCAATGGAATATTAGTTGTTCCGATTGAAACGGCATTGATATTAGTAGGAATATTTGGAAAAAAATATCCCAAACCAACACCAATTGCCATTGCTAAAAATATCCAGACCGTCAGATAACGGTCTAAGAACTTCATTTTAATATTCATCGTTTTTTACTTGAATAATTTCTCCATTTATAGTGCACGATAACTTTACGGTATTGTAGATTGTGCCAAATTTTTCAATATTCTTCTTTAGCAATACGGTATTTATATTTTCATCAGCACTGTAAATAATTAACTTGTAATTTATATTATCCATTTTCACAGGTTTTTCCGTGCGAATAGCGGACACATTTACTACGGCTTTTGCATAAGTGAA
>CAYNSF010000074.1:0-9072 GCA_964399855.1 uncultured Aureispira sp. | reverse complement strand
AGTAGGTTAGTGCTTGGTTTTGCTCTTTTTGAACGTTTACCCGTTTAGTAGTGATTTTTCTTATTAAATCAAGCAAGTGATACCGCCAATCCTTAAGCAATATCACTCGCAGTAATCATGTGAAAATTTAAATGATTATTACAGCTAATCTGACAACTTCTTACCTCAATGATCCGAATGTGTAGTTGGCTCCTATCATAATACTTTCGTTAGAAATCATGAAAGCACTTCTATATTCGCTATAAAATACTCCCTCTGGTGGTATTCCGCTGTACTTCGTTTTCATGTTCATAAAAAAACCTCTATTATATGTTGCCAAAGCAAATAGATTAATCTGATGTTTATTAGCTATTTCTTTTTTTAAATTCAGACCTAATCTAATGCTGTACCCTTTAAATTCTAACGCTTTTGACCTGTAATCATCACCTAATGTTAAATCTATATCTACTAATTTTCCAACTTTGTTTTCAACTGTATAAGACGCATAATTATTGACTAATCTATCAAATGATATTCCTCCGGTTACGCCAAATGAATATCTTTTATTTTCATTTCTATAAAACTGATAGTCAAGTAATAAAGGCACGCTAATCAGTTCTGCACGATAATTGCCACTATTACCGATTTTGACATTCTGAAATTTATATTCCAAACCGGATCTTAACATTATTCTATCACTTAACCCATACTCTGTAACAAGAGAAAAACCAACAGGTGTTTTTAAGTTTACTTCTGTATTGTAAGTTCCAATTTCGAATTTATCCGTATCTCCTAATAATACGTTAGTTCCCACACCAAGCCTGAGTCCTTTCTGAGCATAAACCTGATTCGTTATCATGATGATACAAAAGGCTAATAATAATCTGAATTTCATGTAATCGTTATTTTAAGTTTAAAAATATTATTTGAAATATAAAATAAAATACAAATATATATACATACAAATATTTTAATGTTGGAATAAAATTTTATAACAAAAATTTAATATATCTTTATGAAAAGACCACATGCCAAACGTAAATACCCAAATTTTTTATCAAACTTTGATGCCACAAAGGTATTTGGTTGTTTCACTTGGATTTTAAGACCTGAATCACCATTAAATATGATTTTAGTCATATTATTTTCATCTTAAGAAATTTTTATTCATATTATCGGGAAGACAAACACGACTTGTAAGTTTTGTGAGGGCGCTAAACTTCACGAACCTTTATATTTAATTTTAAGCAATCCGAAAGACATATCGTATTATTTTTAACCAAAAACTTCATTAATCAGATGATTTTATGAATATTATAGGTAGTCTTTTACGTTTTTGTCTTATTTTTACACGATGATTTCAGATAAACCATATACTTCTATTCCTTATGAAGCGCTCAATCGACCGGTTGGATACCCGATCATCGAGGAATATCCGGAATTGTTGTTTTATATACAGCGCAACCAAAATCACAATACAGTCGTATATGAACTGAATACAAAATCAGGTGCATTACTGAATCAGCATGAACCGATGTTGATACATTGGCTGAGGTTTGATAACGGGCGTTTTGCTGAAATGCAACCATTGAATTATATCCAGAAAAAACTCGCTTATGGGTATAAATCCGAAGTGATAGCCATTGATTTGATTGCTTTCGAATTGGTGTCTTATGATGAGATTCGGTTCTTTTTGGGTAAGGATAATAAAGATAGATATCGGGTATTTTTCGTAGAAAATGAAAAAAATATCATGTTAAAGTCTATTTTTATCTATGCAGAAGATTTGGGCGTATTCCCACAGGTAAAATGGGCGGAATTGTCCGGAGAAGTAGCCGATTCGGGCGCACATTTTTATAAAAAAATCGTATTTGAAGACCGCTAATAATAGTATATGTATATCAATCAAATGTCGTGGAAAAGGTTAAGACTTGTATGTTTCATTGTCGGTACGATTTTCATGTTTTCATCGGTAAGTCATGGGCAGCATGACAGGGACGCAAAGCCGACAAACGGTGCGATATTGGATTTTGGACTTGGTTTGGGCGGAAATTTGCCATTAGGAGATATGAAAGATAGATATGGTGCAAATCTCAGCTTTTCTATAGGCAGCAACTATATCCTACCGTCCAATTGGCTATTCAACGGCGAGTTTATTTATTACTACGCTGACAATGTCAAGGAAGATGTTTTAGCTCCATTTCGGTTTGGTTCGGGATATTTATTGGCAGATGACGAACAGTTGGCGGATGTGTTTATGCGGCAACGTGGTTTTTATATGGGTTTGGGTATCGGTAAGTTGTTCCCTTTCTCGGATAAATCTCGTTCTGGACTCAAAGTTTTGGTCAGTGGCGGCATACTTCAACATCATATCAATTTTGACAATCAACGCAATGCATTTCCATTGGTACGTGCAGGAAGATATAAAGGCTATGACCGTATGACAAGAGGTTTTGCGCTCAAAGAAACTATAACCTACAAGCTTATTAGCAGGGACAGACGTGTTAACTTCGATGTAGGGTTTGATTTTGTACAGGGTTTTACTTCGGAAGTTCGAGCATATAATTTTGATACAGGATTGCCAACTATCAAAAACAGGCTTGACTTAGTTATGGGCGTTCGATTTGTGTGGTATATAGCCTTTCATAGTGGCATCAATACGACAGAAGAGATATTCTATTAAATACGCATGAATCGACTGATTTTCTACATTTACACTACAGGTATCTATATTGGAAATGGTTTGATATTTATCAGCACATTTTTATCTGATAAAATCAGACTCATGTATCAAGGCAGAAGCGCTACGCTGCATAATATAGCCCAGAATAAGGAACAAGTAAAAGATTGTGTCTGGATACATTGTGCTTCTCTGGGCGAGTTCGAACAAGGGAGACCACTCATCGAAGCGATTAAATCAACTTATCCTAACGAAAAGATATTGTTGAGTTTTTTTTCTCCGTCAGGTTATGAAATTCGTAAGCATTTTGCGCAAGCTGATGAAGTGATTTATTTACCGTCTGATTTGCCGGAGAATAATCGGAAATTGCTCGAATACTATAAGCCCAAAGCCTTCATTCTGGTCAAATATGAATTCTGGTGGAATCTGATTAAGGAAGTTCAGGCACAAGATATACCCATCATGCTCATCTCAGGTATTTTCAGGGAAAAAGATTACTTTTTTGCAAAATACATGAAGCCATTCAGGGATTTATTGGCTCGGTTTGACATGTTATTTGTTCAAGATAATCAATCTGCACAAGTTTTGAAACATCATCAAATCGAAAATGTCGTCATCGCGGGAGACACACGCATCGACCGGGTCATCAATCAGGTCGCCAATACGGATCTTCCTGATAAGATAAAAACTTTCGCACAGGACAAAAAGGTATTTGTTTATGGCAGTGTGTGGATGTCGGATATGAATGTTGTGACAACCATGGTCAATTTGTTTCCTACGTACAAACATATCATAGCTCCTCATGACATTCACAGTAAAAATATCACTCAATTGACAAGTCAACTTTCCGTACCATTTACGTTATATTCGTCAGAGGATGTTCTTTTGAATGTGCTTATCATTGACAATATAGGGATGTTGGCAGGACTATATAAAGTTGCAGATATCGTTTATATAGGTGGTGGCTTTGGTAAGGGCATTCACAATGTATTAGAGCCGGCAGTCTTTGGTGTGCCCGTGTTTTTCGGGCCGAAGTACCAAAAGTTTAATGAAGCCGTCAGTCTTGTTGATCTCGAAGCAGCCTTTTCTATACAAAATGCAGATGAAATGGCACGAAAAACGAAGCAATTAATGGCAAATGAAACTCTGCGCCAGGATATTTCTGTACGAATCAGACAATATTTTGACCAGAATCATGGTGCAACTAAAAAAATATTAGGACATTTGGCGCAAATATTGAATTATTCAGATGAAAGGAGCAATTAATCTTCCGGATTTCAGCGATTTGCATATACTGATCGTGGGAGATGTGATGTTAGACAGATACATATCAGGCGAAGTAAAGCGTATATCACCAGAAGCGCCTGTTCCGATAGTAGAGCAAAAACACTTTGAAAATCGGGCAGGAGGCGCTGCCAATGTAGCCCTGAATATGCTTGCACTTGGTGCGAAAGCCACGCTTTTGACAGTAACAGGAGTGGATGAAGCTAAGCAAATGTTGGGCGATGTACTGGATCTCGGCGATCGTCTGAATTTGGAGTTTGTTCAATGTAATGACCGTAAAACAACGGTCAAAACGCGTGTCATGGCAGGATATCAACATCTATTGCGCGTCGATAATGAAGATAAACACGACATCAGTACCGCGCAAGAGCAAATGATATTGGATAAGTTTACACTAATACTCAATACAGGGAAAATCCATGGCGTTATACTTCAGGACTACAATAAAGGTATGTTGACCAAAGCGGTTATTGAGACGATAATCAAACAGTGCAATGATAAGGCTATCCCTACATTTGTCGATCCCAAAGAAAAGAACTTTTTTGCGTATAAGGGTTGTACTGTCTTTAAGCCAAATATAAAAGAAGTTACACAAAGTATAGGTGAAACACCCGACTTAGATGTAACGGACAGGCTTCTTAGGGAACGATTAGATCATAAAATAACATTAATAACATTAGGTCATCAAGGTTTGTATATCCACAACGGTACGCAAGGAAAGGCTTATCCCACATCCCAACGCATCATATCAGACGTATGTGGTGCCGGAGACTCTGTAATTAGTGTAGTTAGTCTCTGCTACCTTAAAAATACACCTATGGATGATCTCGCAATCATAGCTAATGTCACAGGCGGTCAGGTGTGTGAATCTCCGGGTGTAGTACCGGTGGATTATGAAAAACTGAGGATTGAGTTGTTGAGAAATTGAGTTTGGACAATTGACAGTGTAAGGTTGAAAGTAGAGAGTTGAAAGTGGAAAATGATTTTTGATTGACGATTTTTGATTTTGGAATATGGTACTGTTATGTTAAACGTAAACCGATGGATAAAGTCGTCTGAGTTTCTGCCTTGCATCATTTGTTGTAAATTGCCAATTGATTTTACCGATTTTGTTGTTTCTATGTTGTTGCCAGGCTTCTGCCTCGCTAACAATATCTTCCATTTTTGAAATATGCCTGTTCAAGCATTGATGATTTAGAATGTGTAATTCTATTTCCGCCATATTGAGCCAACTTCCATGTTCGGGAGTGTATATAAATTCAAACCTATCCCAAATCCGCTTTGCTTCCTGCGGTTCAAATGTTTCATACAATGCCGATGGTGAATGGGTTTTAAAATTATCCATCACTAAAGTTATTTTCTTTGCTCCGGGATACATTTCATCAGCTATTCGTTTCACAAACATTGCCCAATCTTTTTTGGTCTTCGTCTGCGTTACTTCAACCAGACGTTTGCTTTTTAGTGGTTCGTTTGCCATAAATATATTAACAACTCCGTGTCTGATATATTCGTAATCTTCCCGCTTTTCATAACCCGGAATCATATGTGAACTGTTCTTGCTTTCTATCAATTGCTTTGGCGATTCATCCATACAAACTATAGGATTTTCTTCATTGTATGGTCTTTTATAAACGTCTAACACGTTTTCCATATGAGCTACAAATTCGCTACTTTTTTCAGGTGGAATTACCCAACCTTTTACTTTCCAAGGCTTAAGTTCATTTTTTTTAAAACGTTGCCAACAGACACATAAGATATACTGTCCACATAATTCAGCTCTACCATCTTATCCGCTAATAACCGTAAAGACCATTTTGCAAATCCTTTGGGTGGTTCGCTACAACAAAGGGCAACCAATTTGGCTTCCACATCGCCATCTATTTTGACTTCATATTTGCGACTCGTTGGTCTGCGCTCCAACACCTGCTCAAAACCTTCTTCTACAAATTTTTTCTTTACTCTGTCAATGGTTCGCATACCAACTTTCAATACTTTGCTTATCTGCTCATTGGTTACTTTGTCCGAATATTTACCTTCATCACAGTTTAACAAGATATAAGCGGCACGAAATGTTTGTGAAGTATGGCTTCCCTTATTAATAATAACCTGAAGTTCTTCTACTTCTTCTTTTGTTAATTTAATCGTATATCGTATCATTGTTTTTTTTTTTCTCAAAGATACAAAACATATACGTCATAATATAATTAACTTAATAGTAGTAATTTCGTCAAAGGTAAATACCTGAACCGCCTTAATGGAAAGCATTTCTTTCTTGTTGACCCGGCAAAAATATGCGGCAGGCAGTAAATTAGTCAGTTTGTCAAAAGAGATGTTTTTCAGAATATATGCTTCGCCGTCATACAAGCGGGCGACCTTGTCCCGGCTATCTGTATCTGATGTTCCGATATAGGCTATTTTGTCAAAAAACAAAATCGTTTTACCTATATTGGTGTTTAGCTGAACGAATGTTTTGGGATTCGGATTCCGGACAGGCTGACCTTTTATATGTTTTATGGCTTTATCGACAGCCTGTCTTAATCTGTCAATTTTTATAGGTTTTGTGATATAATCCAATGCGTTCAGATCAAAAGCTTCCACAGCATAGTCTTTATAGGCAGTCGCGAATATGACAGGTTTACCTTTCAATAGATTGGCCACTTGCAGTCCGTTCATTCCGGGCATTTCAATGTCTAAAATACAAAAGTAGTATTCCAGATTGACGGCTTCTTTCAGGAAGATGTCGGGATTGTCAAAAGCCCTGACAACTTCCAGGTCATGAAATTGTTCACAGAGCATTTTCAGGTATGTCAGTCCCGGAAGCTCATCATCGAGCAGCAAGCATTTTAGCTTTGTGTTCAAGTAAGTTGATTTTTAAATGAGCTATATAAACATCGCCTTCCGTAAATCTGTCGAGCCTGAAAGTGTTAGCATAAATCAACTTCAAACGCTGTTCCAGAGATTCTGTACCGATTCCGCTTTTTTCTTTTTTTAAAGGTTTACGGGCTGACATCTTATTAGCTACGGTTAATAAAAAAACATGATCTTTTAGTTCAAAAGTTATAGATATGAATGAGTCCGAACTTTGAAGATCAGCGTGTTTGAAAGCGTTTTCAATCAAATCTGTTGAAATGAGTGGCGCTAACAATCGCTGATTAAGCAGTGGTTCGGATTCGTGAATTTTTGTTTTCACTTTCAGTTCAAAAAGCGGGCTAACTTTTATTTTGTTGATCTCAATCAGGTTTAATGCAAAATCAATCTCTTCTTTTGGTGTCACGAATTTATTCCGGCTTTCATACAGCATATAGTCCAATACATTAGCCAGTTTGTCTAATGCGAAATAGTCTGATAAGCGTGTGATTGTATGGAATTGAGAATATTTTTGAAAAGGTGTGGATTCAATTTTGATTCAAGTGCCTGCAATTCAAGCTGATTGATTTTACTTTCCAATTGCAGAAACTTATCTTCGGACTCCTTTCTTTTCTGTTCTGATTTAGTCAGCTTATATATCAGCCATGCAATAGATAGTAATAACAGGATACCGGCTATGAGTATCCATATCTGGCCTGATGTATCTGTGATTCTGGTCATAGAACAGATTTGATGCGCTTAAATTTTGTCCATTACTCCAACACCCAAAACGTCAATATCCAAACTCTCTAACAACTCAATCATTTAATCAATCCCATTTTTGTTCCGATTTTTTTTAAGTAGGCTGTGAAAAATTTATATTGTCCAAAGGGTATGCTAATCAATAGTACGCACAATGGCCACAAAAGCGTAACTAATGGAATATAAAAAATCCAAAACCAAATACTCGATTCAGGCAATAAAGTTGTTAATAATAAATTACCTATCTTAGCACATAGGCTACCGCCCAAAGCAAATGTAATGAATATTAATGTGAATTGTACCCACCCAACATTCCACTTTTCTTTAAGTTTTTGAAACATGCAATATAATAAAGTTGTAAAAGGATTTAATGATAAATGTACATATAGATAACTGAATAGTCTAAATAAAGTTGTAACTTTTTCATTAAATTCAATTGAGTTGGGCTTTAGCCAGCAGACGAATCAAAATATTCAATAGGGTTGGGATTTAGCTCAACCCTAAAAATACAGAATGCACAAAAAAGGTTGGGACATATCCTAACCTTTTTTGTAACGATTCCTTATATTAACTATTCAATCAATCAATCGAAGGTATTCTTAATACTTGTCCAGGATAGATTAAATCAGGATCTGTAAGCATTGGTTTGTTAGCTTCGAAGATCACAGGGTACTTCATAGCATTACCATAATGCGCTTTGGCAATTTTAGAAAGTGTGTCTCCCTTCACTACTGTGTAGAAAGTTGCTTCTGGCTCAGGATCTGTCACCGTTAATCTATCATCAACGTTAGCGATACCAGTAACATTTCCAAGAATCAAAATGATTTTTTCCTTGTCAGCAGTTGTTTTCACTAAGCCATACACTGTTGCAGTGTCATCATCAACCCTGATCTCAAGGTTTTCGATATAAATACCATGTGAAGCTACTGCTGTTGCCAACGAAGCTGCTTTTCTATTGTCATTAGCTTCTTTCAATGCTATCAGTGCCTCAGCATTAGCCGCTGCTGTTGAAGTTGCATCGTTTTCAGCAGCCTTCGTTCCAAGAATTTTAGCTCCTGCAGATTTTAAAAAAGAAAATAAACCCATATTATATTATTGTTTTGATTTTAAACTATGGTCAATATTAACCACATATATTTAGACATATTTTTTCTGAAAAAGTTTCTAAAAAATGAAATATTTCATATATTTTGGTTAAATGTTAGTTTGTAGAGCATCCTTTCTAAATATTAAATCAAGCATATTGGCACATAATAATATTCAATTTTTTACTACAAATTGAATAAAAATTAAATTTGGTATATTTTTATTTTATGTATTTATATATGGAAGCAATCATTATTTTAATGCCTTATTAAGTTATTATTTCGATATGTTTAAAAATTCAGTTAAATGTTATTTTTGAAATTTATGATGAAATTAAATTTATGCTAATAATAGTTGGTGAATTGGTAATATAACTAAGATCTTTACCATGTTTTTCATAGATAAAAGATGCTAATAGGCAGGCGGTTCCCACC
>CAYNSF010000073.1:0-9909 GCA_964399855.1 uncultured Aureispira sp. | reverse complement strand
TCGTACGATACCTAAAGGTTCGCTCAGTCATATGCTTTTTCTATCGACAATAGTTTTACCTTATCTGAATTAACGCCTACCTGTCGATAGACGCAATTCCCGCCCACCCGCAAGCGGTTCACTTCGTCAAAGGCTTGCTCGCCTTTGGTGCTAAGGCACTTCACTGCGTTCATCTTTCACTATCGCTGGTTTTTGAACGGGTTTCAATTTCAGGTTGTTTATATCGATATTTTACTTTTGGGTAATGTATAAAGTGTTGAATATAAGTAATAAGTGACCCAGCTAAACTACATAAAACATATTTGCCATCGAGTAATTTAACGTGGAAAATCCTTTTCCCATTAATTCGTAAACAGCAATTCCCTGTATTTTGTCAATGGCCATATCTCATCATCCACCAATAATTCGAGTTTGTCGCAAGCATACTTGATTTTTGAGAAGAATGGTATCACTTTTTGGCAATACGCCTTTGCTGTATCCTCTAATGATGACAATTTATTGGCTACTTTGCGTTCTTCTGTCATCAGATCTACACTTGTGATTATGGTATTGAGGTATCCCGATATCTGCTCTATCAGTTTTATTTGCTCAGAAGCATGATCTTTATATGAATTACCAAATATTTCCTTGAGTCCACGAACATTTTTTATGAGCTTATTCTGGTAGCTTATCGCTGTTGGGATGATGTGATTTTGAGAGATATCTCCCAGGATTCTACTTTCTATCTGTATTTTTTTGATATACTCTTCCAGTTCTATTTCGTAACGGGCTTTGACTTCTAATGCTGACATGATTTGATTGGATTCAAATAGCGCAATGCTTTCATCCGTTATCTGAAATTTAAGTGCATCGGGTGTATTATTGATATTTTTCAATCCTCGTGATGTCGCCATTTCAACCCAATTGCTACTATATCCGTCACCTTCAAATCGGATTTCCCTGGATTCTTTGATCAATTCTCGCAATACATTAAATATAGCATCATCTTTTTTCATCTCTTTCTCTTCGATGAGATGATCCACTTCTTTTTTGAATATGCGAAGCTGATTGGCGATGATTGTGTTGAGTACAGTCATGGATTTTCCACAATTGGCGGCTGAACCGACGGCTCTAAATTCAAACTTATTTCCTGTAAATGCCATAGGTGTGGTCCTGTTTCTGTCCGTATTATCCAACAATATTTCAGGTATTTTTCCGATGACATTCAATTTTAATTCTGTTTTTTCTTCAGGTGACAATCTACCGTCAGATACATTTTCGAGTTCGTCCAAAACTTCTGTTAAGTGCTTGCCGATAAATACTGATATGATGCTTGGTGGTGCTTCATTGGCTCCAAGGCGCATATCGTTTCCGGCTGAGGCTATGGATGCTCGTAGTAAATCGGCGTGGTCATGAATGGCTTTTATCGTATTGACAAAAAACGTCAAAAACTGTAGATTGCTTTTGGGTGTCTTGCCGGGACTTAATAGATTGATACCTGTATCTGTCGAGAGTGACCAGTTATTGTGTTTTCCGGAACCGTTAACGCCTGCAAATGGTTTTTCGTGGAAAAGCACCGAAAAATTATGCTTTCTGGCGATTTTTTGCATCAAATCCATCAGCAATGAGTTGTGGTCTATCGCTAAACTTGCCTCTTCAAATAATGGAGCTAATTCAAACTGATTGGGTGCGACTTCATTGTGTCTTGTTTTGAGCGGAATACCCAAACGCACGCTTTCTATCTCCAATTCGCGCATAAAGGCGAGTGCTCTGTCTGGTATCGACCCAAAATAATGGTCATCCAATTGCTGACCTTTGGCCGGTTGATGACCGATGAGCATTCTACCTGCGAGTTGTATATCCGGTCTGGAATTGGCGAGCGCTTTATCTACTAAAAAATATTCCTGTTCGATACCTAATGTTGCGATGACCTTGTTTACGTTTTTGTCAAAATATCTTGCAATATCTGTCGCTGCTTGGTCTATGGATATTAGGGCTTTGAGCAATGGCACTTTATTGTCCAAAGATTCGCCAGTATAGGAAACGAATATGGTCGGAATACATAGAGTAGTGCCTATGATAAATGCTGGTGAACCTGGATCCCATGCTGTATAACCACGTGCTTCAAAGGTGTTTCTGATACCGCCTGTTGGAAAACTCGACGCATCGGGCTCTTGCTGTACAAGTTTACTACCGTTGAATGTTTCCAATGGCGTACCCGCACTGTCTAAGTCGAAAAAAGCATCATGTTTTTCTGCTGTCGCTCCTGTCAATGGTTGAAACCAATGCGTATAATGGGTAACGCCTCGGCTGATAGCCCAGTTTTTCATAGCCAATGCAACTTGATCCGCCGTTTTTCTATCTATTTTTTTACCGAGGGATATAGCATCTTGTAAGATGACAAACGTTTCTTTCGTCATGTATTCTTTCATTCGGTTGTTGTTGAATACATTGACACCAAAAAGTTCAGACCTCTTTTCTTTTGGCTCTTTAACTTTTACCGGTTTTTGATTGTGTGCTGATGTTAGCGCTTTAAATCTGATATATCCCATATTACAGTTTGATTTTGTGGTTTTGAAAGCGCAAAGGTATGCTTTTAATGACAAGCTAAAATAAAAAATATTTAAAAATGTTGTTAATGATGATAAAAATGATAGGGTGTAGCGATAAAAAGTATGTAAATTTCATTGACAACCCTTAAATTTATAGGGTATATTGTAAAAAAATAATAGTTTTTATAATAAAGTGACTGTACCCAGAGCTTTGGCAATGTCATTGCGGTCTTGTATGAGTTTTTGATATACTTTTATGTTAATGGCGTAGTCTTCACTTTGTTTTTCTTCATCTGAAGCTGCTTCAAAATAGGATTCTAATTCTGCAATAAATTTTCTACTTTTTTTAAGGATAAGTCTTTGTAAGGCATTTTCAGCATCTCGAACATAGTTTTCTTCTGGCAATTTTTGTGTCTGGAGATACATCTGGTGCTCCTCCCAAGAAGCATATATATAAGGTGTACTAAGCACATTGATAGCAAATGAGCGTATATTTTCGTCTTTGTGACTTATGAAATTTTGTGTGTTCAGAAGTTCATTTTGTGATAATGTTTCTACTGCATAAGTGATGATATCTCTGTACAAATCTATATCAAAATATTGCAGAAAATCATTAACGCCCTGTGTGATAAATGTTGCAATACTGATTTGGTTTTCTTCATCATACCATTTATCAGCGAAATTGATAAGTATCGAACAGATCGCTCGCTCTATCCACGCATCGTTACGGTAAATTGGCTCATCTTTATCAAGTATTACGGGTTTAGTCGTAAGCCAATCTTCTTCATTCGGTACAGGTTCGGCATCTTGTCGTTGTTGTTCCGCATTTTTTGATTTTCGAAGTGCTTTTATTGATTTAGTAACTTCTGATATCAGTGTCGCCTCATCCAATTCCAATAATTGCGAACATTGCTTGACATAAAGACTTCGTTTGAAAACATCGGGTATTTTAGCAATGGAATCGACGATATCTCTGATGACGATGGTCTTGCGAATTGGATCATTTTGTGCTTCTTTGAGTAAGATTCTTGTCTTGAAAAATATGAAATCCTCTTCGTTGGCTTTGATGTAGTCCGTAAATTTGCTGCTTCCTTGCTGAGCTAAAAACGAATCCGGGTCATGTCCGTCTGGAAGTAGTACAAGTTTGACATTCATATCCGCTTCCAATACCATATCCAATCCTCTCAATGCAGCTTTGATACCTGCTGCGTCTCCGTCATAAAGGATTTTGATATTTTGGGTAAATCGCTTGATGAGTTGTATTTGCCTTTTCGTCAGTGAAGTTCCCGAAGTGGCAACGACATTTTCAATACCGCTTTGGTGGAGCGAAATGACATCCAGATAGCCCTCTACGAGAATACATTCATCTTGTTTTCTGATGGATTCCTTAGCGAAATATAGTCCGTAGAGGAGTTCGCTTTTATTGTATATTTCTGATTCCGGCGAATTGATATACTTGGGAAACTTGGTCTGGCTTGTCAAGATTCTCCCTGCAAATCCCACGACTTTGCCACTCAGATTATGTATCGTAAACATCACCCGGGATCTAAAAAAGTCGAATCCCGATTGCGTCGTCAATCCCAATTTGTGTAAGTGGTCAATATTGTATTTTTTCTGCAATGCCGTTGAAGTGAAATCGTCTTTTGCATCTGTAGCGTATCCCAACTGAAACTTCTCTATCGTCGCATTTCTCAATCCACGTTCTTTGAAGTAGGAGAGTCCGATCGTTCTTCCAGCTTCATTGTTGAAAAGGATATCTGTGTAGTAATTTTTAGCAAAATCATTGACGATATACAGGGAATCAGTAATCAGCTTTTTCTCTTTTTCTTCATCCGTATTGCCGGATTCTTCTATTTCGATATTGTATCTATTCGCTAAAAACCTTATGGCTTCGGGATAGCTGATATGCTCATGCTCCATGATAAAACCAATGGGATCTCCTCCTTTTCCGCAGCCAAAGCATTTAAAGATGTTTTTTGCTGGCGAAACTGTAAATGACGGTGTTTTTTCATCATGAAACGGGCAAAGTCCAAGCATATTCACACCACGACGATTGAGATTGACATAACTGCCAACAACATCCTCTATCTTTGCAGTATCTATAACCTGCTGTATGGTTTTTTGTGTTATCAAGTGAACGTTTGCTTTGTTTATTTTTGATTGAAATTGATCATACCTGAGTAGTTACTATTCTTCTAATACATCTTGCATGCTGAAAACGCCTTTTTTACCATGAATCCATTCGGCAGCAAGCAATGCTCCACTTGCAAATCCTATACGTGAATGCGCTTCATGTTTGATCTCAATGTCATCAATTTCTGATCTATATCTGACGCTATGCGTACCCGGATGCGGATCGATGCGGAGTGAGTCGATATGTAAATCCTTAGTATTGCTAACATCCTGCGGAGTGATCGTCCACACTTTTTTTCTATCCAATTCGCTGATGATATCTTTGGCGATGGTTATGGCTGTACCACTTGGTTGATCGAGTTTGGCGGTATGGTGGATTTCCTGAATCGTCACGTCATAAACTTCGTATTTATTCATCAGTTGTGCCAGTCGCTTATTGATTTCAAAAAAGATATTGACACCAATACTGAAATTGGACGCATACATGAATGCACCATTTTTGTCTAAGCAAAGCTGGTCGATCTCTGGTTTTTTATTAAGCCAACCTGTAGTGCCAGATATGACGGGAAGCCCTATTTCTAAGCATTGAGCGATGTTGTCAAAAGCAGTCTCTGGAGTTGAAAACTCGATAGCTACATCTGCCCATTGCAATACTCGAGTGTTGAACTCATGCAAATTTTTTGAGGATATCTTACAAACAACAGTATGTCCTCTTTTGATGGCGAGTTCTTCTATCGCTCGACCCATTTTACCATATCCTAATAGCGCAATATTCATATTTCTTAATCTAAAAAAAATAATTATCAATTTCGACATAAAGCCGACAACCCATTAAAAGTTAAATACAAAGATAAGTCAATTTTTATATTCCGAGCAAAAAACTATTTTTATATATGCACGTTTAGGAACAAGGTAACAATTCTGATATCTGAGTAGTTACTTAACAAGATACACGTCACATTGCTCAAGAAATCAAATTTTCTCGCCGTTGAAATACGTTTTTACAGGTCCGGAATCTACAGGAAAATCTATGCTTGCCACCTGGCTAAGCGAAGAAATAGGCTACAAACTTGTGCCTGAAGTAGCAAGACCTTATCTTGAAATGCGCCATATCGTGCCGAACTATGATGATGTGTGCACTATCGGACTGTTGCAATATTGGGAAGAAAAAAATGCCCAATCTCAATATGAAAATGTAATATGCGATACGGATTTATTGACCATAATCGTGTGGTTGGAGGACAAGTTTGGCAAAGTAGATCCCAATTTTTATGATCGTTGGCATGCTTCGAATGTAGATATGTATTTTCTGGGAGTACCGGATGTACCATGGATTCCAGATCCGTTGAGAGAAAATCCTTTTGACAGAGATCGACTGTACGAAATATATGTTGCAAAATTAGAAGCAGCCCAAAAGCCTTTTTTACCTTTAAGTGGAGACTGGGAAAATAGGAAACGGATAGTTAGGAATTATTTGAGTGAAGTGGGTGGTTTGAGGTGATGTTCAATAAAATGAAGTGTTCAGTGACAATGAACGGTCAAAAATAATGAACAAAAATAATCTGAGCAAATTTATTTCAAATAAATTCAATGCTTCAACATAGTAAGATAAACATAAATATTATTGGTAAGTGACTTTAAACCTTGAATTTCAAGTCAATGATATGTTTCCTGTGATAGTCCATTGATAATTATGCCTACTTCCCTATATCAAATCCCGTTTGAAAGTACGACCACATTCCCGACAAAATTTGTTATTGATGTCGTTTTCCATGTGGCAATGCTGACAATATTTAACATTTTTCTTTTGGGATTGGGCTTTAGCTATTTCATAGGACCAGATAGCAGTTGGTACGGCGATGATTGCATAACCCGACAACATGATGATCGATGCTAAAAATTTCCCCAAAGCCGTATATGGCGTGATATCTCCATAGCCTACCGTCGTAATGGTGACGATGCCCCAGTAGATACTGGCAGGGATACTTTCGAAGCCGGGTGTGCCTTGTTCTATGACGTACATACCAGAACCTAAGAGTATGACAATGACCGTAATCAAAGACATGAAAATTGATATCTTATATAAACTTGCTTTCATTATGGCAGCAAGTGAATAGGCTTCCGAAATGAATTTAAACAGTCGGAGCACTTTAAATACCCGAAGTAAACGGATGATCCTGATAACCTGTATCGTTTGATACCCGGAATTTAACAATGAAAAGATAGACGGAAATACGGCGATAAAGTCAAGGATACCAAAAAATCCGAAAGCATACTTCTTCCTATCCGGTGCGCAATATACACGTAAACAGTATTCTATCAGAAAGGAAACGGTGAAAAACCAGTCGAGAAAAGATAATAAAAAATGGTGCTCCGCATTGAAAGAATCAATACTTTGCAGTACGATCGTAATGATACTCGCCAAGATGAAAAGCATCAATGCTATGTCAAATAATTTACCCAAAGTAGTATTGGAATCAAAAATAATAGTTCTTAGCTTACTCTTTAATCCCGTTCCGAATACATCACTGATATTCTGGATATAACCTATGAAACCATTGGTTTCTTTCTTTTTTCTGAAAGGCATGCTACATTATGGCAACAATTAATTTTTTATTGCACGGGCAAAATTATGAAAATATTATCATCTGTAGCTCAATTTTTTTGTTCCGTATTTTTTTTATTGAAAAAATTGGTATTAAACCCTACTTGAAATCTATATTGAGAAATAATTGTTGTCATTAAGTACGTTTAAGTTTAGCTTCATTTATGAGTTTTAAAATATCTTCAAATTATCAACCAGCTGGCGATCAGCCCAAGGCGATAAAAGAACTTGTTGATGGTTTGAATAGAGGAGAGCAATTCCAAGTATTGCTTGGTGTAACCGGTTCTGGTAAGACCTTTACCATGGCCAATGTCATCGAGCAGGTGCAAAAACCTACGCTTATCCTTACGCACAATAAGACATTGACAGCGCAATTGTATGCTGAGCTATGTGAATTTTTTCCAGATAGTGCTGTGGAATTTTTTGTGTCTTACTACGATTACTACCAACCAGAGGCTTATATCACACATTCGGATACTTACATAGAGAAAGACCTTCAAATCAATGAAGAAATTGACAAACTTCGGTTACGAGCAACAACCTCTTTATTGTCGGGTAGGAGAGATGTGATTATCGTTTCATCGGTATCTTGCATCTATGGTATGGGTAATCCCGAAGACTATATGAGCGGGATCATTCGGATAGAAAAAGGTCAGATTATTTCCAGAAATGCTTTTCTGTATAAGTTGGTAGAAAGCCTGTATTCGAGGACAGAAATCGAGTTTAAACGAGGCACATTCCGTGTGAAAGGCGATACAGTCGATATCAATTTGCCTTATGTCGATTATGGATATAGAGTTATATTTTTTGGCGATGAGATAGAAGCCATTGAGCAGATAGAGTTAGAGAGTGGCAAGAGAATCATAGAAATCGATTATGCCGCTATATTTCCAGCCAACTTGTATGTAGCTCCCAAAGAAAAACTTAACCAGACGATACGAGCCATCGAAGATGAATTGTACAATCATGAAAAGTTTTTTGAGGCTGAGGGCAGATATCTTGAAGCGCAACGTATTCGTGAACGGGTCACATTTGACCTTGAGATGATTCGTGAACTTGGATATTGCAACGGTATAGAGAACTATTCAAGGTTTTTTGACGGACGCAAGCAAGGCACACGACCTTTTTGTCTGTTAGATTATTTTCCTAATGATTTTTTGATGTTGATCGATGAAAGCCACCAGACGCTGCCGCAAGTACGTGGTATGTCGGGCGGAGACCGTGCCAGAAAAATCAACCTTGTCAATTATGGTTTCCGATTGCCGTCGGCATTGGATAACCGACCGCTCAATTTTGAAGAATTTGAATCGCTATTGAACCAAGTGATATATGTGAGTGCAACGCCAGGCGACTACGAATTGTCAAAAACGGAAGGTGTCGTTGTTGAGCAGATAGTTCGGCCGACAGGGTTGTTAGATCCACCGATCGAAGTAAGACCGAGTATCAACCAGATAGATGATTTGCTCGAAGAGATACATAAACGGATCGAAGCCAACGAAAGGGTTTTAGTGACAACACTGACCAAAAGAATGGCGGAGGAACTGACGAAATATCTTGAAAAACTGAATATTAAAGTACGGTACATCCATAGTGAAGTCGTCACCATGGAGCGTGTGGATATCATTCGTGGTCTGAGACTTGGTGAGTTTGATGTGCTCGTGGGTGTAAACCTATTGCGTGAAGGTCTTGATATGCCGGAAGTGTCATTGGTAGCCGTTTTGGATGCAGACAAGGAAGGTTTCCTGCGGAATGTAAGATCACTAACACAGACAGCAGGGCGTGCAGCAAGGAATAGCAATGGCTTGGTCATATTTTATGCCGACAAAATCACCAACAGTATGCAATTGACCATAGACGAGACCAATCGCCGCCGTGCATTGCAAATAAAACACAATGATGAGCATCAAATAGTACCTAAAACCATCTTCAAATCCAAAGAGGATATACTCGCTCAAAGGTCTATACTCGATGTCAAAGGAAAACAACTCAAGGAATACACGGAAGATGCGACGGATACACAAATTGCTGCGGAACAAGCTGCTGGCTATTTAACTCAGGATGACCTCAGGAAAAGAATGGCGGATGTAGAAAGCAAGATGAAAAAAGCAGCCAAAGACTTGGATTTCATAACTGCTGCGCAGCTTAGGGATGAATTGAAAGCGTTGAAGGCGATGGGAAATTGACAGTTATGAATTATGAATTATGAATTAATTTTATTAAATTGAGAGATTTAGAGTATCCATTAATGGACGTAAAATTCTTTTTTATCTTTGTACTTTACACAATAAAATAACACTAAAGCAAGATATAAATATTTGCAAATAAACGATATATGTCTTAGTTGAACAGTGCTGAGTCGTGATTTGTAATACAATTCAGTTTGCTTATGCAACTATTGTGTGTCCACGTTTTGGTTAGATGATTTTAGATTCAGTTGTTTTTTTAGCTTTTTGCTGTGTAGCTGAAGAGAGAAACCAAAAATACTCGTTCACCCTACAGAATGGTTTACGGATTGCCATAACCAAAGGAGCCAAAAACTATTCGTTGACTTCTGATTTAAAGCAATTTGCTAAATTTTGGGTGGAGTTAACTAGTCGTCCCTTAAATAAGCCTCAAAACCTTGATTATCAAAATAATAAA
>CAYNSF010000072.1:0-10068 GCA_964399855.1 uncultured Aureispira sp. | reverse complement strand
TGTTGAAAACAGTACAAGGCTGCGACTCGCTCCTCACGCTCGACCTGACGATACACCCGGAGTTTGAGTTTCACGACACGGTCAGTACAACCTCGTCCTATTACTGGGAACTCAATGGTCAAACCTACGACCAATCGGGTGTTTACACGGAGTTGTTCCGTTCAGAAGCCTCGTGTGACTCGTTGCACGTCCTGCACTTGCGTGTGAATTATAGCACGGACATCTACTTTCCAAATGTCATCACAGGAGAAGGCAGAAACGGCTTTTTTACGGGATACAGCTCGACAGAAGGCATCCAAATCAAGACGTTATCCGTCTTTGACCGTTGGGGCAACCGTGTATTCCACAAAGAACATTTCGCAGCCAATGAACCGGAAGCCGGCTGGAATGGGAAATTGAATGGAAGAAATGTAGTACAAGGTGTATATGTATGGACAGCGCAGATCGTGCATAGAGATGGCAGAGAGGAGACTTTTTCGGGAGATGTGACGGTAGTTCGATAGATTTGGTTGATGGTTGATGGTTGATGGTTGATGGCTTCAAACTGGTTTATAGGTTTATGGGTGTAAAGGTGTAATTTTTACTGTTGATTTGTGGATTTGTTAGATTTGTGGAGTTGGTTTAATTGGTTGTCAGTTGATAGTTGTCGGTTGATGGTGTCATCTGTCCATTGTCATCTGTCATCTGTCAATTATCCATTGTCAATTGTCAATTGTCCATTGTCCACTTTCATCTGTCCATTGTCCATTGTCCATTGTCCAAGAGATTTCATGATCTTATTCAAAAACTTTATATTAAAACGGCTGTTGAATTGAATAAATAT
The DNA here is from genome assembly GCA_964399855.1 of uncultured Aureispira sp. GTDB lineage: Bacteria > Bacteroidota > Bacteroidia > Chitinophagales > Saprospiraceae > OLB9. The sequence goes on along the minus strand of CAYNSF010000072.1, from coordinate 9,245 downwards.
AGAATAGCTTTATTTTAAAATAGGCTAATATCATTGAAAGTGTTAATTTTGCAACGTTTTATAACTTGATACCATGTCCACAGCAATACTGGCTGAAGCCAAAATAAAATTGAATACGATACAAGAGGCATTAGAAGATATCAAAGCCGGAAAACTTGTCATCGTCGTAGATGATGAAGATAGAGAAAATGAGGGAGATTTTATTTGTGCTGCCGAAAAAATAACGCCTGAGTTGATAAATTTTATGGCAAAACACGGTCGAGGGCTGATTTGTACACCCATATTGTCAGATCGTGCCAAAGACCTTGACTTGGACTTAATGGTTCGTTCCAATACAGCTATGCACGAGACGGCATTTACAGTATCTATCGACTTGATAGGTCAAGGATGCTCGACAGGTATATCTGCTTATGATCGGGCTACAGGTATTAAAGCACTCATCCATTCGGATACGAAAGCGACTGATTTCGCTCGACCGGGACATATTTTTCCATTGATAGCTAAGGACGGTGGTGTATTGCGCAGAACAGGTCACACAGAAGCTGCTGTAGATTTGGCAAGATTGGCAGGATGCTACCCTGCCGGTGTGTTGGTAGAGATACTGAATGAAGACGGCTCTATGGCTCGTTTGCCACAATTATCAGAGCTGGCACAAAAACTCGATGTCAAAATCATCACGATTAAAGACCTGGTCGCTTATAGAATGCAAACGGAGCGCTTAGTCACGAATGAATTGGAAACCACTATTAATACCCAATACGGTCGATTCAATGTTAAAGCATTCAGACAAATAACTACTGGTGACATCCACTTTGCTGTAAGTATGGGTGATACATATAGTGATGATCCTATCCTTGTCAGAGTCCATTCAAACACTGAAACTGGCGATGTACTTGGTCTATTATTTGATGATTATGCAAGACAACTCACAAAATCGCTTGAACTGATTTCCAATGAAAAACGTGGCGTTTTATTGCTTATGCGACATGGAGAAAATACAACATCTATTCTCGAAAAGTTGAAGCAACTTGGAAATACTGAAACGTCCAACAATTCTGATGATGAGCAAAGAGATTTTGGTATAGGTGCTCAGATTTTAAAAGAATTGGGCGTTACGAAGATTAAGCTCATCTCCAACAATACTAAAAAACGGGTAGGACTTATCGGTTATGGGCTTCAAATCGTAGAAAACGTACATTTTAACAATTAGGGTTTGCTGATTGCTTGAATATTTGACAATTATCCTATAAATCAACGACCCTTATCACACGGGTCTATAATTGTCCTTCTTGGACAAAGTCTTGTGAACCATACGGTCAACAAATCTATCCGGCAGGTAATGCGCCAGCAGCCTGAACATAAAGGGCTTTTTGTGTACGAGATATCGGGTTTTAGGCTTAGGGCTGTCTAAGATCTTTTGTATGATATCTGTTATGGAACTTACGGGCATCGCGTGCTTGTCAGAGTTTGCGATTATCTTATCCGCAGATGACAATATTTCGCCGTAAGGTGTATCCTTATATTTATCAACTTTCCCAAGGTTTTTACGCCAAATTTCGGTTTTTACCGGACCTGGTTCGATTGCAGATATCTGGATACCAAAAGGATACAACTCTCTTCGGTAAACGTCAGTCATACTTTCTAAGGCGTGTTTGGAAATACAATACGCTCCGTTAAAGGGCGCATTAAACAATCCTGAGACAGACGAAATATTGATGATTTTACCAGGTTTATAAGCTTTATTAGTTCCCAAATAGGGCAACAAAAGATTGGTAATCCTCCTTACTGACAATACATTTACATCTATTTGATAGGCGAAGTCATCTTCGCTGAGATACTCTAACGGTCCCGGAACAGCCACACCTGCATTATTAACAAGGCAGTGTAAGCCCTGTTTTTCAAGTAATGGATAGATGCTTGCTATCTGATTTTTTGTAGTTTCTTGATCTACTACATCCAATGTTAGGATATGAACCTTTTCGCCAAATTCATCTTTGAGCCGCTGAACATCTTCCGAATTTCTTACAGTACCGATGACATAGTATTTTTCATGAAGTACTTTGAGTGCTGCATAGCCTATTCCTGTAGAAACACCAGTGATAAATACGATTTTCATTGAATGAGCATTTTAATTAAATATAATCCACATCGACTGCATAAGCATCGTTCATCAAAAATTCCAATCCACGCCTCATATCGAATCCTTCAAAAACGACTCTATGCAAAACCGTTACAATTGGTAGATTCAGTCGATCATTTTTGGAAAGCTGATTGATGATTTTCAGGGTTCTGACACCTTCGACTACTTCTGAAGAAGTGGCCAAAATTTCCTCATACGTTTCTCCACCTGCAAATCTTACTCCGAATGTATAATTGCGGCTATCCTCACTTGTTGCCGTTGCTATCAAGTCCCCAATACCTGCTACACCTAAGTAAGCTGTATCACTCGTTCCCATAGCCGTTCCAAAATAAATGAGCTCTCTCAATCCTCGCGTTATCAATAGGGATTGCATGTTTTTACCCATGCCCAAACCTGCAAGAATGCCCGAAGCCACTGCTATAATATTTTTAAAAGACCCTGCTATCTCGGCAGCTTTCAAGTCGTGAGAACCAAAAGCAAAGAATTTTCGAGAACTCAACACCGTTTGACCCAATCTGATGACTTCATCAAATTCAGAGGCTATAACGGTAGCCGCTGGTTGCCCAGAAAGTATTTCCTTAGAGAGGTTGGGGCCTGAAATACATCCCACACGGATGACGCTACTTTCCTGTCGGATCACTTCCGACATGGTACGTATATCGTTTTTGTTGAAATTAAGACTTTCCCAATCCTCATGATTTATCATGCTGGCATCCAATCCTTTCGTACCGTGAATAATGATGTGTGACGGCTTGAGGAACGGACTGAAATCCTTCATCATATTTCTAAAAGCCGAAGATGGTACTACCGCAAAAAGCAATTCGCATTTTGAAGTTATCTCAGCGATATCATTGGTTGCTATCGCCCTTTCGCTGATAGGATGACCATGATAATGATGTTCCTTGTTTATGGTATCTACATTTTCCTGCTTGCGCGTATAGATTAATACATCGACATTGCGTGTCAGGATCTTAACTAACGTGATGCCAAAGCTTCCGGCACCTATGACACCGACTATTTTAACTTTACTCATAGCTTATGGCACTTTTTATTGATAATTAAACCATAAAAAAAAATCAAAATTTGGCACTGAAATGTATGTATGGTATCCATTTTACATTCGCCATAGCATAAGACATACCTACGCCTTATGTTTAGGACGTTATCATTTGGCATATTCCAATTGAGCACTGTGTCAGCAATATAAATAATCTTATTTTTTATTTTTCTTATCTTTGGATGCTTGTTGCTGTTGCTTTGCGGCTTGTTGCTGCTTCATGGCCTCCTCAAGTCGCTCTTGGAAAGATGATTTTTTCTTCGGCTTAGCCTTTTCTTTCATCAATTCTTCCCTAATTTTCTTTTCGTCAAATATATAATTTTTGGTAATGACGGTCTGTAAAATATTAAATAAATTACTGAAGAACATATAACAAGTAAGTCCCGATGCGTAATTATTAAAAAATCCTAAAAACATCACTGGCATAATATACTGTACGTACTTCATAGCAGGATTGGCATTGGCCATTTCCATATTTTGCATATTGTAATACGTATATACGATGGTAGAAACCGTCCAAAGTAGTGTAAATAAACTTACATGCGCTCCGAAAAATGGTATTTCAAACCCCATATAGAACAGTACATCATAGGATGAAAGGTCTGTCGCCCATAAGAATGGTTCTTGCCGGAAGGTAATGGATGCCGGGAAAAACCGGAATAAAGCATACCAAATAGGCATTTGTAGTACCATAGGCATACAACCACCAAATGGACTTACACCATGCTCTCTATAGATCTTCATGGTTTCCATTTGCTGTTGATTCATGTCGTTTTTGAACTTATCTCGTATCTGTGTTATTTCTGGTTTCAATGCACTCATTTTAGCTTGAGAATGCAACATTTTATACATCAATGGATACAAAGCCATTTTAATAAAGAAAATCAACAAGATGATTACAAGTCCTTTGCTACTGATATATATAGAAAGGAAATCAAATACTGGACGGATAAACCACTTATTGATCGTCCCAAAAATACTTGAACCAAATGGGATAATATTTTCTAATCCAACATCAAAGGCGCTGAGATTTTTAAATTCATTAGGTCCAATATACATCGTCATTTCAAACTGACCATTGTCCCAATTTTCGATCGGCACATCAATCTCAGAGCCAGTAATTTTGGTAAAAGGACTGTTTTTCAGTTCTGTCATTTCTGTAGTCATCGTTCCATTGTGGAATGGCTTTCCCTTGGCTATCAACGAAGTGTTGAAAAATTGGTTGGAATGTGACATCCAATGTACATCTTTGTTGTTCAGCGATTCCGTATCATTGCCTGTACAGCTACAGTAGTCCATTTTTTTATCCGCTTCCCTAAAATAGACAGTTGAATAATTTTGCTCAAAGCTTTCTCCTTTTTCGTATTTACTCAAATGGTTAAGCCATGTAAAATGTATTGAATTGCCATTGGCTACTTTAGACAAATTTTTAGTGCGAATAGCGTAATTCAACACGAAATTATTGGGTTCTAAAGTATAGACTTGTTCGAAAGCTCCACCATTGTCTGTAGTAGCACGGAATATGATCGTGTTCCCCTCTTGCTCTGATTGGAAATAGATGTCTGATGTATTGACTTTTTTACCAAAAGCATCACTAACGGGTATGTCAAAGTCAAATCTATTGCCAGGTTGATTCATCATTTTGATGAGTTCCTTTGTCTCGACATGGTTTGAATCTGTTATGGATTTATAGTGTTCTTTAAGAACTACTTCTTTGATGTTTCCTCCTTTATTGGTAAAAGTGATCTTGATTTTGTCATTCTCTAAAACAGAAAGTTCTTCATTTCCTTTGGTCGAAATACCAAATGCGCCATATCGCACTCTGTTTTCTGCATTATTAATTGAGTCATTAATTGGAGACTCTGGGATATTAGCTACTACTGTATCGACAAAAGTAGTAGGTTGGCTTATTTCTTCGGCTTTTTCTACGATCTCATTGTTTTCTCTGCTTTCACGCAATTGCTCTTCGGTCGGTTTCATAAAAAAAGTCCAAGCGAAAAGAATTAGCATGATTAACAGTAATCCTGTATATTGTTTACGATCCATTCTTTTAAATTGTAAAATTCGCCGCAAATGTAAGCTTTTTAATCCACTTTTTGCAAGTCAATAGGTTATTTGTTTGATATACTTGACTTGTTAATCTGTTTAGTATTAAAAATATCCCTGACACATTTTATGATATCAGGGATATTGATTTTTTTGACAACTTTTTTATTTGTCTTAAAAGCTTTTACAAAGTTTAATATTTACTCAGGTATGATCGATTTCAATCAAAAAACCTCTTATTTTACGATTTGAAAACCAAAATCTAAGTAGTACTCTGACCACAAAAAGACTTAAGTTATATTGTGATATTTATTTGATGAAATTGACAAAGATATCCTCTACCATTAAGAACACTTAGTAAACCACTAAGAAACACACAGAAACCTTAGTGTATCTTAGTGAAACGCTGAGTGCCCTTAGTGGTTTAGAAACGATATTATTAAGATCATTTTATGGACTAACCAGTAGTTGCTTACTTTTTAACTGTTGTCAATTTAGCATTGGCCATTGCAGGCAGTATTTGTACCATTTTTGAAGCATCTCCTACTAATGGATTGATCCACATAGTTGTTTTATCCATTTCATTGTCCAACGAAACGATTTCAACGATAGTATGCTCTACACCGGAAATATCTTCTGTACCTGTCACTGCTATTTTTACTTGTTTTGGTTTCATGGCTGTCATATCTGGCATTTCAACTACTATGGTATATCCTTTTGCCAATGGTAAACCGGCAACGATCAAGTCCAAACCTGCTCCATCACTTATAAAAGCTGAAGTAAAGTCAATATTCATAGTATTGCCCTGCATGGATACAGACATTGAATTTTCGGTAAATGTAACGGGTATTTCTGCTCCCATTTGCGCTATTTCACGGCGAAGTGGTGTATATGCGGTACTATAAGTGACTGCATCATTCATATCTCCCATCATCCCATTGGCCTTATCAGATACGGTCCAATTGCCGTTGTTATTAGCTATTGTACGTTTCATCGTCATCGGTATGGTTTGACCCTGCACTTCAATGGTTAGGTCATAGTCGTTTTCTCTTTCGGAAAACTTGCTTTTTAACGCAGGCAACTTTGTTGCGGATGTAACAGCTTCTTTCGGCTTGTACGTAACAGTTTGTATATCGACCGTTATTTCTTGTAAGCGTTTTGCCACATCATCCGGTATAGACGCTTGATATTTTCCACCCAATACGCCAGCTAAAAACTTTTCTGCTTTAGCAAACATCGCCATATTGTTTACCGGTTTTGCAAATCCGTGACCTTCATCCTCTGCACAAAGATATTCGACTTGTTTTCCATTATCACGAAGAGCAATGACGATTTGGTCGGCCTCTGCTTTCTTCACTCTCGGGTCATTAGCACCTTGAATGATCAACAGAGGTTTTGTGATTTTGTCGGCACTAAATAGCGGACTTGCCTCACGAATGCGCTTTTTCCCTTCTTCAGTATTAGGATCTCCCGTCATACCATATAAGAATGCTCTACCCGATTCCCAATATGCAGGAACAGATTCTAATAAAGTAAAAATATTACTTGGCCCTACAATATCTACACCACAAGCATAAACATCCGGTGTGAAAGCCAATCCTGCCAAAGTCGCATATCCTCCATAGCTACCACCAATAATAGCTACTTTGTTTTTATCTGCGATTCCATTATCGATCAGGTATTTCACGCCCCAAGTGATATCATCTTGCATCAAAAGTCCCCATTGTAGGTCGCCGGCATTCAAAAACTTCTTGCCGTATCCACCACTTGCACGAAAATTAGGCTGTAGCACGGCATAACCTCTATTGGCTAAAAACTGTACTAAAGAACTAAATCCCCAATAATCTCTTGGACCTTTTGGACCTCCATGTACCAATACGACGACAGGAAGATTCTTTGGTTCAACGCCTACTGGAATTGTAAGGTATGCGGGAATTTCGAGACCGTCACTGCTTTTGTAGGTTAAAGGCTTCATCTCTGCAAGATATTGCTCAACTTCTTTGAGTTTAGGTCTTGGAGTATATTGATGAATGAGTTTTTGCGTTTTTACATCAAAATAGTAGGATTCGGCTGCATATTTATCACCACCTACTGCTACTAAAAACTTTGAATAATCAGTGGTTGCACTTTGAAATCCAACTTCCCGACCAGGAAATTTACTTTGTAGAAAGTTATAATTCGCTTCCCAAGCTTTATCCTTCCAATAATATTCTGTCTTATCCGCTGTATAGGATGTAGAAATGATTTTTCTGGTATTTCGGTCAAGTCGTAACCCACCAAAGTCAACTTTGCCTTTTGGATCACTTTCTATCAGCGTTAGTTGTTGTGAATTCGGATCCATCAAGTACAACGTACTTAGATCCAAGTCTCCCTTATTGGTAATAAGGTAACATTTGGAGTTGTCCGCATTCCATCCTGAAATGTAAGCCTGCTCCGTAACAGTGGTTTCATAGATTGGTATGAGCTTGTCAGCTTCCTTGTATAAAAATTTTGTATTGCCTTTTTCGTCGGTCTGATAAAGCACTCTGAGATTGTCATCCCAGTCAAAATCATATCCCGTAATCCTATCATTATTTTCAAAGATTTTTTCCAACTTTCCTGTTGAGATATATAGTGTGTAAAGGTCATGCCATGCTTTATCTCTATCATTAATACCGATCATCAACAAATCCGGATTCTTCTGACTCGCTGCATATATCTGGGCTGTCACATCTTTAAGCGGTGTGAGATTTCTTGATTCGGGTACGCTTCCTGCTGCTACCATTGAAGTCGGGTCAACTGCAAAAACATTGATGTTTTCGTCCCCATCTTTATCTTTTACATATAAGATGTACTTTCCGTCCTCAGACCAGTAGTATCCGTAAAGTGGCCGTTTGCTATCAGTCAATGGCTTTGCTTTTTCGAACGGCTCATCAAATCTCTTCACCCAGATATTCATAATACCCTCATATTCTTTCATAAATGATATCCATTTTCCATCAGGACTAAGCTGTCCACTTGATATCTCTGGATTACCAAAAAATAAATCTCTGTCCAAAATAGGAGCTTGCTGTGCATTCATCATTATAGATTGAATTAAAATAAAAGTGATTAAAAATAAATTCTTTTTCATAAACTACAGTATTAAATGAATACAAATGTAATACGATTTAGTAATAATGGTTAATTTAATTGGACGAATCGTATTATTTACAAGACTAAATATGATTATCGAATGAATATTAATCTCAAAAAAATCTACTTTCTTGCAAAAAAGCTGAACAAAGTCACAAAAAGTTAAATTAGGGCAAATTATAAGTTTACAGATAATTTATACAGTTTTCTACTTTCACAATAGTATCAATGAAGACGGGATGATTCCACAATTCAAAGAGAACAACAAATCCTTGTTAGGATTAAGATTGTCACACATGAATACGGTTATTATTAGTTCTAAAATTAGACAATAAACTTTGGGGAGAGCTATAAATTAAATTAATCAAACGTTAGATACATTAGTAAGTATTAAGCAAACACAAGTAAATTTTGGCAAAATAACATTGATTTATGTACCGCTTTCTCTAACGTATTAGTATTTTAAAGGTGTTGTTATGTACACAACTATCTCATCATATTTATCAATAAATAACATGTTTTTTTTTGCATATTTAGGTTGCTATCGTATTCCTTTGCTCCATACGCTTCTTGAGCCGTTCCTCGATTTTAATCTCGAGGAGTTTTGCTCCTATTTTATACTGATTATATACAGACTAATCCCAACAAATCTCTTAAAATGACTGTAGTCACTATCTGTACAACATTTTTCAACACTTGACCCACAATGTTCATTATCGGACTTGTTCTCTCATTATGCTTTAAACACTCTTCCAGAACGCTCCTTACACAACAAAAAAAGGCACACGCAAATCTGCGTGTGCCTTTCTTTTATACTATCAACAAGTATTCTTTTCGATTACTCGATGATGATCATCTTCTTAGTTGCTGTGAAGTCGCCGCTCTCTA
>CAYNSF010000071.1:0-11015 GCA_964399855.1 uncultured Aureispira sp. | reverse complement strand
AGCACCATATGAATTATAAACCGCTCTAATTTCCTTAACTAAACGACATTGATTGTTAATGGTTAATTTTAAATTACGATTGACGATTTTTGATTTTAGATTATAGAAGTTAGGTTGTTGGCGTATTAGCGTGTTAGGTTTATAATTCCTGACTTCCTGAAACGCTAAAGAGCCAATGACAGTGGACAATGGGAAATTGAAAGTTGAAAATGATTTTTTTGATTGACGAATTATTCCATCAACCGACAACTAATTCAATCAACTCCACAAATCTAACAAATCGACAAATCAACAGTAAAAATTAAACCCTTACACCCATAAACCTTTAAACCAATTTCATTCCATCAACCGACAACCATCAACCGACAACTAATTCAATCAACTCCACAAATCTAACAAATCGACAAATCAACAGTAAAAATTAAACCCTTACACCCATAAACCTTTAAACCAATTTCATTCCATCAACCGACAACCATCAACCGACAACTAATTCAATCAACTCCACAAATCTAACAAATCGACAAATCAACAATAAAATTAAACCCAACTCGTATCTTTCCTAAATACCGTGCCTTTAAACAGTGCTATAATCTGGTCATGCTGATTGGTCATTGTTACTTCGTAGATCCCTAAACGGCGAGTTAGATTTTTCTCTACGGCTATGGCTTTTATGATGTCACCGGCTTGTACTGGCTTCGTATGAGATATAGAAGTCTCTACCGAAACAGCTTGTATCCCATGACTATTGCTCGCAAAAGCCAATGCGCTATCCGCTAAAGAATAGGCTATGCCACCATGTGCTATCGCAAAACCATTGAGCATTTCAGCACTTACAGTCATCTGCAATGTGCAATGTCCCGGACGTATATTGAGCAATTCAATGCCAAGCCACTGGGAGAAAGCATCCTTACCCAACATGTGTTTTTGAACGATGTTATATGCTTTTTCTTCGGGTGTCATCATTCCAAAAGTTGATAAATATCTTTCAGATTGCGTCCTTTACCATTGTAATCCAAACCATAACCTACTACAAACTTATTAGGAATGGTAAATCCGGGATACTTCACCTCCAATGCATGAAGATGCGCTTCGGGCTTTATCAGAATGGCGGAAAGGGCGATACTTGCAGGTTCACTTTTTTCTAATTCTGGAAGGAACGCCGCCATAGTATTGCCTGTATCAACGATGTCTTCCAATATGATGATATGTCGGTCTTTAAAACTAATGTTGGGTGGCATATAAATATCAACTTTGCCTGTGGTCGAAGTGCCATGATAGGATTTGATGCGAATGAAATTCAATTCACACGGAAAATTCAGTTTTCTGAGCAAATCGGCAGCATATATAAATGCACCATTCATGATGACCAAAAACATGGGAAACTTATCGTGGTAATCTTCCCGAATGGCATCTGCTATTTCGTCGATTTTTACGTCTATATCCGAAGCATCAATATATTTTACAAAGGATAATTCATCTATTTGTACATGCTGGTTACTACTCATATTTTTCTTTAATTCCATAATTATCTAGTAAATAAACTAAACTTGTCATCGCTGCTGCACCTAATTCGAGTTCGCGTTGATTGACGTTTTCTATGACATCCTTAGCGGAATGATGTATGTCAAAATATCGTTGTGAATCAGGAGAAAGCCCGATTAAAAGCCCTTTTTGAGATTTTAAATGACTGACATCAGCACCAGAACCTCCTTTGAAAAAATGTAAGCCATACGTTTCGAGTAAGGGCAGCCATTGATTTATATGTTTGAAATAATGCTTAAAAACAGATGTATCTGCTTCACAACTAAAACCTCGTGGTGTAAATCCTCCTGCATCTGATTCGATAGCTGCAAGATGAAATTCTCGTTTTTCATTGGATACGGCAGCATAAGTTTTACCACCTGCCGAACCATTTTCTTCATTGGAAAACATCACACAGCGTATCGTCCGTTTTGGTTTGTAATCTAAGGCAACCAATATCCTCAGCACTTCAATCGACTGTACACATCCTGCACCGTCATCATGCGCACCTTGACTTACATCCCAACTATCCAAATGTCCTCCGACTAAGATGATTTCGTCTGGAAATTCACTGCCTTTTATCTCTCCGATGACATTAGGTGCGTATTGCATTCCTTTAGACTCACAGTCTGTTTTTAGAAATGCTTGGACTTTATTCTTCTTTAAATGCTGACTAATCATATTGGCATCGTTCGTACTGATCGCCAATCCTGGTATGCGGTGTACAGAGTCTTTATACACCGTAACGCCGGTATGCGGATGACTACTTTGAAGCGTCGTCATCGAACGTACTATGGCTGCCACTGCTCCGTATTCTGCTGCTTTGGCTGGTCCATAAACTCGCTGGTCAACAGCACCACCATAAGCGTGAAAAGTACGTATTCTCGTTGGATCCATCGGGCGATTGTAAAAAACGATTTTACCCTCAATATGCTTCCTGCCCAACTTATCTACATCGTCTAATGATTGAACTTCAATGATTTCAGCCGTGATACCATTCGTAGGTGTTGCAATAGAATTGCCCAAAGCTAACACATTGATGTTGATTTTTTGGCCGTCTGGCAATATAATGTATGCTTCTTCAGGATTACCACGATGCCAATATTCTGCATCACAATCTTGCAGTTGGCTTTCGACACCCGAAATGGTGGCTATCTTTTCTTTCAGATAATACGCCGCCTGCACATACGTATCCGAACCTGAAATACGTCCTGGATATTGCTTACATAAATCATTCAAAAGGTGGTATGCTTGACCATTTTTGAGTGCTTCATCATAAATGTTTCTTATCATCACGGCATCTTCATGTTGCGCTACCATAAATAGAGGTAACATCATAAACACTGCGATAAAACAAGATAATCCCGAACCTGCTTTCATTCTGTGAAAAATTGAGTAACAAAGCTAATAAATATAATCATAACGACCTATTATTACCTTAAATAGTTTATTCGTTTTTAAAATATAGTTTTTATAACAATATATAATAAAATGACATATAACATACAGTAATAAAAATGCCCGTACCAAAGGCACAGGCATTTTTATTATTACCGCAATTCGGTTGTATTATAAATCTAAAGAAGCAATATCAATACCTAATGCTGCTGCTACACCCTTGCCATAGTTTGGATCAGCTTTGTAGCAATTGGTGATGTGTCGCTCCTGGATGAAACGTTCTGCACCGCCTATCTCTGCTGCCGTATTGTTAAATAAACGCTGTTGTTGTTCAGCATTCATCAAACGGAAGAGATTACCAGGCTGTGTGTAATAGTCGTCGTCATCTGCTCTGAAATCGTGATGATCGGCATCGCCATACAATTTAGATGCAGGTTCCGTATAGTCCTTATTTTCTTCCCATTGTCCATAACTATTTGGGAAATAATGAAGCGTCGAACCTTCGTTGCCATCTACTCGCATAGCGCCATCTCTATGGAAATTATGAAATGGACATTGTGGCTTATTGACCGGTATCTGGTAATGGTTGACACCCAATCTGTAGCGCTGTGCATCGCCATACGAAAACAATCGAGCTTGTAACATTTTGTCAGGAGAAAATCCGATACCCGGCACTACATTTGCAGGATTGAAAGCGGCTTGCTCTACATCTGCAAAATAATTTTCAGGATTACGGTTTAATTCAAGTACACCGACATCAATAAGTGGGTAGTCTCCATGTGGCCATACTTTGGTCAGGTCAAATGGATTGAAAGGACAATTAAAAGCTTGTTCCTCTGTCATCACTTGTATCTTCATGCGCCAGCGTGGAAAATCTCCTTTTTCGATAGCTTCAAATAGGTCTCTCTGGTGGCTCTCTCTGTCTTTACCTATGATAGCTTGTGACTCCTCATTCGTAAGATACTGAATACCCTGTTCCGTTTTAAAATGGAATTTCACCCACAATCTTTCATTATTGGCATTGATGAGGCTAAACGTGTGGCTACCAAATCCATGCATGTGTCTGTATGATTTTGGAATACCACGCTCACTCATCGTGATCGTAACCTGATGCAATGCTTCCGGCAATAATGTCCAAAAATCCCAGTTGTGATTAGCACTTCTCAGGTTCGTTTTCGGGTCGCGCTTTACAGCTTTGTTGAGGTCTGTAAAACGATATGGATCCCTGAGGAAGAAAACCGGTGTATTGTTACCTGTAAGATCCCAATTGCCTTCCTCTGTATAAAATTTCATCGCAAAACCACGAATATCACGCTCTGCATCAGCAGCTCCACGTTCGCCGGCAACTGTCGAAAACCGAACGAATACATCCGTCTCCTTTCCGACTTTGGAAAACAAAGCTGCCTTTGTATATTTTGAAATATCATGCGTTACCGTAAATTTCCCAAAAGCACCAGAACCTTTAGCGTGCATACGGCGCTCAGGAATAACCTCTCTGTCAAAGTGAGCTAATTTTTCTAAGAACCAGAAATCTTCCAATAACATCGGGCCACGCTTACCGGCCGTTTTTACATTTTGATTTTCTGCTATTGGCCGACCCGATACAGAAGTCAATTTTTTCTTATCATTACTCATATTTATAAAGATTTATTTTTATCCTGCAAAATTAAGTTATATATTTGATTTATAAAAACGATAATTTAGATAACAATATTGATAATATAGATGAATATCCAACAATTTGATTACGTTCTGGCAGTAGCGGAGCTTCGACATTTTGAAAATGCGGCTGCACGATGTTTTATTTCACAATCCACATTGAGTACCATGATATCGAAATTTGAAGATGAAATAGGCATAAAGATTTTTGAACGCAAGACTAAACCGGTATCAATTACCAAAGAAGGCGAACAAGTTATTTTTCAGCTCAAGCAAATAACCCACGAGATATCACAATTGGAAGAACTGGCTCGTGAGATAAAAGGTGAAGCCAAAGGTACGCTGAAAATTGGCTGCATTCATACAGTAGCTCCATTTTTATTACCGCTGTTTTTGAATAGTTTTGCACAAAAATACCCGGATCTTAATATTCAAATCAAGGAAAACAGCACGAATTCGATCATTCGGCAACTCAAATCCCGCGACCTTGATATTGGCATCGTTTCTCCACCAATTCACGACCCTGAACTCATCGAATATCCATTGTATGACGAAGCATTTATTTACTTTGATCTGAATCAACCTAAGCATCGAATGATATCTGTTGATGAACTCAAACCTGATAATTTCTGGCTTATGGAGGAAAGCCATTGTATGCGTTCGCAGGTAGTCAGCATTTGTGAGCTTGAAAATCAGGAACATTTAGCCAGTCAAAATATCAGTTTCAAGGCAGGTTCCATTGATAGTCTCATACGCTTTACCAAAGCATCCAAGGGCAAAACGTTATTGCCATTACTATCGTTGAACAATTTTCCGCCAGAAGACAAGAAGCATGTTCGATTTTTTAACGATCCTGTACCCATACGGAATATAGGGCTCGTTACGCATCACCACTTTGTGAAGCAAAAGTTTATCAAGCTATTCAGTGAAGAAATAATTCGAAGTGTGCAACCAGTTATGGATAAAATTAGGGTAGAATATGCAATGCAAAGTTGAAGGATTAAAAGTATCAACTCAGGTATCAATGTCGTTTAGTTAAGGATTTTAAAGTGGTTTTTAAAAAGATTGGTTCAACTAATATAAGAAAAAATGATCGTTATTTGGCTCTTATAACTAAAGGATGAACTAACATTTTTCGGCTTCCCCCTTCAGGGCCGGGGCAAAAAGCCGAAAAAACAATGGGTTTTTAAAAAATCGGCCACACGTGGTCTCACACGCATTGTTTAACTAAACGACATTAATTCAAAATTCACTATTATCCGATAAAAAAAATAAATCAAATCGATGAGATCTCTCACGCTGTTCGAGATGACAATCCTAATAGAACATGCGTCATTCAAAGCAAAGCGATGAATCTTTAAAATATTATCAGACAACAATAATCAAAATTATGTAACCAACTCAATCCGACAACATCATCTACCTAAAAACGCCCTACCTACTTCAGAAATCCGCTCATAATCCCATGGTGGATCAAAAACCAAATGTATGTCCACGTCGTATCCTGGAAACTGCATCTCAAGTTCCATCATCACATGGCTCATGATAGACTCTCCCATTGGACAAAAAGATGTCGTCAGCGTCATGATGCATTGTACCTGTTTGATCGCTTCATCAAAATTTATCTCATAAATCAATCCTAAATCCACGATGTTTAGTTCAATTTCCGGGTCCATCACTTGCTTCAATGCTTCACAAGCCAATGCACATTTTTCATGATTATTAGTTTTTATAGTCATTGCTTTTCAATATTGTGATTGATGACCCTGAAAACATTTAAATTGTAAAGTATGGCCGCTATGAGTATCAATACAGCGCCGGATTTGAGCAAAATACTTTGTACTATCAATATTCCCACTGCAAATAAAACCATTCCAATAATGTAGGTCACTGCCATGATTTTAAATATCGTTGAGCTGAACAAATCTTTTGGATTGGGTGTGGTCGTCAGTGCAGCCTGTTGATGATAAACCTTATTCCAGACGATAAAAGGCAATGTCTTAAAGGTCATACCCAGAATAATCGCTGTCAACCAACCAAAAAATATCAGAAATCCATAAGTAAGGATCAGGTTGGTTTCTAAACTCGTTACGGTAAGTAATAGTGAAATCACGATAATCAACATCATCAAGGGCAATATCAGCATAGCAACCGCCAACAAGGAGATTTTTAGTTGGTCATCTATCTGTTTGCGTAGCCTTTGCCGGTAGGCTTTATAGCAATAAAACCCGAACATCACAATAGCTGACAATATGAAGATTACGGGTATAAATGTGAGACCAACCAACGCTTCCATCCAGTAAAAAAAGACGACAAAAAACAAAAGTGCAAGATTAATCAGGATAAAAACTGTCCACAGCAACTTGTTATTGGTATATTTTGAAATCAAAAACATGGGTATCAATCTCGACCCGACACCCATTATCAATAATAAAAACCAACCGATGATACCCAAATGAGCATGGAAATACAAGTAATGTAAATGGTCTTTGGGTAGTAAATTGTACGTAAAGTTATACACCAAAGCCAGACCAACCAATACCGTTAAAAACAACCAGATAACAGCTCCCAATACAAAGGTAGCATGTACATTCCGCCCTTTATTGCTTTTGTCAATACTGTTGGCGATGTTGATGAGATACAGTAGTACGGATATAAGCACAAATCTACCGCCCCATTTGGCAATAGGACCCATATTGAATACATAAAATGCATATACCAGCATCGGAATGCCGAACGCAGCCAGATAAAATGACCATGTAGCCAATTTTTCGCTGTAAAGTTGTCCTTCTGTAAGTACCGGAACAAGCTGGTGGCTTGCACCTAAGATGATCATCGTTCCCCAACCCAATGCCATGATGTGGGTAATCGCCAGTATGCGCGGATTGAAATAATGTCCTTCAAAATCAACATGAGAAGACAACAATAGTATCGCTGCAACTAAAAATGAAATTGCTCCGTAGATATAAAACGGCAACACCACTTTATGAGATGTAGTTTTGATAAATGCATTGTTAAAAGGGCTTCCAATCATATCGGTCAAACTTTAAAGATTAATAAATGGACTTCAGCATCACTGATTTCCTTGATTCGATAGTCAAAATTACGATCCTTTAATTCCGGAAGTAGAAATACGGGTATGCGCTTGTGATACACAAACAATCCTTCATCAGTACTAAGTGCGTCAAGATGTTCCAATATCGTCAGCATAGGCAATGGCATCTCTAACATTCGGACATCTATCGTCTTTAATTGCGTTCCAAATCGGGCAATCAATTTATCCCAATCTTCGTTTTCAGATTGTAGAACTGGCTCTACTTGATAGATATTGTTTGGATTGTACAAATAGGTATAAACGAGATGCTCGCTCACGATTTCGGAATACGTCTGATAGCCTTGCTTTTCAAGTAATATCGTCAATGGTATCGGTTCAAAAGTATTGATAATTCTGAGTATTTCTCCTGATTTCAACGACCGGAGCTCATCCATAATCATCGTCAATGGGTCATTTCCGGCTTCCAATACCGGTCGTACATCTAAATCTATGGTATTGACATCCGAACGGTTGCGTACAAAGTCAGGCATCGGAATGGATGTATCATGATGTGCGATATTCTTTTCATTTTCGATGATGAAGCCCAACGGTTGGAGCTTTTCATAAAAAACTTCAACCCGACAGCCACCGATTTTACTTGCCATACTGATAGTAGTACGAGAAGCCATTAGCTTGCGCAATAAGGGATTTCGCAGTTTTGTAAATTTGGGAGATATGCTGATAATCGCTTCAAGCGCATCGGGACTCTGTTTCAGCAACGTAGAAATACGGGTATTGGCATGTATTGGATCCATGTTACTGTTTCATTGATTTGATTTTTTTTGCTAAATTACTGTATAATAATAAATCAGCCCTAAATTAATGATAGATTTATATTAAATAAATACAAAGGTACTGTTTTAAGCCAATATTCAATGTATTTCAAACCTTTTTATTGCAACATTTTGACAATTTTGTAGGAAAAAAATGTACCTGTTCATACGAATAAGGTAATTATATGAATGTAATATCCAAAATAAACCAATATTTATAAAAAAATATACGGTAGTATCCGATTCAATGTGATGTAAACAACCAATCAATATTCTAAAAGCTTACTCAACGCCGTACTCAATTTCTGGGGATTGGGAAGCATCGTTTTTTCCAATATCTCATTGAGTGGAATGGCAGGCATATTTTCTGCGCCTGAGGTTCGAACCGGTGCGTCAAGATATTCAAAACAATGTTCCTGGATTCTGGCAGCGATGCTTTGTGCGAAAGTATTATTGACGGGTTCTTCGGTCAAGACCAATATCCTGCCGTATTCCTTAGATTTCGCAAAAATAAGCGCCTCATCCAATGGATATAGTGTACGCAAATCGAGGATACCTACCTTGTCTTTCAAGGCTTTATCAATATTCAATGCCCAATGTACACCCATGCCATAAGTGACGACCAATACCTTGTTTTGGTCAGATGGCACAGTCGCTTCCTGAACCATATTGCCAATACCAAAAGGCAGGATATAATCTTTGGAAGGCAATTTTCTCTTGGCAGTTTCGGTGCCTGGAACTTTACTCCAATACAGTCCTTTATGTTCTAAGAAAACGACCGGATTTGGGTCGTAATACGCTGCTTTCATCAGTCCTTTAAGGTCTGCACCATTACTTGGATAAGCGATTTTAATACCCCGGATATTTGTCAGCACAGATTCGACACTTGAACTGTGATATGGGCCACCGCTTCCATAAGCACCGATAGGAACACGCAGTATCATGCTTACCGGCCATTTCCCATTGGAAAGATAGCAACTTCGGCTTACTTCCGTAAACAACTGATTAAGTCCCGGCCATATATAGTCTGCAAACTGTACTTCAACGATGGGTTTTAGGCCTGTTGCAGAGAGTCCAACCGTACTTCCAACGATAAAAGCCTCTTGAATAGCCGTATTAAAAACACGTTCGTCACCAAATTTCTGAGCTAACGTAGCAGCTTCCCGGAATACACCACCCAATCTTCCGCCAACATCCTGACCGTATAAAAGGCATTCCTGATGCGATTCCATGAGTTCCTGAACAGCTATCAAAGCACAGTCCACCATGACCTTTTCTTCTGCTCCGGCAGGCGATCTATCTCCAACTTCCTGCGTAACGGATGTCTCAGCAAAATCATGGGTAAACAAATCTTCCTGAACCGGATCGGGTGCAGCAAGCGCTCTGTCTAAGTCGGACTCAACGGTTTCCTGGCTTTGCTGAATGATCGTTTGAATAGTGGACTCCGAAATGCGATGTTTTTTTAAGCTAGCTATCAATTTTGGATAAGGGTCATCTTCCTTATGCTCGTCAAGATCATGACGATACCATTCTTTTCGTACTCCGGATGTATGATGATTTAATAAAGGCACGGTAGCGTGTAACAGGAACGGCCTTCTTTCTTTTCGCATGGTAGCTAATATATCTTGTACTGTTTGATAGCACATTTCAAAATCGGTACCATCAATTGATATAGCTTCAATTCCCGGAAAGCCTTTTATATATTCCTTGGCATTCATCGCTCTGGTTTCTTCCGCTGTGGCTGAAATGTCCCAACCATTGTCCTGTACAAGGTACAAAACCGGAAGTTGCTTCAATGCTGCCATTTGAAATGCTTCTGCCACTTCTCCTTCAGTGACGGATGCGTCTCCTAACGAACAAACCGCCACAGCGCCATGCTCATGTTGCAAATTGTGTATTTCTTTGTATCGAATGCCCATAGCCACGCCTGTAGCTGGAATCGCTTGCATACCTGTCGCCGATGATTGATGAGGAATTTTAACTTTATCATCGTCATTAAGGCTCGGATGACAATAATAGGTGCGACCACCCGAAAACGGATCATCTCGCTTTGCCAATACTTGGAGCATCAACTCATAAGGACGCATACCGATCGAAAGCAACATTGCATCATCCCGATAATATGGCGATACGAAGTCCTTTGGCGTTAATTGCATACCCAATGCTATCTGTATCGCTTCATGTCCACGTGACGTAGCATGCACATACTTTGAAACAACTTTGAAGTTGTCTTCATAAATCTCAGTCATACTTTTAGCCGTACTCATAAGCTCGAAAGCACGTGTCAATATATCTTTACTCAATTTCTTTTGCTCCATAGTGCAAATATAGTCATATCCTTATGAACATGGGTAAAATTTGCGGAATTTATCGAAATTATAATATGTTTAAAAGGTATTTACTTTTAAAATGGCGGCATAAAATCAAGGTAGTTTATTTAAGTTGCAAAAATATATTACTTATTTTCAGGGTAATACTTTAGTGTTTTTTTAAGAAAAAAACTTATATCCTCGCTTTTCAAATCAATGTTTTGTCCTATGCGGACGGCAGTTACTTTTTTTCATTGC
>CAYNSF010000070.1:0-11649 GCA_964399855.1 uncultured Aureispira sp. | reverse complement strand
TGTTCACTTTTTTTTAAAAAATCTGTGGTAATACGTATTTTTTTCTAAGTTAGGGATTAAATAGTGTATCGTATCATTGCTTTTTTCGGTAGAGATACGATATATTTACTTCTTATCATATATTACTTAATAGTAGTATGACAATTCCTACTTCGACACCCTGACATTATCATAATAAAATACCCTTTCTACGACATCCGTGGTTCGTGACCACCAATGTGGCTTGTATATACCAATCTTAAAATAAACGGTGGATTTTTTACATTTTTCGTAATGTTTTGCAAATATCGTTTTGGCTTTTTCTTTTTTAAAGACGAGTTCGTCATCTTTCCATACTCGTATGTATCCTTTTTTCTTGTGATTGAGCTTGAATTGAAATTTAAAATGTGTCCATTGACCACGTGTTATCTTACCTAATGGAATGAAATCTTCATCGTATTCTTCCGGGTTATTGTTGGGATTGAGGTTGAGCATCCATTGGTCACAAACGACACGCAGCGAAATGGGAGACATAGTAGCACCATTCCATACATCATAGCTAAAATGCCATTGTCCGGCTAAGTCGTAATTGGCTTGTGCAGGTGTCTCACAATAGTTGTGTTCAAACTGAAAATCATCGGGTACCATGATGTCAAATTCAAACTGATAATTTTTGTTGGGTTTATAAGCTGTCCTTGTTGGATCGTCCCAGGTGGCAATTTCGTTTTTGGCGATATGCATGAAAAAGTTATGATAATCGACCTTTGCATCATCTATAACACCTCGTACCATGACATCGTTCCAAAGTATTTTGGGTTCCATACGTTTCAAAGTGAAACGAATCACATCACTACTTTCGGGTGTTTTGACGAAGTCGATTGATTTGATATTTTCCCATTTTTCGATTTGCCTGTTATTGTTAAAATCCTGATTTTCGGCATGAAAAAATGTCCATTGTCGTTTGTCGAGACTATTGATTTTGAAAGATGTAAAATCCTTATATTCAAAAGTTTCTGTGAAGAACAACTGCCCGAAAACAGAGACTTGAATTAGCAGGAAAACGGACGCAATAACATATTTAAACATATCGGGTAATTGTAAAACAAGTGTCAAAAATAATCTATTTTATTAAAATCATGTATGATTCATTCGAATACTAATCTGAAATTTCTTTATTTTACGCCTCATTTAGCAGTATTAACTACCGGAAACAGGATGTGCGGGATTTTAGGAACGGTCAATTTGGCTTTTGATAGTACGGTTTTGGACTCGATTAGTCATCGGGGACCAGACTATGGTCATATTGAACAATATGATCTACAGTATTCAAAAGTGGTGTTTGGTCATCGAAGATTATCGATCTTAGATTTGTCTGAGACAGGTCATCAACCTATGCAAACGGATGACGGCAGGTATGTCATCATCTTCAATGGAGAGATTTTCAATCATCTTGATTTGCGAAAGGAGTTGCCGCTTGTACGGTTTAAAGGTCATTCGGATACGGAAACCATACTACATTATTTGGCAACTTACGGTATTGAAAGCGTTGTACATCTGAATGGAAATTTTGCTTTTGGATTGCTGGATAAGCAACTACAAAAATTGTATTTAGCGCGGGATCCTTATGGTGTGAAGCCTTTGTATTATCGCCATGACCATCAAAAATTTATATTTAGCTCTGAAATCAGGCCGATCAATGCATTAGCCAATTCAACGCTGAATACAGAAGCATTGTCCGAACTCCTGAAATTGAGGTATAATCCTGCCGGAGATACGCTTTATAATGAAGTGAAAAAGGTGCTTCCCGGGCATTTTTTGGAAGTAGATTTGAAAAATCATACTATAGAAAACGGCAAATTTATCAGATCAAAGTCAAAGATCAGGGACATATCGTTTCAACAGGCTGTTCATCAATACGGAGATGTTTTTGAAAAGGCTGTACAGCGGCAACTCATGGCTGACGTGGAGTTAGGTACTTTATTGAGTGGTGGTATAGATTCGGCATTGGTTACGTATTTTGCGGCTAAAAACAGTCCGGAAAAGATAAAAACATTTACAGTCGGTTTTATGGATGCCGACGAAGCCAATGAGCTGGCTGATGCCCGTATATCGGCAGCAATATTGGGTACAACACATCATGAAGTCGTGATAGATCAACAGGATTTCGCAGCGATATTTGAAAAAGTCGTAACGATCATTGAAGAACCTTTGGGTACAACTTCTGCTATCCCAATGTACTTTCTCAATCAGGAAGTTGCGCAGCATGTCAAGGTAGTCCTGACTGGTCAGGGTGCTGATGAACCGTTGGGCGGTTATGCGCGCTATCAGGGGGAAATGTACAGAAAATGGATGCCGGTACCAGCATTACGATTGTTAAAGCCATGGGCACATCTGTTTAAAAACGAAAAAATCAGAAGATTCCTATACGCTGCTGCGGAAAAGGATGTGATACGTCGATTTGAACGATCTTATGCGTTGTTTGATGATGAAGCCATCAAACGTTTGACAGGTTTGCAGGATCACACAAGCTATCAGAAAATCAACTATTTTTACAAATTGGTGGATGGCAGTAAAATGTCTCCCGCAGAAGCCATGATGACCATTGACACCCACATGAATCTGGCGGATGATCTACTGCTTTATACGGATAAGGTATCCATGCATTTTGGTGTGGAAACGAGAGTGCCGATATTGGATTTTGAACTCATGGATTTTATTAACTCTTTACCGTTGAAATATCGTGTACAGCCTGGAAAAGGGAAACTCATCCATAAGGAATTTGCGAAGCAAGTATTGCCAGAGAGTATCGTAAATCGTCCCAAAAAAGGATTTAAATCGCCGACTGGTCAGTGGTTTGAGCAGGAATCCGGAGCGTTTATCACCCAAATGACTTTGGACGATAATTGCCTTTTTAACCAATTGTTTGACAAACGTGAAGTTATCAAAATACTTGATTTGCACAAAAAAGGATTTAATCAGGAAAAGCAATTGTTTTTGCTGATTTCGCTTTATTTTTGGTTTAAAAATACTACCTTGTGACCCGATTTGAAAATTCATGAACTCAAAAGACCGAATTTCCCTACTCAATACATACTACAACAACCTGTCAATGTCCGAGACATTGGACAGTATAAGGTCGGCTATTGAGCAAGGTCGTCAGGTGCATCATACCGTGATAAATGCGGCTAAAATAGTCGATCTTCAACAGGATCAGACGCTCCGCACAAGTGTTAATGATTCAGATATTATCAATATTGACGGACAAGCGGTGATTTGGGCAGCGAAATTTTTGAATAAGCCGGTCAAAGAAAGGGTGGCAGGTATTGACCTGATGCAGGCGTTGGTGGACATGGCATATCAGTATGGTTATAAAATATATTTGCTTGGCGCAAAGGAGGAAGTTGTTACCAAACTTGTGACTATTTTTGAGCAACAATATGGACAGGATTTGATAGTAGGGTATAGGAACGGATACTTCACTTTGGAAGAAGAAAAGGAGGTATTCAGAGAGATCGAAGAGAAAAAACCAAATATGTTATTTATTGCTATTTCGAGTCCTAAGAAAGAAAATTTACTTTATACATACAAAAATCAAATAAAATCCGTTAATTTAATTATGGGTGTAGGCGGCAGCTTTGATGTGATGGCTGGTTACACTAAGAGAGCACCATTATGGATGCAAAAATCAGGTTTGGAGTGGTTCTATAGATTTATGCAGGAGCCACTACGGATGTGGAAGCGCTATTTAGTTGGGAATGCCTCATTTATATATCTGCTTTTTAAAGCAAAATTGATGACAAACAAAACAAAAACGGATGCATAAAAAGTTACGGACAGAACTCAAAATCTTCCTGCTTTCAGTGGACTATCTCGTGATATCCGTCTTGTTTTTCTATTTCCTATTTTATCGCTATGACTACTTGTATAAAGTGTGGGATTGGGAAACAATAACCCGCATGTTTGATGACCAGTATAAGGCGTATCTGTTGTTTTTGGTGTGTTGGTATCTGATATCAGAATTAACCAAATTCTATTGGAGTTCCCGTTTTGTCAGGTTTATTTACTATATTAGCCGGAGTTTTTACCAGTTGATCCTGTTTGCTTTCATACTTTATACAGTATCGGGTATCAAGACGGAAAGCCTCTTTACCAATAAACAGTCGATTCTGTTTTTGATTATTTTGGGAGCTTATTTGCTGATATCCCGGACGGTTATTTTCTATTTTAATAAAGCATATTTCAAGAAAGGATACAATTCTAAAAATCTAATCATTGTCGGTAATAATGATAATACAGAAGTGGTCGTAAATCTCGTACATGAACGTACCAATTTCGGGCTTTCGCTCAAAGAAGTATTTACCAATGGCAGGGTACAGATACCAGAAATAGAAGCTTATGTCGATACCAATAAAATTGATTATGCCTATATCTGTTTGGGTGGCGAAATGGACGATTCTACCATACAAAAGCTAACCGAATTGTTTGAAGATCACTATATCTCTGTGGGTTTCGTACCCAATGTTTCACAAGAGATAACCAATAGCATGGATATGGTATATTTGGATTCATTTCCTATACAGACCTACAAAAGATATCCATTGGATGATTCATTTAATCAGTTACTAAAACGTTTTTTCGATGTCTTTTTCAGTATTCTGATGTTTGTATTTATATTATGGTGGTTGCTTCCAATGATAGCATTGGCATTGTTGATATCACAGGGATATCCGATCTTGTTTATACAAAGAAGAAACGGTTTGAATGGCAAAGAATTCGATTGTTATAAGTTCAGGACGATGCGGGCTGATAAGGAAAACAACCGAAAACCAACAGAAAAAGACGATCCTCGTGTAACGAAGTTAGGTAAAATATTGCGAAAGACAAGCTTAGACGAATTGCCACAGTTTTTTAACGTGCTCAAAGGCGATATGTCAGTTGTAGGACCTAGGCCGCACATGGTTTCGGAAAACGAATCGTACTCGGACATCATCAAAAGATACGCCCTACGCCACTATGTCAAGCCGGGTATTACCGGATTGGCGCAGGTCAAAGGATACCGTGGCGCTATCGAATGCAACCGCGATATGGAAAACCGCATCAGGTCGGATATCTACTATGTCAGAAATTGGTCTTTTCTATTAGATATGTACATCATGTACAGAACGGTAAGGTTGATTTTATTGGGCGATGATAATGCAATATGAGTTTTAATTGGTTTAAATGTTTAAAGGTGTAAGGGTGTATGTTTTATTGTTGAATTATTGAGTTGTTATATTAGTTGTCGGTTGATGGGATTGATTGCGTGGTTTTTATTGCGAATGAATTTGCAATGCCTTTAAAATTCCCATATTCGTAATTTGTAATTCGTATTTCGTAATTCTCAATTTTCCACTGTCAATTGTCCATTCTCCACTGTCCATTCTCATCTTTCCACTTTCCATTCGTCAATCAAGATTGTAAAATGAACGATGTCCAATAGTTTCTAACCGATTATTTTGTAATATCAGTCAGGAAATAGTAATTTTGACCTTTCAAAAAAAAATGTAGCAAAATGGCTGAAGTTATCAGGATGCCGAGATTGAGCGATACCATGGAAGAAGGTAATATCGTAGCATGGCAAAAGAAAGTGGGAGATGCCGTAAAAGCCGGTGATGTGCTAGCAGAAGTGGAGACCGATAAAGCCACTATGGAACTCGAAAGTTTTTTTAATGGGTTTATGCTGTATATAGCTGTGGAATCAGGCGCAGTACCTGTGGACGGTATCATCGCTGTCATCGGAAATCAAGGCGAAGATTATAAAGCAATATTGACAGATACGCCTGTACCTGCATCAGCGCCTACAACTGTTCAGTCACCTGAAGTAACGCCACAAGTTAGTCAGCCAGCAACTACATCAACGGTAGCAACAGCACCTGTAGTTCAGGAGCAAACAAGTGATGATAGGGTAAAAGCATCACCTTTGGCAAAATCTTTGGCAAAAGATGCCGGCATTGCACTTAGTAGTGTGAAGGGAACGGGCGATCAAGGTCGTATCACCAAAAAAGACATAGAAGATTATATATCCACACAAGGAAGTCAGCCTGCTGCTTCGCCAGCATATACACAGCCTACAACATTTGCCTATGGCGATGTTCCGGTGTCACAGATGCGTAAGACCATTGCGAGAAGATTGGGTGAAAGTAAGTTTACAGCTCCACATTTTTATCTCACGATAGAGATTAATATGGACAATGCCATCACTGCAAGAACAGAAATCAATAAATCCGCCGAAGTGAAGATATCTTTCAACGATTTTGTCGTGAAAGCGTGTGCCGCATCGCTCAGAAAGCATCCTGCGATCAATTCATCTTGGTTGGGAGATAAGATCACGTATCATCGTGATATCAATATCGGTGTTGCGGTAGCAGTGGATGACGGTTTGTTAGTACCTGTGATACATCATGCAGATATGAAGCCGATGTCTGTGATCAATCAAGAAGTAAAAGAACTCGCAGGAAAAGCCAAGTCGAAGAAACTCGGACTACAGGAGATGCAAGGCAATACCTTTACCATTTCCAATCTCGGAATGTTTGATATTGAGGAGTTTACGGCCATTATCAACCCACCTGATGCCTGTATCTTAGCAGTAGGTTCTATCATCAAAAAACCAATCGTTAAGAACGATGCAATAGCTATCGGCAATATGATGAAAGTGACTTTATCATGCGATCACAGGGTCGTTGACGGTGCGACGGGTGCTCAATTCCTCCATACACTACGTCAGTATTTGGAGAATCCGGTTTTGATGTTGGTGTAAATGGTTGACAGTTGTCAGTTTGATGAATTGTTGATTTGTTGGAGTTGTTAGATTTGTGGAGTTGGTTTTGATAGTTTAAAGGTTTAAGGGTGTAAAGGTTTATTTTTTTTTGTTGATTTGTGGAGTTGGTTAGAATTGTTTATAAGTTTAAAGGTTTAGGTCATTAGCACTTTTAGCACTTTGGCGCATCAGGTAGTTAGGAATCATAAACCTAACAACCTAACACGCCAACAAGCCAACAACCTAACTACCAAAATCAAAAATCGTATATCATCAATCGTAAATCAAAAATCATTTTCAATTTTCAATTTTCAACTTTCAATTCCCAATGGTCAATTCCATTGCTTTCAGCATTATTTTTAGTAATTTTGCGGCTTCTTATAGTCATATTCGATTAAATCATCAATTTTAATATAAAATAACACTAAATGGATACATCATTTTTGAAAGAGCTGGGTCTTCAACAGAAGAATGAAGGTACCTGGACGGGTCAAGTTTCATTAGCTTCGGATACGTTTATCGATTCATATACTCCGGTGGACGGCGCATTGATTGGTAGTGTCAGCACTACTACTAAAGAACAATATGAAACCGTCATCGCCCAAGCACAAAAAGCTTTTACAACGTGGCGAGAAGTGCCGGCTCCCAAGCGTGGAGAAATCGTAAGGCTTTATGGTGAGGAGCTTAGAAAACATAAGGAAGCTTTAGGTAAATTGGTTTCTTATGAAATGGGCAAATCACTCCAAGAAGGCTACGGAGAAGTTCAGGAGATGATAGATATCTGTGATTTTGCGGTTGGGCTTTCAAGACAATTGTATGGTTTGACGATGCACTCGGAGCGTCCACAGCATAGGATGTATGAACAGTGGCATCCTATGGGTATTGTAGGGATTATTTCAGCATTCAATTTTCCAGTGGCAGTTTGGTCATGGAATTCGATGTTAGCCTTGGTTTGTGGTGACGTATGTATATGGAAAGCGAGCGAAAAAACACCATTATGCGCTATTGCTTGTCAAAATTTATTACACAAAGTACTCAAATCCAATGATGTCCCCGAAGGTGTGAATAGTATCATAACAGGTGACTATAAAGTAGGAGAATGGATGACTACGGACAATCGTGTTGCTTTGATTTCGGCAACTGGAAGCACGAGGATGGGTAAAATCGTCGGCGCAACTGTAGCGGAACGTTTGGGTAAGAGTTTGCTCGAATTGGGTGGTAATAATGCGATTATCGTCACACCGTCAGCGGATTTGAATATCGTGTTGACAGGTGCGTTATTTGGAGCAGTCGGTACTTGTGGTCAGCGATGTACTTCCACAAGAAGGTTGATCGTTCATGCTGACATTTATGATGAAGTAAAATCAAAATTGGTTAAGGCTTACGGGCAACTGCGAATAGGTAATCCTTTAGATCCAAATATACATGTTGGACCACTTATCGATACCGCAGCTGTTGACAACTACCTGAAAGCCCTGATAGCAGCACAGGAGCAAAATGCCAAAATACTTGTTGAAGGCGGCGTACTTTCTGGAGATGGCTATGAATCAGGATGCTATGTGAAGCCATGTATCATAGAAGCAGAAAACAACATGCCAATCGTACAACATGAGACTTTTGCACCGATATTGTACATCATCAGGTATGAAGGTGGTGTAGAAAATGCAATTGCGCTTCAAAATGCCGTTCCACAAGGTTTATCTTCAGCCATTATGACCAATAATCTAAGAGAAGCAGAGCGTTTTCTTTCATGCGCAGGTTCGGATTGCGGTATTGCAAACGTAAATATTGGAACAAGTGGTGCGGAAATTGGTGGTGCTTTCGGTGGCGAAAAGGAAACAGGTGGAGGTCGTGAATCAGGATCAGATGCGTGGAAAGCTTATATGAGACGGCAAACGAATACGATCAATTATAGCACACAAATTCCATTGGCACAAGGAATCAAATTTGATTTGTAACATTTTTCAAGATATATAAATTTGATTGTAAAGGCATTTTGGTAGCAATAAATTACGAGTGCTCTGTCCAGATATAAAGTTAAATTATAATGGCAGTTATTTTTTTAAAGCTCAAGGCAAAAAACACAGGCGACCAAGTGGTTCGGCGAGGCTTTTTAACGTAGAGATTTGGAAAAAGAACAACATTTCATTAAGTTCTTTATCTTGACAGAGTACTAAAATGCCTTTTCTCAACCCGGAACACATGTTTGAGCTGACATCATCCAAGTCTGAAACCACCGTAAAATGTGCACACTGTGGTGACAAATGTCCGAAGGAGCATCCTGTCTATGATGGTAAAGACTTCTGCTGTAATGGTTGTCAGGTGATATATACCGTGTTGCGGGACAATGGCCTTGAAGATTACTACCATTTTGAAAGTACGCCCGGTGTTAGCCAGAAATGGGCTAAAAAACATGATTACGCATTTTTAGACGATGAAAGTGTTGTCAACAATTTACTCGAATTCAGGGAAGAAAATTTGGCTAAGATTAGCTTTTCATTGCCGCAGATTCACTGTGCATCCTGTCTGTGGCTGCTCGAAAATATCAATAAACTGCTTCCTGGCGTGGTGCATTCACGTGTTAATTTTCTGGCAAAAACAGCCACGATTAGCTATAATCCTGAAGTAG
Source organism: uncultured Aureispira sp. (assembly GCA_964399855.1). GTDB lineage: Bacteria > Bacteroidota > Bacteroidia > Chitinophagales > Saprospiraceae > OLB9. The sequence goes on along the minus strand of CAYNSF010000070.1, from coordinate 2,245 downwards.
TGTCACTCCGAAATGTAGTTGAGCAGCTGGCATCTATTGGATATCCGCCCGAACTCAATATGCAAAAACTTGATAATAAACCTGGTTTTACACAGGACAGGACATTGTTCTATAAACTTGGATTGGCGGGTTTTGCATTTGGAAATATCATGTTGCTAAGCTTTCCCGAATATCTTGGATTTGAAAAGGCATCGGTTAAGTTTTATCTGGGATACATGAATATTTTATTGGCGATTCCGGTATTGTTGTACAGTGGATTTGACTATCTCAGGTCGGCATGGTGGACAGTCAAGATGCGGCAGATTAATATAGATATTCCAATAGCTGTTGGCATGTTAACCCTGTTTTTCAGGAGCGTTTATGAGATTTTGACCGCAACGGGTGAAGGCTACTTAGATAGCTTGGCAGGTTTTGTCTTTTTTCTACTTATAGGAAAATGGTTTCAGCATTATACATTTTATTCTATCACATTTGATAGGAATTACAAATCATATTTCCCAATTTCTGCTTTGGTGCGGCATGGAGATAACTGGCAGTCCCGTACATTGGACAAAATAGAAGTCAGTGACTTAGTTATGATTAAAAATGAGGAAATCATTCCTGTCGATGCTATCCTGATGAGTGACCAAGCGGCAGTGGATTACAGTTTTGTAACGGGAGAATCAGATTTAGTCAGAAAGAAAAAAGGAGAAAAATTATTTGCTGGTGGTAAAAATATTGGTGCCAACATTCAGGCACAGGCTATAAAAAAAGTCGATCAATCCTATCTGACCAAGCTATGGGAAGAGGATTCGTTTAGTATTGATAAAGAAGCCAAAACGCAAACATTGATAGGTAAGATTGGCAGATATTTTACGATAATAGTGATGAGCATAGCTATATTGACGCTGATATATTGGTTATTGGTTGACAAATCATTGGCTTTCAATGCGTTTACAGCTGTTCTGATAGTAGCTTGCCCATGTGCGTTGGCATTAGCACTACCATTTAGCTATGGGAATATACTCCGCATTTTGGGTAGAAAGCACTTTTATCTGAAAAATGTTCAGGTCATAGACCGTATCCAACATGTCGATGAAATCATTTTTGACAAGACAGGAACGATTACCGATCATAAAAATATACAAGCTGAAAATGCAGGTAGAAAACTGTCAGATATGGAAAAATACTTGATAAAATCTGCTGTTTTCCAGTCTAACCACCCATTGAGCAAAGCAATTTTCAAGGCAATTGACGGAGATTATGCTACATCTGTACAACAATTTGAAGAAATCACCGGTCACGGCACACATACAGTATTAGATGGATACAATATTAAAATTGGCTCGGCTTCCTTTCTGAATCGTACACCAGAAGCGGACAAAAAGGGCGTTTTCATCGAAATTGACAATCAATTTGTAACATGGTTTAACATTGAGCATCATCTGAGACCAGGCGTAGAGCAATTAGTGGAAACACTTGGTAAAAAATATGATATAACCATTCTATCCGGAGATAATAACCGTGAAGAAGCCCGTTTGAAAGCCTTTTTCCCGGCAAATAGCAAAATGGTCTTTAATCAGACACCAATGGACAAGCTCAATTACATTAAAAGCCGCCAATCAGAAGGTCACAAAGTACTGATGATCGGTGACGGGCTCAACGATGCCGGTGCTTTAATGCAAAGTGATGTAGGTATTGTGATCTCAGAAGAATCCAACAATTTTACACCAGCATGTGATGCTATACTTGGAGCCAATGCGTTTGAAAATTTATTGACGTTCCTGACGAAGCTGAACCAGTCACGAAACCTGATAAAAGGAGCGTTTGTATTGGCCTTTTTTTACAATGTTATAGGTTTGTTTTTCGCTGTAAGAGCCGAATTATCTCCCATTGTGGCTGCCATATTGATGCCTGTAAGTTCCATAACGGTGATGATTTATGGTTTACTTTCGAGCACTTGGTTGTTCAGAGAGGATGAAAGGAAGTAAATGCCGTCCGCACAGGTCAAAACAGTGATATGAATAGGAAAGATATAAACTATAGGCTGCTTTAAGATCATTAACGTAACGACAATAAATCCAAAATCACTTATGCGCCGGTATCTCTATACCTTTAATCTTCCTATACATTTCCGTTGCATAACCATCAGTCATACCGGACACAAAATCAAGTACGCCCATTGTTTTTTCATAATAGCTGGCATCTCCGGCCGATAAATCATATTGTTTTGGTATCAAAAGTAGGCATTTTTTTTGCATTGTAT
>CAYNSF010000069.1:0-11916 GCA_964399855.1 uncultured Aureispira sp. | reverse complement strand
AATCAATATTTGCGCAATGTTTTAGTGGGTTCTACGCCAATAGAACGGTTATTAATTGAAAATATTATTATTATTTTTAATTGAGTATGTTTACTCAATAATTATTGTTCCATACAACAAAAATTTAATCAAATGAAATATATAACACAAATCTTCATATTATTACTGTTCACCTCTGATGCTATTGGCCAAAAGTTAAAAGTTGAACTTCCCAGAGCACCATTTGAAAGACTTGAATTTAATGATTTCGAGCCCGAGTGGATGGTCGATGTATGACTCTACTTTGGTCAGATTGGATACTTTCAATGGTCATAACTCCATAAGCAATATAAGGGTAATATCCGGAGTCTCTAAAAATGCTGGCAAAATATACAGGTGTAATAACATTGTAGAATACGATTATTTAGGATTTATCGTCACTTGTATCGACGACCATACAGGAGACGTAGTCTGGTCTAAAATCATCGATACCAGTCACTTTAACCGGCAACTGACACCTATCTATCAAAATTTTGACAGCGACGGCAATTTTGTTATAATAGGATTCAGAAAGATTGTCCCTTACAGTAGCAAGGATGAATCCTGGGGTTTAAGAGATCGCTGCAAAATATTCAAACTCGTCCTTGATGGGCAGGATGGCAGTATCCGTTCTTATCACTCGCCAGAATCCAATAAAAATATCTTTTTTGCTCCATTGCAAGGAAACAGTTTTATAGATTTCTTTAATAATAATCCCAAAGGAGAGGTTGATTTTTTATATAGAAAATCTAACCCAAGCCCACTTGCCAACATTTATGTCGTCACTGGTAAAATTGACAGCTTAGGAGCAATGGTGTTTTTGGACAGCTTGGAATACCACCCTAAAGGTACCTCAATTTACAGATCCAATTATGCTCAAAAAGAAGGTCATTTCTTCTGTTTTGAAGAAGACTTAGATAAGCGTTCTGTACATCTCGTTGAGATGGACAGTGACCTGAAAGAAGTCAACAGATTTCAACCACACAATTTTATTTTCGGATCGCAATCACAGTGGATATTGAGATATACTGACGATTATATTTTTTTAATTCAGGGTTATGAGGTAAACGGTAAGGAAGGGTACTACTTATACAGATACGATTATACCGGACAATTACTTGATTTTTATGATGTAAAAAATCAATTCATAACCGGGTACCTCAGCAATTCATTCATCTTTGATTATGATGATATATCCGGAAAATTATTAATATATAGTTGTATAGTAGATAAAGATAACGAAAGTAGAATTTCGCAATGGTATATGGATATAACCTTATACGATGGCGAGGCCTATGACTTACGTAAAAGAATAGAGATAAAAAGTAAAAACAGAACCTTATGGCCTCGATTTTATCCTCGGTATCACGATGAAGACAATATATATCTAAGCACTCATGTTGGTTTATCCTATTATCGGGATGACGGTCAGTCCTTTCCGGGTTTTGTAAGTTCACAGTCAGATTTTTCAGTTTCTATATTAAAGATGTCCAGAGCTTCCCTGGGACTCGGCACTACTAAAACGACCGATTGGAGCAAACAAAATCAACTTACAATTTTTCCCAATCCAACCACCAACACCGTTACCATAGCAAACTTAGACGCGCCTGCAAAGGTCGATGTCTATAATCTCAATGGTGCGCTTGTCAGCACTTACGACAATGTAACATCGGAAGTACATATCGGGCAGTTGCCACCGGGTATGTATATCTTTGATATCAGCAATCGGTATGTTAGTGAGAAGCATAAGGTAATAAGGTTGGAGTAACTGATATTTGGTTGTCGGTTGTTAGTTGTTGGTTGACGGATTTTTACTTCTATTCAATCAAAAATCGTCAATCAAAAAATCATTGTCAATTGTCAATTGTCAATTGTCAATTTTCAATTCTCAATTTTCAATTCTCAACTAACTTTGTTTGATTTGTGGAGTTGATTTATTTGATTGATGGTTGTCAGTTGTCGGTTGTTGGAATGAAATTAGAAATCAATGCCGTTTAATTGGATGATTTAATTTGTCTTTTTATGAAGATTGATCGCTTTATATCTCAGATTATCTAAGAAAAAAATGCTCGTTCATCCTTTAGGATAAGAGGCAAATAACGAGCATTTTTTTCGGCTTCTCCCTTTAAGGGCAGTGGCAAATAGTCGAAAAAACAACGGGTTCTAAAAATATTGACCACAACGTAGTCACACACGCATTAGCTTATCTAAACGACATTGAATTAGAAATGTTCCACTTTTAGATTCTTCCTTTCAGTCGGAAAGTCAGTGACACATTATAAGATAGCGGATAAGTGGCGGATTTACCTCCACTTATCCGCTATCTCTTTTATACTTATGCCGTCTTTCCGAACAACGTGAGGGATCATTTTGGTGCTAAGATTATTGAAGATGTTGCTTTTTTTATCACAACATTTTAAAAACTATCCAAAAAAAGTGCAATTTATACGAATTTCATAATATGTAGATTATCAATGTTATACATATATTGTATAAAAATATTTAAAAATTTTTGAAATTTTTATGGTATTCCTTGCAGCGTTTAGGGTAGGTAAATGTGTATTAATATATATACGCTTTATTTTTTTGATGAAAATATTTTTTAAAATATAACCATTTTTACCATGAGACGCATATTTGTATTCATGTCGCTTTTTTTACTTCTTTCCTGTCAGAGAGATGACAGCGACATTATCTCGCCTGGTGGAGTTATTGTACCCGAACCAGAGCATTTTTTTGACAGCCAGTATATCGGAAAAGTCCAGGATACTTATGGCAATACTTTGGATGATGTCCGTATCAACATCGGTGGCTTCACAGCATTTACGAGTGCACAAGGCATATTTATACTCAAAAATGTGAAAACAAGTGAAGTCTCGACGATGATACACTGTTCAAAACCGGGATACTTTGATAAGTATATTTCCGTGACCAAATCTGCAGGTCAATACACCAATCTCATCGTCGAAATGGAGCCTAAGGTTGCGTTCTTCTTATTTACGAATAGTTCCAATACTGCGATTGATCTTCCCGGGAATATGACGTTGGATGTCCCAGCCAATAGTTTCAGAACCCGGGAAGGTGTCGCTTTTCAGGGATTTGTAAGGCTGTATGTTTCCTACGATACGCACGAAGGTCAAGTGCCATTATTGACATCAACATTCAAAAGAGGTGTTTTGGACAAGGCGCAACGTATTCATTTTTCATTTGAGACAAACGAAGGAGGCGCTTTGGAAGCTACTCAACCGTTAACCTTGCATTTTGATTCAGGATTTCGAAATATAGCTATGCCTGATAAAAATACATATAAATGGCAGGAGGTCAAATCTGATCAAGAAAACAATACGGTATCAATCATGCCTGATAAGGAATTATTGGTCGCTCTTGGAGAGCTCGTTGAAGCTACTAAGGTTAAAACCAACATCGTCAACCGTGCAGGTCAGGGCGTTTCATTTGTCAATATGGAGATGAACGATGCCAATGTTAAAACCAGAATTTACGCAACGCAAAGTGGAGAAGTGGAGTTTTTCGCACCTTCAGGCAAAACTATGTACTTTAATGTTCAGAATTTATGTGGCGAAACATTATTCTCAAATCAACTATCAACAAGTGATGTCAACGCTGGCAAATATCCGGATATCGTATTGCAGGATGACCAACTGAAAACGGTATTTTCGGATGTGATCACTTGTAGCGAATCGTTAGATCATCATGATTTAGTCAATGTTCAATTGGAAGGCAAGAATGGAAGTGCTGTTGCGTATCAATACAATAATGAGCAGTTGATAGTAGTGCCGTCTTGTATTGAGATAGAGAAAGCAACGTTTTATCGTGGTTTTGAAAGAAGATATAGTGTTTCTTTTTCCGGCAATGTCGATATGAGTATGCTGTCGATCAATGCAGCACCGCTATGTATCGGCAAATTGCATGGGTATTATAGTTTGGGTGGTAAAGAAGTGATTTTTGATAAAGATGAGTTTACGATATTGCGTGAGGGAAAGAACAAGGAAGATCTGACGGTAACGGATTTGAGTGGCTTCGTGATATCGATACCCAATGTGCAGAGCCCGGGCAATTATAAAGCTAATGATATCTTTTTGACTTTTCCGGAGATCAGCGACTGTAGTAAAGCCACATGTTCCGAAATCAACATTTTGGTTGAGGAATTAGGCAATCCCGGAGAGTTGGTTAAAATCAAAATGGAAGGAAAAATGAATGGTGTCGATTTCAAGGGATCGTTTTTAAATGTGTTGAAAGGATAAATAAGTGAGAGTTTTGGAGCATATACTTGAAGGTATCATCATAGGGTGTAAAAAGGACATCAGGAAGTCGCAACAGCAATTGTTCGATCGGTATGCAGGGATATTCCTGACTGTGTCTCGTCAGTATGCACCTGAGGACGAAAATCCTATGGATATACTACATGATAGTTTTATAAAAATATTTGAAGGTATTAAGCTTTATGATTTTAATAAAGGAAATTTTGAATCTTGGGCAAGACGCATCGTCATCAATACGGCAATTAATAAACTAAGAGAAAAAAAGATCATGATGGAATTATCTCATATTGACGAAAGGCAATTCTTAACGGATGACGGTATCAGTTTGGCGGATAATATGGAAGAAATGATGCGTATCATCGAAAGGCTTCCAGACGGCTATAAACAAGTGTTTTGCCTGTATGAAATCGAAGGGTACAGCCATAAAGAAATCGCCGAAATATTGCAAATGCACGAATCATCTTCCAGAGCCAAACTCAGTAGATCCAAGCAGATGCTAAGAAATATAATGAAAGAATCAACAAATTTTTTATCACTAAATATTCAAACCAAATAATATGAATATAGAAAATAATAAAAGGAAAGAAAAGCTGAACGAATTGAAAAACTATTCGTCTCCGATAGATTTGTCTAAAGAATGGGCGGCATTGGAGCAACGATTGGATAAAAAGAAGAAACGCAGAGGTTTTTTCTGGATTTTTCCAGCTATACTGGTATTGACAGGATTGGTATCTTGGATGACTTACAGCTTGATGCAGCCAAAAGCTACTTCTATGGATGTATTAGCGCAAAACGTAATCAATCAAGCCACGACCAACGATCCTCTAACCCATGAAATATTTACACAAAACACGTCGGATGTGAACCAGGATGAACAATTGCATTCGAATACATCGACGATCAGACCACAGGATGAGGCAGTGTATTCTAAGCAAATGGGCGAAGCTTTCGCTTCAAACGCTTATTCGGAACATGTTTCAAAAAAACCTTCCCAAAGCGCTTCCAATACCCAAAATAATGCCATTGAAAATACGGATAAACAACCTACCCGGCATGTAGGAAATCTAAGTAAAAATATTGCACAGGCAAATGTTAGTTTCACACGGGATGCTGATCAAACTGAGCGGGAAACCATTACTGAAATACATGATAAGACCGAACCGATAGTAATGGAGACCCATGCTTCCGATCACTCGGCAATCAACTATGTAGTTGTTGCACCTATTACCGCTTTGCAATATAAGGCTTTGTCGTCAATTGTGGCGATAGAGCCTTTATCTATGTCCGGTATTGGTATTACGCCGCTCAAGCAACGTAACGTTTGGTATGCAGATGTGCGTGTACTTGGAGGTCAGCAAATTTACCATTACAAGCAGACTACGGTAGAGCCCAATGAGATACTTGAACAAAGAAAAATCAGCGAAAAACCATTGGAATCTTATGGCGCTTCATTCATCGTTGGAAAAGAATTGGGCTATGGATGGTACATAGCTGCCGGTATCAACTGGATGCGTCATCAGGAAAGGTGGATGACTTCAGGAAAAGATTATGATATCATCACACTTCCAGATTTTCTGATAGAAACCTATACCAATTTCGAAGGTAAAGTCGTGAAAACGGTCGGTGAGAAGCAAGTGTTAACAACGACCGATTGGACTAAGATAAGATTTACCCAACATCATGTCGTCTCTCCGATGCTCGCAGTAGGTAAGCAATTTTACATCAACACTATGCGCTTGTCGATAGAGGGAAGCCTTGCCATGCCAGTATTTAGCGCCAATACAGGAGATGTGTGGCAACAACCTGAAACGATGATCGACATGAAAAAACTGTATGATAGCAAAGCCTATCCTCACATTGGATGTAATATCTCTTATATATACCCGTTGTCCGGAAAACTGAGTATGTATGGAGGATATCAATATCAATATACCAAGCTGAAAAGCGAAGCCGGCTTTATCCGACATCAGCATTTTCATGGGCTTGGTTTAGGAATTAAATATTTTATAAACAACTAAATTTTTTTGTACTATGAAACGTAGTTTAACATTTTTAATCATGCTTTTTAGTTTGGTTTTGACGGCACAGAACGGCAAAATCACCGTACATGTAGAAGACGGTTGCAGCAACCGTTTTGACGAACCTGTCAGTATCGAATTGTATAATTATTCGGTAGATTCGACAGCTATTATTGGCACATCAACTTCTAACCCTGCTGAGTTTACGGGATTGAGTCCATTCGACTTTTATGTCGTGAAGATATCTTCATCAGCGAGGCATGAAAGGCGAGTGTCGATAAAGGATATTTACGCCATACATACTTATATTTTGGGTTTTCACAAATTTAATCCGACCACTAATTTTGTAGGTGATGTCAATGGATTTGGAAATATATCTACTTTAGATATGGTGCTTTTACAGCGTCACATGATTGGATTAGATAATGACCAAGTTTCTGACCAATGGATTTTTATGGATCTCAACTCCCAAATCCCAAATGTTGCAGAAATCAACCGATTGCCAGGTGAAGCAGCAGAAGTGACATTCAACGCTTTCAAACATGGAGCTGTCGAGTCCACATTTCCACAATATTGTGCTTGTACAGATGACCCGACAAGTACTGTGAAGCTCCGCATACCGGATTTGGATGTCAAGGCAGGACAAAGCGTATTGTTTGATCTGATTTATAATGGAGATTTATTGGATGTAGGTATGGTGTTTTCGTTGAAATACGAGGACGGAATCATCAAGGATGTAACAACGGATGTTAACAAAACTATATACAATGATGACTATGACAAGAAAGAACTCAACATTATTTCAAATTTTAGTAATTTCTCATCCGGTACAAAACCAGAACTTTCGCATTTTAAAGTTGCGACTATTAATTTTATACCAGAAAGGTCTGGACGTTTGTTGTCATTTTTTAAACTCAATGACGATTTTCCGAATGAATTTGTATATAAAGACAATGTACAAGTTGGCAACCAATGCCTGAAAACATATAAAGATGTTGTGATTGAAGCGGGATATACTTGCGATGTTATATGGCCAGCAGATACGACGATACCGACTTGTTCCAATACTTACTTTACTGGCGAGCCTAAGGTTGACTCAGCATGTAATATGTTTTTTACTTTTAGTGATGAGAAAATAGGAGGAGAAAAATGTAGCGTCATCAATCGCAAATGGTCGGCGATCAATTGGGCTACGGGAGAGTTTCTGAATCATGTACAGGTCATCACTGTGGATGAAAATCAAACTATCGCCTGTTACAATGTTTCAGTAGTCATGAATCAAAATGGAAAAGCAACGATTCATGCAGGTGATTTGATATATAAAATACCTTATAACAGAAAAGCCTATTCATTTTCATTGGGCAAACCTGCGGATACGTTGAGGATATTGGATATTAATGTCTTGCCATTGACACAGTATTTTACTATTTATAGCCTGACAGACAGTACGTCATGCGTAGCTTCCGTGACCAAAGTACGAGGAGCAGGTTGTACCGATCCGGTCAATGTCATCAATGAAATCACAATCAGATCCACAGGAGAAAATTTTAATATACAAGGAAGATTTTTTGACGGCGGCAACGATATACATTGCTTAGGTGTTATATCTGATTTTCAGATCAAATCACCATATAACAATGCCTTTAAAACGAGTGAAATATTTGATTTCTTCGCATATAAAGACAAAAGTTTTCAATTGGAACTTAGGTATAGAATCAATGGCACATTTCAGGTACATGGATTGGTCAAAGTCAACTTAGTGGATGAAAGCGATTTATATCCATTTGAGTTGTCTTGTTATGATGACCATTTGACACAAGGCATAGAGCATGATATCGCATTCTTTTCGCCTACCTTTGAGCATATTTACGCCATACAAGGTGCGATAAGGTTAGAAGATGCACTCTTAGTCAGGACGAGAGAAGTGGCGCTTAAAGACTTTGCGACCAATCCTGACCTGCGTAGTTTGAGATTTTTGTGGGTGGACAGCGAACCTAACACACTTTCCGACAGGGATACGCTCTTTGTCATGACCATACTACCGACGGCTGACCGCAATGTATCGGAGATAGTGAGTATGGCAGAAGATATTATGAGGTCAGAAGCCGTTTTGGATCAATATCGTCAAACTAAGATACAACTCGTTATCAGGTTTTTGAAGCGTACTTCTACGACCAATCTTGATGTATCCAAGGACGTAACCATCTATCCAAACCCAACAACGGGCGACTTCACCATAGAAAGCGGCGATATCCACAAGGGTACAATCAGCCTATACAACGAAATGGGACAAATAGTCTATGAATCCGAGCAAGCGTCTGTAAATGGTACATTTAACGTGTCTATACCGGAGCATATACAGCCAGGAGTTTATGTGGTCAGATTGCAAAATCAACAATTCGTGAGTGTGAAGAAGCTTATTCTGATGAAATGATTTTTTTAATGGAGAATGGACAATTGACAATTGACAATGGACAGATGACAGATGAGAATGGGCAATGGGCAATTTACGAATTACGAATTAATGTTGTTTAGCTGATAGAAATTCGAAAACCATTCTTGGAGGATGAACAAGTGATTTTTCGGCTTCTCCCTTCAGGGCGGGGCAAAAAGCCGAAAAGACAATTGACAATGGACAGATGACAAATGAGAATGGACAATGGACAGATGACAATGGACAGATGAAATGTAAGAAGTGTACAGGTTTCTCACTCCGTTCGAAATGACTCTTGATAAATTAAGGATTTCGGCGGCATTGCCGCCGAAATCCTTAATTAAAAAGTAAAAAAGTCATTTTGAGCGTAGCGAAAAATCTTATTTCAGATTGGTTTTGGCAACTTGATATTGATGTGACGATAATGATGTTTAGATTGTATGTTTTACCAAGTGATTCATTCCAAATGGAATGTTTTATAAAAAAGAATGTCAAAAAATCTTATAACATAAAAGCCAATTACAAACAAAAACACAATCACGTTACATTTAACAGCTTTCAACTTTTTCTCAATAGCTTTGTTGATTAAATTGTATTAGATTTTTTTACTTAAACAATTGACTATAACATGTATCCAATAGAATTTACAACTCCTTTAGCTAAGGAACTTACAGATTTTGGTTTTGAAGGGTTGGGTAGTGCAGATGAGGTTTCTGGCATACTCGATCAGAAAGAAGGAACGGTCTTATTGGTAGTAAACTCCGTTTGTGGATGTGCTGCTGCCCATGCAAGACCAGGCGCAAAATTGGCTGTAGCCAATGGTAAAAGACCAGATAAGTTGATCACCGTTTTTGCTGGTGTGGATAGAGATGCTACGGAACGAGCAAGAGAATATTTACTGCCTTATCCACCGTCTTCTCCAAGTATCGCATTATTTAAAGACGGAAATTTAGTTCACATGTTGGAAAGGAGACATATCGAAGGTAACAATGCTCATACGATTGCCAACAACTTGGTTGAAGCCTTTGATAAATTCTGTTAAGCACTACCAAAAAATAAGTTGTTGTTGTTTTTAGGCATAAACCATAACAAAAGTTGTAACTAATCAGATAGATGCTTTTGCATTGTAAATTGACATTTTTTTTGATTGAAATTGGTCAAACCTGAGTAGTTACCGATCAATAGATATGTTTAAAAAAAAGAAGCCACTGCGTTCTTTAAGAATACAGTGGCTTCTCCTTTATTTTTGAAATATCAATAAAGTAGGGTAGGTTATTCTTTATATGGTTCCGCTGGAACGATCCATCCAAATTTATCAACTTTGGTTCTGTTTCTAATGCCATTGATCATATCAAATGCCCAATTACTGTATTTTCTGTTGGCCATATTGAGTTCTACGACTTCATCATTGTACTTGATGTGAGAAGCAGGAGCGATGACAGCAGCCGTACCTGAACCAAATGCTTCAGTAAGCGTACCTTGTTTACCAGCTTCGATAAGTTCGTCAATTGTAATAGGTCGTTCAGTAACTTTAAACCCTTCTTCTTCAAATATTTTGATTAAACAGTCTCTTGTAATACCTGCGAGAATAGCACCGTCAAGATTTGGTGTCAATATCTCGTCATTGATGACAAAGAAGATATTCATTGTACCGATTTCTTGGATATATTTTTTATGTATGCCGTCAAGCCACATGACTTGGTCATAACCTACTTTTTTTGCCATAGTTGCAGGTTGGAGAGATGCAGCATAGTTGCCGGCAGTTTTGGCTTCTCCTACGCCACCAACTACCGCTCTCACATATTTATCTTGAGCAAGTAGTTTAACCGGATTGCTGTAATATGGACCAACAGGCATAGTGAATATGATAAACTTATATGTTTCTGATGCTCTTACACCGATCATTTCGTCAGTCGCATACATGAACGGACGAATATAAAGGGCAGATCCAGGCTGTGCCGGAATCCAAGATTGCTCCATGTGTACGAGATTATGAACAGCCTGAACAAATAAATCATTTGGAATCTCAGGCATAGACATGCGTACAGCCGACTTGTTAAATCTTTCGGCGTGCTTTTCTGGTCTAAATAACAATGGATTACGATCATTGTCAACGGTAGCTTTCATCCCTTCAAAAATCGCTTGTCCGTAATGCCATGCCATATTGCCCGGATGTGTAGGTATCGGAGCTACTGGCTTGATTTCGAGATTTGTCCACTGACCATCAATATAGTCAGCTACAAACATGTGGTCTGTAAATACTTTTCCAAATGGTATGTCATTGAAATCCAATTTGGAAACGCCCGATTCACTGATTTTTGTGATTTTAAATTGGTAACTCATGAGGATTGCGTTTTGTGTTAATAATTGAGTTGTTTTAAAACAAATACTATCGGATTGATGTATTTAATTGTATTCATTGTGTTTGTTTTTGAATGATTTTTTATCTTTGTATGTATCAATCAAAAATATCATCTTGAATTCTCGTAATATTGCAAACCAATTTCTTAAAATTGTTGCAATATTCGAATGCAAAAGTATGTATAATTTTTATAAAATTTTAATTTCACGTAATTTATTTTATCAAATCAGAATAAAATTTTAAAATATTAATTTTTAAAAAATAAAAATTCATAAAATATGACTTTGACAGACAAGGTTCTTTTGATTCCATCCGATAAAAATGGTGAAAGTTACACACTTGCCGGTAAGGGATTGAAGCATTTAGTGGTAGTCGTTGCTCGTACTTCATCCGGAGATGTAGAGTTGGAACTCCTTGATAAAATGATGAAAGCCATTCAATACAGTTTGGACGAAGATGTTGTGTTAATCATAAAAGAGCAAGATAGTCTGCTGGCTATAAGCAATATAGTTTCTTCATGGCAAGATATGATCTTGTTTGGAGTTGCTCCCGAAGAAGTCGGCTTCCAAATAGATAACAACCCATATCGAATTCTTCCATTTGAAAAGAAAAGATTACTCATTGTTGACAGTCTCCAATCAATCAGTTCAAGTGCTGAAAAGAAAAAAGTATTATGGAGCCTCTTCCAAAAAATGTTTTTAAATTAAAGACGAGTTATGAATTATGAGTTATGAATTATGAATTATGAGTCAATGTCGTTTAGTTAAGCCATAAGGCATTGATATAGAAATATTTATTTGAAAT
>CAYNSF010000068.1:0-12151 GCA_964399855.1 uncultured Aureispira sp. | reverse complement strand
TTCTATTTAGCACCTGTTACGAAACACTCCGTTGAGGCGCAGCGGCCAACAAAGGAATTGATGCTATGTGGGTTTTCGTAACTCCGATGAACTGTGTCAGCGGACAAAAAAACATTTAATACAAAATGCCCTCAAACTTTTAATTTTATTGTGTGGTCTCCATTCTCAACCCAGCTGTGGTACAAACCCCAGCTGTGTCTACATGGATGCCCACACAAGCAGCAATTCTCTTTCGTTACCTGCAAGCGTAAAAGACGACAGTGCAACAATAAACAGACGACTAAAAACTGAGAAAAAGTAAACTATTTTGACAGGTGAACACGGACATAGAAACGATATGACAATTGGACAGCGAGTAAGCCGACACTCATTGCCTACCCTTCTGTGTTTTAATTTTTTTCCCACCGCACCAAAGACGTTTATGCGACTTAAAATTGTAATTTAGAAACCTGATAATAAACGCAAAGACAAATACGAAATGAGCTTAAATACACAATCACTGCAACCCGTTATTAACTTCCTTTGGACAGTTGCGGATGATGTTTTAGTAAATACCTACCAAAAAGGGAAATACAAAGATGTTATCCTGCCAATGGTAGTTATTCGCAGACTGGACTTGCTTTTAGAACCGACCAAAGAACAGGTTTTAAAGACCTTCAACGAATACAAATCTAAACTCCAAAACTTGGACAGCTTGCTGACCAACAGCAAACATGGTTCAGGTTTGGCATTTTACAATACTTCTAAGTTTACTTTAAAAAAACTGCTTGATGACCCGAAAAACCTACGCAGCAATTTTGAAAATTACCTGAACGGCTTTTCGGAAAATGTGCAGGACATCATCAAACAATTCAAATTCAGAAATGAAATTGAAACATTGGATGAAGCGGACATTCTGTTTTCTCTGATTGAAAAATTCTGTTCTCCAAAAGTGGAATTACATCCCGACAAATTGCCACCCTTGGCAATGGGTTATGTGTATGAAGATTTGGTAAGACGATTTAACGAAGAAAACAACGAAGAAGCAGGAGAACACTTTACGCCAAGGGAAATCATTGATTTGATGACACACCTTGTGTTCTTACCGGTAAAAGACAAAATCAAGCAAGGCACTTATTTGATTTACGACCCTTGTGTGGGCAGCGGTGGAATGCTCACCATTGCCAAAAACTTTTTGCTCAATCCAGATGGACTGATTAAAAGCAATGCCACCGTTCATTTATACGGACAGGAAAGCACGCCATTTATTTATGCGACTTGCAAAAGCGATATGCTGATAAAAGGCGAAGACCCTGACAAAATCGCTTATGGCAGCACATTGAGTGCTTATGGTTTTAATAAGGATTTGAAGTTTGACTTCATGCTTACCAATCCGCCTTATGGAAAGACCTGGGCACCTGATAAAAAAGCATTAGGCGTTGGACCGAAAGGAGCCATCACCGACAAACGCTTTATGCTGAAAGGCAGCTACAAAGAAGAAGCCGTTACTAGCCGTGTAAATGACGGACAGTTGATGTTTGTGTTGCACATGCTGAGTAAAATGAAAGATACCGAACTCGGCAGCCGCATTGCTTCGGTTCATAATGGTTCGGCTTTGTTTACAGGGGATGCAGGACAAGGCGAAAGCGAAATTCGCAAATACGTTATTGAAAACGATTTGTTGGAAGCCATTGTAGCATTGCCCAACGATATGTTTTACAATACAGGCATTCCTACTTATATTTTCCTTTTCACCAACCGAAAAGCAAAAAACCGAGAAGGAAAAGTGCAATTGATAAATGCAACTTCCGAAAAGTTCTATTACAAAATGCGGAAGCCATTAGGCAAAAAGCGAGTGGAGTTTTCAGCCGAACATATTCCTGTGATTGAAAAAATGTTCCTGAATTTTGAAGAGAACGAATACAGCAAAATATTTGACAATGAAGATTTCGGTTATGCTCAAATAACGGTGAACCGACCTTTGAAAGATGAGAAAGGCAAAATAGTAACCGACAGCAAAGGCAAACCAAAGCCCGACCCAAAACTGAAAGACACCGAAAACATTCCGTTGAAAGAAGATATACAGGAATTTTTTGAACGTGAAGTATTGCCTTTTGCTCCTGATGCATGGTGGGATAAGAAAGACACCAAAATTGGTTATGAAATAAATTTTGCCAAATACTTCTACAAACACCAACCGCCAAGAGCATTGACTGAAATTGCCAAAGACATTTTTGCGATTGAGCAAGAAACAGACGGTTTACTAAAAGAGATAATTGAAGCATGATAGCAACGGCAGTAGAAAATAGAAAAACCACTTGGTTGGGTGAGTTCCCTGCTCATTGGGAAGTGCTTCGCATTAAAAATCTGTTTCAGGAAATGGACAGCCGAAGCGAAACAGGCAGCGAAGAACTGCTTTCGGTTTCCTATCATACAGGCGTTTATTTGAAAAGAGAAAGTTTGGACAATGAAGATGACCACTTGACTAATGCGGCAAGCTTGATTGGATACAAAAAGGTAGCAAAGGGCGATTTGATTATTAATATCATGGGTGCATGGAATGGAAGATTAGGGATTTCCGCATATGATGGGATAACAAGTCCGGCTTATTGCGTTTACAGATTAAAGGGCAATAACAATCCAGAATACTACGGCTACCTTTTTAGAACAAGTCTGTATGTAACCGAATTTCTAAAATATTCAGCAGGAATTGGAACTGGCTATTTGCGTTTATACTCCGATAAGTTTTTCAGCATTTTTACCGTAGTGCCGCCCAAAAACGAGCAAGACGAAATTGTGCAGTATATCAAAGCACAAGAAGAAAAAATAAACCTGTTTATACAGAAGAAGCAACGGTTTATTGAGTTGTTGAAGGAGCAAAGGCAGAGTATTATTGAAAATGCCATTACTTATAAAACGGGTTGGACGAAAGGTCGGATTAAAAATGTTTCAAAGATGTTTGGGCGAATCGGTTTTAGAGGATACCAGACCTCAGACTTAGTTGATGAAGGAGAAGGAGCAATCACAATAAGCCCTTCTAATATGAAACATCATAAACAAATGGACTTTTCAAACTGCTCCTACTTATCTTGGGAGAAGTATGAGGAGTCGCCAGAAATTAAAATTTTTGAGGGGGATATTATAATGGTCAAAACTGGTGCAACCTATGGCAAAGTAGCTCAAGTTCTTGGCTTACCAGAAAAAGCTACTATAAATCCGCAATTAATGGTTTTCAAAGAAATTATTCTTGATAATGACTACTTCTTCTATTTTCTTCAATCTGGTTTGATAAAAGAACAAATGGAGAAGAATGTTATTGGAGGAACAATACCAACCATTTCTCAAACTAAAATAGGCAGTATGCGATTACATTATCCACCAATTGAAGAACAAAAGCAAATCGTATCACACATAAAAACCGAAACCGCCACCATAGACACAGCCATTGCCAAAGCCGAAAGGGAAATAGAACTTATTCGGGAATACAAAGAAGCCATGATAGCTGAGGCGGTGATGGGGAAAAGAAAACATAACTTTGCACATTAATAATTTGAAGAATGCAAGACGAAAATAACAATATAGTGAATGAACCGGATGTGGAGTATGAAGACCTTAGCGGGGCTTTGATGGAAAAACCATTTGACCCCAATAAGATTGACATTACCACTAAAACACCATCAATAGATATTTTAATCAAAAGATTAAAAGCTGAACCTGCTGAAATTGATTTGTCCCCTGCCTTTCAGAGACACAGCGATTTGTGGGATGATGAAAAACAAAGCAGATTGATAGAATCAATATTGATTAAATTTCCATTACCTGCTTTTTACTTTGATGGTTCAGATAATAATAAATGGTTGGTTGTTGACGGATTGCAGCGTTTAAGTTCGTTGAGAAATTTTATTATTCTAAAGAAGTTAAAACTAAAAGGTCTTGAATTTTTACGCCAATTGAATGGACTAAAGTTTGATGACCTGCCACGCAGTTTGCAACGTCAAATTGAAGAAACACAAATCACGGCTTATATCATTAATGACGGAACACCTGAAGAAGTAAAATTCAACATTTTTCAACGTATCAATACAGGTGGTTTAACCCTAAACTCTCAAGAAATACGACATGCTTTAAACCAAGGAATACCTGCACAATTTGTAGCTGAACTTGCAGAATTAGATGAGTTTAAGTTTGCTACAGATGAAGCATTAAAACCAAAGCGAATGTTAGACCGAGAATTCGTTACTCGTTTTCTGGCATTCTACCTGCATCCATATCCTGAATATGTTCCAGACCTTGATACCTATATGAATTCGGCTATGGGTGAATTGAAAAAGATGGACGATGCACAAAGAAAAAAAATTAAATCGGATTTTATTCAATCGGTTTTGTTGGCAAAATCAATTTTTGGTGATTGGGCATTTAGAAAAGCGGACAAATACCCTGATAAACGAAAGCCAATTAACAAAGCACTCTTTGAAGTTTGGAGTGTTTCGCTTGCAAAACTTGAAGGCTTTCAGAGAAAAACGTTAGAAGAAAGAAAAGAAATTTTATTTAATAAATCTATTGAATTGGTGAAGGAAGATACTATGTTTTTTGATAGCATTACTACATCTACAGGTAATAAGTCAAGTGTGGCTTATCGTTTTTCAAGTATTGAAAAAATAATTCATGAAACATTAGAGGAATGATAAAACAAATTGAAATAAAGAATTTCAAATCCATCAAAAAAGCCGATGTAAGTGTTTCCAACTTAAATCTGCTTATGGGTTTGAATGGAATGGGCAAAAGTTCATTCATACAAACTTTGCTACTGTTGATGCAAAGCGATAAACTGGAAGAAAGAGTAATTGACTTAAATGGCATTTTGGCTCAAATAGGTCAAGGCAGAGACGCACTTTACCAGTATGCAGAAGATGAAAAAATTGTCTTTGAATTGACATTTGATGGTCAACCTAAATATTCTTGGAAATTTGGCTATCAAAAAGACAAGGAAAAACTAACTGCGGAAAATGGCTATACCAAAGAGCAAATGAGTTTTTTCAGAAAGAGCACCAAACGTTTTCAATACATTAGAGCAGAACGTATTGGTCCTAGAGATATTTATGAAGCATCAAGTGTAGTAGTTGCCGATAAAAAGCAATTGGGTTTATTGGGTGAGTATGCCGCATACTACATCAATGTTTTTGGTCAGGAAAATGATGTGATAGAAAAGTTAAGACATCCTAAAGCAAGTTCATCCAATTTGTTATCCCAAATAAATGCGTGGATGAAAGAAATTTCACCAGGTGTTTCATTAAATACCAAGTATGTTCCCGAAGTAAACAAAGTAATTTTAGATTATCAGTTTGACTTATTAAATGATAAAACAAATTCGTTCAGACCAAAAAATGTAGGCTTTGGTATTTCATACGTTTTGCCCATTGTATTAGCATTACTCACCACAGAAGAAGGGAAAATAATTGTTATTGAAAATCCTGAATCGCATATTCACCCAAGAGGGCAAGCCGAATTAGGTAAACTAATTTCTTTGGCTGCAAGTACTGGGGCACAGTTATTTGTAGAAACCCACAGCGACCATATCCTAAACGGTATTAGAGTAGCTGTAAAGGATAATTTGGTGGACAAGTCAAAAGTGAATGTGATGTATTTTGAAAAGACGACCACCGAAAAAGAGCAGTTTACTAAAATTACTCAGATAAGGGTTGATAAGAACGGGACACTTAGTGATTACCCCAAAGATTTTTTAGATGAATGGAGTAATCAAATATCTAAATTGATTTAAGTTATGGAGTTGGCATTTAATGAAATAAGTCAAGCTCCATTAGTGGATGACAAGCATCAAGCTAACGCTAGAATGCTTCTGTTTTCAAAAGCAGTTGCTGAAGCAAGAAAGAAAGGCTTTAGAAACATAAGAACTCATTATTCTGCTGCTGAGATAAAACTAACACAAGAGTATTCATTGCACAATTGGTTGTTTGATAAAGACTTTCCAGCAGAAAGTAGGTCTTTGTTCTACGATATGTTTGTACAACCTTTTTTGAAAGAAGATGATGATGAAATTGAAGAAAGATTTATTGATGCAAATTACTTCTTCGAGGATACAGAAAATCAAATTCCAAAACAAGAATGTTTGGGATTAACATCTGCCTACTTGAGCGAAACACTTGCGATAAGTTTTCAAAGCAGTCCTGCATGGTTAAATAACATTTTGACCATTACAATTGAAAAAGATGAGGAAAAATCAACAGACGAAGTTCACCATGTTTTTTCTAAAGAATGTTTTAGTCAAAATTCTATTGCGGATTTTGTAGAAAGTATAACCACGCTTGATTTGGTTGAAACGAATATCAACGCAAATGACAAACATTTTCATTTAACTGCTCATCATGGTCAACAAGAATTAAACGAATTATGGAATAGAATTAAAAATTCTCCTTTCGTAATTGAAGGGATGTCCATAGAGTGGGGAGGAAACTCATTCTTTAAAAAACCACAAAGAGATGGAAAGGTAGATATAGTTCATCTTAAATCTGACAGAAGGTATGCTATGCAGATTCAAACAACAGGTAGAAACTTAAGAGAAACAATTGAGATTGCTAAGCGATTAGCTGAACAATATGGATAATAAATGAAAACAGACACAACAGAAAAAGGATTAGAAGCCCATATCACCCAGCACTTGTGTTTGGTGAATGCTTTTGAAGAAAGGCATTTCAGCCATTACAATCGTGTAGATTGTGTGGATGAAGATTTGTTATTCAATTTTCTGCAAGCCACACAGGAAAAGGAAGTAATAAAATTACAAACTATACATGGAAGCAATTTCAGAAGCAAGGTTTTGTATCGCTTAAACAATCAAATCAAAACCTTTGGTATTATTGAAGTTTTACGCAAAGGCATTACGGATAATAACATCAAACTTAAACTGTTTTTTGATAAACCTGTTTCCAACCTGAACGAAAAAGATTTAGCCCTTTACAATCAAAACATTTTTTCGGTAACAAGGCAAGTGCATTACAGCACGCAAAATGAAAACTCGCTGGATCTGGTGGTGTTCATCAATGGTTTGCCCATCATCACGTTTGAACTAAAAAATGAACTCACCAAGCAAACGGTAAAAGATGCCATTAAACAATACAAAAACAACCGTGACCCCAGAGAAGAGCTGTTTCGCTTAGGTCGTTGTATGGTTCACTTTGCGGTGGACAGCGAGCAAATTTGGATGGCAACCCATTTGAAAGGAGAAAATACCTACTTTTTACCATTCAACAAAGGTTACAATAACGGTGCAGGAAATCCACCCAACCCAAACGGTATAAAAACCGATTATCTCTGGAAAGACATTTTAACCAAAGACCGTTTAACCAACATCATTCAGAACTATGTTCAGCTGTTTGAAGAAGAAACGGAAAAGATTTTGCCTGATGGAAAAGTAAAAAAAGAAAAAGTAAAGAAACTCATATTTCCACGCTACCATCAAATTGATGCCGTTGATAAACTCCTAAGCAATGCTAAAGAAAACGGAGCGGGAAAACGCTATTTAATTCAGCATTCAGCAGGTTCAGGAAAATCTAATTCCATTTCTTGGTTGGCTCATCAATTGGTTGGGTTGTATGACAAAGAAAATACAAACACCATTTTTGATACCGTGATCGTTGTAACTGACCGTAAAGTGTTGGATGCTCAAATTCGCAACAACATCAAACAGTTTGAGCAAGTGAAAGGTGTTGTGGAAGCCATTACCGAAGGTAGTAAACAACTGAAAACAGCTTTAGAGGAAGGTAAGAAAATTATCATCACCACCATTCAGAAATTCCCATACATTGTAAACGAAATTGGCGAACTGCCAGGAAATAAGTTTGCCATCATCATTGACGAAGCACACAGCAGCCAAAGCGGAAACACCGCAGGAAAGCTAAATGAAACCCTTGCCAAGGACTTTGAAAAAGTGCAGGTGGATGATGATGAATTTGTATTTGTGGACAAAGACCAATATGACGAACTGACTTCGGAAGATTTGGTAGTAGATATTGTGAAAGGCAGAAAGATGCTGACCAATGCCAGTTACTTTGCTTTTACAGCAACACCAAAAAACAAAACGCTTGAACTTTTCGGAGAGAAATACAACGACAACGGAAAAGAGAAATTCAGGGCATTTCATCTTTACTCCATGAAACAAGCCATTGAGGAAAACTTCATTTTAGATGTATTGCAGAATTACACCACTTACCAAAGCTATTATGCTTTGCTAAAGAAAATTGAGGACGACCCTGCCTATGATAAAAACAAGGCACAGAAAAAACTGAAAATATTTGTTGAGAGCCATACTCATGCTATTGCCAAGAAAACAGCTTTAATAATTGACCACTTTATGGATAATGTAATCCGTAAAGCGAAAATCAATGGTTTGGCAAAGGCAATGGTAGTAACAAGCAGTCGCAGAAATGCCGTGAAATACAAAAAAGCATTTGACAAGTATTTAGCAGACACAGGAAACCCTTACAAAGCAATCGTAGCTTTTTCGGGAGAAATAGACGGTCAAACAGAAGCCGCACTTAATCACTTTTCAAGTGCTGCCATTCCAGATGAGTTTAAAAAATCAGAATACCGCTTTTTGATTGTGGCAAACAAATACCAAACAGGATTTGACCAACCACTTTTGCATACCATGTATGTTGACAAGAAATTGGGCGGAGTTAATGCAGTCCAGACACTTTCACGCCTAAACAGAACAACAGCAGGAAAGAAAGACACTTTTGTTTTGGACTTTGCCAATGATGCAGACGAAATCAAAAAATCGTTTGACCCATTCTTTGAAACCACCATTTTAGGCGAAGCAACCGACCCGAATAAACTGTTTGACTTACAAAGTTCATTAGATGCTTTTCAGGTTTACACACCCGAACAGGTTCAGGAGTTTTCGCAAAAGATGGTTACGAATGTTCCTGTTGACCAATTACACAGCATTTTAGATGCAGCTGCAGAAGTTTTTAGAACAAGTTTAAATGAAGAACAGCAAGACGATTTTAGGGCAAAATGTAAGACTTATGTTCGCTTGTATGTTTTCCTTGCTCAAATCGTTCCTTTTGTAAATCCATACTTGGAAAGACTGTATTTGTTCTTAAATCACTTGCAAAACAAATTGGGTAAACAACGTGACGAAGATTTGGCACAAGGCATTTTGGACAATATTGACATGGACAGTTACCGACTGCAAAAGGAAGGAGAATTTAATATTCAGTTGCAACAAGGTGACGAGTTAAAGCCACTTCCAGCAGACATGAGAGGCGGAGGAGCTGAGCCAGAAATGGAATATTTGTCGACAATCGTAAAAGCATTTAACGACAGGTTCGGCACGACTTTCACCAATGAAGACAAGGTTAAAAAAATGACCGAAGACTTAATGGCGGACGTTGCACAAGACGCAGAATTTGCAAACGCTTTCAAACATTCAGACGAACAGAACGCCAAAATCACTTTTGAAGAAGTATTGAAACGTAAACTAATTGACCACATTGAAACCAACTTTGAAGTATTTAAGGAGTTCAACGACAACAAAGAGTTTCGTGACTTCTTTGCAGGCACAATGTTTAAAATAATGCAAAAGGACTTTTTAAGATTTAACGCAAACAAATAATGCCAACGCTACAGTCACACACATACCGCATTCACACAATGCCACCCGCAGACCAAAAATGCGGTAAGAGTGTGCCTGTTCCAACGCAGGAAGAATTTCAAAATATTTTTTCCTCCCCTTCTAAAATAATTAAAACACCCGACACGCAAACCAACCCGACAAAGACAAGGAAACTCAACAACGACAATGGTTTACAGACACGGTGGACAAGAACGCCAGCTGGTAACAGCGTGTTGCCTCAATTGGCGGTGACGTGCAAAATTGAAGCTGAGTGCTCCTATCAAACTTTTGTGCTGGTTGACAGTGAAGTGCTCCGAAATCGCCAACTGCGGCAACACGCAAAACGTTAGCGGCAAGTAAAAACCAGCACCGTCCTAAAATTCGACAGACAGGAAAAATGAATACAACCTTAATTGACAAATTAAAATCGTGGGACGGTGTTCATATCGAATACTTAACAAAGCTGTATAACACAGACAAGACAAACGCAGACTTTTTTGAAAGTTTGGTAACGATTTGTGTCGATGAACAAGATTTGCAGAAAACCACGACTTGGCTTATTAAACATCATTATGATAACGGACAGGTATTGCCAAAACCGCTAACCGAAAAACTTTTGACCGCTTGCAAAAATGTAGAGAATTGGGAAGCGAAACTTCATCTTTTACAACTTCTTCCGCATTTTGAACTAACAGAAAAAACAATCATCATAACAGAAGATTTTGCAAGAAAATGCTTGACTGATAACAATAAATTTGTAAGAGCTTGGGCATACAACGGACTTTACGAACTGACAAAATATATTCCGGAACTGAAAACAGAGTTAGCATTTATCTGCCAAAGAGCAATGGAAACAGAAAGTGCTTCCATAAAGTCGAAAGTGAAGAAAATACTATTGAACCTTAACAAGAAGAAATCTTAATGAAAAAACAAACTTTAATTTCTATAATCCTTTTCGTCATTGTTTGGGCGTTATTGCACTTTGTTTTCCAAATCAGGTTTGACGGATTGCATAAATTTTGGTTAGTTGGCATTTATTTACTCATTCACTTTGTAGCTGATTTGCTTTCAAAAAAAGACATTCAACAGCAAAAAGAAGATGAAAAATTTAAAGATTGGCCAACGTCAGGACCAATCGGAAAGTACGGACAAAACGGGTTGTTGTTTATGTTCTATTCAACAGGATTGCTTACTTTTTTAAACCCTTTCCAACTTTTTCAAATCATCAAACAGGCGATAGGAAATTCTAAATTAAGTTCGGATAAGAAAAATTTAATTGAAAACGCAGAGAATTACCAAAACGAAACAAACTACATTTTACCATTTGAGCAAAATACGGAATGGTTAGTTTATAATGGCGGTGTAACAAAACAAAGTTCACACTCTTGGGACGTTATTACACAACGATTTGCTTATGATTTTGTAATTGCAAACGAAAAACACATTCGACACAAAAATAAAGGAACAAAATTGGAAGACTACTTTTGCTTTAATCAGAATATTGTAGCAGTTGCAAACGGAGTAGTTATAAAAGCTGTAAGTAATAAAAGAAATGCACCTTTTGTGGGTTACGGAATTTTAGACTTTTTGACTACAAGTTTCATAGGAAATTATATAATCATAAAACACACAGAAAACGAGTATTCTTTTTATGCTCATTTAAACAAAGGAAGTGTAACGGTAACATCAGGCGACAAAGTATCACAAGAACAAATCATTGGGAAATGCGGACACAGTGGTTACAGTTCCGAGCCTCATTTACATTTTCATCTGCAAGACAAAGCCGACTTTTTTAATGCTAAAGGACTTCCAATTAAATTTTCAAACATTAAAACTAACGGAATTGTGAAATCAGAAACATTTATTACAGCATCAGACAATGTTGAAAATATATCAACCAAAAACGAATGAAAATCAAATTACCTGCCGCTAACAAGGTATTGCCAAAAGCGGGGCTGAAAGTTCAAACTTCAACTTTTGTACTTCTATTCCGCAAAAACCATTTTTTATTTGCTTTGAAAAATGTAAATTAGCAAACAAAAAAATGGTTTTGCTAACTGCGGTGCTAAATTCAGCTTTTGAGCTTCTATTTCCCCGCCTTCGGCAATACCCGAACCGTAGGACTGAAATGGCCGCCGGGAAAGTCATTTAAACCGTTGGTTTCAGCCAGCGGCGGCCACGGAAACCCGTCCTCCTTTGTCGGACTTTGGTTTCCTTAATTCAGTCCTACGATTCGGGCATGACACCGGGTAATATTCCTGAATTGGCGGCACACTCTCAGCCTACACAAGGTTTGCCGCAATTCCAGGACGGTTGCAACGGTGTCAACCTTGTTTCAGCGCTTTATTCGCCTTCGTTCCTCAGGCGAACCGCCCTGAAACTGCGGCAAGCCCGAATCGTTGGTGGCAAGCATAAACGACAACCCAAAACGACAGAAAGAATGAAAAAATATTTTTGGACACTTCTATTCTTGACGACAATAATGCAATCGGCATATCCTTGTTCGTCATTCGTTCTAAAAAATGGAAAGACAATCCT
>CAYNSF010000067.1:3066-12458 GCA_964399855.1 uncultured Aureispira sp. | reverse complement strand
CAATAATTTATACACATTCCGTTTCCATTTTTATCATACTCACCCTGAATTGCTGCTCTTTTAAAAACTTTTGTGGAGATGCAGGGACTCGAACCCTGGTCCAGACAAAGCAACTGAATGCTTTCTACATGCTTATTTACTGTTCAGATTGTCGGAATCAGACTGGTACAGTAACCCACCGTGTCATCATCTTATCTTCAAGTTTTTTCGTTAGATGAGTGAAGAAGTTCATCTACTTAGCCCGCAGGTTTGGTTAAGTGCGGCTACCGGTATTTATCGGACGTCAACCGGGCGGCACTAAAAGCGGAGTAATCCTTGATTACGCAGCTAATGCGAAGTTATTATCGCCATTTATAGTTCGATCATCATTTGATAACGGAGTGAACAATCCTGCTCCGGCATGCTTACAGACCGATTTTCTTTCCTGTCGATACCGGTCATCCCCATAAAATGTTATGTATTCTTCTTTAAAAATACTTATTGATACACATCAACATTAAATATGATCTAAAAGTTCCCAGATTGATGAAAATATTATTTTAAAAGAATGAGCGGAGCGGCACAAAATGTAATTTCGATAAAACAATTTATTTTCGACTTCTCCCTAATAGGGTCGGAGCAAAAAATCGAAACAACGACGGGTTCTAAAAAATATGACCACAACGTCGTTGTCCACATTGCTTATCTAAACGGTATTGATTTAATATTATGGTAAATTCGCAACCAATTGTTATGGAAAATTGTATCTTTGTTTCGTACAAATTAGTGATTGTATTATATCGTGGTCTTAGTTCGTTAAATATTACAGCAGTATCAGGAACAAATTGAATTGTAAGCATAAGGAGGAACAGTATCATTTTGAGATATATGACTCAATGAATGACATTGAATCACTTTGGCGTAGCCATGTCGGTGATACAGACAAGTTATATGATGTTGATTTTTTGAAAGTAGTAGAAGATTATGCCCCTGATAGTATCCGCCCGCTATATGTTGTGGTTAAGCAGCAGCGTGAAGTGATAGCATTATTGTATTTTCAATTGAAATTTGTTAGACTTTCCGAAAATTTACGCCTGTCTGATGCAGAGCCTGTCTCTTTGGTAAAAAAAGCGATCGCTCCTATGCGTAATGCCATCGTAAAATCTATTCAATTTCAAACACTTATTTGTGGAAATCTATTGGTAACGGGTAGCTATGGTTTTGACCAAAGCAAAAAAAGAAATGCGGATGATACATTTGTTATCGTCACTAAAGCAATAAATGTACTTAGAAAAAAACTTGAATCAGAAGGTATCCAAGTAGAATTATTACTTATTAAGGATATTTTTAAGCACCAAATTCCTGTCAAGCGTAACACATATAAAGGTTATACGAAATTCAAGGTACAACCCAGTATGATATTTTATGTTCGAGAACAGTGGCATACGATGGGCGACTATGTTAATGGGCTTCGGTCTAAGTACCGTATTCGGGCTAAAAAAGCTTTTGAGTCAGGACAAGAGATAGAACGCAGAATACTCAGCTATAACGAACTTGTAGAGCACAGAGAATGGATCAGCAAATTGTACAAAAACATTTCCGATCAAGCCTCTTTTAATGCTTTTTTGCTACATCCAGCGTATTTTGAAAATCTAAAGCAACAACTTGGAGAGCATATAATTTTTAATTCTTATTGGCTAAATGGAAAGATGATCGCATTTTACAGTGTTATCATCAATCAAGACACGTTAAACGCACATTTTTTGGGATATAATCCTGATGATAATATCAAGTATAAACTCTATCTCAATATGCTGTTAGAGATTATCGGAGAAGGCATTAAACACAAGATGCGGAAAATTGATTTTTCGAGGACAGCTATCGAGATTAAATCTACTGTCGGAGCTAAACCCGAAGATTTATTCTTGTTTATTAAACACAACAATCCTATCCTAAATAAATCGCTCGAAACGTTGATAGGCATTGTCAACCCTGAGCATAATTATATCATCCGCAGCCCTTTTAAAGATTAAAAGGCTTTATGATCATCTTTATCAGAAAATATAAATCATTGCAGTTTTATCACATCCAAAATGGAAATTAATTGCAAAACCCAAAACAGAAATAAAATACATTAACCATTCATCATTCATCATTAACCATTAGACCACCCTTTCCTTCTACAATATAACATGCTAATTGCCTTGTAAAAAACGGGCTGAGACTTGCACCTTTCGTTCCCATACCATTGAGTAGATACATGTCGGAATGGATATCGTGCTTTCGCACAATGGGTCTTCGCATCGTAGTCGCAGGTCGAACTCCAGCGATATGCCCAATGATTTCATAAGGTACGGTCAACATCTTAGCCAGTTCATCTTTGATAGATTGGCGACCCGCTTCTGTTGGTTCATCTGAATCAAATTTTCGCTCATAACCCGAACCAACCCAATATACATCGTCATATTGATGCACGAGAAACATTTTTTGCTTATACATTTTACGAAAGGTTGCTCCTGGAATACGGATCAACAAAACTTCGCCTTTTGCAGGTTGCAGATTGAGATTGTCAAAAAATGGGTTTTGGTCCGCCTGATATCCTTCACAAAATACGATTTTATTAAAATGACAGTCTTGATACTGATATCCTTCACTTGAAATCGCAAGCAGTTCCGACTCAAAATGCGTTTCTAAATAAGCGTTATTTTTTTGCCAATGTGCTTTGTATATATTCAATATTTCTTTGAAATGCACATGAAACGATTGGGTAATTTCTGCACATTGTGTTGGAAGATCAATAACCTTTTTCATCTCAGATACATCCTTATTTGGTTCTATATAGTTAGCATATAATGCATCTTGTGAACGCCCATACCAAGTATTTTCCTGCTCTATGGTATCCAATGTTCGTACTACATTGGCTTTTGTATAGCAGCGAATACCTAATTTTTCGCCAACTTCATCGTAAGTTGCTAATGCTACAGGTAAAAGCTTATCAATTTTCCAACTTTTGACAAAATTTCTACCCGTGATCGGATTTACAATACCAGCAGCTATGAAAGATGAAGCACCATGATGATGATTGTCTATCATTAAGACTTTCAGACCATATTGCTCCAGAAAATGACCAAGCAATGTCCCCGTAATGCCCTGCCCTACTATGGCAATATCAAATTGTCGATTACCCATAAAGTTCACATATTACAAAAAACATTAATATGAAAATAAATGTCCCATGTCCTGCGACTTAACTTTTAGATATGCCTCATTTTCATCCTTTGCAGGTATGATGAGCGGTACTCGAACATGTAATTTTATATCTGATTGGGCAATCGAAGCCATTTTATCAGGGTTATTTGTCAGCAAATCTATTTCCTTTATTTCGAGGTCTTTGAGTATCGAAATAGCTATCTCAAAATCACGTTCATCTGGTTCAAAACCCAAATGAATATTCGCTTCTATCGTATTCAAGCCCTCATCTTGTAGATTGTAAGCATCCAATTTGTTGATGAGACCGATACCGCGACCTTCCTGACGTAAGTAAATCATCACACCGGCATGATTGCTGATGTACTTGAGCGATGCTTCCAGCTGTTCGCCACAATCACAGCGCAATGACCCAAGCAAATCACCCGTCAAACACTCCGAATGAATCCTGACAGGCACGGTTTCTTTTGGATTCATGTTTTTATGCACCATTGCCAGATGTGGCTGTGCAACTTCATGGCTATCAGCATAGGCATACAAATCGAAATCGCCCCATTTTGTAGGAAGATGTGCTTTTACCTGACGTACTAACAAGAGCAAAAAATTTAATTATAATAAGCAAAACAAAATATTTGGCTGTAAAGTTTTTTAAAAATGTTGGTAATTATTCATGACAAATATTTACTTTTGCAAACTTTTTATATAGATCCCATAGTTCAACGGATAGAATAGAAGTTTCCTAAACTTTTGATGTAGGTTCGATTCCTGCTGGGGTCACAAAGATTTTTGGGATAGGGAGATATTCTTTAACTTGTTCATTAATTCTCAAAATATTCCAAATGAAAAAAGAGCATGAAAATAATTTCACGCTCTTTTTTTCTTTACTTAAAAAATCCTAACTTTGTTATCGGGATGCCTGAACTTTATCATTGAGTTTTTTAAGCTGTCTTTTTAAGTTTTCCAAAGCGTCGTCAAATGCTGCTTCAAATGATTTATCTGTACTGGAAGCGATCAATGTACTACCAGGTACATTCAACTTAATTTCTATCACTTTATCTTTTACTTGTCCTGAATTTTCAAGTTTTAAAAAAACCATAGCTTCAATAATTTTTGGGTAAAATCTTTCGATCTTTTGAAGTTTATCATTGATGTAATCCTTTAACTTTTGATCTGCACTAAACCGCACTGCCTGAAATGTAACTTGCATACTTTTAATTTTAATCGTTATAAAATATATTCTTCTTGTATTAACAACTTGTTATAAAACCTAAACAACCGTATCTTGATTATAGTTCAAAAATATTTAAATCTTTTCTTGAGCACTTGGATGTGCTTTTCGGTACACATCTTTTAGTTTTTGAATGCTACTTTGGGTATAAATCTGTGTGGCAGCAAGGCTTGCATGTCCCAATATTTCTTTTATTCCATTGAGATCAGCTCCATTATCCAACATGTGTGTCGCAAATGTATGACGCAATACGTGAGGACTTTTTTTACTTAGTGTCGTTATCATACTTAATTGACGCTGCACGATGTCATGTACCAATCGGGCATAAATTGGCTTGCCTTTTTCAGTAAGAAACAAAGCTTGACTATCAAAAACATTGACAGTCTTTCGGGCTTTAAGGTAACTATTTACAGCAGAGATTAGGGTCTCTGTCAGCGGAATACTGCGTACTTTATTCCCTTTACCTACGATCCGGACTTCCTTTCTATAAAGGTCAAAATCGGACACCTGCAACCCTACCAATTCAGCTCTACGGATACCGGTACTGTACAATAATACGATGATAAATGTATCTCTTACAAGGTTATAGACATTGACATCATCGTCTGCCATGAGTATAGGTTGCTCGGTAAGTTTTTGCATATTGATCTCTTGCAAGACTACGGGCAGTCGCTTGGGTTTCTTCGGTGCGATGATTTTGAGCATTGGATTATTTTCAACGATGCCGCGTCGGATCAACCACTTATATAAACTTCTCAATGCCGATATCTTTCTATTAACCGATACAGGGCTCATATCCTCAGACATCATGCTCACGATCCATGACCGTATATGAAGATGTTTCACATCAGCAACATTAGTAACATCGTAAGTTTTTCGGCAATAATCATTAAACCCATTCAGGTCATTGGTATAGGAAATAACCGTATGTTCGCTGTATTTTTTCTCAACACGCAAATATCCGATAAACGTCTCAATACATTGCTTCAACTCCATACATTTTTATAACCATATCTGATCGTCATGCAAAAGTAGTCATTAAACATTCATATCACAAAATTATGATATATTTTTTATTTTGATATGCAAATAATTAGCGTATTTTAAAATCACTTGAGTAATAGTACGGACACAAAGTTTACCGAAGATATGATTTAAAATTCATCCGTCCACGAATACACCCATACACCCTTAAACTCTTAATCCCAAAAATCAATATCCATACTTTCCTTTCCAAAGTAGATGTAGATACTCCTGATTCTTTTTTTCTGCGCTATTACTACCCGGTTGATAGAAAGATTGACTTTTGATAGCGTCTGGGAGACACTCCATATCTGATGTACCAGGCTGATAATTGTGTGCATACTGATATCCCGAGCCGTAACCCAAATCTTTCATCAGCTTTGTTGGTGCATTTCTCAGGTGCAACGGAACCGGCATAGCTCCGTCACGACGTACAATTCCCAAAGCCGCCTCAATGGCCATGTAAGCACTGTTGCTCTTGGGCGAACAAGCCAGATACAAGACCGTTTGCGACATGATGATACGTCCTTCTGGCATACCTACCTGATGTACCGATTGAAAGCAAGTATTCGCCATAAGTAAGGCATTTGGATTGGCTAAACCAATATCTTCGGCAGCCAAAATAATCATTCGCCTACATATAAAAAGCGGATCTTCACCGCCCTCAATCATTACGGCAAGATAATATACAGCAGCATTCGGGTCGGAAGCTCTCACGGATTTGATAAAGGCTGAAATATAGTCATAATGCTGCTCTCCTCCTTTATCGTATTTGACGATATTCTCTTGGATAATCTGTGTCACTAAATCATCTGTAATGTTGAGCACACCTTCATTTGGAGCTTGATTGACGACCAATTCCAACGCATTATATAGCTTACGACCGTCACCACCAGATATAGCTATAAGGGCATCGTAAGACTCCAATTTTACTTGTTGTTTACTGAGATAAGAATCTTTTTCAAGCGCTATGTTGATCATCGATACAAGGTGGTTCTTTTCCAAAGCTTTCAACACAAAAATCTGACATCGAGACAATAATGCCGGTATCACTTCAAAAGAAGGATTCTCAGTGGTAGCGCCTATCAGGGTGACGATGCCTTTCTCGACCGCATTGAGCAGAGAATCCTGTTGCGACTTACTAAACCGGTGTATTTCATCAATAAATAAGACAGGATTGGGTCGGTTGAAAAATTGTGCAGACTTAGCTCTTTCGATGACATCACGGATATCTTTGACACCACTATTGATAGCAGAAAGGCTAAAAAATGGCCTGTCCTGAGCTTTTGCAATGATAGATGCCAGCGTGGTTTTTCCGACACCAGGTGGACCCCACAGTATAAAAGACGGCAATTTACCGGTTTCGATTATTTTCTGTAGTACAGCTCCTTGTCCTACTAAATGTTCCTGCCCGATATAATCTTCCAACTTTTCAGGGCGCATCCGATCTGCTAAAGGCTGATTCATTTCGATGTATGGTTTGATGTTTATTTCTATCTTGTAGAAGTAGAATTGCGCAAGTATATAACCAATCTATTACTTCTACATCTTGAAATTCATCTAAAAAACTATTAAATACTATTTTTTGTTCTAAAAATACAATACTTTTACAATTTTAAATTCGGATATAAATATTTTATGTTTGATGTAATATTACGGTGGTTTGAGCAAGCTAATCCTGTGACGGCAGCATTAGTAGCAACAACTTTTACGTGGGCGGTTACGGCATTAGGCGCATCTGTCGTTTTTTTCTTCAAGACGATGAACAGAACTGTCCTTGACGGCATGTTGGGTTTTACTGGTGGCGTAATGGTGGCAGCGAGTTTTTGGAGTTTGCTTATGCCTGCTATCAATATGAGTCCATACTTAGGAATGATGAAAGTGATGCCGGCAGCAATAGGCTTCCTGCTGGGCGCATTGTTTATCTTTAGTCTTGATAAGTTTCTTCCGCATTTACATATCAATTTTGAGCAATCTGAAGGTACTAAAACAACCTGGCAAAGGACAACGCTCTTAGCGCTTGCCATTACGATGCACAATATCCCTGAAGGTCTGGCTATTGGCGTACTATTTGGCGGTGTCGCAGCTGGCATACCGGAGGCAAGTATTGCATCTGCATTAGTGTTGACATTGGGTATTGGCATCCAAAATTTTCCAGAAGGCATCGCTATTGCTATTCCGCTCAAACGCATGGGCATGAGCCGAACAAAGAGTTTTTTGTATGGCCAAGGCTCTGCTATAGTCGAACCGATTGCAGGTGTATTGGGCGCAGTTGCAGTCAATTTCTTTACACCGATCTTACCTTACGCCTTAGCTTTTGCTGCTGGAGCCATGATATTTGTAGTAGTAGAAGAAGTCATTCCCGAATCACAACAAGATAAAAACACAGACATTGCTACATTGGGCTTTATTGCTGGATTTATAGTGATGATGGTCTTGGACGCAGGATTGGGATGATTTGAATGTCGGTTTGTTGGCTGAGACAATCCCAAAAAACCATTTTGTCGCCCCGACCCTAAAAGGGTGCAAAATGGTTTTAATGTAGTTTTGCTACCCGAAAATGGTGCAAAATACTCTAAACGAGAAGTCACAAAATGGTTTTCGCCTCCCTTCAGTTATGGGCAATCCGAAAACCATTCCATCAGAAAAGAAAAAAATCGATAAGCTTAGCGTCCTCGCTAAGCTTGACATTAGAGTTTGCCGTCCCGGCAACATGAACTAAAAATGCCGTAGATTTCTGTTTCATTTAGTCAGGGCAATCCAAAAACAAACTAATATTCTGTAATTCCAAGGTTTTTTTTGTATAAAAACTAAAAAAACATATCAGCTATTTGACTAAAATATTATTTTTACACCATAACAAGAATAAGAATAAGAAAAATAAGAATTAAAGACATATAAAATATGGCGTTTAGGCTTAAGAATTTTGTGATTAAAATCTTCCAAACTTTTCAAACCATATTGGTAAGTGAAACTGGTAATACCTACGATGAACGTGAGTTTACCTTTTGGTTTTATAGTGTGGTTTTTTGGAAAAATGCCCAAAACGAGTAAAACTACCATTTTTTTGTATTCATTTTATAAAATCAATAATTTCAAAACATTATTATCATGACAATATTACTTACTTCATTTTACAATAAACCCATATTAACTTTCACCATGTTATTTATAGTCATGACTACACAAGCGCAGGATTTTATTGTCGAGTGGACTATTCCAGGTGGAACAACTCAAGTAATTTTTGGTGCTGAGACGGTAGGAACAGTTGACTACACATGGACAGCTGTACCCTCTGGCAATACAGGCACAGGAAGCTTTTCAGCTATTGGCGAAGTTACCTTGACGGGACTAAATGTCCCTTTAGGTAATACACTAACTGTAAGCTTTGCACATACGAATCTAAGGCGTTTTCATCATGATAAAATTTTTGGTTATCAATATTATTTAACCGATATAAAGCAATGGGGAGCTGTGCAATGGTCAAGTATGGAATACATGTTTACGGAATCTATAAGTCTGTCTGGATTTTCAGCGACTGATACACCTAATCTGTCTAATGTCACTAGTATGAGCTCCATGTTTGAAGCGGTTACAAATTTCAATCATCCTATTGGCAACTGGGATGTATCCAACGTGACGTATATGACTGAAATGTTCTATGGTGCCACATCTTTCAACCAGCCTATCGGTAACTGGGATGTATCTAATGTAATAGATATGTCTGGCATGTTTAATGGCGCTAATGCCTTCAACCAACCTATCAATAACTGGAATGTTTCCAATGTGACGTATATGTATGGTATGTTCTATGGTGCAACATCCTTCAACCAACCTATCGACAATTGGAATGTATCCAATGTGACGAGTATGGCTTATATGTTCTATGGTGCAACATCCTTCAACCAGCCTATCGGTAACTGGGATGTATCTAATGTAATAGATATGTCTGGCA
>CAYNSF010000067.1:2419-2966 GCA_964399855.1 uncultured Aureispira sp. | reverse complement strand
TGTTTAATGGCGCTAATGCCTTCAACCAACCTATTGGTAATTGGATTTTACATTACTTTCTTACTATGTACTATATGTTAAACGACTCTGGTATGGATTGCACCAACTATACAGCTACCCTCATCGGGTGGAAGAATAACAATCCATCCGTGTACTATCTTTCACTTGGTGCAGCTGGTTGTATGTATGGCACAAATGCCGAAGCCGCCCGTAACCACCTCATCAATACACAGGGATGGACTATCAACTTTGACAGCCCATCCTTTTATTTCTGTGGTAACTGTACGCTGAGCACTACCGCCACAGCTATACCTACTACCTGCGGTCATAGCAATGGTAGCGCCACAACCAATCCATCCGGTGGAAGTGGGTACACATACGAATGGAGTAATGGACAAACTACGCAATCGATAAACAATCTACCGTCCGGCACATATACCGTTACTGTAACAGATTCAGACGATTGTACCGCCACCGCAAGCGCAACAGTCGATAGCAGTACAGGCATCACCACCACTACAACACCAACACATACGACCTGCGGACA
>CAYNSF010000067.1:0-2319 GCA_964399855.1 uncultured Aureispira sp. | reverse complement strand
CAGCCACACCATCGGGCGGCAGCGGATACAGCTACGCTTGGTCAAACGGCGGCACAACGCAAACCATCAACAATATACCGGCAGGTACTTACACCGTGACTGTAACTGCCAGCAACGGTTGTACGGCAACTGCAAGCACGACCATCAACAGTAGCACAGGCATCACCACCACTGCAACACCAACACATACGACCTGCGGACAAAACAATGGTAGCATCACCGCCACACCATCAGGCGGAAGTGGATATAGCTATACTTGGTCAAATGGTGGCACAACACAGACAATCAGCAATCTACCATCTGGCACCTATACCGTGACTGTAACAGCAGCAAGTGGATGTACAGCGACAGCAAGCAGCACCGTCAATAGTAGCACGGCAGTCACCGTGACCGCTACAGTTACGCATGAAAGTTGCAACACATGTGCCGACGGTACGATAACACTCAATCCTCAAGGAGCGTCAGGATACACTTACCTATGGCATAACGGTGCGACAACACAAGCGCTGGCAGGCCTTGCACCGGGCACCTATACTGCAACCGTTACAGGCGACACAGGATGTACAGCCACCATATCCGCAATTGTCAATCAGTTCGGATGTGACCCGATTACGTTAGACATAAGTGTTACTGACCCACTTTGTTTTGATGCTGAGGGAATCGTAACCGTATTAGCTACGGGTGGCACAGAGCCATATACATATCTTTGGTCAAATGGCGATACCTTATCAACTGTTACAGTAAAGGCAGGTACATATACGGTTTCTACCACTGACCACAATGGCTGTGTAGAAGGCAAGTCCGTCACAGTACAGCAGCCATTGCCGATAAATACACAAGTCACAACAAAAGACGAAACTTGTACAGACAGTCATGACGGTACAGCATCTATACAGGTGAGCGGAGGTCATGCTCCATATACTTATACATGGAGCAATGGCTTATCAGACAGTCTGATTACCAACCTTAGTCCGGGTATTTACACGGTAACGGTAACAGATGCAAATGACTGTCAGACGATTGCTACCTCCACCATCCATACCGCTGAGGCAATATCTGCTACCATCAGTGGAGATACACTCGTATGCTTCGACCAGGCAGGCACATTGATAGCATCAGCCGGATTTGCTTCTTATCTGTGGAATACGGGAGATACGACACAGGCATTGACATGGACTGTAAGCGGTACTTATGGTGTGACAGTTACCAATGCTACAGGATGTTCCGGCACAGCCAGCATCGATGTAACCGTTAATGATGCGCTTATCACAGAGATAGACAGAGATTTTTCTTCGCTGACCATTCATACATCAGGTGGTACAGCACCATATACCTACCTATGGAATACAGGGGACACGACCGTAACGATTTTACCAGCATCTTCTGGCAGATATACCGTAACCATCACAGATGCCATAGGTTGTCAGGCAGATGACATGATAGACTTTACTGTTGCAGTAAATGATCAGAATGCCGTGCCTTTCATCATATACCCTAATCCAACGATGGGTACTGTATTTATAGAGACATCGGTAGCAATGGATATGAATATCGTAAACATACTCGGTGTTACCGTTGCGACCGAAAAGCTACATCCGGGTATCAACAACATTGATGTAAGCGGTCTTTTCAATGGGCTATACTTCATCCACACAGACAAAGGGATGACAGTAAAGCTTATCAAAGAATAAATGCAAAGCGAAATGAAGCGTGATGTGATCACGCTTCATTTTTCAGAAAAATCAGATTGGAACAACATCGTTGCAAGAACATTTTTTCATTTACTCCATTTAGTGGCTTTTCAAATTTATTTTTGCTTTTTCGTTTCTCCACTTTTTGAGGACTAAAGAAATCTACCAAAGAGATTTTATGAAAAGTCATGATTTTATATATAAATGTGGGTTAATGGACAAAAATGGGTCTAAAAAGCGCTGTATCCTATGTATTTGTTAGCTTTGAGTCAAATGAAAGGTTATGAATAAAAAAAGTGCTTTCATTGCGGAAGCAAAATTGTACGAAAAAAGGGCTTTTTTAATGGTAAGCAACGCTACAAATGTATGGCTTGCAAACGAAGTTTTGTCGGAGGATTAAGGATAAAAAACGAAGACATTTTAACTGATTATCTTTCAGGGAAACAAACTTATACTCAATTAGCAGAGAAATATAATTGTTCTTCCAAAACCATTCAACGTAAAATAGACCAAGCTTCTACGCAAAGAAATAGAACATTTCCTTCCCAGGTCAATGTATTAATGGACACTACTTAGTCGTCCCTTAAATAAGCCTCAAATCCTTGATTATCAAAATAATAAATACTAA
>CAYNSF010000066.1:0-12632 GCA_964399855.1 uncultured Aureispira sp. | reverse complement strand
GAATGTCGTCAACTGTGAAAACGGTGCCAATGGCATTGATATCGCTCCGTCACATCGTGGTCCGATCGTCGTAACCAAGTAATTGATATTAGCATCACATGTACCTGGCGCTAACGTGATCGTCTGGTCATTGCTACATACTAATAGACACTCGATGCCGCCTGTACCTGGAGGATCAGCACTCAATACTCTGAAAGTATAATCTTCAGCCTCGCCATATCCATCAGATCCTAAGGCACCACAAGGTGTTGGAATAGAAGCGAGGATGTTATTTACAATTCTCATACGATAGTCGCCTGCAGGTGTTCCTGGAGGAATATTGATCATACCTGTACCTGTTTGAATATAAGAATTTGTCAAATAAACTGTCTCATTCCCAAGTTCAAAACAATTGTTGTTATTCCAGTCTATCCAAAGTCCAAATCCATAAGTAGAATTAAGCCCGGGCGTAATTGTAAAGCTAACCGGAGTACCTTCAAACTGAGAAACAAACTGTGTTGTAAAATCACCATAAGAAACATTGTATGGACTGGTATTATTGATGTTACCAACACCACCCGTAGTAGTGAAATTACCAATACCGTACCCATAAGAAGTTGGGTTTACAGCACAATAACTTGTGGGACCAGGACAACTTGCACAAAATACATAGGAGTCTCTACATCCACCACCTTGTCCACAACCTGCATCGGAATTGACGTGCAAATATAAGACACCAGAAGCTGTAGGTGTGACCGTAACCGGTGTAGTACCTTCACCTATCACCGTACCTGTAGGACTTCCTTGTGTGATGGTAAGGTAGTCCGATGCAATACTTGAAGTGAATGTGTAAGAGGTACCTGCAATAGCACCATTGATAAGGTTATATTCACTTGCAAACATACAAGAAGAAAGTTGTACTGTTATACAACCCGTATTAGGCGCTGTTCCACCTCCATATTGAAAAGGATTAAAGCAAGCCAAAGGTGCCGCAACAGCATCTGTGATATCTTCTATCGCAACTGTGTTATCAGCAACAGCAGTCTCTGCGGTTGCCTCATTCGATGCAGGTGTATAAAGACGCAAAGCTGCAAAACTGACTACACTAAAAGCCAATAATACCGCTAAAACCTTCATAGTACCGGCATACGTTGATTTCGTATCTTTGTTAAACATACTAATTAAAATTTTGAGTTTGGTTAATGAATAATAAAATTACCGTGTAAGTAGATTTTTGTAAAACAAATCTACTTCTTGGAAAATGTCAAGTTCACCTCTGACCTTAGCAGGGATTTCGTGTGTAAGTGCTGCTTTCCTTAATGCACCTGATACAGGAAGACCTACATTCAAACCAGTAAGTAAATCTTTACCATACTGAATTTTCAGTCTTTTGACTTTAGTCGCTCTGTCTAAGTTAGCTTCAGCAGCAACCGCATTGACAGCAGTACCCTGACCGGAATAGTTCTGAGAATTGATTGAAGCTGTTTTATCGCTATTCTGAATGATGACACTATTTACCGCTTTGATAGCATCTGCGGTAGGCAGATACGTTTGGGCATTTAATGTCATACCAAAAAGCAGAAAAAATGCAACAACCATTGAAGAAAAATAACTTTTCATGAGATTGAATTTTGGTTTAAAAAAAATTATAAAATATAAAAAAATAATAAATTAGCCATTTTTGAATGCGAATTATTAAGGATATACGTCATAAATTCGTCTTGCATACATCCGAATAAATTCACAACAACTACAGAGGCTGATGATAACATATTAACTCTTAAAATAATATATGTACAATCATTCAACAATTCTATAAAGTCCAAAGATGAAGCGCATATAAATATTTAAATTGAGTATTGTAGGGATAACGCTTTCACTAAAGAATTTATAAACTAACCTGCATATAAAAAATAGATCATCCTTTGACAATCCACTAAATCAGCCACAAAACTAATCATAAAAATCAATACCCAACAAGTATTTACAAAAATATTTTATTTTTTTTTCAATATATAATGAAATATTATGATATGATTTATACATATAAGTACCCTTGATGGAGGTGGATGTCTTGAGTATCATGGATTTAATCCATTGATACATTGTTTGTCGATCCTCTATACTTATATTTTGCTGAATAAAATTGTTGTTACTACTCAGGTGTGATCAATTTCTTATGGATTATCTTGCCTGATTTGTACACAGCATTTTCTATAATGTTAAAATCCAGAACGTCCTTTGCTACGTATATACATATACATTCAAACATGTTAGAATCATTGCCAATAAGTGTAGTTTCATGTTTTTGCAAGGCAGCTCTTATTCTTCGTTTTATTTTATTTCTATCTACAGCTTTACGGATATTTCGTTTGGGAACCCATATACTTACTTCTATAGTAGGAACGGATACTTGTTCAGTCTTTTTTAGCCAGATTATTTTGACCGGAAAAAAGAAAGTGGATCTACCTTCTTTAAATACATATTGTATCTTGTCTCGACCTTTCAGCCTTTTTACCAATGACACTTTTATAATTGTTAATGGTTAATTGATATTGGTTGTTGGTTGTCAGTTGTTGTCAGTGGACAGATGACAGTGGACAGTTTAGAATTGAAAGTCTATAATTCGTAATTCGTGAATTTACTAAAATAAATAAGATCCTGAAAAACCAGTTTGGTCACTCAGAATCTTACTATATTCTATTTAACAAAGGGAATTATTTAACTCCCTTCTCGTCAGATACAGTCAACTTATATCTTCCTCTTGCTCTTCTTTTAGCAAGAACACGTCTTCCGTTTTTAGTAGCCATTCTGGATCTGAATCCATGCTTATTAACCCTTTTTCTTTTCGATGGTTGATACGTCCGCTTCATGATGTATATATAATATAATAAATTTAAAAAATCTTCCTTTTTTCCTTATGCAACTTTAGCTCCAGTCAAAAGAGCCGCAAAATTACAAAGTTTTACTTACTTGTACAAAAAAATAGTGTAACTTTCTACAATATTCTTATAAAACATGTTTAATTGGTTGATGGTTGATGGTAAAGGTTTAAAGGTTTATTGGTTTATTGGTGTAAAGGTTTAATTGGTTGTCGGTTGATAGTTGCTGGTTGTCGGAATGATTCACTATATTGGTTTAAAGGTTTAGGTCATTAGCACTTTGGCGTATTAGGTAGTTAGGAATTATAAACCTAACTCGCTAATATGCCAACAACCTAACTTCTATAATCTAAAATCGTCAATCATAAAATCATTGTCAATTCTCAACTAACTTTGTTAGATCTGTGTAGTTGATATTAGTTTAATGGTTTATATGTGTAAAGGTTTAATTTTCACTACTTTCTAACAAACCGTCTAACCACCAACACTTATACCATTTTCAATTTTCAACTTTCAATTATCAACTTTCAATTATCAATTATCCATTAACTATTCCTATCCATTCATAGAAAGAATAAATTCGTCATTATTGGTGGTGCCTGTCATGTGCTTTTTAATGAACTCCATGGCTTCATCCGGTTTCATATCTGCCAAGTGATTGCGCAGGATAAAGAGTTTAGGTAAGATGCCTTCTGGCAACAACAACTCTTCTCTTCTCGTACTTGACCTGGTGATATCAATAGCAGGGTACATTCGCTTATTAGCCAAAGATCTATCTAACTGCAATTCCATATTACCCGTACCTTTGAACTCTTCAAATATCACTTCGTCCATTTTCGATCCTGTTTCTATCAATGCCGTAGCAAGAATGGTCAATGAACCACCACCTTCGATATTTCGGGCGGCACCAAAGAATTTTTTAGGTTTGTGTAGGGCGTTGGCTTCTACTCCACCCGACAATACTCTACCGCTTGTAGGCGCTACTGTATTATACGCACGTGCCAGTCTCGTGATAGAATCCAACAGCACGACGACATCGTGTCCGCTCTCTACCAATCTTTTGGCTTTCTCTAATACGATACCCGCTACTCGTACATGGTTTTCTGCGGGCTCATCAAAAGTACTTGCGATTACTTCCGCATTGACATTTCGTCTCATATCTGTTACTTCTTCGGGCCTTTCATCTATCAAAAGCACTATCAAGTAACATTCAGGGTGATTCGTAGCTATGGCATTAGCTACATCTTTTAACAAAAAGGTTTTACCTGTCTTTGGTTGTGCTACGATCAAACCTCTCTGCCCTTTACCAATAGGTGTAAACAAATCTATCATCCTATTTCCATAATCTTTCCCTGAAGGATGTGTGGTCAACTTAAATTTTTCATTTGGAAATAATGGCGTAAGATAGTCAAAAGGCACCCTTTCTTTCAGTCTCATGGGCTCCATACCATTGATACTGTGCACTTTGAGCAAAGCAAAATACTTCTCGCCTTCCTTTGGTGGTCTAACGGTACCATGTACAGTATCTCCCGTCTTTAAGCCAAAAAGCTTGATCTGAGAAGGAGATACATAAATATCATCCGGAGATGATAAATAATTATAATCTGATGAACGCAGGAATCCGTATCCATCTGGCATAAGCTCAAGGATACCTTCACTATCTATCACACCGTCCAAATCAGGAACAAACTTAGGTTCAATAGGCTTCACTTCCTGCGGTTGCGCTGCTACCATAGGCTTTCCTGACTCGACAGGACGTTGCATCCTATGATGCTTTTGTTGTCTGTCATGTTGTTGCCCTTGAGGTCTTTGCGATGGGTGTTTTGGCTTATTGGGTACTTGTTCTTTCGTTTCAGTTGGAGAAGTAGAGACTTCGGTATTAACTTGCTCAATCGTTTCCTTTTGAATTGGATCGGCTTCACGAGCTACTGGAATTTCAGGAGATTTAGCAATACGTCTTCTACCTTTTTTATTGTTAGATTCTTTTTCGCTATTAGTAGATGCGATGCCATTCGATTCTTTAGCCGTAGTCTCGATGGCCACTTCTGGTTCATCCTGAACCATGACCTCTGCATTTTCTTTAATCATGACGGCACTGACACGCCTTTTTGCTTGTTTTGGTGT
This sequence comes from uncultured Aureispira sp., assembly GCA_964399855.1. GTDB lineage: Bacteria > Bacteroidota > Bacteroidia > Chitinophagales > Saprospiraceae > OLB9. Next base: position 7,647 of record CAYNSF010000066.1, on the reverse strand, counting down.
ATGATTGGATTCATTCTTGGGAGCAGTTGTATTTTTGCCCTGAACAGCTTGGTGATCCAATATTTTGTATATAAGATCTTGTTTACTAAGTTTTTTGATATTGTCCAAACCTAAATTTGTGGCTAGTTCCTTTAATTGTGGAACGAGCATATCATTTAACTGCAATATGTCGTACATAAAATGTAATTAGCTTAAAAAAAATAAAATTTATTAAGAATATTAAGAATGGATCAGAACTGAATTTCTGATTGAATTAGGCTATAAAAATGGTTGAAAAATTAAACTCCGCAGGTGATAGTTTACTGTGGAATTTTTTTGATGCCACAAAATTAATAATTAATTTGACATACAAAGTACTATCTTTGCAAAAAATTTGAAATTATTAGCATTTTGAATGCATTGTATATTAAAATCAAGTAAAACATGTTAGAAATAGGGCTATTCAGAGCACAAAGGGATAGAATAATAGAAGGTTTAACGAAAAGAAACGCAGATAACCATCTGCATGGATTGGTTGATCAAATCATCATAGCTGACGATCGCCGTAAGGCTATTCAAACTGAATTAGACAACCTTTTGTCTCAATCCAACCAATTGGCTAAAGAAATCGGCGAACTATTCAAATCGGGAGAGCAAGCTAAAGCTGGACAGTTGAAAGATGAAGTAGCGGGACTAAAAGAATCCATTAAATCATTTGAAATCGAGTTAAAATCGACAAAGGATACATTGGAAGATATGCTGATACAATTGCCAAATATCCCACATAGCTCCGTACCTTTTGGCTCGAAAGCCGAAGATAATGAGGTGTTTAAAGCTTGGGAGAAGCCTATACCAGAGCTTTGGTCAGGAGCGCAACCACACTGGGAGCTTGCAGAAAAATACAATCTAATTAGCTTTAAAGATGGTGTCATGCTTACAGGATCTGGATTTCCGGTTTATAAAGGAAAAGGTGCAAGATTGCAACGTGCCTTGATAAATTTTTTCCTTGACGAAGCTATAAAAGCTGGATTTCAAGAGATACAACCACCACTTTTAGTCAATAAAGAATCTGCAAAAGCAACAGGGCAACTTCCAGATAAGGAAGGACAGATGTACCATTGCGAAAAAGATGACTTTTACTTGATACCTACAGCAGAAGTTCCTATAACAAACCTCTATCGGGATACGATACTCAATCAGGCTGATTTTCCTGTCAAAATGACTGGATATACACCGTGTTTCAGAAGAGAGGCGGGTTCCTATGGCGCTGATGTGAAGGGCTTGAACAGATTGCACCAATTTGACAAGATCGAAATCGTAAGGTTAGAACATCCAGATAGGTCGTATGATGCTTTAATGGAAATGGTCGCTCATGTACAAGGTCTTTTGGAGAAATTGGAATTGCCGTATCGGATACTACGTCTATGCGGAGGTGATATGGGCTTCAACTCGGCACTTACTTTTGACTTTGAAACTTGGTCAGCAGCACAAGGCAGATGGCTTGAAGTAAGCTCGGTTTCCAACTTTGAAACTTTCCAGGCAAATCGTATGAAATTGCGGTTTAGGGATGATGATGGCAAAACTAAACTTGCGCATACTTTGAATGGTAGTGCATTGGCATTAGCAAGAATCGTGGCCACATTACTTGAAAACCACCAAACAGAAGCGGGTATTAAGATACCGGAAGCGTTGGTTCCTTATACTGGGTTTGATTTGATTGAGCTTTGAGTATGGTAAATTTTTTAAATAGACAGTGGACAATCGGCAATAGGCAATTTGCAATCGGCAATCAGCAATCGATAATGGACAGTGGATTGTTTTTTATTGTAATAAATGCTTTTGTAATACTAAACTGATACTCAATTTTTTTTCAATCTTCAAAAATAAGACCACATCAAAATAGACAATAGACACGACTGGAATATTTATAAATGAAAAGCGCACGATAACATCAAATGAATGTTAGCAGTGGGCGTTTTAATCTAATCAGTTAATCATACTGAGTCAATATAAATAGAATAACGATCCTAATAACATGCGACATCATTGTCGTCACGCCTTATTTTCTCTAACTATTTGAAGATGTCTATTTTTTAAATCTTAACAAATGAGTTTCGAGCGACATTCCCAGTAACCACATCAGTAAGTTGGATAAAGTACAGCCCAGATGCCATGTTCCTTACATCGATACTATTAGCTTCTTGAGTAAAGTCATGCATAGCTTTACCTAAGTTGTCAAAAATATCGACCCTATATCTATCAATATTGAGCATGTCAATTGTCAATCTATCTACTGCTGGATTTGGTAAGATGTTGAAAGTAAATATTTCCTTACTTGATTCTATAGTTTTACTGATATCCACTTCTTTGAGGATGACCAGCAAAGCGTCTAATTCGCCATCTAATGTGGTGTCGTCAGCATCGTCGGTGTGTAATCTTAGACTGCTTGTAGTTGTAAAAAACACAAGGTTATTATCGGAATTCACTTTTATGTCAAGACCTCTATCATCTCCTTCTCCGCCGTGAAATGTTGACCAAATTAAGTTTCCATCGGGATCTATCTTACTATATACGGCATCCCATGGCCCACCACCATACACAGGCTGCATCGCATGATCTATATCTATAGGTACGAAGTCTTCACTTTTTGTCATCATAGACAGTATGACATTACCGTTTTTATCTGTATCCATACCAAAGAACGTATCCCATTCGCTTCCTCCTAGGTAAGTTGCCCATTCACGTTGTTTATCTTTATTAAATTTGACTAGGAAAACATCCTCCAAGCCACTGTTAAAGGGTTTAATTGCATCAGAAGTAGCTATATCTGTATTACTTTTTGTAGGCCCTCCAAACCATATATTGTCATACTTATCTATATGTATAACATTTATATCATCCCGATTTGACCCTCCATAATAGGTACCATACAGTTTATTACCATTCTTATCAAAAGCCATTAGAAAGCCATCACCGCTACCTTTATTAGAAATAGAAAAAGCATTGGAGGTCGTAATAAATGAAGTAGAATATGTGAGTCCTCCTATCCAAACTTTGTCTTCACTGTCTATATTGATTGCATATACAAAGTCAGTATTTGTTCCACCTAAATACGTACACCAGATTAGATTACCATCGGTTGAATATTTTGACAAAAATCCATCATAATTACCTCGGTTAGATACTTGATAAGTGCCAGGTGTTGATATTCCATTTGTAGAATTGGTAGAACCAGAGACATAGATAAATCCTTCACTATCTATTACTACTACATTAGCTCCATCATATCCAGAATTACCAATATACGTTGCCCAGTCCAATGTTCCATCCTCATTAAAAACAGCAAGGAATCCATCATACTCTCCACCACCATAAGTACTTTGTCTCCCGTTTTTATCAATACCATCTCTACTGTCAGTATATCCAACAATAGCTATTTTTCCAGATTTAAGCAATTTAATAAAGTACCCTTCATCTGAACCGCTTCCTCCATAGTAGGTACTCCAAATCAAGTTACCATTTTTGTCTCTTTTTTGTAACAGTACATCATAGTCTCCACCTCCATAATTTTGCTGATGTACTCCCTCAGTCGTGATACATCCATCGCCAGCAAAAAGAACTAAGTAGGAATTGTCTTCAGCATCTATATCCATTATACTTGCTCCATCCCAACCAGACCCACCTATATACGTTGCATAATTCACACGTTGAGTCAACTGAGCAGATATATTAAAACATAATACTATGCCCATTATAAAAGAGAGTAAAATTTTTGAGTTCATTTGTTATTTTTTTGTTGCTTACAAAAGGATTTTAAATGTTAGTTTTTTTTTCAGAAAATTCCACACTGCAAAGTTATACGGTAAAAAAGTAGCTGTCAATAGCCCTTTCGGGTCATTTTTTGTTAATAATGAGGGAAAAGACATCATAATATATAGCCCGTTTTTTTTAACCACATTACCTTGCGTTCTCTGTACAAGGATTATTCATTTTTTCAGAACTAGTTTTAATCATGATTATATCTTTACAAATGAATTACCAGCCACAACTCCTGTAGTGCTGTCCGTAAGCCAGATATAAAAGACACCGGAGGTCATCATTCTAGTATTGATGCCATTAGCTTCGCGTATATAATCATGTATCGCTTTGCCAGTGTAGTCAAATATATCAACCTTATATTTATCAAAATCAGGAATGTCGATTGTAAACTTATCTGCTACAGGATTTGGAATAATGTTGAAAATAAATGTTTCCTTACTTGATTCTGTAGTTTTACTGATATCCACTTCTTTGAGGATGACTACCAAAGCGTCTGATTCTCCATCCAATGTGGTGTCTTCAGCATCATCGGTATGTAATCCCTGACTACCAACATTAGTTAAAATTACGAGTTCATTTTGAGTATTGATTTTAACATCGCCATTTCCATCTTCTCCTTTGCCTCCATGGTAGGTGGACCAAATCAGTTTTCCATTAGGATCTATTTTGGTATATACTGCATCCCATAATCCTCCGAAATCAGGTTGCATAGCATAATCAATATCTATTGGTATAAAATCTTCGCTTGTAGTGGACATAATCAGTACTGCATTACCTTGCTTATCCAAGGTCATTTCTCTTAAGAAATCTAAATCGCTCCCACCAAGATAAGTCGCCCACTGAAGTCTCTTACTCTTATTAAACTTAGCCAAAAATACATCATTAACACCACTGATATAGGGTTTGATAGCATTTGTAGAAGCAATATTTGAAATACTCTGAGATCTACCGCCAAACCATATATTATCATCCTGATCAATCCTTATGACAAATATCTCATCTCTACGTGATCCACCATAATAAGTGCCGTACAATCTTTTTCCATCCTTATCAAAAGACATTAGAAAACCGTCTCCCGCACCCGAATTGGACACTTTATGCGCTTGTAATGTGGTAATACCTGAAGTTGAAGAAGTTTCTCCTCCTAACCAAAGATTATCTTCGCTGTCAACTTGTAAATCATATAGATATTCATATCCCGTACCACCTAAATAAGTACTCCATATCAGTTGACCATCAGCAGAAAACTTGACTAAAAAGCCGTCATAGCCTCCACTAAGCTGTGGCTGATAAGCTCCTTCTGTAGATATTTTTGTTGTAGATTTTGTATCACCACATACATAAATATTTCCTTCACTATCTTCAGTAATACTACTTGCATTGTCATCATTTGATCCTCCAAAATAGGTTGCCCAGTCCAACGTGCCGTCAGGATTAAATACTGCGATAAAACAATCTTCTCCACCACCACCATAAGTATTTTGATGCCCGTTTTTAGCTATACCAGACCCACTTTCTGTAAATCCAACCAAAGCAATCTTTCCAGACTTAAGTAATTTCATCTTTTGAACATAATCATCCCTACTTCCTCCATAGTAGGTACTCCATATCAAGTTGCCCTTTTTGTCTCTCTTTTGTAGGAGTGCATCATAGCTTCCGCCAAATTGCTGCTGATGTACGCCAGGAGTCGTGACACATCCACCTTGAGTGATTATGCTTAGGAAGATATCGTCATTACCGTCTAACTCAATATTAAGGGCAAAATCATTTCTAGATCCACCGATATAAGTAGCGTAAGTAACATGTTGTGTTAGTTGGGCATAAGCCGATATCGACATCAGTATTATCGTCAAAATCAGCATAGATGTTTTATTGAAAAATATATTATACATAGTCATTTTTTTTAAATTTTAATAAATGAATTTTGAGCAACATTCCCCGTAGTCTTATCCGTTAGTCGTATATGATAAACACCAGGAGTCAACGTCCTGACATCGATACTGTTAGCTTCTTGAGTATAGTCACACATAGCTTTGCCTAAGTTGTCAAAAATTTCGATTCTATATCTATCAATATCAAGCTTATCAATAGTCAATCTATCCAATACGGGATTTGGCATAATATTTAAAGTCAATATTTCCCTAGTTGATTCTGTAGTTTTACTGATATCCACTTCTTTGAGGATGACCAACAAAGCGTCCGATTCGCCATCCAATGTGGTGTCGTCAGCATCATCGGTATGCATATTTTTGCTTCCAACGGACATGAAATATACAAAATCTCCTTCTGAATTTACTTTTACATCTACACCTCTGTCATTGCCGTCACCACCTATGTAGGTTGACCAGATCAACTTACCATTAGGGTCGAGTTTGATACATACGGCATCCCATAATCCACCGCCATATTCACTTTGCATGGCATGCTTTATAGGATTAAAGTCATTGCTCCTTGTCATCAAAGACAGTATTGCATTGCCGTCTTTGTCCGTGTCCATACCAAAGAAAGTATCCCATTCACTGCCTCCAAGGTAGGTAGCCCATACTCTTTTTATATCTTTATTAAATTTTGCCAAAAAAACATCCTCTCGATTTCTATGTTGGAGGATGAGTGCATTGATAGTAGCTATACCAGACTTACTTGCAGTAGGCCCACCAAACCATATATTATCTTCCTGATCTATGTATATAACATATATCTCATCTCGACCTGATCCTCCATAATAGGTACCGTAAAGTCGCTTACCATCCTTATCAAAAGACATCAGCAAACCATCTCCATTGCCAGCGTTTACTGTGGAAAAAGCACTGAATGTAGCAAGTCCTGATGTGGCATACGACATTCCGCCAACCCATATATTATCTTTACTGTCGATTTGGATCGCAGTCAACCAATCCGAACCAGTCCCACCTACATAAGTACTCCAAATAAGATTACCTGTTGAAGCATACTTGGATAAAAAGCCGTCGTAACCACCTTTATTGGAAATTTGAAATGCATCTGAGGTAGATAACCCTGTAGTGGTATTAGTATAACCACAAACATAGATATTTCCTTCACTATCTTCAGCGACACCATAAACATCGTCATCTCCTGAACCGCCAATATAAGTCGCCCAGTCTAATGTACCATCAGCGTTAAAAACAGCTAAAAAACCATCATACTCTCCACCTCTATACGTTTGTTGATGTCCATTCTTAGTAATACCTGATCTACTGGTAGTCTGACCAACAAGCGCTATTTTTTCTGATTTCAACAATTTCAGGGTTCCTGGACCATCATAACCACTTCCTCCGTAGTAAGTACTCCATATCACTTTTCCGTTTTTATCTCTTTTTTGGACCAACACATCATTGCCTCCACCACCATAGGACTGTTGATGTACACCAGGAGTAGTGACACAACCGTCGTTAGCCCATAGGCACAAAAAAACATCATCATTTTCCGATAACTGAATATTGGTAGCATATTCTTCATCTCCTGACCCTCCAATATAAGTCGCAAAAGTAACACGAGGTGATAGCTGTGAAAAAGCACTGTGTGATACAAAGACCAAAATAAAAGGAAGTATAATTTTTGAATACATATTTTGAAGTTTTTGTTGTTTACAAATGGATTTTAAATGTTAGTATTTTTTCAGAAAATTCCACACTGCAAAGTTATACGGTAAAAAAGTAGCTGTCAATAGCCCTTTCGGGTCATTTTTTGTTAATGTTGAGGGAAAAATCGAGGTATTTTGGTAGTTTTTGTATCTTTTGTTCTGAATCGGCGTTCAAATCGCTTCAAACTTTATCTAGTCGTCCCTTAAAAAGTCCGATTAGCCTATCATAGGGACAAAATCGGGCTGGT
>CAYNSF010000065.1:0-12795 GCA_964399855.1 uncultured Aureispira sp. | reverse complement strand
ATTCCCTACTGCTGCCTCCCGTAGGAGTCGGGTCCGTGTCTCAGTACCCGTGTGGGGGATCACGCTCTCACGCCCCCTACTGATCGTCGCCTTGGTAGGCCTTTACCCTACCAACTAGCTAATCAGACGCACACCCATCTCTAAACGCCGTAACTTTAATAATAAATCTTTATACTTATTATCACATCCGGTATTAATCCCAGTTTCCCAGGGCTATCCCAGGCTTAGAGGTAGGTCATGTACGCGTTACTCACCCGTGCGCCGCTCTCTAGCAACCGAAGTCACTATACCGCTCGACTTGCATGTATTAAGCCTTCCGCTAGCGTTCATCCTGAGCCAGGATCAAACTCTCCATGTTCGATTCCTTTCGGCTCTAACTTCTCTTAAAGAAGTCGAACTCTTTCTTTTTTGTACTATTAAAGGGTTTTATTTCCTTACAATTTCCTTTACCTATTCTTCTTATTAAGTACTACTCTATTCGTGTCAATGAACTTTTTACCACTATATTATACACCCTCTCTCTTCTCACTCTCTACTTATAATATACCAGCCTCTTTATCTCCATAAAACCGCTTCCGATTCTACGCTTTTATTCCTATCTTCCCGTTTGGGAGCGCAAAGATACACCTCCTTTTTATTCCCACCAAATATTTCTAAATGTTTTTTAAAAATATTTTTAACCTCTCTCCATTCTTCTCTACATCTTCTATCTCCTCTCCAACTCCTTACGCCTCCCCCTCGTTTGGGACCGCAAAGGTAATACAACCACCATCTATTCAACAAACTTTTTGATGGGTTTTTTCAAAAAAAATTCAATTTAAAAAATATAATTTTGTAAACCTCTGATTTTTAGCCTATACAACAAAATTAAATTGTGAAAATTTTTATTTTACAAATTTCATAGTGTTGATTATTATAAACCAAATAACACTATAGCCTCATTTATCCTATGTGATAGTAATGTGTAAACCAATTAAAACAACGCCGTAATTGTTTTAAAAACGCCGCAATTTTCAATAACAGCATAGATTTATTCGTGTTGTCGAGACGACAAACGCTAATTGCAAGCTTAGCGCAGACGCTAAGCTTATCAATTCACAATACAGACAATGAAACCCTTAGACCTTTAAACACATAAACTTTTAAATACCGCAATGGTGTTCTTAAATCAACATTTATCCTTATAATGACCCATTTTGTCGATTTAATAATTCACTTTTTATACCTTTGCTTTACTTTTGAAATGCAAAAATCGAAAGCACTGTAAATTATGAATACACTTTCCCTTCAAAATGTAGTAAAAGCTTATGCTAACCATATCGCTGTAAATGATGTCAGCTTTGAAGTAAAGCCGGGTACTATATTCGGATTGCTTGGGCCTAATGGTGCAGGAAAAACTTCTTTAATCCGGATTATTACAACCATAACGGCAGCTGACAGTGGTAAGGTACTTATCAATGGCGAACCACTCAATAGGCTTCATCCAAATAAAATCGGTTATATGCCGGAAGAACGCGGCTTATATAAAAAAATGAAAGTCGGAGAGCAATTACTGTACCTTGCTCAACTCAAAGGTCTTAGCAACAAAGATGCGAAGGATAAATTGAAGCATTGGATGAGAAAATTTGAAATCCAGGATTGGTGGAATAAATCCATCGGCGATTTATCCAAAGGTATGGGACAAAAGGTACAATTCATAGCCACTGTCGTTCATGACCCTACTTTAATTATCTTAGATGAGCCTTTTACTGGTCTTGATCCGGTCAATGCCAATCTTATCAAAGATGAAATATACCAACTTAAAGAAAAGGGGGCTACTATCTTGTTTTCTACACACCGCATGGAACAAGTAGAACAGATATGCGAGGATATCGTCCTAATCGATCAGGGAAAGATACTTCTACACGGTAACGTTGACAAAATTAAAAACGATTTTAAAGAATTTAAGTTCAACATACGCTTTGAGGGTTCCCGACCTGAGATTTTACCATTTGATCAGGGAATGATTTTAGAATCCGGAGAAAATAATTTAGTATTTAAAACAGAAGATTACTCACATTCAAATGCGATATTAGATACCTTTATTAAAAATGGTAATGCTATCATCAGTTTTAATGAGATACTTCCTACACTCAATGATATATTTATCCAACAAGTAACAAAACAATCATGAATAAAATCTGGCTTGTCATACAAAGAGAATATCTGACGAGGGTAAAAAACAAAACTTTTATCCTAATGACGCTTCTCGCTCCTTTGGGCGTAATATTATTAATAGCAATTCAAGCTATGATTATGACCACTGGTTCTGATAAGATTAAACATATTGAGGTTTACGATCCCAGCCATTTATTGGAAGATGAACTCACATCAAGAGATAATCTTAAATTCAATTTTTCCAATAAGCCTCTTGACACCCTTTTAAACCAATATATAGCAGGTAACATCAGTGGTGTGCTTGAAATACCCCAAATTACAGATTCGTTGATAACGAAATATACGTATCGATATCATGCCGATGATCAATTGGCGATGGATGAATCTATGGCTGTCGATAGAGCGATTGGCAAGAAAATCAGAAGCTACAAACTCAAAAAATTAAATGTAGATGCATCTTTACTCAACAAGATAGACACAGACATTTCAGGTGTTCCGGTGATGGTACTTAAAGATAAAAATGTCACAACGATGACTACCATGGTCGCTTCTGCATTGGGCTTTTTTATTGGATATGCTATGTTTTTCATTATTATGCTTTATGGCGCTCAAGTGATGAGATCCGTAATGGAGGAAAAAATCAATCGCATCGTCGAGGTATTAATCTCTTCCGTGAAACCTTTTGAGCTTATGCTTGGTAAGGTCATAGGCGTTGGACTCGTTGGATTGACTCAAATCGGGATATGGCTTTTACTTATCCCAGCGGCTTTGTTTGTAGGTTCTTTGATGTTTGGAATAGATACCTCCGAATTAAGCTCCAATTCCATTCCACCAGAAATGGCAGGGTTATCTGCTCAAAATGAATTTTTACAAGTGCTCCAGGAGCTTAAAAACATGAACTGGTTTCTGATACTTCCATTATCTATCTTTTACTTCCTGATGGGATACTTTGCCTACTCTGCATTATTTGCTGCGATTGGGTCTGCTATCGGAGAAGATATCAACGAAGCCAACTCATTAACGCTTCCGGTCATGATTCCACTCATAATCTCTATGATTATAGGTTTTAGTGCCTTTAATGCTCCGGACAGCACTTTAGCAGTATGGTCAAGTATGACACCATTATTATCTTCGGTCGTCATGCCGGTCAGACTTCCTTTTGATCCACCATGGTGGCAAATCGCTATATCCGTCGTTTCATTGATACTATTTACCATTTTCTTAGTTTGGTTGGCGGCACGTATATACAGAGTCGGTATTCTTATGTACGGTAAAAAAGCAACATTTAAGGAAATAGTTAAATGGATCAGGTATAAAGGATAGGTGTCTTGTCTCGGTACACGGATGACTTTATGAAACCGCTTTTACATTTTCACGAAAGTGATTAAAATCGAATTTATCGCCCATTTCTACAACCGTATGGCGATATAAAACGTTATTGCTTTGGTAATAAGAATTGCATAATGAACAGTAAAAAAACAATTTGGTTAATTGTAGGTCTGATACTACTTGGTGGTGTTATATATGTATATCCAACTTTAACTTCTAAAAAGAAAAATTTACTTTTTAAGGATATCGTATCGGAATATAATATGAATCAAAAAGTTACGATCGGCACTTCATTCCAATTTACACTTAATAAAGATGGGTTAAAATCACAGGATTCTGTCGTACTTACATTGGACGGTGTACGATATGAAAAAATTGATGAAAAATATGATATAACCATACCTACTCAGGATTTAGCTTTGGGATATCACAAGGTCAATGTAAGTGCGTACCAAAAAGATAAAAATAAAACTATTGAATTAATATTCTATGTGGTTTCGGATGTAACACCCGAAATGATCAATCACGCTATCGTCCAAACGCTAAATAGAGATACGGAGTCCTATACTCAAGGCCTTGAGATGTACAATGGAGCGCTCTATGAAAGTGGCGGGCAATTAGGCCAATCGCTGATCAGAAAAGTTGACCCTAAGAGTGCGAAAGTGATTAAAAAAGTCAATCTTCCGGGAGATTATTTTGGAGAAGGATTAACGATAATGGATGATAAAGTATATCAGTTGACCTGGCAAAATGGTGTTTGTCTCGTATATGACTTAGAGCTTAATCTACTCAATAAAATTAATTTCAAATCTTCAAATGGAGAAGGTTGGGGTATCTGTAACGACGGCAAAAGCTTGATCATCAGTGACGGCACCAATAGATTGATATATGCACATCCAGAGACATTTGAAATCGAAAAGGTGGTTTCGGTCTATGCTGGTGATAGAGAGGTTACGCTACTCAACGAGCTTGAATATGTGAATGGTTACATTTATGCCAATATTTATACTACCGATCAAATCGTTAAAATTGAAGCATCATCGGGAAAAGCGGTGGCTGTAGCCAATCTTCCAGGCTTGGATAAAGCGAATACAAAAGGAGATGTATTCAACGGTATTGCTTGGGATGCGCTTAGTCAATCCTTTATAGTCACGGGCAAAAATTGGGGGAAACTATATCATGTGAAAATGTGATTATTCCCAAACCATAATATCATTGCAGTTTTTCCGGGCCTTTACCGACTTGGTCGTGTAGGATGCGTTTATTATTACAATGTACCGCTAATGATTCCACAATGAATCGCCCAGCTTCATCAGCGTAAGCATGTGGATAAAGTACATGAACATTGGGGCCTGCATCCAATGTAAAATAAATGGGAACGCCAGTAGATTGACGGAAGTTTACTATTTTATTGATGACTTCTAAAGAATCCGGTGTCATAAGCATGAAAGACGGATCTGAACACATCATCAAAGCATGTAAGGTTAGTGCTTCATCTTCTGTTATTTTTCCGAATGTTTCAATATCTCCAGTTTGGAGTGCCTGCATCATTTTGGAAAGATTTTGTTCAGCTTGTTGATACCTCGCTTGCGCAAAAGGATGATTTTCCATAAGGCTATGTCCTTTTGTGGAAGATACAGCTTTCTCCTTATCACTGATGATCAGGATATCGTCATGAAAATCCTTAAAAACTGGGTGAATTATAGAAGAAACATCGATACCATATTCATCAGAAGATTTTGCTACATCATGGTGTTTTCCCCATACGGACATATACGGATATACAGATCTTGAAGCACTCCCACTACCAAGACGTGCGATCATGGACGCTTTTTGATAAAATGCTGCATCATAATTTACCTGACCTGACAATTGCATTTCAAGGTCACAAAGACAAAGTGCCAAAGCAGACATACCAGCTGCCGAAGAAGCGATACCGCTGCTATGTGGAAACGTATTTTTAGACTCGACATTAAAATATTTCTCTTTCAAAAGTGGGAAATACTCGTCCAAAACAGAATCTATAAATTTTTCAATTCTTAGTGAAAAAGTAGGGTTGGACTTTCCCTCAAATGTAAAATGGATGCGCTCTCTATGATCAGTTAACCGATCTGTTGCTGTAACCTGTGTGATTGTCCTCGCCTGGTTCAATGTAAAACTAACAGAAGCATTCATGGGAAGCTGGCGACCATGTTTTCCCCAATACTTAATCAGTGCGATATTTGACGGGCTTGACCAAATGGTCGTAATGCTATTTTTTAGATCGGTTGATTTTGACATATTTGAAATTGGTTTCGTTTTCTATTTGATAGGATAAATCAAAATCCTGTAATACTGCATCCAACAACGGATACTCTCCCACATTATAACCCTCCTTTAAATCATAACTGTACAATTTTGAAAATGTATTCCAGTAAAACGCTTTAAACGTTCCTTTCAGATCTTTGATAAGGTTATAAATAGGCTGATTTGTTTCTTTCTCAATCATTTTGACCATAATCTTACCTTGCAATTTGGAAAGATTCGTTAACGGCTCTTCAAATTCTTTGGTTAGTTCTTTCTCGAGCGCTTCTATTTTTTTCTTTTTATCCTTTTTCGACATATACTTAGAAGCATACTCCAACTCTCTGAATATGCGGATCGCTTCCTTAGCATAAGGATATACTTTATTGGCATAGTTGCGCATACGCAAATATTTTTTGTACTCTTCATCACTATTGAAGGAACGAGAACCAAATATATTGACATCATGAAGATTCATCAGCATCAGCGTATCTCCGTCTGACGTTACGATAGCATTATATTTTCTACCGTTGAATGTTACTTCCACATCTTGCGTATTGTCCGGTTTGGGAACAATGGGCTGCGCCTGTAGTTGCAAAACAAATGCAAATAAAAATACAAGCTGAATGTATCTGACCATAGTAATATACTTTATATTCAATCAAACGGCATAATTTTTTTTATGTTGCTGTATTGACATAAATTTAACAAAACCATAAATACGTAGAAAAATTTCATATATCGGTTATAATCTATATCTTTGTATTGTGTTCCGACTTTATTTTTACTAAAATAATAATATAGATGAAAATGCGCTGTTTATTATTGTATGTATTTGTAGTCATACTATTCGCATCTTGTAATCCAATATACTATATCCCAAAAACTCAAAATGTTCCTCTTTTGTCCGAAAAAGGAGAATTCAACGGAAGTTTTCAATTTAATTTTATACAGATTGAGTTGCAAGGTGCCTATGCTCTTACTAATGATGTAGGCATTTTGGTTAATACCGGCATTTACCCACTATCATCAAATGGTACCATGGGAAAATATGCAGATGTAGGTATCGGTTATTTTACCCGTCTTTCGGAAGAAAGTGATTTTATGTTTGAAACCTATGGATTGTACGGCATAGGAAATATAAATAATATTTTTCCTGCAACAGTCAATGATTATCCAAATACAACGGGCAATTTAGATGTCATAATGCATCAATATGGCATTCAACCAGCCATTGCATACAAACGTAAAAACATCGAAGTTGCTTTCTCCACAAAATATAGTTATTTGAATTATGGAAAAATCAAAGGAAGCCTGATCCATAAGCATGAAGACCAAAATCAGTATATCCAAGATCACAGAACCAACATATTATTAGAACCGGCATTTACTTTCCGTTTTGGATTCAACAGTATCAAATTTACTAATCAAATCGGCAGAAGTTTCAACCTCAATCATCCTGACTTTAAACAAGATAGACTTTTTGCTACTGGTGGAATAATAATAACTTTCTGAATTGGTTCTTTATCAAAATACTTTACTAAAGTGACATTCACGTTAATCCAATCTTCATCAAAAAATATCTGATTTCTACGTTAAAAAACTCACCATAGCTATGTCTGTGCTTTATGCCTCGAACGCTGACATTTTCCATTCAGAACCTTCGGACTAATTCAAAAATCACTTTGGTATTAAACAATTTACTACTTTTGTACTTCATTGCATACTAATATATGATGCAATAGCTTATACATATAAACAATATCATTTTGAAATTATCTGTAATCATACCTGCATATAACGAAGAAAATACCATAACGACGATACTCAACAGTGTCATTAAGGTTGACCTCGACAATGGTTTTCAAAAAGAAATTATCGTTGTGAATGATTGTTCCCGTGACCATACAGAAGCAACAATTATAGATTACTTGGCTAAGCATCCAGATAGCGGTATCATCTATTTGAAGCACGACAAAAACCAGGGAAAAGGAGCAGCGATCCAAACGGGTATCCAGAAAGCTACAGGCGATTACATCATCGTGCAAGACGCTGATCTTGAATACGATCCACAGGAATATAACCTCTTACTAAAACCTATAACCGACGGATTTGCCGATGTGGTCTATGGTTCGAGATTTATCGGCGGAAAACCACACAGGATTTTGTTTTTCTGGCATTCTATCGGCAATAAGTTTCTTACTTTTTGTTCGAACACCCTGACCAATCTCAATCTGACTGATATGGAGACATGCTATAAACTTTGGCGCGCCGATATCATAAAAAAAATAAGTCTGAAAGAAAAAAGATTTGGATTTGAGCCAGAAGTTACTGCTAAGATATCAAGAATATCCGGAGTTAGAATATACGAAGTTGGCATTTCGTATTATGGGCGCACTTACGCCGAGGGAAAAAAAATAAACTGGAAAGACGGATTCAGGGCACTTTACTGTATTCTTAAATATAATACGTGGGCTAAATGAATAATGTCCGATTAAAAAAATTAAATTAAATCGGTGAGATCTCTCACTATGTTCGAGATGACTGTCAGTTAGTTAAGTGTTGTCATTCAGAGCAAAGCGATGAATCTTTAAATTTTCATCCGACAACAATGTGGCTAAATTAAAGCATTCGATAATTTTTTTGCCTATAAATTGAATCATTTTTATAGAAATAACGTTACAGATTACCGAGTTAACATGATAAAAATGATAAACGCATATATAATCAAGCACATCAAAAGGATGGGTATTCAACTAATATATTCGGCATTGTTGATGCTGTTTGCGTATAATTCGCCACACACACCCAAATGGGCAAAACGTATCATTCTCGGCGCATTTGCCTACCTTTTGTCACCAATCGACAGTATTCCGGACTTAACACCTGTTTTGGGTTTTACAGATGATTTGAGTGTCATTTCTTTTGGACTTGTCACGATCGCTTGCTATATTGATAGCGATATCAGGCAGCATGCTCGTAGAAAACTTGCTTCAATATTTAATGATATAGACGAAACTACTCTTGCTGCTGTCGATGCAAAGCTATAAAATCAGCTTTTATAAAGCCAAAAGTAGATCAGCTATTTTCTGTTGGCTATGTCCTTGTCCTACCAATCTATGCTTTTCTTCGCCATCCTTGATAAATAAGAGAACAGGTTGCCCTGGAACGTCATATTTTTTTATGATTTCCTTGTTGTGATCCGTGTCCACCTGAATGAAATTCACAAATTTCAGGGAGCTATTTTGTGTAGCATCTTCTACAGCTGGGCGTTGAGCCTTGCAAATGGAACACCAAGTTGCGTGAAAAAATACTAATGATACGCCACTTTGTATTTCAGTTTCATAATTGCTCAATCCATCCACTATTTTCAGATGACTATTTGATAAATCCGTGTCCTTAGAACATGATACTGACACCAAAGCAATTGTAAAAATTAATAACCAATTTTTCATTTTATCTGACTTTTAAATTTCTAATAAATCTTCGACACTTCAGGACATTCGATGCCACCAAAATATCGAACTACCGAAACGCCCACAAAAGCATATTTATCCTTTCCTTTGGTATCTCCTCTTTGTCTTCCCTGTGTTCCCAGTCCATCCACCAACGAACGATCAGACAATGCAGCCGCTATCGGACCACGAGTATCATTCAATGTCTGTTTGTCAGGAAATACAGTACTAACATCATCTAAATAATCCGTAAACAAAAACCTTGTACTGGCTTCTATGTTGACACTGATGTGCTTATTAATATCAAATTTAAAACCGCCGCCCAATACAAATCCACCACTTATGCTGTTATATTCCTGTCCAAGAGTTTGTCCTTCAGTACCCATCTGGCGAAGTGCGTATCTTGTACCGTCCAATTCGGCTGTTGGATTGTAATGAAATACATTAAAGCCGCCAAAAAAATATGGTGTTTTGTTATAGGTATGATGTCCATGTTCGTAATGAAAAAAGTTGAATTCAAGTACATTTGTCCAGTCAAATATATTGGAACGGAAACTCAAATTCCTGTTACGTTCAAAATTATTTTCTGAATCAGCATCATAAGCTCGTACCCTTCCAAAATTCAAAGAAGTCCTGAGAGCTATACGATGATTAAAGTTTTTCCTCGCTACAACACCAAAAGCCAAACCAGGCTTATCCAACCTGAAATTGTTATTTAAATCTCCAAAATAATAACTCGCTCCAAGCCAACCGCCGACTTCATATCCTTTCTGGGCTGATACACCTGAAAACATACCTACAGTGAGCAATAAAATTAAAATAATATTTTTCTTTTGATATTTCATATACTTTTAACGTTCACATTATTTTGTTTGGTATAAAACCCATACATTATTTCTTCACCTCTATGGACAATAACATGGTACGCTCCACAGTCACAACTAAACAATCTTGCTCAAATTTGAGTTGTTTTGCATCTACCAACTTATCATTGACGATTACTTCGTTTATTTCGAACGGCACACCATGAATGACCACCTTATACGTATTGTACGTAGGTTCATAATGTCCTTTTACTTTCAAAACCATACTGAAATTGCTTGCTGTACCTTGTGTTTTGAAACTTTTTCTGTTGTAAATTCCTTTTTCATATTCGTAGCCATCGCCAGCATCTTCGTATAGAATACTTATCGTCTCATCACTACCATAATACACATGCAATGTCAACACTCCAATTTCCTTTTCTCCTACATACTGCATTACCTGTTGCATAGGGATGACCGCTCCTTCCCGTATAAATATGGGTATTCTATCCATTGGGGCTTCAGCTTTGATTTCTTTTCCTCCTTCCCAATGGATATCTGTCCAATATTCATACCATTTGCCTTTCGGCAAATATACATACCTACTTTCAACATTTGGCTCAAGGATCGGACATACTAATATATGGTCTCCTAATAAAAATTCATCTACACGATATAGCGTATCATGATCATGCTGGTCGTAATACGAAATCGGTCTGACCATAGGTGTCTGTTCGGATACATACTGATAAAACGTCGTATAAATGTATGGTAAAAGTTGATATCGAAGCTCAATGAATTTCTTGACTATCTTTAAAGTGTCTTTGCCAAATGACCACGGTTCCTGATCTCCATGATCTCCAGAACTGTGTGACCGAAAAAAGGGCTGGAAAGCACCTAACTGTACCCAACGTGTATATAATTCGGGCGTGGGCTGATCTATAAATCCACCTATATCTGCACCGACAAAAGAATATCCGGTAATAGCCATACGTTGACACTGCATGGTTGCAATCCAAAGGTGCTCCCATGACGCTATATTGTCTCCTGTCCAAGTTGCTGCATAACGCTGAGTACCCGCATAAGCCGATCGGGTCAATACAAAAGGACGTAGGCCATTCCTGTGTTTTTTTACACCTTTATAAGTTGCCTTTGCCATGAGCATACCATAGACATTGTGCGCCTTACGGTGACTGCACGGATGACCGTCAAAATCATGTCTTACATCATCCGGAAAGGTCTTACCTTCTATTTCAAATAAAGCTGGCTCATTCATATCGTTCCAGATACCACTGACACCTGTCTCACTGATCAATTCAAAAAAAAGACCTGACCACCATTTGCGTACCTTTGGATTGGTAAAATCTGGGAAATAACATGTATCAGGCCAGACTTTGCCCTTCATATAGGGTCCATCAGCACGACGACAAAAATAATTATTTGCTAATCCTTCTTTAAAAATATCATAGGTCATATCCACCTTTATACCCGGGTCGATGATCACTACCGTTTTGAAACCTTGTTCTTCCAAATCCGAAATCATAGCCTTTGGATTGGGAAATTTTTTATTATCCCATGTAAAACATTTGAAGTCTTTCATGTAATCTATATCTAAATAGATGACATCACAAGGAATATTTTCTTTTCTCATCCTTGTTGTAATCTCTCTAACTTTACTTTCAGGATAGTAACTCCATTTCGACTGTTGATATCCTAATGCCCACAATGGTGGCATCTCTGGCGCTCCCGTCAACAAAGTATATCTTCGGGTTACATCGATCAACTCCGGACCGTTGATAAAATAGTAGTTCATCTCGCCTCCTTCGGCACTGAAATTAGTCACTACACTCCGTTCTGAACCAAAATCAAAAAAGGATTTAAAAGTATTGTCAAAAAAAATACCATAGCCCCGACCGCTATGAATGGCTGTATAAAATGGTATTGCCTTATAGATGGGATCTTCTTCCTTTCTGAATCCGTAAGTATCCATTGCCCAATTTGTCATTCTTCTACCACGAAGATTGAGATGCATCGTTTTATCTCCCATACCGTAGAAATGCTCTCCTTCCTGAATGACCTTGCTCATCTTCACTATATCTCCACCATAAACCGGGTGTTCTTCCCAATGAAATCCACGTTCGTCCCGACAGATGATATTACCAGATGTATCTGTAAATATGATTTTAGCATTGGGTTTGTGAATATTAACGATGACCGTATCTGATTTTACGATCAGGTCTTGACGATTATTAATAATAGTCAATGTAAACTCGTCGCTTTGAAACTGCTTATTGATCGCATACGAAAAATGATCATCGAATCTATCTCCTGTACAATAACGCACACGAATGATATCCATACTCAGGAAACTAATCTGTATCATTACTTGATTTTCTGTAGTGATACTCACTCCATTAATTATCTCTTCATAGCCTATTACTTTACCTGGCGAAGATTCATTAATGTTCATATAAAAAAGATTTCATGATGACCAATATTAATAAAAAAAGACCGCACTATTAACCAAATAATACGGTCTTTGCCTGAGGTCGGAAGCGGATTCGAACCGCTGTAGCAGGTTTTGCAGACCTGTGCCTAAGCCTCTCGGCCACCCGACCTTTAATTTGCGGTTGCAAAGGTAATATATTTTAGGAATCTAAAAAAATATATGCGCTTTTTTATTTTTTTAGAAATACCGACTATGAAGCGTGTGCTTTAACCCACATTGCAGGTCAACTGTTAAAATTACCCTGAAAAGTGTTAAAATA
>CAYNSF010000064.1:0-13437 GCA_964399855.1 uncultured Aureispira sp. | reverse complement strand
TTTATTATTTTGATAATCAAGGTTTTGAGGCTTATTTAAGGGACGACTAATTAAACGGCATTGAATTGAAAATTGATAATTGAAAATGATTTTTGATTGATGATTTAAATCGAGTATTATTGCAAATAAATCTGCAATACCATTAACTTCATTTCAACCTGATAACCATCAACCAATTATAACAAATCAATAGTAAAAAATCAAACTAAAACAATAACGTCAGATTAATACGTTTTCTTTGTATATCGACGCTAACGATTTTGAGTTGTAATGCTTGTCCAAGATGTAGTACTTCTGCCGGACTTTGAATAAACTTATCAGTAATCTGTGAAATGTGTAACAACGCATCCTGTTTCGCACCAATATCAACAAATGCGCCAAAATTGGTCAGATTGGTCACAATACCCGGCACGACCATATCCGTATGCACATCCTGAATACTTTTTATACGCTCATCAAAGTTGAAAGGCCTGGCGTGTCCACGAGGATCAAGACCTGGTTTGTCTAATTCTTTCATGATGTCCTGCAATGTCGGTAGTCCAACCTTTTCATTAGTAAAGTCGTTCAGATTAATCCCTTTTCTTGCTTCCTTATCCTGAATAAATGTAGGCAAATCCAATCGAACCGATTTGGCAAGCGTATGAACTAAGTTATAGGACTCGGGATGCACGCCCGTGTTGTCCAAAGGGTTTTCTCCGGATCTAATCCGCAGGAATCCGGAAGCCTGCTCAAATGCTTTACCGCCCAATCTCGGAACGGCTTTCAATTGATTTAAATTGGTAAAATCTCCGTTTTCACGGCGATACTGAACGATATTTTTGGCTAATGTCGATCCAATGCCTGCCACATACGTCAGGATATGTTCTGATGCTGTATTCAGATTGATACCCACAGTATTCACGCAACTAACGACTGTCATATCAAGGCTGTCTTTGAGTTTTCCCTGATGTACATCGTGCTGATACTGCCCAACACCTATAGATTTAGCGTCTATTTTTACTAATTCGGCTAATGGATCCAATAACCTGCGACCAATAGAAACAGCACCTCTAACCGTAATGTCCTGATCCGGAAATTCTTCTCTTGCCACTTCAGATGCAGAGTATATGGATGCGCCACTTTCATTAACGACAAAAATCTCCGGTTGCCTGTCAAAACTGATGCTTTCTATCAGGCTTTTAGTTTCCCGGGATGCTGTACCATTGCCAATAGCAATAGCTTCAATATGATATGTATCTACCAAATACCGTACTATATGCTTAGCTTCTTCTGTTTGCTTTTGCGGCTCATGCGGAAAAATCGTTTTGTATTCCAAAAATTCGCCATTCGCATCAAGACATACTACCTTACAACCTGTCCTGAAGCCTGGGTCTATAGCCAATACCGCTTTCTGTCCTAATGGAGGTGCAAGTAACAACTGCCGGAGATTCTCTGAAAATACCTGAATGGCCGCTTCGTCTGCTTTTTCTTTAAATTCATTCAACATCTGGGTTTCTATCGCCGGAAATATCAACCTGTTATAACTGTCTTCTATCGCATCTGCGATTAAATCGGTGCCTTCACCCTTAGAATGGATATACTTACTGTCAATCATTTGCAACATACGATCATCATCTACTACAACTGATACGCGAAGCATGTCCTCCTGTTTGCCTCGCATCATCGCTAAAAAACGGTGAGAAGGACATCGGGACAAGGATTCTTCAAAATCAAAATAATCCTGAAAAAGTAAAGCATCCTCTTTTTTCTTAGGATTGACTTTAGCGCTTATTTTAGCAAATTTTCTGAAATTTTGTCGCATTCTTTCACGGATATCCTGATCTTCACTAATCCATTCTGCAATGATATCTTGTGCTCCCTGTATAGCATCCTTAATTTCCTTTACATTTCCATTCAGGTATCGCTTTGCTTCAGTTAGAATGTGTTGACCTCGCTGGCTCATGATGATCTTAGCTAATGGCTCCAGACCATTATCCCGTGCCACGCCGGCTCGTGTTTTTTTCTTACGCTTGTAGGGCAGATAAATATCTTCAAGTTCATTAGCATCATAAGTCGCTTCTATTTTAGCTTTGAGTGTAGTCGTAAGCTGCTGCTGCTCCTCAATAGCTGCAAGAATGGTTATTTTCCGAAGTTCCAGATCCTCTAACTTCTTCATTTGCTTCTGTATATGACCGATCTGAACCTCGTCAAGGCTTCCTGTCATCTCTTTTCGATATCGGGCAATAAACGGCAACGTAGCACCGTCAGACAATAACGACATCGTATTCTTTACTGACCATTCGGCGATACCAAGTGCATTAGCAATAAGTGAAGTATGATTGGGATACTGCATCATTTTTAGATTTTACAAATAGCCGCAAAGCTATAAAAAAAATGGTTGAAAAGGTTTTAAAAGTTGTATCTACTCAGGTGAATGCTTTTAAGAAAATTTTCATATTTACAACAAATTCAGTCGCACACAATACATTTTTTTCAACAACTCCCGATTATTTTCGTTAAATATAGGTTTTATGTAGCATTTTTATTATTTTTGTTGTGTGAAGATGTTTTTTCGATATTGTTTAATTTTATGCTTTGGGCTTATTGGTAGTACGCTCTTTGCAACGCATAATCGTGCTGGCGAAATAACATATCGTCAGATAGGTCCTTTGACGATAGAAGTGATTATTACTACTTATACCAAAGCCAGCAGTGTCGCAGCTGACAGAGATAGCCTTGATGTGAATTGGGGCGACGGTACAGGCTCTTTCGTTCGGCGGGATAATTCGAGAACACGATTCGAAGCCAATGATATTAGAATCAATTACTACATAGCCCAACATACCTATCCAGGAGTTGCAACTTATACTGTTTCCTTTCTCGATCCTAATCGTATAAGTGGTATTTTGAATGTCAATTATCCGAATTCTATTGATATTTCATTTTTTTTAACAACCACTTTTACGTTGCTTGATCCGCAGTTTCAAGGATATAACAACTCCGCTGTGCTGCTGCAACCACCGATCGATATTGGGTGTGTCAATAAGGTATTCATTCACAATCCAAATGCCTATGACCCGGACGGAGACAGCCTGGCTTATGAGCTTACAACGCCATTGCAGGATATCAATGCGCCAGTACCAGGATATCGCTATCCAAATGAAGTAGGTACAGTAAGCGGCAATCAATTAACCATCAACCCAATAACAGGAGAAATACGCTGGAACAGCCCTAAAATACAAGGAGAATATAATATAGCTATTAAAATCAAGGAATACCGCAATGGTCGCTTAATAAACGTCATTCTCAGAGATATGCAGATTTTCATAAAGGCGTGTGAGAATGAACCACCCGTAATACAGGTTGACGAAGAACTTTGTGTCATTGCAGGAACAACGATCTCATTGCCAATACAAGTTTCAGACCCAAATACAGGTCAAAAAGTAAAACTAACAGCTACAGGCGGTCCATTTGCTGTACAAAATCCCGCTGTGTTGGATGCGCCAATTTATTTTTCAAATGTACCATATCAAGCACAGTTAACGTGGCATACGACCTGTAATCACATTTCAAATCAATATTACCAGATAGTGCTTAGAGCTGTCGATAATTTTTATCCAGACTCTACTGGTTTGGCAACATTAAAAACTATTCGATTGAAAGTTGTTGGCCCTGCGCCACAAAACCTTGAGTCACAGGCTACTCAGGATGGCGTTCGGTTAGAATGGGATCAGCCTTACACATGCGAAGATACAGAAAATGGATTTTTTCAGGGATTCTCAGTGTGGAGAAAAGAGACCTCCGCTCACATCGAACCCGACACTTGTAATCCGGGTCTTACCGGAAGCCTCTATACTAAAATCGTATTCAGAACCAATACACATGAAAATGGTCGATATTTCCATATAGACCTGTCAGTAGAAAAAGGAAAAACATATTGCTACCGGGTATTAGCTGAGTTTGCTAGATTGACCGGTACAGGCAATCCGTATAACCGTATCGAAAGTATGCCCTCAGATGAAACCTGCATTATTCTCAAAAGAGAAGCACCGCTCATTACGAAAGTATCCGTCGAAAATACGGACTCGCAAAATGGGCAGATCATGGTGAAATGGATGAAGCCATTAGCAGAACAATTGGATACAGTACTCAACCCAGGACCTTATGTATATGAGATATGGCGATCTTCCGCCGGAAGCAGTTTTGACAAGATTGACGAGCAATTTGTTCCTTATTTCGGTTCTCCAGTAGATACTTTATTTATGGATTCAGGATTAAATACCGTTGCCAATCAATATCAGTACATAGTCACAATCATCAGCCAACAAGGTAATGCGTTTGCATCGATACCGGCATCGTCGGTTTACCTGACTATACAACCTACAGATCGCCAACTTAATCTGTCGTGGCAGGCTACTGTGCCTTGGGCCAATTATCAATACAACATTTACCGAAAGGTAGGAGCATCATCAGACTTTGAGTTGTTAGGTACTACCAATATTCCTGCTTATAGCGACCAAAACCTGTCAAATGAAATCACGTATTGCTATAAGATAGAAAGTATCGGTACATACTCTATACAAAATATTGAAGATCCCATCTTGAATTTTTCGCAGGAAGTGTGTAGTATTCCAATCGACGATGTGCCACCTTGCCCATTAACTATTCAGGTGAAAAATATCTGTGATAGTCCTGGATCTGATATCAATCCAGATCAGCTATATAACACGATCATTTGGAACCATCCCCATGATTTATGTCCTGATATAGCCAATGACGTAGTAGGATACAACATTTATTTTGCTGACAACAACACCAATTCGTTTGTGAAAATCCACGAAATCACGGACGAAAACGAATTGTCATACATTCATTATCCTGATCAAGGTTTATCAGGTTGCTATGCGGTATCAGCCATTGATGCTTCCGGCAATGAAAGCGAATTGAGTACAACAGTATGTATTGATAATTGTCCATATTATGAGCTTCCCAATACGTTTACGCCTAATGGAGATGGACATAATGACCTATTTAAACCAACAAAAAATATCTTCATTCAATATGTGGATTTCAAAGTGTACAATCAATGGGGCAATCTTGTCTTTGAGACCACAGATGCGGCAATCAATTGGGACGGTACCACATTCAACAATAAGCAATTAGCAGATGGAACGTATTATTACACTTGTATCGTTTATGAAAGCAGAGTTACCGGTATAGAAGTATCGAGTGTGCCATTGAGTGGATTTATTCATTTATTAAAAAATTAAAAATGTTTACCGGAATCATTGAATCTGTCGGTATCATAAGTGATATCCGTGATGAAAACGGAAATCGACATCTGACGATACAGTCTGCGATGAGTAGTGATAGCTATATAGATCAGAGTATCGCCCATAATGGCGTTTGTCTAACTGTAGTAGCTATGAAAGGAGACACACACACCGTCACCGCTATCGAAGAAACCCTACGAAAAACCAATATAGGTAAACTAAAGGTTGGTGATTTTGTCAATCTCGAACGTGCCATGACAGCAGGTCAGCGGCTTGATGGGCATTTTGTACAAGGACATGTGGATACGACGGCCATTTGTACCAACATAGAACCACAGAATGGAAGTTGGATATTCAGGTTTAAAACAAATCAGGCTTTTGATGCGCTTTTGGTTGAAAAGGGTTCGATATGTATTAATGGTATTAGTCTCACGCTGATAGATGCGTCATGGAATGATTTTTCAATAGCCGCTATTCCTTATACCTACGAACATACGAATCTTTCAAAACTCAATACCGGAGATACGGTCAATATTGAATTTGATATCTTAGGAAAATACATCAACAAGTATCTTCAAAATCTCAATTTAAAATTGTAACAACTCAGGTATGATCAATTTCAATCAAAAAATGATAATTTTCCGTGATACATCAGCTCTTTTTTCGTCAATAGCAGTGCTATTAACTCAAAAAGTAGCTTCGTCTGACGAAAAATACTCTTATTTTTATGATTTGAAAGCATATACCTGGGTAGTTACTAAAAAATTAATTCGTCCACCGTTATAATATTTCAAAAATAGGATAACTTTGCGGTCATTTTATAAAAAATCATATTTAAACAATGAAATCTATTCAAGGAATAATCTTAGTATTGGTACTCGCAGCAGCTATGACATCATGTAAAAATGATAAAACTTCAGGAAGTGAAGCAAATGAAGTTGAACAATCATCTGTAAACCTTAATGACTCAAAAGCATTGGCTGGAACAGGCGTTGAAGATGTATCTGAAATGCTGGTATTGGATCAAAATCAGGTAATACAACCTGGAAATGTGGGATTTAATTTCAAGACATATAATGCTTCAAGGGTTTATCTGCCGAATATTGAAAGTGACAAAATTGATTTTGACAAAAACCAAATTTTCGCTATTTTTGCAGACGTAACGGTAAAGAAGACTTTCTTCAAAGTAGAAAGATTTGACGCTTCTGGAGAGCAACCTGAACTGAATGTGACGACCATTGTTACACAAAACGATGTATCTAAATACAGACCATATTATATAGTGACAGTACCAAAATCAGTGGAAGGTTTTCCTATTATCCGAATAGATGGATCTCAAATTCCTGTTTTCATTATAGAGTAAAGGAATACACTTTTTCTATTGAACATTTGTTAATTGCCTTGTTTGAAAATTTGATTTTGATGCAACAATTTTGGTTTGTTCCTTAACCTACGAAATTTATCATAATGAAAATTATTTCAACATTATTTCTGATAATACTTGTTACGATATTTAGTTATGGGCAAGACAAGACAGACGTAAAAATGAAACGCTTTCAAATTGGAATCAATATTTCTCCTGATATTTGTTATAGGACATTAGCCAATAATGATAATAGCGCATCATCTGATATCGTCATCAAGAGTAGAAACAGCTATGAAACCGAAAAACTCGGCATTACGACAGGGCTGAATGTCCGTTATTTTTTAAACGAGAAATTAGGTTTAGAGACTGGTTTTCAGTATTCTATTAAAGGATTTCAGACGGAATGGAAGACAGGAATACCTATAGATCCACCAGTTTCACCATATAGATTTAAATTTGTTGATGACTTTCATTATTTAGAAGTACCTATCAAAGCGAAATACACGATATACAATAGTAAAGTTCGGCTTTTTATAAGTGGTGGTGTGTCCACAGGTTTCATGCTTGAAAAAAAATATTATGTTGTTTACAAATATGATGACCGTTCAGTAAGAAATTATCGCTCAGACAATTACGAATACAACAAAATCAACATCACACCTATGATAGGATTTGGCGCAGAATATCAGTTCAAAAACAATTCACATATCGTAATCGAACCGACATTCAGACATGGAATATCTAAAACTACCGATACACCCGTGACGGCATATCTGTATAGTTTCGGGTTGAATATCGGCTACTACTTTGGACTTTAGACTATGGATTTAATGTTAAAGTGACATTCAAATCACTTTGGCTATAAAGTAGATTTGTTTCCATTTTCTACTCTTTTTGAAATTAGATTTATTCTAAATTAAAGTTTTACACCTCCAAATACTTTCTAATTTATATTTGTTCCTTAGCTTTGCATTATTACTTTTTTAAACATAATCACTTTATGAATTGGTTCATTAAATTTTTATCATCCAGTATCGGAAGAAAATTGGTAATGAGTCTCACTGGACTATTTTTAATATTGTTTTTAACAGTGCATCTGATAGGAAATTTGCAGTTGTTCAAAGATGACGGTGGGCAGGCTTTTAACGTTTACGCTCAATTAATGACCACAAACCCATTAATTAAATTCATCGCTTATGGCAACTATTTTTTCATCTTGCTTCATGCTTTCCTTGGCATTTATTTAGCGATATACAATCGTAAAGCCAAAGGTTTGCAACCTGCAGTAACGAATCCAAACGTCAAAATATCGTGGGCTTCTAAAAATATGGCTATCCTTGGTGGTATCATATTGGCATTTATCATCATGCACATGGGCGACTTTTGGTTGAAGATGAAATTGGGCGAATTAAATATGGTAACGTATGCCGGCGTTGAAGGCGAGGTCAAGGATTTGTACGAACGTGTATCCATATCTTTTAAAGAATTGTGGATAGTGATTGTATATCTTATTGGTTTGGTAGCTTTGGCATTCCACCTGAATCACGGCTTCCAATCTGCATTCCAGTCGCTCGGTCTCAACCACAAAAAATACACACCCTTGATTAAAAGTTTGGGTTCACTGTATTCAATTATAGTTCCAATAGGCTTTGCATTAATGCCTATCTATTACTATTTTTTTAAGTAAGAAAAATATTGTTTTAAAAAATTATCTTGAAGATAAAAAATATATATCAGCATGAATTTAGATTCTAAAATACCAGCTGGGCCGTTGGCCGAAAAATGGACAAAATATAAAGCCACGATGCCTATCGTTGCTCCCAACAATAAGAGAAAATTGGAAGTAATCGTAGTAGGCTCGGGATTAGCAGGTGCATCTGCGGCATCTTCTCTTGGAGAGTTGGGCTATGCCGTTAAATGCTATACATTCCATGATAGTCCGCGTCGGGCGCATAGTATTGCAGCACAAGGAGGTATCAATGCCGCTAAAAATTATGCTAATGACGGCGACAGTATATACCGGTTGTTCTATGATACGATAAAAGGTGGAGACTACCGCTCTCGTGAAGCCAATGTACATAGACTTGCTGAGTGTTCGGTCGATATCATTGACCAGTGTGTAGCTCAAGGTGTACCTTTTGCCCGCGAATATGGCGGATTGCTTGAAAATAGGTCATTTGGTGGTGTTCAAGTTTCCAGGACATTTTATGCAAGAGGACAGACTGGACAGCAGTTGTTGATAGGTGCTTATCAGTCATTATCTCGTCAAATATCTTTGGGTACCGTCACGATGTACAACCGTCACGAAATGCTTGATTTAGTGATTGTAAATGGTAAAGCAAGAGGTATCATCGTTAGAAATTTGCTTACCGGCAAAATAGAGCGTCACGCAGCACATGCCGTCGTATTAGCTACAGGAGGATATGGAAACGTGTTCTATCTTTCGACCAATGCTATGATGTGTAATGTCACTGCTGCATGGAAATCCGTAAAAAAAGGCGCTTTAATGGCTAATCCTTGCTTTACGCAGATACATCCTACTTGTATTCCTGTTTCTGGCGAATACCAATCTAAATTGACACTGATGTCCGAATCTTTGAGAAATGACGGACGTGTATGGGTGCCTAAAAAGAAAGAAGATGCAGAAGCAATCCAAAAAGGGAAACTTAAAGGTGTTGACATCAAGGAAGAAGATAGAGATTACTATTTAGAAAGAAGATACCCGGCATTTGGAAACTTGGTACCAAGGGATGTAGCGTCAAGAGCTGCAAAGGTAGAATGTGATAAAGGACATGGCGTAAACCCAACGGGATTAGCTGTTTTCTTAGATTTCTCAGCTGCCATAGATAGATACGGACATACAGAAGCCAATAAACGAGGCATGCACAATCCTACTAAAGATGAGATCAGAACATTGGGAGAGCAAGTTGTTTCGGCAAAATACGGAAACCTCTTCGAAATGTACGAAAAAATAACCGGCGACGACCCTTACAAACATCCAATGAAGATATATCCTGCTGTACATTATACGATGGGAGGACTTTGGGTGGATTACAATCTTGAAACCAATGTACCAGGATTGTTCGCAACTGGTGAGTGCAACTTTTCTGACCATGGAGCTAACCGCTTGGGAGCGTCTGCTTTAATGCAAGGACTTGCTGACGGATACTTTGTACTACCTTATACTATAGGTACTTTTCTTGCCAACGATATCAGTACCACAAAAATAAGTCCGGATTTACCTGAATTTTTAGAAGCTGAAAAGAAAGTAAAAGATAATATCAATCATCTTTTGAGCGTACAAGGAGAGCATTCGGTAGAAAGCTTCCATAGAAGATTGGGTAAAATCATGTGGAATCACTGCGGTATGGCTCGAAACGAAGCTGGTCTAAAAGAAGGAATCGCCAAATTGCGTGCTTTGCGGGAAGAATACAATAACAATGTATTCGTACCCGGCTCAAATGACGAATATAATCCTGAATTGGAAAAAGCCATTCGTGTGGCTGACTTTATGGAACTTGGAGAAGTGATGATGCTCGATGCACTCAATAGGAGCGAATCATGTGGAGGTCACTTCAGAGAAGAATCAGCTTCGCCGGAAGGAGAAGCGATGCGTAACGATACCGAATTTACTTATGTAGCAGCATGGAGTTGGAACGGTGGAAATCCTGAGATGTATAAGGAGCCACTTATTTTTGAAAATGTGGAGCTAAAAACAAGAAGCTACAAATAATCAATCATTAAAATTAAAATCATCCTTAACATGGACATGAATTTAAAATTAAAAATCTGGAGACAGAGTAACAATAAATCCGAAGGTCACTTTGAAACGTATGATGTCGTAGCCAATGAGCACATGTCATTCTTAGAGATGTTAGACGTACTCAACGAAGACTTAGTTAATAAAAGGCAACCACCGGTAGCATTTGAACATGATTGCCGGGAAGGAATATGTGGGACTTGTAGCCTGACGATCAACGGTCAGCCACACGGACCAAATGCCGGTACTACGGCTTGTCAATTACACATGAGATTTTTCAATGACGGACAAACTATTACGGTTGAGCCGTTCAGGGCAAGCGCATTTCCAGTTGTAAAAGACTTAGTCGTGGACAGAGCTGCTTTAGATAGGGTAGTTCAGTCCGGTGGATTTGTTTCTGTAAATGCTGGTCAGGCACAGGACGGAAACGCCCTTCCAATTGAAAAAGAGCGAGCAAGCCAATCTTTTGAATCAGCAGCATGTATCGGTTGTGGCGCTTGTGTAGCAGCTTGTCCAAATGGATCAGCCATGTTATTTACGTCTGCTAAAGTGCGACACTTAGGATTATTGCCACAAGGAGAAGTCGAGGAAGAAAAAAGAGTACAGAATATGGTAGCTCAAATGGACAGAGAAGGCTTCGGTATGTGTAGCAACATTGGTGCGTGTGAAGCTGAATGTCCTAAAGAAATAAAGCTGTACAACATAGCCTATATGAACAGAGCATACATTAAAGCAG
Source organism: uncultured Aureispira sp. (assembly GCA_964399855.1). Taxonomy (GTDB): domain Bacteria; phylum Bacteroidota; class Bacteroidia; order Chitinophagales; family Saprospiraceae; genus OLB9. The sequence continues at coordinate 2,323 of CAYNSF010000064.1, read as the reverse complement.
CGTTTTCGGGAGAAGAATAGTTTTTTTTTAATTGGTTGGTGGAATTGTTAGATTTGCTGATTTGTTGGATTTGCGGAGTTGTTTACCGGTTTAAAGGATTATGGGTTTAATTGGTTGATGGTTGACTATTGTCGGGATGAAAATCTGTCAATCAAAATAATGTCCATTGTCAATTCTCAACTGTCAATTAAATCAAAATCGTCAATCGTAATTCGTAATTCAAAATTAACAATTAACAATTCAGCATTGTCAACTGTCAATTCTCAATTCTCAATTCTCAATTAAAAATCACTCTACTACCGTAATTTTCAGCATATTTGTCCGGAACTTTTTATACAATGGCATACTGCCCGTGTTGATGACGATATCTCCTGTTTTGACCACACCTTCATCCTTGAGTATCTGGTTTAAATCCTCAAAAGTCTCATCTGTAGTGGTAAATTTAGTATAGAGATAGCACTTCACACCCCAAACTAAACTCAATGTATTGAGCATGTGCGGTTTGTCGGAAAAAATGTGAATCTTTGGTTTAGGTCTGTATGCGGACATTCTAAAAGCTGTATAACCATTGACGGTAAGTCCAAGTATGGCTTTTGCATTGACCTCTTCAGCGATTCTTGGGGCTCCAAGGCACAACACATCCGAAAGGAAAGTCTCAGATTCCGGATCTGGATGTGCTCTTTTTCCCTGCATGTGATAGTGTTTCTCAGCTTCAAATATGATCCTACGCATCGCATCCACTACTAATGCTGGATGATTACCAATGGATGTTTCTCCACTCAACATCACAGCGTCGGTGCCGTCGAGTACTGCATTAGCCACGTCAGTCACTTCCGCTCGAGATGGAGAAGGGTTGGTTATCATGCTTTCCATCATTTGGGTAGCCACGATCACAGGTTTTGATTTTTGGATACAACGTTGTACAATCATTTTCTGTATCCCTGGAAGCTTCTCTATTGGAAACTCAACACCAAGATCTCCTCGAGCTATCATGATGCCATCTGAAGCTTTGATGATTTCTTTTATATTGCGTATCGCCTCCGGTTTTTCTATTTTTGCGATCACTTTCGCAAAGTGATTTTTCTCGCTGATCCTACGCTTGAGGTCTTTCATATCATGAGATTGACGTACAAAAGACAACGCGACCCAGTTTACAGGTTGTGTAAGTATAAAATCGAGATCTTCGATATCTTTTGGCGTTAGTGAAGGTTGGCTGACTTTGGTTTCAGGTAGATTAACACCTTTATTGGATGAAAGTATGCTGCCAAATAATACTTTTAGCTTCACTTCATCTTTTTGATTGGTGGATACAACCTGCAAGACTATTTTACCATCATCAACTAATACTTTCTCTCCTGTCTTTACATCTTGGGCAAAATGGTCGTAGCTCATATATATACGATCCTTAGTACCGATACATTCTTCATTGACAAATGTCAAGATATCGCCCGGATGGATTTCAAGCGCATTGTTTTCGATTTTGCCGACCCGAAGCTTTGGTCCTTGTAAATCTGCAAGGATGCCAATATGCAAATTATAGGTTTGGTTGATTTCTAAGATATTGTCAATCACTTCCTGATGCTGCTCATGTGTTCCATGCGAAAAATTAAGCCTAAATACATTGACTCCAGCCTTAACTAAATCTGTTAATACCGCTTTAGATGAAGATGCAGGACCAATCGTAGCGATGATTTTGGTCTTCTGATTATTATTTACAGGGATTAAAGCTGCCATTATCTAAGAATAGATTGTTTATTAAAAAGGGTGCAAAGTTAATGTGTTTTTAGGATAATAAAAATAAAATGTAGCAATTCAGGGAATACAAGACAGCAATTCAGGGTAAGTTTGATAAAAATCGAAGCGAATCGGGTGTAAATTGTCGGAAATAAAAAATATGACAAAGGATTACAACACCACACTTGATGAGGTTTAATCGGTAGATCAATATGTATGGTGATATATTATAGGCTTTGTTGTTTCGTGATTGCCCTTTGTATCATACTGTTTGTAGGTTTTAATTATATTTTCTGTAAGTATCACAGGTATTTTTTGGTTGATTCGAACAGATTGGCTATCGGCAAATAGTGATAATAGTTCTATTTGGCGTTCAATTCATTCATATTCATTTTTTGATGTAGGTCGTATCCATCATTCATTACTTTGTTGAATCCTTCGTTTTCTATCTTTCACCTCAATCTACTGGCTTCGTTTATTGCTATAATACTTTCTCCAGCTGAGGATATGCTGATTAAGTATTTGTTATTTTGTTTTAACTAAAGTTTCGGAGTTTTTAACCTATTGAAATACAAATAAATATACATGC
>CAYNSF010000063.1:0-13667 GCA_964399855.1 uncultured Aureispira sp. | reverse complement strand
ACAAATCTAACAAAGTTAGTTGAGAATTGAGAATTGAAAGTTGAAAATGATTTTTGATTGACGATTATAAAGTTAGGTTGTTGGCGTATTATCAACTCGACAAATCCGACAATTCGGCAATTCAACAAGTAAAAATTAAACACTTACACTCTTAAACTTTTAAACTATCAAAACCAACTCCACAAATCCGACAACTCCACAAATCAACAATTGAATTTACAATTATAGCAAATCCAAACTACATGCTCCGCCAAAAATCACTCTGCCTTTTTCATTGGTTACGAGTTTGCCACAGGCTACATCTAAGTCATGCTCGAAGAAGAGAAAATGGTTGTTGTCAGTAGCTCGATCATAAAGGAGTTGCTTTTCTTCGAGTGTTTTTAGAGGTCGTAAATCATAAGCCATGACATAGGGTAGTGGTATATGATGATGAGATGGAAACAAATCTGCGCAATACACTAATGTATTGCCCGACGGCAACTGTATATAAGGAATCATCATCGCTTCAGTATGTCCATATACAAATTCAAGTGTGATATGGTCGGAAAAGGATATTCCTTGCTGTACGTCAATCATACTGAGTACACCTGCTTCTTTAAGCGGTACAAAATTTTCTTTGAGAAACGACGCACTTTCTCTGGCATTCGGGCTGTAAGCCCAATTGTAATGGGTTTCATTAGTCCAGTAGGTAGCATTGGGAAAGGTAGGAACTAATCTTCCCTGACTGTCATAAGTCACAGCACCACCAACATGATCAAAATGTAAATGTGTCAGTAGTACATCGGTTATATCTTCTGTGGTTAATCCGATAGGTTGGAGCGCATCTTCAAAAGAAATGGCATCGTGTGGATGAAAGTGACTTCTGAATTTTTCATCCTGTTTATTACCAATACCCGTATCAATAAGGATTTTTCGATTTCCATCTTCTACCAATAAACACCGCATCTGCCAAGTACACATATTATTTTCATCAGCAGGATGCAAACGATTCCACATGCTTTTAGGTACGACACCAAACATGGCACCACCGTCCAATTTAAACTTGCTGGTTTCGAGTATGTGTAATTTCATGATTCTACGCTTTTGTAATGTTAAAATCCTATTTTTCCTTTGCTTACCTTTTTGATTTCCTTAGCCAAATGCAACATTTTAAGAGCTGTATGCGCAGCTTCTATTCCTTTATTGCCATGTTTTCCACCTGCGCGATCCTCAGCTTGTTGTTGGTCATTGGGTGTAAGTACACCGAAAACGACCGGTTTCCCACTGGCAATAGACAGTTGCATGATGCCAGAAGCTACAGCATTACTGATATACTCATCGTGCTTCGTTTCTCCTTTGATGACACAGCCTATACAGATGACGGCATCCATTTTATGATAGGAAAGTAGCATCTTTGCTGATGTAGGGAGTTCAAAAGCGCCTGGCACAAGCAGTTGAGTAATGTCACTTTCTGAAATGCCATATTTATTTAGTTCATCTGTACAAGCATCACGCATACTAAACGTAATAGCGTGATTCCATTCAGCGGTAATAATGCCTATTTTCACATCAGAAACATTAGGAATGTCAGTGACCGATTCCGATAAATTTTTAGTATTGCTGGACATGTTAATTTTTTTGAACTGACCTAAAATAATAAAGGGTAGTATCTTAACAAAAATACTACCCTTGCTGTTTAAATTTATAGGTTTCTTTTACTGTAACCTTGCTATTAGTTTTTCCGCTTCATTACTTTCGTTAGAAGTCGGATACTTGCTTTTAATGATTTCCAACTGCTCTAAAGCTTCCTTCGTCTTGCCGTCAGCATAATACATGATAGCGATTTTGTGTAGGAAATACGGTGTCAGCAATTCATTGTCATAAGCTGCTGCTTTCTTATAGAAACTCAATGCCTTATCTTTGTCTCCTGTTTCGGCATAAGCATCTCCCAAAACACCTGCTTTAGTGGCAGATGTGACATCATCCTTAGCGGAATAATTATTAAGATACTGGATAGCATCTTCAAATCTTCCAAGATTCAAGTAAGAAACACCTGCATAGTATTTAGCTAAATTGGCTGTTTTAGTACCGCTGTAATTGTCAATGATGTCCAAAAATCCTTCAAAGCCACCGCCCGGATTTTCAAGTGCTAATGCAAATGAATCTTTAGCGAATTGCTCTTCAGCTACATACATCGCATTTACAGCGCTTTTTTCTCTTGGTGCCAAATATAAAAATTTATATGCCATATATAATGCAAAGCATGCTACAAGACCTATGAGGATATTTAAAATCAACTTTTGATTTTTTTCAAAAAAATTAGAGGTGTTTGCACCACTTCCTGTTACTTGCTGTACATCAACCAAAATATCACTACTTTTTTGCCTACCTTTTGCCATAATCGTTTATCGTTTTAAAAAAATTTGCGCAAAAATACGGCTTTAAATGATATTTATATGACTTTTAAAAAAATATATTGTAATTTGGGATGATTTTATTTGTAGAACATCATTTTCTATGATCGAAATCCTAATTTTGGTATTCATACGAGCATTATGGCTATTCAAATGTATTTGAATAAATACTATGGTGTTGAGTTTAAATCTCAATGCCGTGCAGAAAGATGTTTTAATATACCACCAGTTGCTTCTTTGACTGGACTTGTAAAGATAAATGCTTTAGGATCTATTTGTGGAATAATACTTTGTATTTTTCTCACTTCAAGCCTCGTGACGACGAGAAAGATAATGTCGCAATCATAACTCACATCAAAACTTTCTTTCAAAAATCCACGTTCGCCTTTATAGACTGTGATGCCGCGACCCATTTCCCGAACGAGTTTCTCTTTTATAATTTGACTTTCTGAGGAGATTATGGTCACACTGGTATATTCTTCAATCCCTTCTATCACATAGTCTATCGTCCTTGTGGCAACATAATAAGTCAACATGGCGTAAAGCGCTTTTTCAAGTCCCAAGCCCAATGCTGCCAATAGAAAAATAAGGACATTTATTCCAAGTATTAACTCGCTCATGGTGAGACCTATCCTTTTTTTAGTGTAAAGTGCCATGATCTCGATACCGTCGATAGCGCTTCCGCCACGCATACCAAGCCCAATTCCCAATCCTAAAAAGAATCCGCCAAAAAGGGCGATAAATACCATATTCGGATGCCATTGACCAGTAATGTCTCCAAAAGGCATAAATTGCAGACTTAAACCCAATAGTATAATGCTGATGAACGTCCTAATGGCATAGTTTTTATCAACTATCTTAGCGCTTAATAATACAAAAGGAAAGTTAACCACGACGATCACAATACTGAGCGGCCAGTGATAAATCTCGTGAAGTAAAAGGCTGATTCCTGTCACACCTCCATCCAAAAAAGAGTTGGGTACCAATAAACTCTTTAATGCAAATGTTGCAAATAAGATACCTGCGACAAGATAGAAGGTATCAACTAAAAATGAAAGTGTGAAATACGATTTCAATTTCATGGTGTTATACTTTATTGTTATTTACAAAATACATATCTATTTCTCCTTTGCCTTTGGCGCCGATCTTGCCTCGATGTGTACAGGTGAATTCATCTTTTACCAAATGCCAGGTTGTTTCGGAGATATTTACTTTTCCTGCTTCGCTGTTTTGTTCCATACGTGCGGCTGTATTGACTGTATCACCCCAAATATCATAAGCAAATTTTTTCACCCCAACGATACCAGCTACAACGCTTCCACTATGGATTCCAATGCGTATTTCGAACGTTTTTTCATGCTGTTTGCGAGCATTAATATAATCTATTATCTCCATTGCTGCTTTAACCGTATTTTTGGCATGATCTGGATTGGAAACAGGCAAGCCACATACAGCCAAATAAGCATCGCCTATGGTTTTTATTTTTTCTAAACCGTTGCGCTCGATGATATTGTCGAAAGCGGTAAAGCACTCGTGTAGTTCTTGTACTAACTTTTCGGGAGAAAGTTTTTCTGCTGTTTGGGTAAAATGAACAAAGTCGGTAAACAAAATACTCACTTCATCATATTGTTTGGCTGCTGTATTTCCTTTTTCTTTTAGTTCTTCGGCTACTTCGGAGGGAAGGATATTGAGTAACAACTCATCGCTTTTCAGCTTTCCTTTTGCTATTTTATTACGTTGCCTTAAAAAGACCACAGCAAATACAAAAATAGACAACAAACCTACTATTAAAACATTACGGATGAGTTTGGTTATGGCATCTTTTTTTTCTTGCTCTGCTTTGGCAAGACTTTCCTTTTTGTCGAACTCATACTGCATCTCGGTTTGGGTGAGTTTTTTGGTGTTTTCTTCGTTATAGATGCTATCTCGGTACAGAACATACATCTTATAATTTTCGTAAGCTCCTTTCCAGTTGCCAAAAATACTATCTATTGTTGCCAAACCTCCATAATTGTTCGAAATATATCCTTTACTCCCGATGGTTTTGGCAATTAACATAGACTTTTCCAAATGTTTTTTTACTTCAGGGTAGTTTCCCTGTATATAATATATACTGGCAATGTCGAAATAACTTCGAAGGACACTTTCTGTATTTCCGATTTCTTCACTTATTTTTAAAGCCTTAAACATATAAGTAGTGGCTTCTTGATGATTGCCTAAAAATGAATATGAGTATCCCAATTCTGAATAGACACCAGCAATAAAATCTTTGTACCCTAACTCTTTATATAGCTTTAAACTTTCCTTTGCATTTTTTAGTGCTTCATCATATTCTCCATTTTTATTGTGTAAAGTAGAAATTCGGAGGTAAGCACTAGCCATATTTTCCTTGTCTCCGATTTCTTCTGCTGTTTTTAAAGCAATTTCAAAGCATTTCAGTGCTTTGGAAAAATCCCGTTGCGCTGAATAAATATTCCCAATACTATTGTTACTATACGCAATACCTTTTTTGTCACCAATTTCTTCTCTAATCTTCAAAGCATTAAAATAATTTTTTAATGCTTCGGGATAATTGCCTTGTAACCAATAAACAACCCCAATGTTATGGTAAGTGGCAGATAAACCTACTTTGTCTCCGGTTTCTCCGTATATCTCTAAAGAAATGGAATAGTTTTTCAGGGCTTCGGAATAATTTCCCAGATAATCATTTACAACTCCAATGTTTTTGTATGCTTCCGCTTCGCCATTTCGGTACTTTATATTTTGTGAAAGCTCCAAGGCATCCCTTGCATATTTCTCTGCCGTGCCATAATCACTGGTTTGCCAGTGTGCTTTGCTTAAAGAGTTTAAGACATTTACCTTATTGGTTTCAGACTTTATGGTTTTGAGTTCTGTTTTTAGAGAGTCTATGAGTTCCTTTCCTTGCTTTTGACCCAAAGTTACACCCACAAAGCTCAGTATCAATAATACAAACAAGATTATTTTGTACAGATTTCTTTTGGGTTCAAAGGTAAAGGTTATGGTTTTCATTCGTAGGTCATTAATGGTTATAACATTCAATTATGATTTATCGAATATAGATAATTCCTGCTTTATTTCTTCAAGATATTGGGATTTTTTTCTTTCTCTCAAGCGAATTGAAGTCGCTGTAAAATAATGATGATTTTCTAAGAATTTCACTTGCAACTCATTCCACTCACGAACATTGCTTATTACGCTGGTATAGAGCAATTCATCGTATAGCCTTATTCCGATTTCGTAAAAATCATTCCTTCCAAGATAATCCAGATCTGCATCAGCTATGATTTCTTCTAATTTATTGTGTGGTGTTTGAGGGATTTTTGTCGCCATAATCATACCACATATCTGATTGATTTGCTCGTCTGTAAATCCAAAGCTTGGTAGATGTTCCCGAGCGATATTACAAGAAATTTCTTCGTGATCTTTCGACTGCACCACAAAACCGGCATCATGAAACAAGACTGCTGTCAGTAAAAGTACCATATCGGTATCGCTGACTCCTTCTTTCTTGGCTATTTTCTTACAACTTTTATAGACATCTTTGACATGATCCACACTATGGTAAGTCAAGTACGCTGGAAGTTCTTTTTTTAATTTTTTATATATAAAATTTTGTACGGGTCTAATGGAATCCATTTTTTATATTTAAAACTTTGGGCGCTATAAGGCGATATGATTTAAAAACTGCAAATAAGGTATTAAAAATAATATTTCAGAATGATATAAATGCTTTTGACTTACACTTTTTTTAAAAACATAATTCATTTGTAAATATATGAATATCAAAAATATATACATTAAAAAATAAACAAAATATTGACAAATTGTATATCGTTTTGCAAATCCAATACAGTAAATCCATATTACCTTGCGCCAAAGGTATTGCTTTTTTCTTATTTGAGCAAATTGTTAAAAAATGAGGCTAAAAAAATGCCAAATTTTTAAAATTGAAACTCATTTATAGACATTCGGAGATACAAAATTAGTTAGCCGTCCTTCAATAGCTGATTTAGAATACTAACTATGGGACTTTAATTGACAATTTACCATTAAAATCACTCACTCCTCCAACACAATCAACTCATTTCCACTCAATACCGTCATCTCAGCGTCTGTTACTACTTGTATAGAGGCCACTGTCGTTGTTATGTCCACCTCGGGAGCGTATTGGTATCCGGGTCTGATGATGACATGCGTGCTTTCATCCGGTATTATTGCCTTACTCCAGTTGCATTTGTCTGACCAGAGAGCGCTGTGATGGCCTGTCCAGATATTGGTATTGAGGCAGTTACCGTCTGGGCGGCTATCCAATAACGCCTGGTATTTAGGTGCTGTGTCAATGTATGGCTCTTCGATATCAATGGTTTCCATGACACCCCATGAGCCATAAATACTTTCCTGTGGCCCTGCTAAGCTGAAATTGACTGCCAGCTTACATCCCCAGCTTCGGATACTATCATGTATCATTCTGTACATATCGTACATTTCGATACTGCTTTGAGCATCCCACATGGCCTGTTGATACTCATAAGGAATACCAAAGACATTACCTACGAAATGCTGTCCGCCTTCATAAGTGATGATTTCCTTGCCGTATATTTGTATATTCCTATAATCTTGTTTGACATATTCCCTGAAACTGTTGAAGTTGTTCATGGCATTGGCCATGATGTCGCTGACTGTGGCTGATGCACCTAATACGTCTAATCTTGGATTGCCGGTTTCTTCGTGATCGAGTCCAAAATAGTGCGTTGGCGAGCCATAATCCCAGTCATCCTGGTCAAGATGCGCCAGGATTTGCTCATTGAGCCAGTTAAAACCTGCCTGAATGCCCAAAACCCGTTTTACTCTGCATTTTTCGTCAGAAAAAACCTGATGCCATATATCAAATACATTTTTGGCTTTAAGCGCCATAGCTCTGCCATATTGCAGATTGAAAGGATTGTTTTGTATGTTGAATTGCGCCTGGCTAAAGATCCAATTCCATACTTCATTGCTATATTCTAAATAAATGTTGATGCCGGGATCTAATTGATCTTTAAAGAGCTGTGCCATTTCCATGATGAAATCATCGTTAGCAGCATGAGGTACACATATCCATACGTCTTTTTGGGTTGTGTTGGCAAGTTGTATGATGAGTTCGTAAGGTACACCCTGACTTGTACCATAGCTGAACCGCTCGGGACGTGTTCTTTGGTTCCAAGACACCATAGGATTGTTGTTGGTGTGTTGCCAGTCCATATACCTGAGTACCGAAAAAGGTTCGATTTTATTTAAAAATTCACTGTAGAATGGTTCATTGGTAATATCCGCAAATTCGTCCTCTAACCTTAGTACCCTTACATTGCGCACATGATTTCCTAATGTTGACTGGGTCAGTTGAAACCAGAATGTTCCATCGCCATTCAATTCAAATGCTATCCGGTTCGCTTGCTCTTGTATAATGGTAAGTGCACCGCTGAGTTCAATAGTTCCGTTCCCTTCGTAAAGCAGCACGTAGGTATGACCCGGCGGCATATTGGCACCATTTGCAGATATAAAATATTTCAACAGGATATCTCCTTGTGTCGTAGTTTGTGGGATTTGTAGAGGATAGCCACCTGCATCAAAGGACATCTCGCTAAAGATGGTTTGGTTTTCTTCATCGTCAAAAGACCAACAATTACAATCATTCGTATAAGGTATGGCATCCTGTCTGCTGTTTTTCATGAAATTGCGCATTGCCCGATGTGGTTCCCAGTCAGCAAAGCCGGGCAGGTTCGTTCCTATCTCCATGGCACAGGATTGTGGAGTCCAGCCTACACAGTTTGAACTGTCAATGTCTATATGTAGCTGATATTGATTGACACATCCATTGGTGCCTATTGCAGTAAGCTGGTAAATTCCTGCATCGAGTCCCAGGTATTCATGATTATTGTCGGGCGCTATCGTGGTTCCATTCAACGAAAGTGTAATATCAGCGTTATATTCACTATTAACGATAATATGTGCATTTGTACCGTCACAATCCGCTTTTCGTACAGATGTTACCGTCATGAGACATGGAAAATTTCCGTTTGCATCTAAGAGTGTGATGTTTTGATAGGCCGTATGTGATTTACCATTGATATCCGTAACCGTTAGACCCGCTGTGATGATACCACCGCTGATCGTATAGGTATGTACAGGCATTTCATCGTGAGAAACAGGGCTGCCATCTCCAAAATCCCAGGTATAAGTAAGGCTTCCACTACTATTGTTGATAGATTGACTTCCGTCAAAGTTGACTATAAGTGGAGCACTACCCGAGGTTGGAGTAACAACGATGATGGCTTCCGGTGGTATGTGATATTCGATATCCATGTCAGGAACAGCACATTGATAAGTAGCGGCAAGTCTGATTTCGTCTAATGCACTAAAACCCGGATCTTGTCCTGCAAAGTATGCTAAGCTCCTGAACATAAACGGGTTTGCTGTAGTAATATTGATGTCTGGACTTTTACCCGGTGTTACTTGTCCGATATCAGGCGGATTAACATAAAATGCGATTTGTGTATTTTCTGTATTGAATGTAAAATGAACAACCAATAAAGCCGCTTCTCCGACTATAACATTGATATCAGTAGGGTAAACGATGTTATTGTGAATGATAGACCATTTTCGCTGACCGCCTACATCGGAATTACTTCCAAAATATCCTACGCCCATTTTATTGCCCGTACAATTATCGCAAGTGCTGATATTGCTATCGTGAAGCATGACCTTGTTTTCAGCATCATTGTTTACGCTTTTTGTCATCAATACGCTCATCCATAGGGATTGACCTTCACGTTTTGCTCCGATAAATTCTTCGTATTGCGTGACATAGTCGCTAAATGCTCCGGATTGGGATACATCCAATAATCTGCCTGCAGTAAGCCACAACGTACCACCCTCAATGTGATTGCCGGCACTTACCAAATCTGTAAAATTGAGCGATCCCGCAGTAGGTGTTGTCTGATATCCGGGAATATCCGTATTGCTATTTTGTACTTGCCAGAGACCATTGAATCCTTCGCCCCGATTCAACCCATGTAGTGGCGTATTGGTATCATAGTCAAAAGGTTCGTAAGCAAGATATTCGCACAAAACATCAGGGCGTGACTGACTTTGACTAAAGCCAGAGAAACAGCATAAGCATAGCAATATGAAAAGAAAACTTCTGTTCATCGTATTAAATGATTTAAAAATTATAGGGAAACGGACTGATCAAGCAAAGGACAAAGATATAAAATATTCGCAATTCAAAAAGTTAATTGATCAGTTTTGATGAATATTGCATTACAAATGAACAAGCCAAAAAAAGATAATCATCAACCAATTATGGCAAATCTACAGATTCAGCAATTCCGTAGAGTTGATTGAAAATTGAAAATGTTTATAGCTGTTAGTATTTACTCTCATAAACTTTTAATCCAACATAACAACTCCACATATCCAACATATCCAACAAATCAACAATTTAAATTAAACCTTTAAACCAACATAACAACTCCACAAATCAAACAACTCCACAAATCAACAATTCATCGAACTACCGTAACATCTCCCGAAAAAGTCTCTTCCCTGCCATCTCTATGTACTACCTGCGCTACCCAAATATAAACTCCTGGCACGACAGTTCGCCCTCCAAGCTTCCCATTCCAACCTCCTTCTGGTTCATTGGCAGGAAAATGTTCTTTGTGGAAAACCCGATTGCCCCAACGGTCAAAGACCGATAAAACCTTGATAAGTGTACCAGGTTCTTTACTAAAACCAGTAAAAAATCCGTTGTGATTATCGACAGACATTACATTCGGGAAGAAAATATCTGTACTGTACTGAATAGTAAGATGTAAGGTAAGTAGCGAATCGCATGAAGCATCGGAGTGGAACAACTCCGAGTAAACGCCCGATTTGTCATAAGTCTGTCCATTGATCGACCAGTAATATGGAGTTGTGGTACTGACTGTATCATGAAACTCAAACACAGGTTGTATCATTAAGTTGAGTGTGATGAGTGAGTCACAACCCTGTGCCGTTTTGAGTAGTTGGCTATAAATACCTGAAGATGTGTAATGTTCATTCGATACAGACCAAGTAAAATTGCCACAGGCTTCTTCATAGACTTGCAAGTCATATTCGGGTAGTATTTGAATAGACAATGTGATAACTGAATCGCAACCAGTATGACCATCAAAACTTACTGAATATATTCCGCTTGATGTGATCGTAGTATCTTTTACAGCCCAGTAATATCTACCACAAGCTGATGTAGTAGATTGTGATGAAACCGTACCACTGCGTAAGTCAAGTGTGATTGTCGAGTCACAGCCATAGCTATTGGTCAACTTATGCTGATAAAGACCACTTTCGGTTAGAGTGTTTCCAAAAAACTGATATGGCTCACAGGTCATTACTTCTATATTACTTTCCGTTGATTTAAGAATGGTGAGATTCATGTTGACCAGACTGTCACACCCTGTACTTGTCTTATAGGGAATGCCTATTTGATCACTTTTTGTATAAGTGAATGTATCTAAACCGACAACTAAATCATAAAAATCGCAGGCTTGTACATTTATTTGAGCAGTTTTGATATATATTTCGAGGTCAAGGATGGCAATCAAAGAGTCACATCCCGTAACTTTTGAAGCAACCTTAGCATTATATTGTCCGGATTCTTTTAATTGTTGTCCATAAAAATCCCAGGTTTCTCCGCTACAGATAACTTCTTTTTGGTTTTCTATTTTGGGTAATGTGGCGATAAAAATATTATCCGTATAGTCGCATTCGTCGATGATATAGCTGGCATCATCATTCAATACGATAGGGAATTTGTCCGTATTGACGACCATCCACAAAGATGTCACGCCTGATGCAGGAAATGTATAACTCAATGTAGTCGTACTTGCTCCAATATGTATCTCAGAAGTTGTATGATTTACCCCAATCAGTCTGCCACCACGCTCTGGGTCGCCAGTATAGAATGCGACTGGTATATTTGAAGATGCCGTAGCTGATGCATCTTCACGATTAGATATCGTAAAACGCACAGTAAAGTGGTCTGTAGCTATATCATATTCAATACATCCAATCTCTCCGAATAACGATGCAGCCGGAATATCAAGGATAGCCTCCTGAGCATTGAAGTTATTATATCGACCATTCCTATATGTCGCATGATTGTGTTGGTGCTGAGGTATAGTACCGTCATCATTGATGAAAAGTGGATTATAGCCTTGTTGATGCCATATATTTCGGGCAGTTGACCAAGTTTTGCCGGAAGGTGCTCCAAAAATGTTGATTTGTCCATGTCTTCTCTCAATTGGAGATATTCCACATGAAACACAGATACTTGTTGTACCCTCATTTGTCAAATCTGCAATAATAGGATATTCCCTTATTGTACCTGATGAGCAATCTGTTCTATATATTGTGGAAATATTATTATCCATAGCATTAATTATAACCAATTCTTTTTCATCCCTATACACGATTTCATGGATTCCGTCATTGTCAAAATCAAACAGAGATATACCATTAATAGAACTAAAATCGTTAATCGGTATTGTCCAATCCTCTACAAGTTGCATTGAATTATTATAGCTCAGCTTATGAACAAAATTACTTCCAAAAAACACGATACCCATTTCATGTACATTGGATACATTTCCAATAGCGGGCATCCCAAATTCTCCAGTATTTGCATAATCCTTTCTTGCCAAAAGCGTACATTGATTACCTGTTAATGTATAAACATACAAAGTGCCAGGTCCAAAAAATGCGCCTTCAAAGTTTCCGACGATAACATCCAATTTACCATCTCTGTTTATATCGGCTATTGCTGTTACACCATCTTTTTTCTTGCCGTCAATTTCTATACTATACGGTATCATTTCGTTACCAGACATACCATTGGTATTTGTGATTTTTACTTTGTAAATCGTATATCCGGCTGCCAATTCCAAATCGGTAGGGTCATCGTCTAAATTGGCGGCTACAGAAGAATAAGACAATACTTTACCTCCAATTCCATTGTTACCGCCATCTGCAAGTTTTACACCTGTTTGGGCATTGTATATTTCATTCGCTACGTAAATTTCTGGTACTCCATCCATATTAAAATCGGCTAACGATACAGTATTTCTTGCCGCTATAAATTCAGGAGTATTGTCAGAAACCCATTTAATGCTTCCATCAGGACGATAACATACCAATCTGTTTTTTATAGATTCAGGAACTAAATTATTTTCTTGATGATATATTATTATTTCATAACTATCATTAGTTTTTAAAACGGTAAAAAAATTATAAAAACAATAAAAATAATGTGTGTTAATTTCATTGATTAGGTTTCGACTTTTAGTATCAAAAACTAAAATTGAATTTGAAATGTTGTCCGTATTATCTTTGTTTGCAGAACTAGGTATAAATAATTCTGGAATACAATCATTATCAATATCTATTATAATAGGGTTTACAGAAACATTTACTTCATTTAAAAAAACACCCTTACGCTCTACTTCGATCTTATGACTTGGGCCAAATTTACGATTTACAAAACAATCATTGCGCACACAATCGCTTTGCTGACTCCAGCTACTGACAATACTCAACAACAAAATAACTAACACTATCGTACTTCTCTGTATCATATCAATTTTTTTTTATCAAAAAAACAAACTTAAACAAATGGATTTAGAATGCTAAAATGCTTCAAAAAAAACAAACTTCTCTTCATATATAATACACATTTTTAGAGCAAAACGCTACAAAGAAATGGAAAATATTCAAATATTTATTATTGTAATATGTTATAAGGTGAATATGAAATAATTGAGATTTTGTGAAAACTGTCTTTTTTTTAAAAAAAATGGGTTAAAAGTTTAGGTTTATGGCTTCTCGTTTGGCACGGAAAGATCAAATATCCTTGAAAATGAATTTTTTTTGGGAGATTACGCTTACCATTAGTCATTAACAAATTTCAATTCAATCAAAAATCGTATCTCGTCAATTAAAAAAATCATTCTCGATTGTCAACTGTCCATTGTCCATTAAACAACCAACAAACTAATCACTTATGCGCCGGTATCTCTATACCTTTAATCTTTCTATACATTTCCGTTGCGTAGCCGTCGGTCATTCCGGACACAAAATCGAGAACACCCATTGTTTTTTCATAATAGCTGACCTCTAAAGCCGATAAATCATATTGTTTTGGTATCAAAAGTAGGCATTTTTTTTGCATTGTAT
>CAYNSF010000062.1:0-13924 GCA_964399855.1 uncultured Aureispira sp. | reverse complement strand
CAGGAAAAAATGAAACGCTGGTGAAATATGCTACTTCAGGATTGGCGCAAAAAGTTTTCGTTTCAAAATACCTGATAAATTTGCCGAGTGAATCGCAATTAAAAGCCATTATTGAAGAAGAACAGTTGAGGATGGAAAAATAAATAAATTGTCTATTCCAATAGTGTTTATGATATAGTACGCGCGTCAAAATTGAAATGCAGAAAATGTTCTTCTATTTAAGGTGCACAATTTATGGACTTGATTGTGAAGATAATAAAATGTGATCCATACAGTATTAACCGGCCCTTTTATATAATTTCTGTTGGACATATATTTAGTGAATACTATGTTGCAAAAATCGAGTACTTGTTCTTTTATAAATTGTTCCAGGTATTCTATAGCTACAAATGTTGTTAAGAAAACACCATTTACTCCCTGTGTACGCACATCTCGTATAAATGGAACAAAGTCGGCTTTGATTGGCTGTGCATCGGAGTTTTCTGAATCAACCGTGTATAAATTGGCGCTCACAATAATCAAGTTAAGAAATAGCTTGCAGTATTTTATGTTTTCATTTGATTTTGGGGCATTTGCTGAGTTATATCGATATGCTTTTATAACTGGATAAATGAGAGAATCGACCAACCCTGAGGTCTGTGCTTCAACCTTGCTATTATTTCGAGTTATTTTACAGAACTGCACAGCTTTGATGGAGGATTTGGTGTAAAAATGTGACTGTTCAAGTTGCATATAGTAAAACCCATCTAAATTTTCAGTTTTTCCATCTTTCGTTTTATGGTAGATGTCATGCAGTAATTGAATCTCGGTTGGACGAAAATAGGAATCACCCCAGTTCTTTTTTCGCGTAAAAAAAACTAACGGATTTTTACTGTCTTTACATTCACAAGTTAAATAACAAATGCCCCTAATGTTGTAATCTAATAAAGCAAAAACCTCCCTATGAGCAACTATATCGATTTCTCTAGATTTATTTTCATCTTCGTCCAAATAAGCACTATTAGTCGTTACTAGAAAGCCCTCTCTTTCGATAATAGTTGCAGCCTTTTGCTCAAAAATAAACCCTGTTGATTTTATAGCTGTTGAAATTTGCTCAATCGTAAGTTCGGTCATGCCCA
Source organism: uncultured Aureispira sp. (assembly GCA_964399855.1). GTDB lineage: Bacteria > Bacteroidota > Bacteroidia > Chitinophagales > Saprospiraceae > OLB9. Next base: position 12,806 of record CAYNSF010000062.1, on the reverse strand, counting down.
CAATAATATTTTTTAAAAAAGCAAAGAAATATAGTTCAATACATTTAAGTTCATGTTGAAATAACATGTTTCTGCCCCTTCGTATACATTATTGGCCCTTCGTTTTTGCTACAAACTCCTACAGCTTGTATGCCGTCAATAAAAGAACCGTATAATGCAGTTCGATGCCTGCTTCCATACTGAAATTCTACATTTGCATTTGCTATAATTGGAGTTGAAAAATATTGAGACAAATGTGTTAATGAGCCATTTTTGTTAATCATATGAAACCCATCGTGATAGAAATGCTCGGGATTTGAAATATTGAGAATCGTTTTTATTATTTCATCTAAATCTGATATCGGCAGATTAATATCCACAGGAGGAGGCTTTAAAGCTGTGACGGGAATAGATTTAATATTTGTATAGAAAATTATTCCAAGCCCTAAAAACTTATGAGATTTATTTTCATCAATAGCTTTTAAAAGTTCGATGATCCAACTTAATTTCACGTATTAAACTTCTTTATTTAATTAATCTTCCTAATAATTTTTCTTGCACGAGTTTTACTTTAAATGTTCCCGTATTCAATCTTTGATTATAGTATTGCCCATCTAGTTCTTTTGTATCTGGATAGTATTTCAGCATTCCTGTGCCTATATGGTTATTAAGCTGGCTTTGAAGAATCGAAGTTTCATTTGTAAAAATGTAGTAAATCTTAAAAAGCCCATTGTTTTCTTTTATTAATTCTTCAGATACACTGACCGAGCTAGAACTATTTAAATTTGTAAATTCATCTCCAAAATAGGCATATATATGGATATATGACGCTGTTTGCTTTATTTCAACCACACATTTTTTGCGAATATTTACTCCACTCGAAGTTTGGTAGCTTGAAACCAATACTCCCTCATAACGTCCATTTAAATTAGGAACATTTATGAGCCATTTAAAAATTTTATACTTCCAACCATAGTTATTTATTAAAGCTATTATGACGCCTATCATCCCTAAGGTAGATAAAGGCCCCACAATGTCTACTATTTTCGATGTCTCTTTTCCAATTCCCTGCAAAAGAGCAGAAAGAGGAGCTAGTAAGATGTATAAGAATATTAGAAATCCGATTAGGCTTGTCGTATTGAAATATTTAAAATTCATATGACAGCAGTTAATTTGATACTTTTAGCTAAGGTAAAATATATATAATATATTATTGTAAGCTTTTAGGATAAGTTCGAACGATTAGTTTCTAACACTTATCTCGTGTGATAAAATTCCATCTTGGTTTACCATTCCAATATACAGGCCCTTTCGTCCCTGTATAAGTAAAATCAGAAAATCAGTGTGTATTTTATTTTGAGTAAACTGTTGCTTGATCATTTTAATATCGGTAGTGGATGGAGATGGGTGATCTTCTGGATGTGTGTGCCATTCCCCAAGATAAGTAACCTGACCATAGCTGTTTGCATATTCATGATTGATAACAATTTGCGCACTTAAACGATGTCTTTCAAAATTCATTCTTGAGCATTTATCAAGCTCTGTTGGAACGGAAAGCCGTTGCATTTGGACAGTATCGGATGTAACTTTTCCAAGAATGATCCCGCCACTTTCTGGATCGCTTAATTTCCGCTGTATATATTTGTCGAGTGTATACAGTACTTCCACAGAAAGTGTGAGTAAATAATTATCAATTTTTATCTCCATTATAATTCATTCAATTGAATATTTCCTTTTGTTTGTTGCATTCCATAATCTGATATTTTTAATGAAATATTATTTAGAATTTCTCCCCGCCAGGTTAAAGACAGGTTTCTTTTGTCCTTAGTATCTATAATCTGGAATAATAATGGGACAAGCGAGGCCAAAAATAAAGTAATACTTTTTTGTCCGTATGGCATATAGGAACCTTGGCAACCTGCTTCACGAAGTGAGATTTGATTATTGGGATTTTGATATTCAGATTTATCTACCACATTGTATTTGAAAAGATGATTTTCATAGAGCGTATCGTAAACTAATCGATGACCTGGCTGAAGATAAAGGCAATGACCTCCAGCAAGATATGGTTCAATCCAAATAATGAAAGTTGGAATAGTAATTTTGTTTTCATGTAATGCCTGGAGGATATAGTTTTCAACCGTATTTTTTCCAACCACAATAAACAGATAATCAATCTGATTAAGTAATGCTTCTTTATTCCGAATGAATTTAATTACAGATTCCTGATGAATAAGAATATCAACTAGGGGATCTTTTTGGAGTAGATAATTTTGCATCCCATTTACTTTCGGTGTTCCAATGTCCTCTGGTCCTAAAAGATGTCTGTTTATGTTTGCAAGGGAGAGTATTTCTGGATCAATTAAATGAAGGCTATCAACTCCTAATGGCATCAAATAAGGAAGGAGATTAGAACCAATGCTACCTAATCCGGCGAATGTAATTGTGTATTGTGTGCTTTGTGGTAATCCATCAGTTCGTTTTGCCAAGCGTTCCTTTGTATAAGTATCAAATTGAAGACGAATTACCCGGTCATTTTTTTGAAAACTATTAAATACATTAAATGGGGTCAAATGCCCTTTTCTAAAGCCATTTCGGTTTGTATTCAGTTGTGTAATGTACCAACCAAAAAACAAGTGGTTCGAGCCTGCAATAACCGAAAATACTATCAACCGAAATCCGGATGTTTGATTGATATATTGCTCAAATTTCTTTTGCGCTTGCGGGAAATAATCTCTTATGATTTTATATGCATCAGTATTAGCAAAATTAAAAGGTGGAGCTAAACCTTTTGCTGAACCCAAATAAAGTCCCTCTTTTTCTGACGTAGAATATCCCTTATCAGTCAAAAACAGTCTGAACCTTGTAATATACTTTCCTTGATCGTACAGAATAAGCCGGTAACCTGAATAGGGATTTTCAAGCGTTAGAAATTTCACTAGGCAGGGGGTGGTGGCAGGAACCTGCTCAAACATCATTAAACCGGCATAGATTTCATCTTTGTCATCGTATTTTTCATTCCAATATGCGACAAACTCGTCGGCAAAATGATCCTGATTTAAACCTTTCAAACCCTGTTCAATAATCTCAAGCGATTTGTTCAGACATAGTTTGGCTATTTCATCGGGGCGGTTAATATCTGTTATGATTGATTCTTCATCATAAAGGCAAACAAATCCTGCTGTATCAACATGAGGTATATACCCAATCCAGGCCCTGTCTTCTTTTGAAAGATAGATTTTAGGAAGTACCAATGGAAAATCATCGGGCAGTGCCATTAAAAGAACAACAGGCTTTACAACATTATCATGAGTAAATGTTTCTGTTGCTATCCGAAAGACGGTTGAATATTTTTGTAGCCCGGCGATTTTTCGATCACTATCGCCCATCGGGCTAATGGATACAATTTCGGTTAACGCCTCAAATGCCCTACACCTGGCTTCGTCAAAATCCAACATCTAAGCACTTTTAGCATTACTGGTAATTATAGCAGGTGACGCAAACGAAGAAGCGTTTTCGTCATAGTCCTGTGCAGTTGCGCACGAAAACCGGTTTCCAAATTGCGATTGCCATTTCGCACAAGCTCTTTTTTGGTTACCTTCATTGACTGCTTGTTTGGCTGAATCAACAAACGATGATAACCCACTCATGAATTGACCTTTATGTTCATATCCTTTCAATAGATCTTCTCCTACAGGTGTAGTAGGTCGTTTGCAAACAAACTCCTTTTGAAGCGTTTCATGAATCTTAATCAGTGTATCTCTCAGCGTAATATCATCTCTCTGATCTGGAACATAATTCTCTGCAGCAAGAATAGTAAGTATGATGCCGCAAGGCATTTCTACTCCATTTTGACTTTTGTAATCGCACCATGCCTTTAAATATCGAACTATTCTTCTTAATTGAGCATCTTGTTTACGTAAGTTTTCTTTCCACGCATCGTATTGAACAGAATATAATTTTCTTTCGTAAATGTATTCCGCTTTAAAACCTGATTTCACCTTGTTTTCAAACCATTCAATGAACTCCACGGGGTCACTTACTAGCCATAATTTTTTCAAATGCGCTAAGTCAGGTGATTTTTTTGTCGTGGAATAATACATTGGCAAATCAACATGAAAACCTTTTCCTAATTTATTTGACTTGTTTTCAAATATGTAGTTGAAGCCTTCTTTATATAATGCCCTTACGCAAGTATCCTTATCAATTACTTTTCCCACATAAGGGTTATTTTTTTCAACACTCAGTTTAACAAAATCATGGAATGTTTTTGCCGGTGGCCGCTGTGTCCTCGAAAGGTTCCCAATGAAATAAACTCCATAGTCCAAATCGTAATCCTCCGATATTGGGTTAATAATAGTATCCATGATGAAGGAACCTTGAGACTGGAACTCTAACTCATGTACTGAAGGAAGTTGTTCCTTAATGGCATTGAATGAATTCATAATTCTTTGGCGAAGATCATCTCGTGCTGTGATCAGTGCATGTCTTCTTTCCTCGGTCAGTCTAATGACCTGATTAAATATGTTGAATAGTGAATGACAGTTAGCCATTTGTTTTATTTTTTAAATGAAATGTTTTTTTTGATGAAAAGAAATTTGAAATATCTGAATCTTTCCGATAAATCAGCCCCTGGCGATTGCCATACTCTTCGAGCAATTCGATAGACTTTTGACTTGCCATGTCTAAGTCAATGCTGGATATATTACTGGGATCAACTTTATGAGAGGGGATCCTTCTATAAGTGCATCCAAAATCAAAATCAGATGATATGCTTCTTAGAAAAAAGTCGACAAATTCGCTTTGGCCATCAAGAGTTATCTGAAATAACTTACTGTTCCAACTACGAAAAGAGAGCCTTTGAAAATCGAATAACTGTATTTTTTTCTTCCTGATATGAAAACCGCTACCATCGGTTAAACTTGATATAGACAAGATGCTGACGGCGTTATAAAGTTTGGGTGGTTTGCCAACAAAAAATCTTATAGCTTCAAGCAAACCGCAAAGTGCTGGATTATTTGCCCATATTCCCCCATCCACAAAATAAGGATTACCTATTTTATGCAAAGGAAAATAGGTAGGAGCTGCTGCTGTTGCTAAACCCACATCCACCATACTTCGATTGTTGTCTGTTCCTATCAGGGCCTCATGATCATATTTGAAAACACGGTTTGACCCGGTAGTGACATTAAAACTTGGAATACAGAGTAAATTATTTGAATCAGAAATTTTTTTGTCGTTAAAAATTTTTTCAAGAGAAGATTTTAAGTTTTTAGCAGAATATTTGCTCTGTATTAAAAGTTGCTGAAGGAATCTAAGACGTCTTGAAAAAGGGAGAGTATTTTTAAAAATTAATGGACCTTCAGTCTTATAAAAGCTCACAATCTCCCTTGCTGGAACTTTCAAAGATAAAGCCATTGCTATAAGTCCCCCTGTCGAAGTTCCGGAGATCAAATCAAAGTAGTCGGATAGTGGTGATTTAACCTGATCTTCTAAATGTTCCAATATTTTCGAGGAGTATAAACCTTTGATTCCCCCACCATCAATGGATAGAATTTTAAACTCTTTTTTACCTTTCTCTATTTCCATAAAAGTTGTTGCAATTAGGTTTTATGGTTTGGGTATCGTAGCAATTACAATTCCTTGTACTTTAAATTCGTATTCAAGAATTATTGGTTTGTGCGTGGGGTTACTTGACCTAGGCAACAAAGAAACGACATTGTTCCTTTGCTGAAATTCCTTAACAGTTGCTTCATCATCAATCAACGCAACCACATTTTGCCCACTATTAGCAGTGGGTTGTTGTTTGATAAGGATCAGATCGCCATCGTTGATTCCTGCCTTATCCATAGAATCGCCTTTGGCGCGTAGTAGAAAATATTTTGAACCTGGTTTAGCCAATCTCGTTGAAACCTTGATCATCGCTTCCACATTTTCCTGTGCCAAAATGGGTGCACCGCAGGCAACTGTACCTACCAGTGGTATAGCGACTGTCCTGGCACTTTCGCCTTCGGTTAAATCTTTTATCAATGTATAGCTACCATCCGTTTTCTTTTCCAAAAAGCCGTTTGCAGCCAATTCACTCAGCAAAAGCATTGAAGATAGCGGTGATTTATAGTTCATTTCTTTCATCAGTTCCCTGACAGACGGCATTCTGCCATGTTGCATGATGAAACTTCTTAGATGTTTCAATGCTTCCTTTGCTTTAGAACTTAAGTTTTCTTCACTCATTAAAAAATGTATTATACAGTATAATACACAAAATTATACAATTTCCATAAGTATAATCCAAATTTTTAATACATCAATTTTCACATTTTTTCCACCACTAACCCCTTCCTCCCCGGATCATTCATCACTTCCTCTCACGCCACATCCACACTATTCTGAACGTTCTACTTAATGATACGTGAGCGGTATTTATTTCCGCGTTGGAAGAACAATTCAAAGCCATCATTGAAGAAGAACAATTGAGGACAGAGAAATAATAACTATTTCTGAATATTGATACCCGCACTTTATGTGAGAATTTTGTTGTGCGCCATCAACCCATAACTAATAGATGTATTTGTCGTCAATAGGAATACTTCTGTTTTATTTGGTTACAACCATAGCTTTGAGGACAAATCGTTGGTAGCATCCGGGTCGCCAAAATATTAAATGCTATACCTAATAGTGTAGGATTGGATTGAGACCTACCAATGAAAATGGCTTACTCGAATTTGTAGTCTACATTATCTATGAGTTTTATTAGGTACTAATTCGCTTAATTTAACTAATCGTTACATACGTTGAGAGTTTTTGGTAATTTTAATTGACCCATGGACTCCACAGCAAAAATATTGGAAAATATGAATGGTGCACAGTTTGAAAAAATTTGTGGCCCCATTCTTAGGAAAATGATTCCCGAACTTAAAAATTTGATTCCTTCCGGGATCAACATAGAAGGTCGTGTCGTCAAGTCTTTAGCGGATGGATTTGCCTTTATTAGCAGAACCCGTTATGCAACAGTACATATTACGACAAACACCAGCAATCTTCAGAAAAAGTGGTTATATAACGGTGCAGCAGTATCCACTCCAAAAGGAGATTTCATTAAATCCATCAATCAAGCACGGGAAATGCGCACCGTTCGGCCAGATCAGACATTTGACATCTTTTTAGTGTATAACAGGCAGGTAGGTGACAAGCTTCATATAAAAGTCAACCAAAGTATTACGGACGAATTTATTTCTGTAACAATTATAGAACAGCGTGATCTTGCGTTGTTTTTGGATCATGATCCCGAGGGGCAATATCTGCGGAAACATCTTTTAGGAATTGACGCTACACGTATATCATTTTCCTTGTTAAAGGAAATAGTAAAAACAAACCTTTCTCAATATGCAAGAGAAATTTATCTAGATGATTTTGTTTTGGCAAAGACATCTACCCAAAGAAAAGTAGAAGACAATTTAAAGAGCTCTATAAAAACAGTTAATCTGCTGACAGGCGAGTCTGGATTTGGGAAAAGTACGCTGTGTTATGCAATGATGCATTCCATCATCGATAAAGGAGAAATCACATTACGGGTGAAGCAGTCTGCGGTCGAAAATGCTGCTTCTTTCAAGGAAGCAATACAGACTCAGCTAAAGATAGATCACCCGGGAATTTTTGTTCAGAACACAGATATTGAAGACCTATTTCGGAATGCATTAGTTATTATCGATGACATTAACAAATCCGACAGGCCTTCCATATTGCTTGATAAGATCATTTCGTGGAATGAAAAGAAACAGGATGGTTCGATTTCTGTATTATGTCCTGTCTGGCCGCAGAATCTGAATAGTTTGGATAATGCAATATCGAAAAAGGATAAATTCTCGATTATTTTATTAAATAGACTTTCTTTCTACGATTGCAAAGCCATTATTCAGCAAAGAATAAGTAATAGCTCTATCACACTCACGGATCAGCAAATACATGCGCTAATACTTGATACCGGATTCGATCCATTGCTGATCAATTTCAGTTTAGAATTATTAAAAGATAGCCAGCAATATGATGAAAGTATGCCGAGAATGGCTATAGAAAATTATGTATCAGATAAAATATATCAATTACCTGGTTCATATCAAATATTCCAAATCAAAAGGGCGCTTAACTTATTTGGAAAAGAAATGCTAAAAAATCGAACAATCGATCCTCAATTCTACCAAGTCGAACAATGGCTTGGTCGTGATTCGGAAGAATTACGATTGATTAACTTGATTGCTGCAGATAGAAAATTATTTTTATTTGATGCTGAAGGGAAAATTTACTTTCGTCATGATAGGGTCCGTGATCATTTACTCACGCTTTCTGCTAGCGATCTTATTGACAGACTTAGCGAAAACAAAGACATCTTTAATGATCCTTATTATGCGGAAATAATTGGCGCCTCGCTTGCGGCCTCTAACATGTCAAAAGAAATTGTTGAGTCTTTAGTACTATCTAATCCTTTGGCTGTATTTTTCTCACTGAAATATCTTCAAGGAGATTTGTCGGAACAAAAAAGACGTATTGCAATGGCTGCGATTGTCATGTGGAGGAACTTGCTTCCAATTGAATTGGTACCAAAGGCAATTTCTGCGAATATAGCATATGCTTTGGTGGGATTTGATGTAAAGGATATAGAGTCTATAACGAAAGGGTTTCCCAAAAGCGCAGAATTGGATTTGGCGAAATTCAGAAATGGTATATGGCTTTCCGCAGTTCTTTTCTTTTCATCCGTTAGATACTTTTATCCTGAAGCACCGACCTATTGGTGGAACTCTATTCTGGCACATGTAAAGGCAAAGTATCTTGCCACGATAATAAAAGAATTAGGAGCAGCTCTATCAATCAGATTTACACCTGAAGGCATAGCACACGCTTACACATTTGTTGGTTTTTTAAAAGAAAGAGTGTTTTTAAATCCTTTAGTACAGAGCTGGAATAAATTTAATGCTCCAAGAAATTATCCGGCTTATCTTTGGGCGATTTTTAATTCTGTCACAAAAGAAGATTCCGGCGTTATTACCCAAGCTTTGTCTTACTGGTCTACCTTAACTGCTGAAGAAAAGTCAACCAGATTGCTATATGAAAGCCTCGCAAGTCCTACCGTGTCAGAACAGATAAAACGTATTGACTGGAAGTTTTCTGATGATATTTTTTCGTTGATCCTTGATGCCAGTAACGATGAAAATCTGCAGGAAATAATAAGTTTGCTTCTTGCTGATGTGGATCATCCCCGAGCATTGGAAATAGTACTCAATGTGGAAATGAGAAATAAAGTCGAAGAACACCGACGAGATTATGTAGCAGAACGATGGGATCCAGCAAACACCCATCAAAAATTAAGTGGGGAAACATTGGATTATTTATTACAGGAATTTTCCAATATTAAAAATAAGCAGAGACGCAGGTATTTAGCCTGGCGATATTGGTCCGCCAATATTGACGAGGAAATTGGTTTAACAACAATTCTCAACATAATTAAACGCGATGACTCGCTTTTCCAAGATGCCATAATTTGGCGGGCAAGGCATCACGATATTTCTGTATTGCCTTTGCTTGAGAAGTTGATTACCGTAAAAACGTGGCTCATTAGACTATTGGCGAGTATTTGGAGCCAGAAATCAAAGGATTTTTTTTTAAGTTGGCTTGACAAAGCATTGAAAAGTAATGCTATTGAAAATATCCCTTCTGCTCTTGAACTTTTGCAAAGGCTTGATAACGATGATGCATGTAAAATCCTTGTTGATTACTGGGAGAAATTGAGATTTGCAGAAAACGCAATTGAAACTGCGCTGTTTCTTTCATCCCCCGAAACACGCGAACTGGCTGACAATGAAATTAAAAGATTAGGCTTTGTAAAAGGTGTTACTATGCCTGACTATTATTCAAGAAACATTAGAGGTACTTATTTTTCAACCGATGATGACCTGAATGAAGAACAAAAGAAAGACTTGTCATTTCTTGCCGAACAGTTGAGCCGCTTGTCTTTGCATTATGGACTAAAATATGTTGGCGAAGAAGAAAGGATAACAAGAACAAAAATAGAAAGCCTGCTTCCGTATACTGCACTATTTGACGAATCTACTATCTACCACTTTGCCACTGTATGTTTAAAAATAGGGGCACCTGATTTTTGCTATGAAAAATTTTATCCACTTCTGCAAGGGCATCTCCGAAGCAAGATCAGATTTACAACTGAAGATTTAAGACGAGATATAACAAATAGTTATAATGAGCTTAAAAGAAATCGAAAATTTCACTTAGGGCTTTGGCTTGATGATCCTGAAAAGTCAGGCGTGACAGCCGATATGTTAAATGAGACTTTGCTTTCTTTTTCAAAAGAATATCATGACAGCGATGCCTTTTTTATTACTACAACGATACTTGAACGTAATGGCACAAGGAAAGATATTAATATTATAAACGATTTTCTCCGGGATTTTGAAAAGCAATCTAAAGATGTTAATCAATGGAGGGATAATGCAATATTTGCAATTAAAAGAAGAAGCTTGAATTAACTAAATTAATTAATACCTCAACCAATGCTTCCTGGCGGCTATTGCCACTAATTTTTATTGCTGGTTTCTTTTTTGTTCAGTACCGACTGAAAAGTAAGAGGAATGGGAAAAGGCGTAAATGAAATACTCTTATTAGGAGCTTCTTTGTTTGTACGAGTTGTCAATGACTCTATCAATATAAATTAGTTTATCTTCCAGCCGTTTGCGGTGTAAAGCTGGTAATTGCAATTCAAGTGAGCTGCATGGAGCATATAGTATTCCTGAACTGTTATTAACTTCATCATACTGCTGATATACATTTTGTTTAGCTTCCACTACAAGATCAGATGCCAATTTAATCTTTTCAAATGCTTTCCATTTATATATTACTTTTTCTTCTGGAAGATCAGGCACGTATTTAGATTCAGGGCAAACCATGCTGTAAGCCCAACTTAAAAAATGTATGACATTGAACAACCTTAGATAGTTTTCTAACGAATAATAAATGTCAGTTGAAAATCCATGAATAATGGAATGCCGGTTGAGCTTATCATCTACTATTCCCTGTCGCGTATCCAGGTAAAGGTTATGTCTGAAAAAATCTTCAATTATGGAAAGCCATAATACTATATAATCCCTATTATATCCTGCAAGCACTTTAGCCTGATTGTCATTAAAAGAATATGGACTATTCTTAAAGTGGTGGTATCGATTTTTATAATATTCTAGCTTATTTTGGTAGTCAATTTTTTTCATGAGTTCAAAAGCGCCAATCAAATCAGCACTGCGCATAATATTTTCCTGTTTTTTACCATGATAATTAACCAGATAATGCCGCAAGGAGCCCTCAATGACGCTATTAATAAGTTAATGGCACCAGCATAATCCCTTTGGAGACATAATATAACTGATTGATCTATTAAAAGACAAAAGGGCTTAAGACTGGGCCGATTCAGAAAATAACCATCAATAAAATAGGCTGTATGACGAAGGTCAAAAAAGTAATCTTTAAATATTCGGAAAACTGATTCCTGTGTTCCAGAACCCTCTTTTTGCATTTTTTCAAAAGCTGAAATGTTATATCCAACAAGATATGGATGTACAAATGCCCAATTAAATTTCTTAAGATAATTATTTACGTTAACTACCCACTTCGCTTCTTCAAGATGCCTAATCAAATGTTCTTTTTCTTGTTCAAAAAAACCGCGAATTACTTCTCTCTCTTCAGGTATATTTTTCATCCTATAAATATACTTCACCTATATAATTATCCTAATTATCAATTATTCTTGCTAATAATAATAAGAGATAACATTTTTGAACATGAGACTATTCACTTGAAGGCCAGAGAAGTATTCGTGATCAGAAATAAAAAAGGCTGGTGAACATAGCACTTGTGTAAAATTCATTTATTGAGGTTCCTATTCCCCTCGGTTAGAGGCGAATGCTATTTTTACCCTTTCCTCACCACCAACCCCTCCCTCCCCGGATCATTTAACACATCCTCCATCACCAGATCCACAATATCTTGCACGTCCTGTTTGATAATTTGGTAAACGGTATTTATTTCTTTCTGATCCGCTTTTCTGACGAGTGGTAATGGCAGGTAATTTTTCTTTTCCCGCCTAATAGCCGCATCGTCATTAACGATCATAGAATGAAACGTTTTCAGTTCAATGATTTCGTCCGGGTTGTCAGCCACAAGCCCGACAAATTCGCCAGAAGATAAACTGGAAATTGTACTGGCTGGTATAGCCAATTCCAGTTGCTTTGACCTGGATATGGAAGTATCGCTGCTGTTGATGGAAATGCTCTCCCTTTCCTGGAAAGTTTTGGCAAAGCGTTCGCTCAACAGCTTTGCTGTTTCCCCGCTAACCTGGCCCGAAATAACATTACCGGTGATGTTAAAAATTACTTCCGCTTCTTCTTTGGAATATTTCAGTTTCAACTGGCTGTAATCCTGCAATGCAATGACCGTTATAATATTATTTGATCTGCCGGTGCTGATCGTTCCCAAAACGCTTGTAGCCCTTATGGAAGCAAATTCATCACATACCTGTGCGCAGGGATAGCAACCGGGTTGATTAATGATTTTATTCAGTCTGTCCACATACAGCGAAATGATTGGTGCGAGCGCTTCCTGGCTTTGGGGATCATTGCCCAGGCAAAAGATTTTAGGCTTTGCAGGATTATTGATGTCCAAAGAAAAATCATCGCCTGAAAGAATATAATAAAACTCGGATGATGAAATCCTTCCCAAAGGGATTTTAACAGACACCAACTGGTTGCTTAAAGTCTCCGTGTCACCATCCT
>CAYNSF010000061.1:0-14163 GCA_964399855.1 uncultured Aureispira sp. | reverse complement strand
AAATGCAAATATTTCAGAAATCTGTAATCAAGAAACATCTCAAAAATCTTGACCAAGACAAAGTAGAAAAAGCGTTTCAGATATTCAAACAGAATTATAATCCTGCCAAAATCGAGCAAATCAAAACGCTGAAAGAAGAAGAATATCAAGACGGATTTTTGCGTGAAATATTTGTTGATGTACTTGGCTATACGCTTCGACCTAATGAAAATCACGATTTACAAAGAGAATTTAAAAACCAAACAGACGGCAAAAAGGCAGACGGGGCGATTCTAAAAAATGATAATGCTATTGCTGTAATTGAGCTAAAATCGACTAAAACAAAGGATTTAACCCAAATTACGCAACAAGCCTTTAACTATAAAAACAATCAACCCGAATGTAAATATGTAATCACTTCCAATTTTCAGAAACTTCGATTTTATATCGACTATTCTACTGAATATGAAGAATTTGATTTGTTTTTTCTCGACAGAGAACAGTTTGAATTGCTGTATTTGATATTGCACAAAGACAGTATTTTTTCAAATCTTCCGCTACAACTCAAAAAAGAAACGCAGTTTCACGAAAAGGAAATTTCGGAAGAATTGTACAAGGATTATTCAAATTTCAAATCAAGATTGTACAACAATCTTATCAAAAATAATCCTGATGCCGATAAGCTAACGCTTTTCAAAAAATCGCAAAAATTACTTGACCGTTTTCTGTTTATTCTTTTTGCAGAAGACAGCGGACTGTTACCGCCAAATTCTATTTCAAGAATTATCCAACGATTTGAAATTCTGAAAGATGAAGATGCGTACAAACCTATTTACGACATTTTCAAGCAATATTTTGGCTATATGAATGTAGGCAGAATCGGCAAAAAAGATGCTGACCATATTCCTGCATACAATGGTGGATTGTTCTATGAAGATTCCTTACTCGACAGTCTGAAAATTGATGATAAAATACTGATTGACGACCTGAAAAAGCTATCCATTTACGACTACAATACAGAAGTTGATGTAAATATTCTGGGTCATATTTTTGAACATTCACTCAATGAAATTGAAGAAATAACAGCCGAAATTGAGGGTACTGTTTCAGACAAAAAAAGTACCAAACGAAAGAAAGACGGAGTATTCTATACACCAAAATATATAACGGCTTACATTGTAGAAAACACAGTAGGCAAACTATGCAATGATAAGAGAATAGAACTTGATATTGAAGAAATTGAGTATGATGATACTTTTCTAAAAAAAGACGGAAACCTTACTGCAAAGGGTAAAAAACTTTTCCAAACGCTTACCGATTATAAAAAATGGATTACCGATTTAAAAATCATTGACCCTGCTTGTGGTAGTGGTGCTTTTTTAAATCAAGCATTGAACTTTTTGATAGAAGAACACGAAAAGATTGACGACATTATTGCCGACCTTACCAACTCACCTTTACGACTTTTTGATACGGATAAAAACATCTTGGAAAACAACCTTTTTGGTGTGGATATTAACGAAGAAAGTATTGAGATTGCACAGCTTTCGCTTTGGCTTCGTACAGCCAAAAAAGGACGCAAACTTTCTAAATTGAACAACAACATCAAATGTGGAAACTCTTTGTTGACCAGTGAATTTGATTGGAATACGGAGTTTGCAGAAATTATGCAAAATGGTGGCTTTGATGTGGTTATCGGAAATCCGCCTTATGTGAGATTAGAAAGTATTAAAGATGTTTCTGAAAATTTGTCAAAGTGCAATTATAAAACCTTCGAGAAACGAGGCGATTTATATTGCTTATTCGTTGAAAAAGGAATTGATATTTTAAAAGAAAATGGATTGATTTCTTATATTATGCCTAATAAATGGTTGCAAGCAGATTATGGAAAATCCTTGAGAGCATTTGTATTGAATTATGAAATCAGAGAACTTATTGACTTTGGCGATTTTCAGATTTTTGATGGAGCAACCACTTATCCTTGCATTTTCATTATCAAAAAAGATGTGCCAAAAGATGAAATAAAAATATCAGTTTTAAAAGAAAACAATCAGGAAGATTTTTATTCCAATGTGTATAACGCTCGTGAGATTTTTAAGCATACCGACTTTTCAGAAGATACTTGGGTAATTTCTTCTAAAGGAGACAAAGAATTATTAACCCGATTGACAAGTCAATTTAAAACGCTAAAAGAATTTGTAAATGGAGAGGCTGTTAGAGGGGTTTTGACAGGACTTTCAGAAGCATTTTTTATTGATGAAATAACGAAATCTGAAATTTCTAAAACAGACCCAAATTCAGCAAACTATATTTTCCCGTTTGTTCAAGGAAGAAACATTTACCGATATGCAGATGCTAAAGCAGAAAACTATTTAATAGGCACTTTTCCAGCTTTCAAGTTGGAAATAGATTATGTAACAGGAATCAAAAATCATTTGCTGAAATTTGGAATTGAACGACTCGAACAAAGTGGAAATAAAGGAAGTAGAAAGAAAACGAATAACAAATGGTTTGAAACACAAGATTCTATCAACTATTACCAAGAGTTTGCCAAGCCCAAAATAATGTATCAAGTTTTTCAAGTTTCTCCTTGTTTTATTTATGATGAAAATGGTTTGTATTGCAATAATTCAATGTGGATTTTACCAACAAATGATAAAGGGTTATTAGCCGTCCTTAATTCAAAAATGGGTTGGTGGTTAATTACCAAATATTGTACACAAATACAGAATGGTTGTCAGTTGATATGGAAATATTTTGGTCAAATTCCTATACCCAACACAACCGAAGAATTGGCAGACAAAGCAGATAAAATGTTGTCTTTGCATCAAGATTTGCAAAGCAGTTCGTCAAAATTCATTAAATTATTGACATCAGAATTGGGTGTAACAGAGCTATCTAAAAAACTGCAAGAATGGTATAATTTAGACTTTGCAGACTTTGCTAAAGAACTTCAGAAAAAGAAAATAGTGTTAACATTAGCTCAAAAATCAGAATGGATAGATTTTTTTGAAACAGAAAAGCAAAAGCTAACCGCTATCAAAACCGAAATACAGACAACAGACCAAGAGATAGACATTATGGTTTATGGACTCTACGAACTTGAACCAATTGAAATAGCAACAATTGAAAAAAGTGTAAATTGATGGACGAATTAAAAAAGCAAATAGAAAACAGTCGGAAGATTTTCAAAGGAAAAATGCTTGAATGTGAAACCGAAGACGGAGAAACACTTATGTGTTCTATCAATCAAGCATTTGGCGAATTTCTAACAAAAGGACATAATTGTTTAGGCTGTAATCTTCAGGAAGATGTGGATTGGATTTGGACATTTTTAAAACAAGCCAAAGCAAAAAATTATGTTTCTGATGAATTACACATTGAGTTCTTTTTCAAAACATATTTATTTCATCTTTATTTACTTACAGAAAAAATTTTTGAAATAAAGAAAATCATCGGACTTCCCGTATCATATAAGGAAAATGAATTTGAAGTTTTTAGAACAATAAAACTATGGGCTAATTTTTTCAAACACCCCAAAGCTTTTATTCTAACTCATCATCCTAAATATTTCTTTGACAGCAACACAATGGAAGTTAAAAAATTAAAGAAAAACAACAATAACAAAATTATAGATTTACAATTTATAAGAAAATATTATAGTGGCGAAGACCCAAATAAATACAAAAATCTAACAGGAGAATTAAGAAAAAATGAAAATGTAAAAGTAATATTACCGTCTATTGATACTTTGACACAAGATTTTTGTAATGCTTGTACTGTTTTTATCGAAATTATTAAAGAGAATAAAATTTATACCGAAATTTTAAATGATTTGACAACTCTTGAAAATTATTTTGATGAGTCAGATACAGAAAAATTAAGTCTACACAGTAGCCATTTACATTTGTAATTTCTTACATCTTGATTTTTTGATATTGGTGTTCATGAACTTCGTTTCTCACAAACCAAATTTTGCAAAAAAAATGACTTGGCAATGACAAACGGATCAATCAACCGAAAGAAAGCCAGCAGAGAATAAGGCTTTGCATGAGTTCGGGCTAAGTGCTTAGTATCATTACTTTTTTTTTGTAAATTCAACCATTCCTTTTTCGATTGGGTTTTAGTCCTAAAAACATACGACCTTTCAAAGTTCCTAAACATTACAATCACTATTTTTAATTATTTTATTTTCACATTTCATTTTTTTATTATCTTTGGGCGATTAATAACAAACATCTAAATCATTAAAATTAATTAAACAAACATGAAGCATTTATTTACATTTTTACTTTTGGTAGCGAGTTTTTCATTGTTCGGTCAGAAAAAGATCGTTTGGTTTGACCTCGGACTTAAAGGTCAGTACGGTGGTGCCGGTATCTATAACAAAGCATTGGCCGATGACCCACAATATGGATATACTATCGGTTCAGGATATGGATACGGTGGAAAATTAGGTATCAACTTTGGCTATAATGGTCTTGCCATTGATGTGATAAAAAGTTCAGCAAAACAAAGTTTTGACAGAACACCTGTTACCGTTGAGTGGAATTCACTTGACGTTTATGCACTTTATAGAAACGCTAAAAACATGGGATATTTCGAGATTGGACCAAAAATTGCGTTCATCAAAAAAGAAACATTGAGATCTGATAATGGTCCGACCGTTGACCAACCAGAAGATTATTACAACAAAAATGTCATTTCAGGTGTAGTTGGTTTTGGGGCGAATATCATGGGTAATGACGGCAGATTCAGCGGTATCTTAGGTCTGAGATTTGAATACGGATTTACAGATTTAGATTCTAAAACTGGTAAAGATGCAGGTGCACCGGTAAATGAGCGACGTGTATATGATGAAAATGGCGTGAAGTCTTCTAACATCGCTTTTGCAGGTGTCGTTTTCGAACTTAACTGGGGCGTTGGTTATTTTGGGAAAGCACGTTGTGGAGCGAGATCTAAGTTTATCATGTTCTAAGTTCGTATATAACCATAAAAAATCAAATAAAAAAAGCTGACATCATGTTGGCTTTTTTTATTTATCAAATTCGTTCAATACATGCGTCAAACTATAAATTCAGTATTGCTTGTTCTGGTCATTGCATTAGCATTCGGTTGTAAAAACAATGCAACAAAAGACTTATCTATTTTAGAAAAGCAAACACAGGATATCCGTCTGTCATTAGCACAATGGTCATTTCACAGAGCATTGAAAGCTGGAGAAATGGATAATTTTCAATTTATAGAAAAGGCATCAGCTTTAGGGTTTACGGCTGTAGAATACGTAAATCAATTTTTCAAAGATCAAGCGACAGATACCGTTTTTCTTACGAAATTAAAGGAAATAGCGGCTAAAAACAACATCGAATCCGTTCTCATCATGATAGACGATGAAGGTAATCTGGCTGATTCAAATACGGTCATGCGCAATAACGCCATTGAAAAACATTTAAAATGGGTTGACGCAGCAGCATTTTTAGGTTGTCATGCTATACGCGTGAATTTATATGGCAGTGGAAGCAGAGAAGCAACAGCAATGGCAGGTGTAGAAGCACTTAATCAACTTGCAGCGTATGCAGCGACTAAAGACATAAAAGTTTTAGTGGAAAATCATGGTGGTTATTCGTCCGATGCATCGTGGCTCGTCAATGTCATTGAAAAAGTGAATCACCCTAATATAGGTACATTACCTGATTTTGACAATTTTTGCATTCAGTATGAAGGTGGCAAGATGTGGGGAACAAAATGCCTTGAATCATTCGACAGATATACCGGTATGCAGCTTCTGATGCCTTATGCCGGTGGCGTAAGTGCCAAGTCCTACAACTTCGGCGAAATGGGATATGAAACCTCCATTGACTATAACAGAATGATAGAAATCGTCTATAATTCGGGATATTCTGGTTATATCAACATCGAATATGAAGGCACAGCTTATCCGGAAGAAAAAGGCATTCTCATGACAAAACAGCTTCTTGAAAAGTGTATCCGGGAGCAGAAGGTTAAACATTAAAATCTGAGGAAATCACAACTCGAACAACTAATTGTATCCGCCGATACACCACCCTACTTCACTAAATACTCGTATATCTCCTTATATTTCTGTGCGGAAGTATTCCAGGAGAAATCCAACTTCATGGCTCGTTCTACACAGATATTTTTGTATTCTGGATGTTGGTACAGGTCATAGGCTCTCCACATCGCATGTATCATCTGGTCAAAATTCATACTGTCAAACCGAAAGCCTACGCCGCCTGGTTCGCTGATATCACGGACGCTGTCATACAATCCTCCTGTCGAACGAACAATCGGTAATGTGCCGTATCGCATGGCGAACATTTGATTGAGTCCGCAAGGCTCTACCCTTGAAGGCATCAATAGAAAGTCTGCACCTGCATAGACCTTATGTGACACGACTTCATTGTACTCAAGCATACATGCTATATGTTTCGGATGCCGTTCCGCCACGCTTCTTAGAGCATTTTCTATACTTTTGTCGCCAGTACCCAGGATGACGAAATTGGCATTATGATGGTGTGACAACCAGGTATCTACCAATCCTGCTATAAATTCTGCACCTTTTTCCAGTACTAAACGTCCGATAAAAGCAAACGTCGGCAATCTCGGGTCTAATCCACCTAATTTACATAAAGCCTCCTTATTTTTAGCTTTATAGACTACATGATCATCCTTGAAATGAAAGTCCAACATAGGATCTGTAGCTGGATCCCAGACTTCATTGTCTATTCCGTTAAGGATACCAATACATTTTCCTGATTCTGTACGAAATAGCGATTCCAAACCCATGGAGTCATGCATCAACTCGTTCATATAATTAGATGAAACCGTAGTGACGACATGCGAACACTTAACGGCGGATGCAAGTGGATTAATCGTATTATTCCAGTCCAACATACCGGTTTTCCAGTTATCATACTGTGGTAACAATGTATCTCTCGTCCAGCTAAATGCACCCTGATAGCGCTCGTTATGTATGGTAAAAACAACCGGAATATGGCTTAACGCACGGAACTCAAAGGCATACTTCATCATAAATGGAATCAATCCTGTATGGTGGTCATGGCAATGAACAACATCAAATTTCATTTCGGAATCTCTCAACCATGTCAAAACGGCACGCTGAAAAGCGATATTCCTTTCTATCTCATCCCTGAAATAGCTCCCATCACGTCCGGCATATACGCCGTAGCGATCGTATTTGGTAGGTATATGTACTGTATAAAACGGGAATCCAAGTACATCATCAACAAAATACCGAACTTCATAATATAAATATTCGCTACCTAAATAAAAATGTCCTTGGTGTACAATCCGGTAGAGCTTACCGTCAAACCAAGGCATATCATAAGCCGGAATGACAACACTTGTTTCCACTCCGATTTTGCTGAGATATTTGGGTAGTGATCCTACCACGTCTGCCAGTCCGCCTACCTTGGCTACAGGATAACATTCCGCACTTGTATATAAAACTTTCATAAGCATTCTAAATATTGATGCAATATATGACGATGTTTGATATTAACCAAAAGCACGTCGCATTTTTTGAATATTACCGCCTTTTTAAAGAAAATTCCAATTTTACTACCCTATTCAGATAATATTTTTGAGCTAATTTTTATAAAAACCTCAGATAAGTTATCTTTGTACAAATTTATAAAAAACGTTATGAAATATACAGTTAAAGATCGGTTTTTAAAATATGTACAGGTCGATACAGAAGCGGATCCGTTGAGTGAAACATTTCCTACATCGGCGAAGCAAAAAGATTTGACAAAAATAATATGCCAGGAGCTACAAGAGCTTAATATCGAACATGTGACCAATGAAGCAGGATATGTCTATGCTTTTATACCGTCAAATATAAGCAAAACAGCGCCTAAAGTATTCTTTTGTGCACATCTTGATACAGCGCCAGATTGCAGCGGAACAAATGTAAAACCAAGGGTTCACAGTAACTATCAGGGTCAGGACATTACTTATCCCGATGATACGAATATTGTGCTTTCTCCGGAACAGCATCCAAACCTAAAAAACAAGATAGGTCATGATATCATAACTGCAAGTGGGTTGACGCTTTTAGGTAGTGACGATAAGTCCGGAGTTGCAATCATCATGGATGCATTGCACCAAATAGTCCATAATCCAGACATTAAACATGGAGATGTCAGAGCGCTATTCACTACGGATGAAGAAGTGGGAAAAGGTGTAGTAAAGGTCGATTTGAAATTGCTTGATTCCGACTTTGGCTATACGTTAGATTCTGGAGATTTGGGATGCTTTGAGGATGAAAACTTCTCAGCTAACTCATTGGAACTCGTGATAAATGGTGTAAGTGCACACCCTGGATATGCTAAGGATAAAATGGAAAATGCCATAAAAATAGCATCAGAAGTGGTTGCAAACTTACCCAAATTGACACTTACTCCTGAAACCACAGAAGCAAAAGAAGGATTCATACATCCAACAAGGATTTCCGGAACACTTGAGCAGGCAACAGTCAATTTCATATTAAGAGATTTTGAAACCGCCAAACTCGACGAATATGCTGAAATCATCAATAATATAGCGACAGAAGTATTATCAAATTATCCGAATTCAAGTTTTGAAAGCACGGTAAAAGCGCAATACCGAAATATGAAAGACGTGTTGAATCAGCATTCGCATGTATCTCAATTAGCCATTCAGGCGATGAAAAACTTAGATATTGAGCTAAATTATACAAGCATAAGAGGTGGTACGGACGGTGCGACTTTGTCAAATATGGGCCTACCATGTCCAAATCTTTTTGCTGGCGAGCAAGCTATCCACTCTAAATACGAATGGACCTCTGTTCAGGACATGCAGCAAGGTGTAGATACGGTATTGGAGATATGTAAGCTTGTGGCGAAAATGGAGGCGTAGCAGTAAAATATTGTTCACTACATGACAATTTTGAGTAGTAAATTATTTACCTCTAAGAACACTAAGGTAAACACTAAGAAACACACAGAAAATCTTTCTTAGTGTATCTTAGTACGACTCTGAGTGTTCTTAGTGGTTTTCGTAACTATTTCATAATAACATTTTTTGTTGTGGGAGCTTATAGCAATAATCTCATCTTTTATAAATGTTATAGATATGAATGGCTACTAAACAGAAGCCTATAACCAAAGGAATAAAATACAAATCCGTGTAAAAACTAAGGAGTGCACCGATACTTACAAAAACTATCCCGATTATATTTAGATTTTGGTGTTTCATGATGACAAATATTTTCTAACAGTAAACTGGATATCCTATAAACTTATGCCCAACTTAGTAGTTCCAACAATAAAATCATATACTTTTAAGTTCAAGACATTATTTCCTGTCATTTACTTCTCCCTTTAAACAATTGATATCCAACTCCCAAAGATACGGCATTATTACCATTAATCAAACGTGAATAACTACCGTTTTCAGCATCATTAAATAGATAGTAATATGTTGCAATAAATTTAAAATCCTTATATTGATAATCCAAAAGGATTTGACTATTATATAAGAAATTTTCTGTATAACTTAGAATATAACTAAAATCACTACTATAACTTTCAGCTACATAATGTGCGTTTATCTTATAATAAACACCACCTCCCAAGCCCATTCTTATATTCCTTGCAATAGGGTACATTATACTTAAACTAAATGGCATATCTCTGTTTATGAATTTTTCATAATAACATTCACCAATTCCACAATGTAAGAATACTTTACTATTTTTTTGTCGAAAAACATATCCAATCTTTGTGTTTAATACTAATTTAGAATTTAATTTCACTTCGCCTACTATGCTGATATAAGGTTCGGGAGTTCTATGAATATACTTGTCCTCATAAGTAAGCGTATATGGTCTGTAATTGAGACCTATTTCTGGATATATGCTTACCTGAGAAAAAACATTGGAAGAATATATTATATATACAAAACTCAACAAAAATAACTGTTTCATATTCTTTCTTTTGGTTATAAAAAAGCATAAATTATGCCTTAAAACATATTCATTAATTTTTCTATTATCATTTCTTGTACTATTTTTTACTTTTCCCTTTAAACAATTGATACCCTACTCCCAAAGACACAGCGTAATTTCCTTTTTCCATTCTAATTGACTCAACCCTCAACTCTTTGTTAAAGAAAAATTCATACGCTGCGACAACGTATATATCCTTTATTTTATAATCGGCTCTTACATGTGCATTGTATAAATATGACTGAATAGGAATATCCCAATTACCATCTGTATAAACATCAGCAAGTGAAGAATTTAATTTATAAACAAAACCAGCGCCTAATCCCAATCTAAAATTATGA
The DNA here is from genome assembly GCA_964399855.1 of uncultured Aureispira sp. GTDB lineage: Bacteria > Bacteroidota > Bacteroidia > Chitinophagales > Saprospiraceae > OLB9. The sequence continues at coordinate 3,831 of CAYNSF010000061.1, read as the reverse complement.
TAAACACTTGATAACACTGTAATACTACAATTCATATCATTGTTTATATACTTCATTCCCAGATAAGTTTTATCCCAGGAACTCTGACCGCTTAATTCTATATCTTTTCTGAATATATATCCAATTCTGGATTGAATGAAAGTTTTGGGTGTAAGCATTAATTCTCCCATTATACTGATATATGGTTCGGGTTGTTTGTGATAATACGGATTATAAATAAATCCAGGAAAATTATATGGTCTGTAATTTAGTCCAACTTCCGGAGATAAACTTACCTGTGAGCAAATACAGTTTATGCAAAATATTGATATAAACCCAAACAAAAAAAATCGTTTCATAATAATTCTGATTTATTTGAAAAAAGTATGGATTATTGCTTAAAGCATACCTTTCAGCTACGCTAACTACCCACCAATTCAACCGGCTTCGGTCGTTGGTAAAAATAGAAGAATATGGATAGCAATAAAGAGATGACCAAATAAGATACTATCATCAACGTGCCTGATGGCAGTACTTCATCTATTCCAAACCAGGTGTTTCCATTTAAAGTAAGCAAAAGTAACGCATATACACATTTAATCACTTCAAACACAACACCCAGAATGCTACCATCCATCAGGCTTGTATATGCGAAAATCGTCAGGAAGATAAACAATCCATAACCGAGTATCATATCAAAAGAAAGCTGACCGATATGATTAAATAGATACAACATGAAAAACAAGGTAACAATAAGCTGAATTATCGACCAGACCTTAAAAAACACAGATGATGTTGTTTCATATTTTGGTCTGTTGTAAATATCTTCAGGATAAGCAATCGGATAACGTTCTATTACATCTGCCGGTCGCCAACCCGTAGGCATAAACCAAATTTTGATTTTATCTAACCAGTTGGACGTGCGCCAGGCATCTTTCATAATATTCCATATATGGTGATAATTGATTATCCAGGGATTCCATGTATTGACGGCTTTGGTGATACCATATACGGGCGGAACATCCGGTAATTCCGGTTGAAAAGTCCCAAACCATTTGTCCCACAATATAAAAATCTGACTATAATTTTTGTCCATATAAATGGGATTGATCGCATGGTGTACTCTGTGATGCGACGGTGTTACAATGATATATTCCAACCAGCCCATTTTTCCGATGAGTCGGGTATGATACCAGAACTGAGCAAATAGCTGTATAGGCGCAACAACGGCAATCACTTTTCCGGGAATACCGAGCAAAGCCATTGGTAAGAAAGTAAACGTAAACAATGCTATAATTTCCGATACAGACTGACGCAATGCACAAGGCAGATTAAACTCTTCGCTGCTGTGATGTATGACATGACGATTCCAGAATACATTGACTTCATGACTCCAGCGATGTACCCAATATCCAGAAAAATCTATACCGATAAATGCCAGTACATAAAGCAACCACGTCGTTTCTATATGAAAAAGCGCTACTTTATCGACCATCCATTGATAACTAATGATGATAATAGATAGCCCAAGCACATCCTTGACCACATTCGTTATACCCGAACTAAGGCTCGATATCGTATCAAACGCCCTCAAGGTACTCACACCCATAAAATGCCCTGCTATATTTTCTATTGCAATCAGTATCAAAAAGAATGGAATTGCATAATTCAGTACCTGTGCGTAAGCCTCCATATTGATTAACTAAATATTCTGAAACAACAAATCATTTTCAAAACAACATTACACATGTTCCACCTTCACGTCCTTAGTATTTAATCCCTTGTCATCAAACAAGAAAAAGAATAATATTGCAATAACTAAGGAGTAAGCCGCAAAAACAAGCCATATTTCTTTCCACTGTAAGCTATTATCCGGATTAGTGAAATACTCCTGAATAACCCAGCCACTGACCATACTTCCGAAGATAGCGCCTGCGCCATTGGTCATCATCATAAATAAACCTTGTGCACTTGCTCTTATCTTAGGACTGGTCTGTGTCTCTAAGAATAATGAACCGGATATATTAAAAAAGTCAAAAGCCATTCCATAAACGATGCAACTCAATATGATCATCCACAATCCGCCTGCCGGATCGCCGTAGCCAAACAATGCGAATCGAAGCACCCAGGCTATCATACTCAAAAGCATGACATTTTTAATACCAAAACGTTTCATAAAGAACGGAATAGCCAATATAAACAACGTTTCCGACATTTGTGATATAGACATAATGATAGCCGGATATTTTACTGCTAAAGTATCCTGATATTCAGGGATTTTGGCAAAGTCATGCAAGAAAGTATCTCCATAGGCATTCGTCAGCTGTAAAGCCGCACCCAACAACATCGAAAATACAAAGAAGATTGAAATACGTCTGTCTTTAAACAGTGTAAAAGCATTTAGACCCATAGATTCAGCCAACGATACGCTTTTAGTACCTCTGCCTTCAGGAAGACATTTGGGCAATGTAAAGGCATACAAACCTAAAACTAATGCTGCCCCCGCTGCTAAGTAAAACTGACCGGATGTCTTTTCTATATGCAATAAACTAACAGTCCACATCGCTACGATAAACCCTACGGTTCCCCAAACTCGGATTGGTGGATATTCCTTTACGACATCGGCTCCTTCCTTCTTTATGGAAGAATAGGCAACAGTAATGGCCAGTGAGATCGTCGGCATGTAAAAAGCCATATTGAGCAGCAACACCCAGAACATCGTGGTCGGATTGTCGATCGTCGGCAATATAAAAAGGCATACAGCTCCAGCCAAATGACTTAATCCAAGCAGTTTTTCAGCATTAATCCACTTATCGGCAATGATACCCATAAGAGACGGCATCACTAATGCAGCCCAACCCATAGTCGAGAATAATGCACCAAAGGCCGATCCACTCCAATTCTGATCAGGATAGAGCTCTGGAAGTGTCTGAAACCAATAGGCACCGATCGTGATGAGCCAAGATCCCCAGATAAAAAACTGGAGAAAATTCATGATAATAAGCCGGATTTTTAGCTGCTTCATCTTACTGTCATTTAGTGATTTTAACTTTAATGGAGCAAATATATATTTTAATGCTTAAATAAATCTGAAAAGGAAAAAGAAAAACTGATTTTTATTTCATCTCACTATATCCAAAGTGAATATTTTGACGAGTAACTATAGGATACACCCTATAAAAACTTATAACTATGGATTTAGGCGTGTACTGATTTGATTACTGCTTTTTATATTGGATTCAATGTCGTTTTGATAAAGAATTGTTGTACGAAACATATAAATAGAATCCAAATACAAAGACTTTCTTAATAAATAGCAATTGATTTAGCATCATAAATATTTGATAAAATAAACGCAACAAGAGGAAGCCGAAAAGGCCTCAATATGAATAGCCGCCAGTGAGACTGGCAAAAAAACAAAGTATGGCTCCCAACCATAAATGGGTTGAATATCAATTCAGTATGATATTAATTGGATTTATCGTATTTAAATCTACTAAGTTTTTGCATTTTAATGATGCGCTACCATTTTTTGTTCAACTCCTTTAGAGTTGCCGCTTTTTATACAATTTTTACCCTTCATTTCATGCAGGGCTATTCATATTCATCCCTTTAGGGAAGCTTAGCCAATGAATAAAAATCAATCAAAAGTATCGGTTAGCTTAACGATACGACATTGATTTAATATTCGTAGTTCTTTACATATTTTATTGATTGAAGTTACTATTATAACAATAAAAAAAAAGTAAGTAAGTTATAATATAAAAACGTTAATTCGTAGTACTTGAGAACATTACATAGTCGTCCCTTAAAAAGTCCGATTAGCCTATCATAGGGACTAAAACGGGCTGG
>CAYNSF010000060.1:0-17111 GCA_964399855.1 uncultured Aureispira sp. | reverse complement strand
TTGTGATGAACACAAGACATGAATTAGCTCAAGCATTTGACGACTTCAATAAAGGGAAATTCGGGTATTTGGAAGATTGATGTTAGGAATATCCTTATACCTATCAACACTAATTCATCGGACGACATCATCGGTTGTATAGGTCGATGAAAAGGGGAAATATCAAGTCATCCCATTGACTATATATTCTATGTTCCCGACGGTATAATTTCAGAAAAAACCGGTGTATCCGATTGAATTTTTGTGATAAAAAATCCGTCTTCCAAAATATAAAATCGTTCTGTGTCTGCTACCTTAATTGGTGGTGAAGATAATATCACCAACTCGTTACCTACACAAGGATACGCCACCAATTTTTATCGCATATCTGCTAACAGTACAATATCAAAATAAGTTGACCAACAACTTATTTTAAGCTCTATCACTTCAAATACTCCGCCTTGATATCACTCCATTGAGGCAACTTTTTATAATGCCATTTGTGGAGCAATACACCATTCTTCCACAAGATCACACCTGGATTGGAACGCATGATCGTTTTGAGCAACTTCTCATCAGCAGTAAAGTAATCGACATCTATACCTGTTTCCTGAGCCAACAAATCCGCTTTCTCTTTGTCAATACCCGAAACAACGACTGAAAGTTTTACATTATCCTTTCTGGCATTGTCGAATAAAGGTTTTATTACAGATTTCATCGTATAAATGAAATCATTGTCCCAGATGATTTTATACTTATTCACTTCCCTTTCGTCAACTTTTTCCAATGTTTTTTCGATCTTGGTTTCATCCTTGGAGACGACGATTGTGTCATAAACAAAAACCGAATCTCTAACGATTACTTTTTCTGGAATGGCTTCATACTTGGCCTCATAAATCTGTACCATGATGTGTGGTTCTGGATTATTTAGAAATAATCCTGCACGCTCTTCTCCCTCAAAATCTGTAATGGAAAAATCACTGATTTTAGTCGGTTTAATGGTTGGTTCCGTCTTGATCTGTTCTATCGTTTCGTATTCATCGGTTATCGTTGCAAGGTTGCTCATGTAATCCGCATAAGCAAAATCTTTGATTGCTCCGGTCGTTTTATGCTTCATTTTCATGGCAATGACTTGTACTGCACTGACCGCTGCTTTCTCATTTTGATAGGTTTCAAAGATATTAGCATTGTTTTTAAATGGTCGGAAGTCAACATGTGGCTCGTTCCAATAAAAGTTATAAAAACAATAGAACAATAAGAATGCTGTAGAAAATAGGACTATCAAATTTCTTGATTTCTGTACAAAAAGCTGGTGCATATCCTTGTATTTAAACAAGAAATACAACGCCGGGATCATCAGAAATATGTCTTTCAAAAATGACGTTCTCGGATCCAACTTGATGAAATCTCCAAAACAACCACAATCCGTTACACGCATATTAGTCGCTTTAAAGTCTGTCCATGCCGAAAATGTGAAAAAGTTTTGGTCAATAGGTACATAACCAGTCAAAAAAGTAAATCCCGTTAATGCTGTAAAAAACAGAACGATCAAGAAAAACAACCAGGCTGTCAACTTTGGTCTGTCTCCCAATATCAACATGATACCGAGTATAATCTCCAAGATGATCATGAATATAGCAAATGACAGCGCATACTCGGAAAATAACGGAAATAATGGTGCTAAAAACTTAAAGGCTGTACCTGAAAAAGTCGCTTCGAACTCCGCAAAATAATCCTGCATCTTAATGGCAGTACCCATTGGGTCAACGGCTTTCACCCAACCTGAAAATATGAATAAAACGCCTGCAAAATTCTGTAAAAATGTCATCAACCACGATTTATGCATCTTCTTTACAAGGGTCATAAACAGTGTAATAGCCAACGCTACAATTGCGATGTAAGTCATCAAGGTAACAATCGTCATAACAAAACCATTTCTCTTTTTATAATATCGAACAAAGGTAATATATAATCTCAACTCAATCAATGAATGAGCTAAAAATACACTTCAAAAACACGATTAAATCAATATTGTTCTTTGAAACCTAACTTTTTTCAATGAAAATATATAAATTTCATGCTATTTCCCGATCAATCGTTGACGTACAGCTTCATACATCAATATAGAGGCACTTACAGAAACATTCATAGAGTCTATTTGTCCACGCATCGGAATCAACACATTATGATCAGCGGCTTCTATCCATGCTTCACTCAATCCTGTGGATTCCGTACCTACCACAATGGCAGTTGGCACTGTAAAGTCAACATCATAACAAGATACCGAATCGTCAGCAATGGTGGCGCAAACGATTTTAATTTTTCTCGCTTTCAACCAAGCAATGATTGAGGCTGTACTTTCTGATACGGTCTGTGTCGTAAATACACAGCCGATACTTGCCCTTATGATATTAGGATTGTACATGTCTGTATTGGGATTGGCGATGATGCAGGCATCTACTCCGGCAGCATCAACTGTACGAAGTAAGGCTCCTATATTTCCAGGTTTTTCTGGTGCTTCCGCTACCAATATCAAAGGGTTTTGATCTGGAAGCACAATACCTTCTAACGTCTGCTCTTTCTCGTGAAAAATACCAATAACGCCCTCAGTTCCCTCACGATAAGCGAGCTTGTCATAGACTTGATTACTGACTTCTATCAGCTCTGTTTCAAGGACGATCTGACCATACAAATTATGGAGTTGATTAAAGGATAATATCGTTGGATTAAACACTAATGTTTTTAATTGGTAATGACCTTTTAATGCCAATAGTACTTCTCTTTGCCCTTCAACTACCAATGTTCTTGTTTCTCTCCTGAGTTTGGACTTCTCAGAAAGCAATGTGATGTGCTTCACGAGTGGATTGGTCAAACTCGTTATTATCTTAACCATAAAGTATGAATCTGTTCAGAAAAATATTGATAACTATATTACATTTGGCTCAATCTGGCGGTGACATCTTCAATGAGCTTTTTGCCCTCAGCAGAAAACTTACTGTAATCATTTTTCTTCACTGCCAGCAATGCCAACATAAAATTATCTGCCATGATCTCGTCTGGATGTATGATATATTGGGTATTGTCCTTGATATTGGTAAAATAGCCCGGCAACTTACTCAAAGGCGTGACCGATTTCCCATGGATATCACATTGTATTTTGTAATGATTGCCATAATCACCTATCGTAAATAAGTCGAATACTAAGTAATCAAAATAATTTGGTTTATCGGGCTTAAATTTCGCATTGGAACTGGTAATAAATGGCATGGCATAAAGCGGTCCATCTCCTGTTTCGATTTCGGCAGCATATTGTACACTCATTCCGTCAGGATTGCACAAGACCATTATCTTTAGTAAGTCGTTGATAATAACCGGTTTGTCCAGTTTTACAAAACCAATCAATTTATACAAATCATTCCTTAATGGTTCGTTGTACCGAGAAATGATATGAAACACTTCATGCAGCAATACAGGCAATTGACGTTCTTTATCCACGATCGGAAATATGCTTTCTGGAACAAAAATATTGTATCCTCTTGTAAAATAGGCATCATCGCCATACGCCTTGGGTTTACCTTTGATCAGTCGGATATTCCCTGGAAAGATACGTGGACTAACAGCATCACACAAGTCTTTTACTTCCCTAAATAATTCCAACATCTGATCCATCTCTTCTCCTGTCCAATCTGAAACCTGCGCTTTTGTAAATTCGATATATTTTTGGCGCATGACATCCTCCGTTATACCAGGAAGAAAATTTTCTTTCATCTGTATTTGCATTTCGGCAGCATTAATCTTATAAAAGAGGCTATCCGTATCATCATTTATAATCGCATCCGCAGCCTTAATACTGTCTAAAAAAGTCACTAATGCTGGTATGCCACCAGTGCTTTGATGTGTTGATTCGACCGCTGACTTTTTGTTAGATTTACAAGAAATAACCAACGAAGCAAAGACAAAAAGAAAAATTCTATACATGTTATTAAACTATATTCTTAGTAATATTTTATTTTTAAAAAATTCAAAAGATACATTGCATCTACGCACTAAATATCTAAAGTTTGCACAATCTACATGGCTTTCAATAATAGGCATTCTTAACGAAAAAAGCAACATGAAAGTTCCTTTGCCTGAAAAGAAAAGTAATCATTTTATCACATAAATATTCAAAAATACAGCGCATTGATACGGTCATATTCTTGATTTTATAAAAAATTACCTACTTTTACCACCGTTTTCATTTAAGTATCCATTTCAAAGCATTAAAAATTTATGGAGTCAACGCCAAAACATCCTATATTTCATCGTCATTCGCATTATTTATTGTGCTTATTATTGCTGGCAACATTTCAATTAAAGGGTCAAAGTTATAAAAAAATGACACCAGAAGTGTATGGTCAATGGAACAAAATCACAAATCCTAAAATTTCTGATTACGCCAATACAGCAACATACATACTTGAAAAAGAAACTGGAGACAAAAAACTCGCAGTTCATCTAACAGCAAAAGATACAACCTTGTTTTACAATCGTGTCAAAGAATCTTATCTTGAGCCGTCTGGAAAATACGTCATTTATACGCACGGACTTGCATTTGACAGTCTTCAAACACTCAAAAGAAAAAAAACAGATAAAGACAAATTTCCCAAAGACAGCCTGACGATTGTCAATACTCAGGAAGATAAAAAAGTCACATTCGCGGATGTGGAAAAAATATATTTTTCGACTGAAATCGGCGATTACTTACTATTTACTAAAAAGCATCAAGGCAAAAAGGTTGACACGACAACTGTACAACAAGACTCCTTATTGATGGAACAACCTGATAGCCTTAAATTAGATAGCCCTTTTGCTACACCCAAAAGTAAATCTTCATCAAAATCAAAAGATGAAGACCTCTACATCCACAATCTATATACTGGAAAAACGGATACGATATTTAGGGTCAGTGACTACATCATGGCAGAAGAAGCACCCGAACTTGCTTATGTTCAGAAAATAGGCGATTCTACATTTCACTACAATATTTACTTGTATTCGATCGAGGGCAAGGCTTCAAAGATGGTATTGGACAGTATGCAGGAAATCACAAATCTGAGCATCGACAAAAACGGCAATAGACTGTCTTTTATAGCATTAAAAGAAAAATCCAAGTTACCACAGCCTTTCTATGATCTTTACTTATACACACCAAGAGACAGCATAGCTTACAAAATTTGTGATGCTAAGGACAACATTATACCGGAAAACCATGTCATCAGTAAAGATAAAAAAATCACATTTTCCGATAGTGGCAAGCGGCTATATTTTGGTCTTGCGCCCATACTACCTGTCCGGGACACCATACTACTCGATGATGAAATCGTCAATGTAGAAATCTGGAAATACGATACGCCAAGACTATATACAGAAATGGATGCGTCCAAAGATCGAGACAAAAAACGGGCATTTTCGATCATGTATTCACTTGGCGACAGTACATTTATCCAACTTGAAAACGAGCATTTAGAATCTACTTTAACATCTGCCAAAGGTGACGGAAGATTTGCCTTGAAAGTTCGTACAGCACCTTATAAAAAAATGACAACATGGCTTGGTTATCCTCCGTCGGACTTCATTTTGATAGACACACGAGATAAAAGCGAATTAGTCATGGCAGAACGAGAGTATGGCAATCCAAGATTTTCGCCGTCAGGATTGTATGTATATTGGTGGAACAGACAGGATTCTATATGGAAAGTATTCAATACCGAAACCAAAATCATCAGTGTCATGGGTCTATGGTCAACGTCAACATTCTACGACGAAGAGAATGATGTACCTCAAAAAGCTGAAGCTTATGGTATAGCAGGTTGGATGCCTGGAGACAGCATAGCCATCATCTATGATCGATATGATTTGTGGCAGGTAAAGCCGTCTGATCCGTTTTTTAGCAATAAATTGACTGGTGGCCGTGCTAATAAAGATGTATTCAGATATATCAAGCTCAATCCCAAAGATGATTATATCTCTTCGGACCATATCCTACTTCATGTATTCAACGAAAAATCAAAAACAGAAAGATATGATTTGTTGGCAATGGATAAAGATACAACCACCAAGGTTTTGTTTGCAGGCGATTACCTGCTCTCAAGTAGATTAGTCAAGGCAAAAGAATCAGCTGGTTTGTTGTTTACAAAGGAAAATTTTGATGTATTTCCAGACTTGTTACTAACTGATACCACTTTTACCGAAATCAAACAAATCTCTGATGCCAATCCACAACAAAAAGAATATGGTTGGGGTCATGGAGAATTGGTCAAATGGAAAAATTACGCAGGAAAGACCAATGAGGGAATGCTGTTTTTCCCTCCGGATTTTGACCCAGAAAAGCAATATCCAATGATTGTCAATTTTTATGAAAAAAGCAGTTCAGACTTATACCGACATAGAGCACCTTATGCACACAGATCAACGATTAATTATACATACTATACTAATAACGGGTATATCATCTTCAATCCGGATATTCAATATACTACTGGACAACCGGGAGACGATTGCTATAATGCTGTAGAAAGCGGTGTTGACTACATCGTCAAGCAAGGTTACGTGGACGAAAGCAGGATTGCACTCCAGGGACATAGTTGGGGTGGCTATCAGGTAGCCTATTTGCTAACGAAAACCAATCGATACCGATGTGCAGAATCCGGCGCACCCGTAGTCAATATGGTCAGTGCTTATGGTGGCATTCGCTGGGAAACAGGTATGAGTAGAATGTTCCAATACGAAAAAACACAATCCCGTTTAGGTACATCTCTATGGGAAGATCCTGAAACGTATCATTTAAATTCACCTTTATATGAAATGCCTAAGGTAAAAACACCTGTGCTAATCCTACACAATGATATGGATGGAGCTGTTCCTTGGTATCAGGGCATAGAATACTTCATGGCATTGCGTCGGCTCAACAAACCTGCTTGGCTGCTCAACTATAATCAGGAGCCACATTGGCCGGTCAAATGGCAAAATAGGCTTGATTTCAATATCAGAATGGAGCAGTTTTTCAACCACTATATGAAAGGTGCACCTATGCCGCGCTGGATGCAGGAAGGCAACACGCCATTGGAAAAAGGCATACTCAATAAGTATTGACATGATTGCTTCAATAGAATTGGTGGAGCGACTTGATGTAAATCAGGTAAAACAAATAGCCAGGTCAGCAGTGGAAAACCCGAAAATCGTCGGCACATTATTGGCGTTTTTATCGGACAAAGACATACAGGTTGTTAAAAATGCAGCGTGGATTTTAGGAAATGAAGGCGTATTGAGTGACGATATGGTGCAAAAACATATTGGGATTTTGATACAACATTTGGAAAACCCGGCACATCCAGGCGTACAAAGGAACATCCTTCGAGCATTGCAAAAGGCAGCAATTCCCGAAGCGCATCAAGGAGTGCTATTTGGCTTATGTTATGATTTTATCATTAACCCGCAGATTCCGATAGCTATCCGAGCTTTTAGTATGACCGTTTGTGCTAACATAAGCCGCCAATATCCAGAATTACAAGCCGAATTACAAACGACACTCGAAGATCTTTATGAGCATGGCTCTGCCGGTATCAAAAGCCGTATTAAGCATACATTAAAGCAAAACTGTTGATTTGTTGAGTTGGCGGATTTGTGGAGTTGTTATATTAGTTGTCGGTTGTTGGTTGTCGGCTTGAAAATGGTTAAAAGGTTTATGGGTGTAAGGGTGTAATTTATTGCTAATTGCTAATTGCTAATTGCTGACTTGTTTTATTGGTTTATAGGTTTATGGGTGTAATTTTTATTGTTGATTTGTTGAGTTGTCGGATTTGTGGAGTTGTTATATTAGTTGTCGGTTGATGGTTGATGGTTGTCGGCTGGAAAATGGTTTAAAGGTTTATGGGTGTAAAAGTGTAATTTATTTCTAATTGCTAATTGCTGACTTGTTTTATTGGTTTAAAGGTTTATGGATGTAAGGTTTATTTGGTTGTCAGTTGATGGTTGTCGGTTGTCAGACAATCGTAATTCGTAATTCGTAATTCTAAATTTAGCATTCTCAATTTTCAATTCTCAATTCTCAATTCTAAATTTTCAATTCTCAATTATCATAATCATACACCAAAACAGATAGAAATTGCATCTTAATATCAATACATATCACTTTGTCTAAACTGTTAGAAGATATCATCCTGTCGTGCAAAGAGCAAAATCACCATGCACAAAAACAATTGTATGAAATTTACAAAGACAGTTTGTATGCGGTATGTAGAAGATATGTTCCAGATGCTCAGGATGCCGAAGATGTGTTGATCAATGGCTTCTTTAAGATACTGACTAAAATAGACAGCTACTCTGGCGAAGGGAACTTTGAAAACTGGATGCGACGAATCATCGTGAATGAATCGCTCATGTTTCTTCGGAAAAATGCGGCACTGAAAATCAAAACGGTAGCATTGGATATGGATGTCCCGGATGAAGAATGGCAGGAAGGAGAAGATGAAATGACTTACGAGCAGGTACTCCGGTTATTAGAGCAATTGCCGGCTGGATATCGGACGATATTCAATCTTTATATTTTTGAAGATTATAACCACCGGGAAATCGCAGAGCTATTGAATATCAGCATCAACACGTCCAAATCACAATACCTTATGGCTAAAAAGAAAATCCTTTCATTGTATAATCATGACAAAAAACGTCACTAAACAGTAAAACTATGACTCAGGGATTTAAAGATAAAATGCACCAATCGTCCAAGCAAGACAAGGCTATACCCAACGACGAGGTTTGGAATAAACTCCAAAAAAAGCTAAAAAATCATTCCAAAAGGAAGAAAGGATTGCCTGCCGGATTTACTGTCATGACGATTGTCATGGTCATATTGGTACTACTAATAGCTTTCCTGATGATGTATTATATCAAAATGATTAATTAATGGTAAGTGATTAGTGGTTAATTGTGAATGGTGAATGGTAAATGGTAAATGATTAATGGTTTCTCCTGACACAAATTCAAAACATTAATCATATCAAATGCTATCCTGAATCTTAGTGAAATTCTAAGTGAATTTAGTGGTTGAATAAAAACACATTTTACCACTAAGAATACTAAGTTAAAACACTAAGACCACTAAGCATATTTTATAAAAATACCTAAATCTTAGTGCAACTTAGTGCATTTCTAAGTGAACTTAGTGGTTGAAAAAATACACTTTACTACTAAGCACACTTTATGAAAACTTCCTAAATCTTAGTGTATCTTAGTGCATTTCTAAGTGAACTTAGTGGTAAAATAAATATATCATTCCGAAAGTTTGCCAAGAGTAAAGAATTGTTTGCTTACGAATTCTTTTTTTGAAATTACACTTACCACATAAATGCCTTGTGCACCTAAATGTGAAAATGGAAATCTATAATTCTTATCTTTGCCCTGTAATGCGACATTTTCGACTGACATGATTTCTTTCCCTTGCATATCAAATACTTTGATACTTACGGGTTCATTATCCAATGCACGGTACTTTACTACCAATTCGTTGTTTTCTTTAAAGATTTTGGTAATTACAATATTCAGACCATCACAATACCTTTCAGACAATAAATTCAAGGCATTAAAGATATTGAGCCTGCCCTCTGATACCGTCTTTCCTGCTAAAGAAGATTTTCTTTCAACACCGTCCATTAGTGTTTCCTTGATTGCTAAGGCAGCATTTTCCGGGTTAGATTTATAATAATCATAAAATTCCTTACAAGGTATTGAATACAATAATGCAGCCGCTCCTGCTACCATAGGTGTGGAAAGTGACGTTCCGGTAGCCGTACCATAAGGGCCTGACGCAGAATGTTGTGTAGTAAGAATCCGCTCTCCAGGTGCAGATATATCAACATGAGTTAAACCATAACCTGTTTTTTTGTCCATTTCATCAGCTGTATTCGTAGCATTGACGACTAACAAATAAGGCGATTCGCAAGTAGAAGGCATATCTCCTACTTCATCTACATTTTCAAGCTCGTTGGTTGTTGCTGCAACAGACAGTATGCCCTCTTTTCCCAATTTATCATACATACCACACCACATTGGTTGAGTTTTTCCAAAAACATGTGGAGCTCCACCAGAATAAGAGGATACCACGATATTGGCACCTTTTGTACCGCCTGATGTGCGATACAATATTTTCATTTGAAGCAGATAGTCTAAAGATTCAATGATATCACTAAATTTAGATCCGCCCGTAACGGGTAACAACTTAATATTCCAATTAACACCTACTAATCCTACCTGATTATTACCGATTGCACCCATGACTCCAAGCACATTCGTGCCATGATTTTTAAGATCGTGTGGACCTTTCCTTTTGGCTTGATTCCAACCATTATAATCATCTACAAATCCGTTGCCGTCATTATCAATACCGTCATCCGGGATTTCTCCGGCATTCACAAATATATTTTGCTTCAAATCCTCGTGATCGACATTATATCCCTCGTCGATAACACCAATGACGATATCTTCGCCACCAAAGGTTTTACCACCGGTAGTAAAATCCCACGCTTCAAAAGCCTTTATTAAACCGAGATGATATTGTTCGTTCGTTCTTGGATCATTCGGTCTTTTGCGTGGCGATACCAAGCCATTCTTTTCGGCTGAAATGACGAAAGATTGCTCAAGACACCATTGATACAACGCCGTATCATCGCCTACATTTAGTAGAAGGATGTCTTTATCGTGTGTCAGCCATTTGTATTCTAACAATTCAAAATCTGAAGAACGTTCGATGCTACTTATTAACGCAGAAAGATTATGTGCTTCTATTCCAATAATCACACCATACGACTCCGGTAATCTCTCTTGTCCAAAAAGATAACCTGGAATACTCAAAATCAACCAAAATAAATATTTCATAAACAAACGATTATTTACAACTAAAGAACAAATATAGTATTTAATACCAAAGTTAAAACATAAATCCTTTGAATTTTATTACGCATTTTTGAAAGAAGATTTTAAAAAGTGTCTTTATTTTTTACAGGAGATACGAAGAAAACAGAAGATTCAGCAAGCACAAACAACCACTCTAACTAAAAAATTGTTGTAATAGCTGCAACAGCATATTCTGTTACATTAATATAATATTTTTAGTAGTTCATGCAAAATGAAACAACCATTTATCTTCCTCTTGAGGATGTCAATAGTGAGCATTGCGCATTGTTGATTGATAAGGCGTTGAGTAAGGTAAAAAACGTAGAAAGTCATCACGTTGAGCTGAATAATAAAAGAGCCGTCATTCGGGTCAAAGATCAGGAAACCTTACAGCAAGCTATCCTTGCCGTAGAAGGATCCGGCTATCATGTAAGTACCGTCAAAAAGACATTTCCTGTGACAGGGATGAGCTGTGCATCTTGTGCTGCAAGTGCCCAAAGTATCGTCAAAGAAGTACCGGGCGTAGTTGATGCTTCCGTAAATTATGGTACGGGCAATCTGACCGTGACCTACCTACCCAATATGACCAATCCGACTAAGCTAAAAGCTGCCGTTCAATACGTCGGATATGACCTGATGACTGACGAAAGCGAGGATCAGCAGGAAACATTGGATGCGATCGAAACAAAGCGATATGAAGATTTAAAATCTAAAACCCTTTGGGCTGTTGCACTATCATTGCCTGTGGTGGTCATCGGGATGTTTTTTATGCATATCCCTTATGGCAACCTGATTATGTGGGCATTTACGACACCTGTTGTCTTTTGGTTTGGTCGTGACTTTTTCAAAAATGCCTGGAAGCAACTCAGACACCGCTCGGCAAATATGGATACCCTCGTAGCCATGAGTACCGGGATCGCTTATTTATATAGCTTGCTGGCGATGATTTTTCCCAAATTTTGGACAGATCGTGGCTTAGAAGTCCATGTATATTTTGAAGCGGCAGCAGTCATTATCGCGTTTATCTTGGTGGGTCGATTATTAGAAACTAAAGCCAAGAGCAATACATCCGCTGCTATCAAAAAGCTGATAGGCCTACAGCCAAAAACCGTTACAGTCGTATTGGATAATGAAAATGAAGTTCAAAAACCTATTGATGCCGTTGCTATCAACGATATCATCGCTGTCAAGCCGGGAGAAAAAATAGCTGTTGACGGTATCGTTACATCGGGAAGCTCTTATGTCGATGAAAGCATGCTCAATGGCGAGCCTTTACCGTCTGAAAAGCGAATAGGAAGCAAGGTATTTGCCGGAACGATTAACCAAAAAGGCAGTTTCCGATTCAACGCCGAGAAAGTAGGTAAAGCCACCTTATTGGCACAAATCATACAAACCGTACAAGATGCACAGGGAAGCAAAGCACCAGTGCAAAAGTTAGTCGATAAAATCGCTTCTATTTTCGTACCGACTGTCATTGGCATTGCTATCGTTACATTCCTACTTTGGATAGTTTTTGGTGGTAGTCAATACGTGGTTTATGGGATAATGTCGGCTGTCACTGTACTCATCATAGCGTGTCCGTGTGCGCTTGGATTGGCCACGCCAACAGCGATCATGGTTGGTGTCGGTAAAGGTGCAGAGCAAGGCATACTCATCAAAGATGCTGAAGGTCTTGAAATAGCCAAAAATATCAACGCCATCATCTTAGACAAAACAGGAACGATCACGGAGGGCAAGCCCAAAGTAACGAATGCGTTCTGGAAAGAGGATCAACCACTGCTCAAAAGCATATTGTATAGTTTAGAGAAGCAATCCGAACATCCACTGGCGGAAGCCGTCGTACTGTACTTGGACGATGCCACGCCGATAGAACTTACTGCATTCGAAAGCATCACGGGTAAAGGTGTTCAAGGCGTATATGACGGGAAAAAGTACTATGCGGGCAATAAAAAATTGCTTCTTGAGCATGGTATTAGTTTAGACAATGGGCTATTGGAAGAAGAAATCAACATGGATGAATCCGCCAAAACGACGATATGGTTTGCCGACGAAACGGAATCATTAGCGATACTTAGCATCTCCGACAAAATCAAGGAAACGTCCAAACAAGCTATCCGTGAGATGAAAGCAATGGGTCTTGATGTCTATATGTTGACCGGCGACAATCAAGCTACTGCACAAGCGGTTGCTTCACAAACGGGTATTGAACATTTTATGGCGGAAGTATTGCCACAAGATAAAGCGGACTTTGTCAAAAAACTTCAGGAACAAGGCAAAATAGTTGCCATGGTTGGCGACGGCATCAATGACAGTACCGCTTTAGCTACAGCCAATGTCAGTATCGCCATGGGCAAAGGTAGTGACATCGCCATGGATGTAGCCAAAATGACGATTATATCCTCTGATTTGAATAAAATACCGCAAGCGATACGATTATCCAAGCAAACGGTGGCCACCATTCGACAAAATTTATTCTGGGCATTCATATATAATATCATAGGCATTCCGATAGCCGCTGGTATCTTATATCCCGTTTCTGGCTTCCTCCTCAATCCGATGATTGCTGGTGGAGCGATGGCGATGAGTAGTATAAGCGTGGTTCTAAACAGCTTGCGCTTAAAATGGAAATAATTCAATTAAACAATTAAATATCATTCTTTTAAACATAATATAATAAATTAATATGGAAAGTGTAAAAAATATGAAATTCAAAACCAATATCAATTGTGGTGGTTGTCTCAGTGCTGTAAAACCACATCTTGACAATAACGCAGGTATCACGTCATGGAGTGTTGACACGGACGATGCAGATAAAATCTTAACTGTTCATTCAACCGATATTAGCGAAGATGACATCATGCAACTCATCCGAAAAATAGGTTTTACCATCGAGCCACTCCAAGAAGCATAATGACGTTGAGCAACAAGCAAATTGCCAATCATTTTGACCAATTAGCTAAAATTTTAGAGCTGCATGACGAAAATCCATACAGGATCAAGTCCTTTGCGTCAGCGTATATCAACATCCGAAACCTGAATCAGGAATTGCATGAAATGACCGTTGAAGAGATCACTTCTGTCAAGGGTATAGGCAGCAAAACGTCGGCAATGATCCAGGAAATCATATCTACGGGCTCGCTTCAAGAACTCGAAATATGGAAAGCCAAAACACCTGCGGATGTCGTTGAAATGTTACAAATCAAGGGAATCGGCCCGAAAAAAGTAAAGGTCATCTGGAAAGAAATGCAGGTAGAAACCATTGGAGAGTTATTATACGCCTGCAATGAAAACCGACTGATACATTATCCCGGATTTGGAGAAAAAACGCAACTTGATATCAAAACCAAGTTGGAATATCATCAGGCTTCACGAGGGAAATATCTTTTTGCAAGTGTTGAACATAAAGCCGAAATGTGTCTCCAGGCGCTGAAATCTATGATGCCGGAAGCACAAATTTCTTTAATTGGAGATGTAAAGAGAATGATGCCTATTGTTACAGGTATCGAATTACTTACAGACCAGGAACCAGCCGATAGATTGCATGAAGACAAGCGTTTTAGACAAGATGAAAATCGTGTTTATTTTGAGGAAATACCTGTAACTATTCATTTTTGCGATGCTTCCGATTTTCACAAAACGCTATTTAAAGGGTCGTGTAGTGGCAAATTTCTTGAAGCATTCACAGAGGAAGAATTGAATAATGGAGAAGAAATCGCTATCTTCAAAGCTAAAAACAGCCTTTTCATTCCACCAGAATACAGAGAAAATCCAAATGCATTGTCTCAATTCAACCAAGTTGGATTCAGATTGATCGAAATGAAGGATATCAAAGGTGTCATACACAATCACTCGACTTGGAGCGATGGAATGCATACATTAGAAGCTATGGCAGACCATGTACATAGCCAAGGTTTTCAATATTTCGTCATTTCCGACCATAGTAAAACAGCATTCTACGCCAAAGGTCTTAAAGAAGAAGATGTACTCAGGCAATGGGAAGCAATTGATATCATAAATACGAAATATAGCGACGGATTCAAGGTGTTTAAAGGTATAGAAAGTGACATACTTACGGACGGTTCGCTTGATTATACAGATGAATTGCTGGCAGGATTTGATGTGGTAATAGCTTCTGTTCATTCGGTATTGAATATGGACGAAGAAAAAGCAACGACAAGACTACTAAAAGCGATCGAAAATCCATATACGGACATACTTGGTCATCCGACTGGTAGATTGTTATTGTCTCGTCCGGGCTACCCGATAGACCATAAAAAAATCATTGATGCGTGTGCAGCTAATCAAGTAGCCATAGAGCTTAATGCCAATCCACAACGATTGGATATCGACTGGACGTGGATACCTTATGCATTAGAAAAAGGCGTGTTAATCGCTATCAATCCAGACGCACACAGCATAGCAGCTATTGACAATATAAGATTTGGTGTGATAACAGCCAGAAAGGGTGGATTATATCCAGATGCTTGCCTGAATACATTCAACAGAACACAATTTGAACAGTGGATGCAACGATAAGTTCCTACTATATGTTAAAGGCATCTTTATAGTGTTAAAATCGTGTTAATCACTGATTACTACAAATCATTTATATTGTAAATATGATTTATACTCTTAATTTTGCAACCGTTTTTAAATTAGTATTTTTAACACTTTAAAAAAATATTTGGTATAATGAAGAAGTTCAATCTTTTTGCTCTTGTAGCAATTGTAGCTGTTTTAGCTATTTCATCTTGTAAAAATACATCTGCAACAGATGATGCAAATGCGCCTACAACTGCGACAGATGCTGTTCCTTCCGCGACACTTCAGGACGGAAACAATCCTACTATCGTTACTGACCCTTCTATGGCAGGAACCACACCAGTACCTACAGGTCCTACCACTTCTATCAAATTTGAAAATGATACTTACGACTGGGGTATGGTTATGGATGGAGATAAAGTAAGACACGTGTATAAGTTTACAAACACTGGTAATGAGCCATTAGTAATCAGCAACGCTAAAGGTAGCTGTGGATGTACAGTTCCTGAATGGCCAAAAGATGCTATCGCTCCAGGTAAATCAGGAGAAATAACAGTAGTATTTGACTCTAAAGGAAAAGGTGCTAAAGGTGGTAAAGATGACTCTAAAAGAGTTACAATCACAGCTAACACAGATCCTGTAGATACATACTTGACTATTAAAGGAAAAGTTGATAAAACTGAAGATTAATATTTCTATTCAGTTTTAAAGATTAAAAAAAAGCCTTTGGATATATTCAAAGGCTTTTTTTGTTTTGGGCAAGATGAATTTGTCTAAATTCATAAAAACTTCATTTGATAGCTTGAAACGATAAGTCTATCTCTGTATTCCGACTCTTTGCAAGTCTAATGCAAAGCTACTTCTCATTCAAAAAGTCCATCAATGAGGCAACGGCTCTTGCTCTGTGGCTGATTTTGTTTTTGATTTCTATATCTAATACCGCAAAAGTATCTTCATATCCTTCTGGGATAAAAACTGGATCATAGCCAAACCCTTCTGTTCCGGAACGACTTTCTGCGATTACACCTCGTACAATTCCCGTAAAAAAAAGCGGTTCTATACCATCGTAATAACAAATCACAGTTCTGAATTGCGCACTTCTATTTTGTTTCCCTTGCAGCTCCTGTAATAATTTATTCATATTATCATCGGGACTTCTTTGATCACCGGCATATCGTGCCGTATGAACTCCAGGACTTCCATCTAAAGCATCTACTTCCAAGCCTGTATCTTCAGACAACGATATCAAACCCGTTTTATCAAATAGATATTTTGCTTTGATGAGCGCATTTTCTTCAAGTGTTTCTCCATCTTCTGGTATATCTTCATCGATACCAACATCTCGAAGACTTTTTATCGTATATCCAGGCAATATGCCTTTCAATTCCGAAATCTTATGTTCATTGGAAGTAGCAAATAAGAGAGCATCGTTGTTCATATAATTGATAATTGATAATTGAAAATTGTAAATTGAAAATTGAAAATTGAAAATTGAAAATGGTAAATGATTAGTGATAATTGATAATGGTAATGGTTATGGTAATGGTAAATGATTAGTGGCTAGAAATTCATAACTCATAATTCATAACTCATAATTCATAACTCATAATTCAATGTCGTTTAGTTAAGGAAATTAGAGCGGTTTATAATTCATATGG
>CAYNSF010000059.1:0-17268 GCA_964399855.1 uncultured Aureispira sp. | reverse complement strand
CCATATGAATTATAAACCGCTCTAATTTCCTTAACTAAACGACATTGAATTATGAATTATGAGTTATGAATTACGAATTACGAATTACGAATTACGAATTACGAATTAATACCGTTTAGTTAAGCAATGAATGTGCGACCGGGTTACGATCAGATTTTGAAAACTTGTAGTTTTTCGACTTTTTGCCCCGACCAAAGTGAATCGAAAACCATTCCTTGATGGTTCTGATTTTTTTTGGTGGTGAAAACTACTTTACAAACCATTTTGCTCCCTTTTAGGGCGGGGCAAACAAAATGGTTTGGTTTCTTAGATTAACTGAGAGATAAAACGGCCAATCTTCTTCGAAAACCACTTTAAATCCTTAACTAACCGATTTCAGATTTACGATTTCAGTTTTAAAAATGCCACAATTATACCCATAAGTATTCGCCTATTCAACTTATCATTTCAAACTTTATCTCCAAGATTGAAAATATGCTCTAATATATTGATGTCTTTCTGGGTAAGTTCCATATTGCGTCTTTTTAGCACGATACTCGACGTTTCTAATGCTTTTTTTAGCTGGTGAGTGATGAACCCGGCAGCGCCACCCCACGAAAATGATGGTATATATGTCCTTGGAAATCCGTCGCCAAAGATATTGGCAGCCACACCAACGACAGTACCTGTATTAAACATAGTATTGATGCCGGATTTGCTATGGTCGCCCATGATCAGTCCGCAAAATTGCAGCCCTGTATCTTTAAATCCGTTGTCTGGATATGACCATATTTTTACGGGTAAATAGTTGTTTTTAAGATTCGACGTGTTGGTGTCTGCACCGAGATTGCACCACTCTCCGATGACACTATTGCCCAAAAATCCGTCATGACCTTTATTCGAATTGGCGAAAAGTACGGAGTTGTTGACTTCTCCGCCTAAGCGACAGTTTGGCCCTATGGTTGTAGGTCCGTATATTTTTGCGCCCATTTTGACGATGCTTCCTTCGCACGCTGCAAAACCTCCTCGTATGATGCTGCCTTCCATGATTTGGGTGTCTTTGCCGAGATACACCGGACCATCATTGGTGTTGAGGATACAGCATTCCATATACACGCCTTCTTCTAAAAATATGGGATGTTTGCCAAAAACAGTATTACTTGATGAATACGGTTGCGACTGGCGACCATTGGTCATTAGCTTGAAATCCTTTTCCAATTCGATGCCATTCAATGAAAAAATGTGGTATGGTTTGCTGATTAAGGTTGCATCACTTTTTGCCTTAATATTTTCAAACTTTTTATTAAGAACAGAAACGACATTGCTACCAGATTTGATCAAAAGTAAATCATCTTCTGAAACTCGAACAGCCAATAAATCATCATTTTGTATCAATGCCTGACCAAGCTGTAAATGCTGTATTTGTTCGACGATATGATCATTTGGTAACAAGGCACTATTGATAAGTATGTTTTCATTAGCGGAATACAATGGGTACTTTTCAGCGAGATAGGGTTGAGTTATGTAACTTGCCGAAGTCCTTAAATACTTCTCCCACTTTTCTTTAATGGTTAGTATTCCGATTCTTAATTCACTGACGGGACGAGTGAATGTCAAGGGCAATAATCCATTCCACTTATGATCATCAATGAGTATAATATTGTGCATTTACGTTTTCTATTGATTTGCTCTGTTAATTGAATTAGTTGATGGTTGTCGGTTTGAAATAGGTTTAAAGGTTTAATTTAAATTGTTGATTTGTGGAGTTGTTATAATAGTTTAAAAGTTTATGGGTGTAAGGGTTTAATTGGTTGTCGGATGATGGTTGTCGGTTGTTGGACAATTGAATCGTCATTCTCAATTCTCAACTAACTTTGTTAGATTTGTG
Organism: uncultured Aureispira sp.; assembly: GCA_964399855.1. GTDB lineage: Bacteria > Bacteroidota > Bacteroidia > Chitinophagales > Saprospiraceae > OLB9. The sequence goes on along the minus strand of CAYNSF010000059.1, from coordinate 15,401 downwards.
GAGTAGTTGTTTGATTTGTTTAAAGGTTTAGGTCGTTAGCACTTTGGCGTTGTTTTAGGTAGTTAGGAATTTTAAACCTAAATCGCTAATACGCCAACAACCTAACTACCATATTCCAAAATCAAAAATCGTAAATCGACAATCAAAAATCACTTTCCACTTTCAACTTTCAATTAAATTAACGGCACAAATATAAACAAAAAAGCCCTTAATGTTCGTTAAGGGCTTGTATTTGTTGGTACTAAAAAACTACTTTTTAGCAAATTTAGCAAATTTCTTATTGAACTTGTCAATTCTACCAGCAGTATCGACAAACTTCACTTTACCTGTAAAGAAAGGATGTGAAAATGAAGAGATCTCCATTTTGACAAGCGGATATTCATTGCCGTCTGTGTAAACGATTGTTTCTCTTGACTTTGTACATGATTTTGTTAAAAACATCTCATCATTAGAAATGTCCTTAAATACAACCAATCTGTAATCCTCTGGGTGGATTTCTTTTTTCATTACTGTAAACTATTTATCTTTATTTAAAATGAATATATTTCTATAAGCCCTTAAAAAGGAACGCAAAGGTAAGTATTATTTTCAGAATTATAAAAAGTTTATTAAAAAAAATATTAAAATACCGGTAACTAAGTAGGTATATACATTCAAATCATGAAAAAATGTGCTAAAGTATATACATTTTTTGAATGAAATTGATCAATCCTGGTTAGTTACAAATACTGTAATTAGGTATTTAAGCCACCGCAAATGCTGATAACCTGTCCTGTAATATAGGTTGATAAGTCCGAACCAAGGTAAACGCAGGCATTGGCTATATCGTCTCCACGTCCAAGGCGTTTCAGCGGAATGCTGTCCGTATATGCCTTTTTCTGGTCATCAGTAAGTGCGTGCGTCATGTCTGTTTCGATAAATCCTGGAGCTATGGCATTGCAACGGATATTGCGCGATCCAACTTCTTTAGCTATAGATTTTGAAAATCCTATAATCCCAGCTTTTGAAGCCGCATAATTGGCCTGACCTGCATTACCAAAAACACCTACTACAGAACTCATATTTATAATTGATCCAGCTTTTTGCTTCATCATCGGCTTGAGTGCATGTTTCGTAAGGTTAAATACGGACTTTAGGTTGACTTCCATGACTTGATCCCATTGCTCTTCTGTCATTCTGAGCATCAAAGTATCTCTTGTGATACCTGCATTGTTGATCAAAATATCTAATCTTCCTAATTTTTCGATTACTTCATTGATTAATGCTTCTGCTTGGTTAAAGTTTGCTGCATCTGACTGTATGGCTATGGCTTTGACTCCATAGGCTGCGGCTTTGACTGCTATAGCATTTGCTTTTTCTGCCGAAGATACATACGTAAAAGCTATATCCGCACCTTCTTCCGCATATTTCATGACGATCGCTTCTCCAATTCCTCTTGAACCGCCTGAAATCAGGGCAACTTTACCTTTTAATAGACTCATGTTATATATTATTTAGCTACAAAAATATCTGTTTTTCTTCTATTATTATCCTGTTTGAGATTAAAAAATTACTTTTTAAGTAAAAAATTAGTACACAAATGCAACATTATTGCATTTACGAATGTTATCTTTGCACTTCTAAATGGAATAATAGGGAATATGAAAATGTCTTTTTTACAGCGTAATCCGGATTTTGCAGGTATGTTTACCTCGCTTTTATGTGCCGTTCATTGTTCATTAGTTCCTGTATTAGTATCTGTAGGAGCGGTCAGTTCTACGACTTGGTTGCATAACCATGTATTTGACTGGGTCGTCATTGGTATCGGAATCGTAATCGCAAGCTACGCATTAGTAGGAGATTTTTTCAAAAAACATCAGAATATACGTCCACTTTTATTAGGATTAATGGGCTTCATATTTTTATTTATCGGGATGATAGATCATCATAGCTGGATGTTGATGTTCAGTGTTGCCGGTGGTTTGATTGTTGCAACTGCACATTATTACAATCATAAGCTTGGTCGTGCCTGTAGTCGGGTGTGATTTGTAGATAATTAATTTTTTACTTCTACTTTTAGGGATACTTATTTCAAAATAATATATATCTTTGGCTGGTCAAATCTGACAGATGACAAAAAAGATATATTTTTCTTCTGATTTCCACCTTGGGGTTGATGCACTTGAATCTTCCATAGATAGGGAGAAAAAAATCGTTCGTTGGTTGGATCATATACATCATGATGTACGTGAATTGTATCTCGTTGGAGATGTATTTGACCATTGGTACGAATATAAAAAAGCAGTGCCAAAAGGATACATTCGCTTACTTGGCAAATTGCGTGAGATGCGTGACGACCAGATACCAATCACGTTTTTTACAGGCAACCACGATATGTGGATGTTTCGATATTTTGAAGAAGAATTTGGTATTCCTATCCTTCGTGAACCGATACAAAAAGAAATAGATGGCAAGCAATTTTATATAGGTCATGGAGATGGATTGGGACCAGGAGATTATGGATACAAGATGATCAAGAAGATATTCAACAATCCCTTGTGTCAATGGGCGTTTGGTTGGCTACATCCCGATATCGGATTGAGTATGATGCGATTTTTTAGCTTGAAAAGCCGGCAATATACTGGAGAAGAAGCGCCTTTCATATCTCCAGATAAGGAATGGTTAGTGCAATTTGCGGAGCATCATCTACAAACTCAAGAGATGGATTACTATGTCTTTGGCCACCGACATTTGCCGATAGACTACCTCTTGTCCAATGGAAAATCAAGGTATATCAATCTTGGCGAATGGATGTATGCTTCCTCGTATGGTGTTTGGGACGGAACGGAAATGCAATTGGCATTTTTTGATTCGAAATTTAATAAGATTTTTGGTCAGTAATAACAATAAAATGAAACAAGGTATCGCGTGGTTTATGATTATCATCTTAGTGATGGGATGTGCAGGTAAATCAGCCATTAACCCTATCAGTGAGGAAGACCGTATCCCATTGGATATCAATGTACAAGTGCGTATAGCTGAAGTGGATAATCTCGGAAATACCTATGTTGTCGATGCCAAAAATAGATTGATCAGGTATGACAAAGGTTTTAAGGAATTGTATCGCTATGCTAATAATAAAAACGGAATGATATCCACCATAGATGTCACTAATCCGCTGAGAATAGTTGTTTTTTATAACGATTTCAATCAAGTGAAAATTTTCGACAACACTTTGTCAATCATCCGAGAGTTTGATTTTACTCAGCAGTACTTAGACATTACGGCATGTAGCGTGACCAATGACGGCAACCTATGGGTGTATGACGCTGTCCGATTAAGGCTCGTGAAAGTTGATGACAATGGTAACATTATCCTACAATCCAACAATGTAACGGATTTTGGAATGGCTGGAATGTATATCACTAAAATATTGGAAAATGGCAATTACGTAGTCCTATGTGACTATGACAAAGGCTTTTGGTTTTTTGATAATTTTGGTCAGTATATCTATCATTTCCCTGTGCAGGGCTTACGATCGTTCCAATTTGACGGCAAAATGATAGTTTATTACACAGATTCGGGACTCAAAACCTTCTCCATTCAGCAGAAAGAACGCCAAATCATTGGTATTTCATCCATAAAAGTTACCGATGACCTCAAATATATATTATACAATGACGGCTACTACTATGGCATCTATAATCAAGGTGTGACTAAGAAAAGGGTTGATGAATAGTAGGTTTAAAATAATAGATCAAATACCTTACTGTTTCAATCTTCTTTTTCGTCATCGTAATATTAACGGTGATAAACAGGATATTGTACTTTTTCAAGCATGACCCACTTATTTACCATATTGTATAGCTGGGATGCCCCAGGTATGCATATCTGCCGAATTGAAATCTTGAATGTATTTTTCCTGTATTTCTCCATGGAGCATAGCGCCTGGTTTGATAGACGGGAAGATAGATTCGTAATTGCGCATTTCATTTAGTGATACCCTACGGAATATATGCGAACGCGAGATATTTTTCATATCCTCAAGTCCTGACGCACCCAATAGCTCTACAAAACTTTCTACTGTTCCTTTATGATAATTGGCCATCCGTATTTGCTTATCATTGACATCGATACCGATCGTCAGATTTGGATCTTGTGTTGCGATCCCTGTTGGACATCGGTTGGTATTGCATTGTAATGCTTGGATACAGCCTATCGCAATCATCATAGCTCTTGCGGAATTGCACATATCAGCGCCTAATGCCATAGATCTTGCGATGTGAAATCCAGATGAAATTTTGCCAGAAGAAATAATCTTGATGTGCTTACGAATATCCAAACCATTAAGGATATTGTGGACAAATGCCAAGCTATCCAAAAGCGGTGCACCCATATAATTGGAAAATTCTTGAGGTGCAGCTCCTGTTCCACCTTCGCCGCCATCCACAGTGATAAAATCTGGATATATATCCAAGTGTATCATAGCCTTGCAGATAGCGATAAATTCCGATTTATAACCAATACAAAGCTTGAAACCGACAGGTTTACCACCTGACAATTCGCGAAGCTTACCTATGAAAGCGATCATTTCTAATGGTGTGTTGAAAGCAGTATGATAGGGTGGCGATAAGACTTTTGTATGCGGCTCTACATCTCGAATTTTAGCTATTTCTTCATTGTTTTTTGAAGCGGGAAGAATACCTCCATGTCCCGGTTTTGCACCTTGTGATATTTTAAGTTCTATCATTTTGACATTAGGAAATGCCGTTTTTTCTGCAAATTTTTCTGGATCGAAATTGCCATTTTTATCCCGACATCCAAAATATCCAGTACCTATTTGCCAGACCAGATCTCCGCCGTGCATCAAGTGATGCTCACTAATGCCACCTTCTCCAGTATTTTGAGCAAAACCACCGATTTTTGCACCACCATTCATAGCTTGAACGGCTTGTGGGCTCAATGACCCGTAACTCATTGCTGAAATATTCAAGATACTTGCAGAGTATGGCTGTTTACAATCTTTGTTACCAACAAGGACTCTTGGATCGTGATCTAAGGTGTCAAATGATTTTGGTGAAATAGAATGACTCATCCATTCATACCCTTCGGCATATACGTCAAGTTGAGTACCAAATGGTATAGTTTCTAATTCTTTTTTAGCACGCTGATAGATAGTCGAACGATCTACTCTGTGTATAGGTCGGCCGTCGATATCTGATTCGATAAAATATTGATACATTTTAGGTCTCAACTCTTCCAATACATATCTGAGTCGACCAAATAAAGGATATATCCTACGAATGGTATGCTTTTTTTGAAGCATGTCTTGGTATCCTAAAATACTAAATATGAGAATAACAATAAATAAAACGACCCAATTGATATTCAGGTAAATGGTCATGGCCAGCGTCGTTATTAACAGCATGACCGATACAATCATAAATTGCTTTCGCATGACTTTTGATTATGTTTTAATCAGAAAATTACCGGTATTTGTCCGGTATCATCTCGTTATATTAATAATTATACGACGCAAAGATAATGTATATTCAATATTACGGAGTAAAATATCTTTTTTAGTTGCCAGAATATGTTTTTTCTAAGAATAAAACATAAAAAAGCCGGTTGGCAACAGGGTGTCCAACCGGGCAAAATTTAGTATGAAAACTTATCAATGTATAACTGTAATGCCTTAATGACTTACACCTTTACACTTTTAAACTTTTAAACTGATTCATCAATGAAAATCAAATCTCACTCCTAAAGAGATATTGTTCTGATCTACTGGATTGTTTTTAAACAAAGGATTCAAATCATATTTTGAATATAGACTCAGTTTTTTATATCCAATATATCCACTCACACCATATACAAATGAGTTCGTATTGTATTCTCCTTTGCTTGTGATTTCATTTTTTAAACCATCTTCGCTGTATTCAAGGATCTGTTTCGTTCTGGTATTGATACCGGCATATCCACCAACACCGATTCTAAATCCCTTTTGAGTTTTGATGATTGACTGATCATCTTTCTTGATTTTTTTAGAAAAATCAAATTCCAAATGCACAGGAACGACAAGATTAGTTGTACGGAAGTATGGCTCATTTGATAGCTCATTTCCAAATGGAATAAGATACGTCTGATTGCCCGATTTTGCGTAATAGTTATTGTCTTCAGGTCTAAGGTTGTTATACGTTAGAGACAATCCGTATTTTAGATTCAACAATGGTGATGTTTCTATTAGACGTGTTTTCCAAGTAACGCCCCATTCGTAAAATCTCGATGTTGATCCTTTGATGCCATTATCCTTCATGGAGTTCAACTTCCCGTCGGTTAGCAAATTGTTCAAGCCAAAAGCAAACACAAACTGAGTAGTCGTTCTACTTTCGTTTTTAAACCTCTTTGCTTTTTTCTTACTGCCTATCGAAATAGATGATTTTACATCTTCAATGGCGCTTTCAATATCCGATTTTATATTTTCCATTTCATCTTCATGGTGGACTTCGTCTTGGATCAAAACATTGATTTCATCCGTCAAAGGTTCTATTCTTATAGCTATGCGATTTGCACATGCAATAGCACTATTTTCTTTGAGTGCGGCGGCTTCATTTTCTGATATTTCTCCACGATTCAATCGTTGATTTATGGTCTCAACTTCTTCCTGTAGCTGTGCTTTTTCTTCGATTTTAATCGTGTTGATTTCATTTTTAATGGCTTTTATACGTGTTTCGAAATTTGTTTGTGCCTCTAATGAAGTCCAGGACAACATCCCGATAAGTAAGTAAAAAAATGTTTTCATGTTTAAATTTTTTTAATGATTATTGAATAAAATTTTTGATTTAGTGATTTCTGTTGGAAATGGTAGCGTACATATTGGAAGTATTTTCCTGAACGCCTTTATATAAACGTTGAAAAAATGTACGAGAAATTTTGTTTTCTGTCTGTTCTAATAAAATAGCATGATTGGGTATGTGCTTATTTTTAGTAAGCATAGGTGTATTGGGTTTTACTGACTGAATGTCATTTTCCACTGCTGCAAGCAACTTTTTTGCATCTACAACAATACTACGCTTGATATTGCCTTCTGATGTATGAATATTGGATGCTACGTCTTCTATTATATCATGATTAGTACTGTTTTCATCCATCTCAATTACTTTAGGGATATTTGCTATAGGCAATTGGCGGTCTGATTGGTCTGGTTTTTTATGAGATTTAGATTGAAATGTAGGCTTAGATTCAGAATGTATATTTTCATCCAAAATCTTTGAACTGTTTTCTTGTTCCAGTTCGTTTTCGGAAATGACTTCAAGGTCTTCATTGATATGATTGTCATCTTCATGTAGCTTGAAGGCATCCTCTTGAGCTTCTACCACTACCGATTGATCTTGCTCCATAGTGAAATAATATCCAACGGAGACCATAGAAAGAACGAAAGCAGCCACAGCAGCTATTTTGTAATAATTATTGATTGTAAAATTGGATTTAGCTATAGGCTTTTCTTCTGCTTCCAACAAAATATCTAACCGATTCCATGCTTCGTTTGATGTTTCAATAGAGCGATTATGGAAGTGTTCCTTAAAAAGCTGGTCTATATTTTTATTATCCATGATTAAATAATTTTAACTGATTCAATTTTTCTTGTAACAACTTACGTGCATAAGCAAGCTGAGATTTTGAAGTACCTTCAGAGATCTCTAACATATCGGCAATCTCATGGTGTTTATATCCATCTATAGCATACATATTAAAAACTATTTTACAGCCATAAGGCAATGTGTCAAGTACGCTCTGTAAATCATTCATAATCAACGTATCATCAGGCCGTGAACTATCAATAGCCATATAATCCTGTGGTTCTGTATATAGTACTTTCTTTTTGGCTCTGATATAGGAGATACATTCGTTGACCGTGATTTTTCGCATCCATGCATCAAATAGAGATTTATTATCTATTGTATTTAAAGAACGGAATATTTTCAAAAACACAGTTATCATGACATCTTCAGCTATATAGATATCGCCGATATACTGCTTGCAAATACTCAAAATCTTGCCACTATACCGATCGTACACTAACTTTTGTGCCTTTCGGTCTCCTTGTCCAGCTTTATTCAATATAACTGTAACATCCTGTTGTATTCGTATGAGATTCATACTTTCGTTTTGTCGTTTGATACATGTAAGACGGTAATTTAGTAATTATGGTTGGAATGGGTATGGATTTTTTTAGAATTATTTTTCAGATGCATGTTCGATATGTAATGAGCAATATGTAATTAGCAATATGTAATGTGCAATATGCAATTTGTAAGGAGCAATTTGTAAGGAGCAATTTGTAATTAGCAATTTGCAATGTGCAATTTGTAATGTGCAATGTGCAATTTGTAATGTGCAATTTGTAATGTGCAATGTGCAATTTGTAATGTACAATATGCAAGGAGTTTGGTTTTGCATTTTTTTCAAAGTAAAGTGAGCGAATTGTTTGAAACAATATCCAAAAATAAAAAAAGCTCAGTTGAAAATCCAACTAAGCTTTTTTATCACAAAAATAAAATAACATGCAAAACGTTATGACAATTATACAGTCATGATATCTTTTTCCTTAACTTCCAACATCTTATCTATTTTACCCATGTTAGCATCGATGATTTTCTGTATTTCTTCTTCTTTTTTCTTACCGATATCCTCCGCTAAGCCATCTTTCACTTTTTTTCTAGTAAAATCTATGACTTTGTGCCGAATACCTCGTATGGCAATACGTGATTCTTCGCCTGCTGCTTTTGATTGTTTGACCATAGCAACCCTTCTTTCTTCACTCATGAGTGGAACGATAAGTCTTACCACTTCACCATCATTCATCGGTGTGATACCCATATTGGCTTCAAAAATGGCTTTTTCTATCATGGCGAGCATTTTCTTTTCCCAAGGTTGTATGCTGATCGTCCTTGCGTCTGGAGTTGTGACATTGGCCACCTGTGTCAAAGGTGTCGGTGAACCATAATAATCTACCATAAGACCACTAACCATAGCGGGCGATGCTTTACCGGCACGTATTTTATTCAACTCAAAGGCCAAATGTTCCAATGCCTTATCAATATTTTCTTTAGCTTGCTCTATTTGGCTATCTATTTCGTCTATCATTACTTTATTTTAAATATAAATAATTAAGTTGTAGGTTGTCAGTTGTCGGTTGATGGTCTGATTTGTCTCCAACCTAACCCAGACAACTAATTCATTCGTCAATAATTTACCATTAATCATTACTATTGCCCATAAAACGCAACAAAAAGTACAAGAACATAATCAATGCACCTAATGCCGAAACTACATAAGTCATAGCTGCCCACCAAAGTGCGTCTTTTGCACCTTCGTGTTCTGTACCTTGCAAATATCCAGAATCATCAAGCCATGCGAGTGCTCTATTGGATGCGTCAAACTCTACAGGAAGCGTCACGAGGCTAAATAATGCAGTCGCACCAAATGTACCAACCAATATCATCATCATAGTATCCCCAAATGCTGACCCAATTCCCAATATCACACCCATAAATAGGAATTGTTGGATGTTGGAACTGAATTGTATGACTGGAACTAACTTTGACCTCAATGTGAGCATGCTATATGCTGTGGCGTGTTGTACAGCGTGTCCTACCTCGTGTGCGCTAACAGATGCGGCTGCAACTGAACGCCCATTATATACGTCAGGAGACAGGCTTACTGTTTTTGTTGCCGGATTATAGTGGTCAGAAAGAAATCCTTGTCCTTGTACTACATATACATCATATATTCCGTAGTGACGAAGCATATCTTCTGCCACTTCTCGACCTGATTTGCCGTTTTGCACTGGAACTTTTGAATAATGTGCAAACTTAGATTTTAACCTTCCACTGATGATCATCCCTACTACAGAAAAAATACCGAGGATGATAAAATAACCCATATCTACCATAATAATATCTAAATTTTTAGTTTAAAAATCGCTCTTATAACCAATTAGTTCTCTAAAAAGTTTCATTTTTTATGTAAAAAATTATTGTTATAGCTCAAAAACACGATGATCCAAAGGATATTCAAAAAATATATGACCACTTCTATGACTCAATTGTTTTACCTTTGGAAATGGTGTAGATTGGGTTTTGCCTAAAATAAAAAGAGGGAATACCAAACGGTAGTCCCTCTTTAAAATGTATTGCTTCTTTTAGAAAGTATATCTTGCAGAAAGTGCTCCATATCCTGGTGCAAAACCATTACCATAACCATTTAGGAAGAATGTTGGAATCCAGTCAGCACTTACATTCAATGGAATATCCCTGAATTTATAGTCAAGACCTAAAACTCCAGAAAGACCCAATGATGTACTACTACCAGCGTTTAAGAAAGCACTGTCAAATGACCAGAAATAAACATTTACACCTGCGCCATAATACCATCTTAATCCTTCTACACTTGGAATTTCATTGTGTATTTGATAATAAGCACCTAGGTTAAACCATGAATATCCAGTGAAACTACGGAAACCTGCCACACCTTCAAAGGCTCCTTTTTCTGATAGAAATGTTTTGTATGAAACAGAAAGTGGAGAACCTAACCTCAATCCAATTGCCGACTTATAGTCTTGGGCATTACCCGCCAATGCAAACATACAAACGAATGCTAATACTGTAAAAAATCTTGTTTTCATTTTAATAAGCTTTAAAAAGTTAAAAAATAATATTTGAATAAATTTAATTTGAATGTTTTAATTTGAATATTTCTTTAAAATGCATATCCCAAGGCAAAAGTAAATCTGGGAATGGAAAAACTATAGTTTGATATTAAATTATCGTCTTTGTCGATCTGAACATTATATCCATATCCAAGACCAAAATCTATGACAAAATCAGACGCCATAATAGATTGATACCCTATTGTAGCACCTAAATTCAAGTTGGAAAAATTTCCTTTGATATCACTTGATTCATCTACAAAAGTGCTGTTAAAAGACAATCCAATTGCAGGAGAAGCATAAAAACCTCTAATCGCATCTTTGAAATAATATCTATATGCACCATCAACTCCAAACCCAGTAGCCTTAATACCAAACACCTTAAAGTTATAATAATTAGCTCCTACTTGAAATGCACTTGTTTCATTAATCGTCTTTTCGTACCGAAGATTAAAATTACCTATCAAAAAGCCGAGAGGCCCAACTTTAACCACTTGAGTTTGCTGTGCTTGAATCTCAAAGGACAATGTACTCATCACGACCATTATTACCAATTTACTACGCATAAGATAGCATGATATATTAAATAATTAGCAAATATATACATTAAATATATATCACAAAGCTATTTCTACCTTATTTTTTTAAATCTTTTTATTGGAGTGTATTATTATATCAGGTTTTATATATTGCCCATTAAACGTCACCAACAATATCCAACAGCGACCCCCAAAAATGGAACAAAGTCCTCTCTATTAAAGAAAGGAGTGATTCCAGCTTTCCACATAACTCCACCTTCAAGTGGTTGAGACCGATAAGAGAAACTTAATGTTCCATATAAATCGTAATCACTAATAACAGCAGTAGCACCAACACCCATTTCAAAATACTTGCCGTCTTTACCAAGTAATACATTGATTCCTAATGGTATTGTAACGACTCCTGTAGAGCCTATACCTAAATATCCCAATCCACCTCTAAAACCAAATTTTTCTCCAGCTCGATAGTCATAATTAGCTGAGAATAATAACCCATTTCCTCCAAGTTCGGCATAGAAAGCATTTTTCGGAGGTGTTACTTCCTGCGCATGCAAATCATTCACTCCTAATGTCACAATCAGGAACAAAATGCACGATAGTAATGAGCCTATTTTCATGATACAATTATTGAAATGTGAATTTACTAAACAAATATGTCAATTATTTTTAAATTACCAGCTATATCCAACAGCAAGACCGGGACGAAATGGATCAAAGTAGTCATTCGTAAATATAGGAGATATACCTACTTTAAACATAACACCACCTCCCAACGGTTGATAGCGAAATGAAAAATTGAGCGATCCTGTTATCGGAGAATATTCTTGACTAAGTTCACCTCCATTGTCTTTCACATAGGTAATACCAGCGCCCACATCAAAGTATCTATTTCCTTTTCCAAGCATTACATTCAACCCTAATGGAATGGTAAGTGCTGTATTATTGTATGAAAATCCGCTGCTTCCAAAACTATTGTCATTTCCAATAAATCCGATACCTCCACGCAATCCAAATTTTTCGCCAAGCCGATAATCATAATTTAACGAAAAAAATAGTCCACTTCCAAGTAATTCGGCATAGAATGCATTTTTAGGTGCAGCTTCAACAATGTCTTGTGCAACAACATTCTTAGTTCCAAACACGACAATGAGGAACAGAATACTCCATGTAAGAAATCTACTTTTCATGACTACTTTTTTTTGTAACAACTCAGGTATGATCAATTTCAATCAAAAAATATTCATTTTCCATGATACTTCAGCTCTTTTTTCGTCAATAGCAATGCTATTAATTCAAAAAGTAGCTTCGTCTGATGAAAAATGGTCTTATTTTTATGATTTGAAAGCATATACCTGAGTAGTTACTTTTTTTTAATGTTAAATAACAGAGCAAATATAGTTATTTGTATGCATGTGAAAGAATAATATCAATAACTTCGCAAATTACCAGCAATATCCAATACCTACTCCTGGGCGGAAAGGATCAAAGTATTTATCAGTAAATATCGGTGTTAGACCAACATTAAACATAAATCCGCCACCCAACGGTTGGTAGCGAAAAGCAAAGGTTAACGTGCCTGTTATTGGTGAATATTCTCTTTCTAAAAATTCTATTTTTTCGCTAACAAGCGTAATACCAGCGCCCAATTCAAAGTATTTTCCATTTTTACCAAGTAATAAATTTGCGCTTAATGGTATGGTAAAGATACTGTTGTTATAAGTAAATCCACTACTGCCATAGTTCTCTTTGCCTCCTGCAAATCCTATACCTCCACGCAATCCAAATTTATCACCCAAACGATAGTTGTAATTGATAGAAAATAACAATCCATTTCCACCAATTTCGGCAAAAAATGCATGCTTGGGTGGTGCTTCAACTACATCTTGAGCATGAATATTTTTTGTGCTTAGACCTACGATTAGCAACAAAATCCACGAAGTAATCAATCCTTTTTTCATGTTTTATCTATGAATATGATAAGGCAAATGTACATAACAAGTTTTGAATGAAGAAAAAAATGAATTGTCATCTCAATATTTTTTTGGAATATTTTATTTTTTTGGACACTTTTATACTAATCATACTAAAGCTTTTTGAGCATACCCAATACACTTTATTTGATAGACAAAAAGGGAAAGTTAATGTATAAACCAAATAAAAAAGCCAGATATCTATCAAGACAACTGGCTTTCTTTATATTGAATATTAAATCTAATTATCTATTCTTCAACGCCCTGAACTAACAAGGATACATCGTTTTTAAGCACTTCGACAAACCCTTTTTTAATGGTAAACACTTTACCGGCACCTAATATATCCGTTATCTTTATCTTGCCACTGCCAAGTGCAGCAACAATAGGAGCGTGATTATTAAGTATTTCAAATCCACCGTTTATGCCGGGTAATTGAATAGATTTTACTTCTCCTTTATAAATTTCCTTTTCAGGTGTTAAAACGATCAACTTCATATTAAGTGTTTATGATGTTTAGAAAAATATTATGCGTTAGCTTCTGCTTCTTTGAGCATTTTTTCTCCTGCTGTTACTACATCTTCGATGCTACCTTTTAGGTTGAATGCCGCTTCTGGATATTTGTCCAATTCGCCATCCATGATCATATTGAAACCTTTTATGGTCTCTTCGATCGGTACAAGTACGCCTGGAATACCGGTAAACTGCTCTGCTACGTGGAATGGCTGAGACAAAAATCGCTGTACTTTTCTTGCACGGAATACCACAAGTTTATCTTCTTCTGAAAGCTCTTCCATACCCAAAATGGCGATGATGTCTTGCAATTCATTATAGCGCTGTAACAACATTTTTACCTTTTGAGCACAACTGTAATGTTCTTCTCCAATGATCGCAGGGTCAAGAATCCTTGATGTAGAATCCAATGGATCCACCGCTGGATAGATACCCAATGATGCAATCTTTCTACTCAATACTGTCGTAGCATCTAAGTGGGCAAACGTCGTTGCTGGTGCAGGGTCAGTCAAGTCATCCGCAGGTACATATACTGCTTGAACAGAGGTAATAGAACCTCTTTTAGTAGAGGTGATACGCTCTTGCATCAGACCCATTTCCGAAGCAAGAGTAGGCTGATATCCTACCGCAGACGGCATCCGTCCAAGTAGTGCTGACACTTCTGAACCGGCTTGTGTAAATCGGAATATATTGTCGATGAAGAAAAGGATATCCTTTCCACCATTTGGATCGGTCGTATCGCCATCTCTGTAATACTCCGCAAGCGTCAAACCCGAAAGAGCAACTCTCGCTCTCGCTCCTGGCGGTTCATTCATCTGACCAAATACGAAAGTAGCTTTAGATTCTTTTAGATTGTTTTTACTAACTTTAGACAAGTCCCAACCTCCTTCTTCCATCGAATGTAGGAAATCGCTTCCATAATTGATGATATTGGACTCGAGCATCTCACGCATCAGGTCATTTCCCTCTCTGGTACGCTCACCGACACCGGCAAATACCGAGATTCCGTCATATCCTTTAGCAATATTGTTGATCAATTCTTGAATCAATACGGTTTTACCTACTCCGGCACCACCAAAAAGACCAATTTTTCCACCTTTAGAATATGGCTCAATCAAGTCGATAACCTTAATACCTGTAAAAAGTACTTCTGTTTCTGTCGATAAATCTTCAAATCTCGGTGGCTTATTGTGGATGCTCTTGGTTTGAGATCTATCCAATGCGCCTAAACCATCTATCGGCTCTCCAACCACATTAAATACCCGTCCTTTGATTTGGTCGCCAATCGGCATAGAAATAGCACTACCTAAATCTACCACTTCCATTCCTCTGGTAAGTCCATCCGTAGAGTCCATAGATACGGCTCTGACGCTATCCTCTCCAAGGTGTTGCTGTACTTCAAGTATCAATTCCTCGCCGCTACTTCTTTTGATAGAAAGTGCATTTAAGATTTCAGGTAATTTACTGTTTTCGCCTGCAAAACTTACGTCAATAACAGGTCCGATAATTTGCTTTATGTGTCCAATATTTGCCATTGTAATATTTGAATTTTTATCTGTTTTATCAAATTTGCCGCAAAGATAAGGTTATTAATCTTAAATTCTATCATTTGAAGATGAAATATGTTGTATTTTCAGCAATTCAGGGTGAGTATGATAAAAAAGGAAACGGAATGTGTATAAATTATTG
>CAYNSF010000058.1:0-17928 GCA_964399855.1 uncultured Aureispira sp. | reverse complement strand
AATCTTGATGGTAGCATAAAAGAAGGGCACACGCAGATTTGCGTGTGCCTTTTTTGGTTTTGTAAGGAGCGTTCTGGAAGAGTGTTTAAAGCATAATGAGAGAACAAGTCCGATAATGAACATTGTGGGTCAAGTGTTGAAAAATGTTGTACAGAAATTCAAATATGACATATGTAATTACTCAAAAAGTAGCTAAGCCTATTTTTATATTTTGAATATAAAAATATTTTGTAATTAGGGTTTACTAATTTACTTATAAAATATTGATTAGCATTAATTTATTAGTTTAAAAATTCATGAATACTGGAAGACAAAAAGCTTCTAAATGCAGTAAAACGGTCAAAAAGCTTGCAGATAAATGTATGTCAATAATTTCTATATTTCAAAAAAAAAATATTTAAAACATAATTAATTGATTAACAAATGGATGTGATTTTGAAATTTATGAATATTGATCTATAAGTTATACTTTTGTACGATTTGCGTTTAACAGTAGCCCAAATTACCTTCATTTTTATAGTCGGATGAATTTAGTATTTGTCCGACTTTTTGGTATCACCTTTTATTTCTTTCTTTAAACCTTATCATTGAGACGTTGTTTTGAAGATTGTTATATTTGGTGTGATACGAGCACTAAGTTCTTTTTTAACAACATCCTATTAAGTAGAAATGAATTTTGATCAATATTTAAGCTATTTTGAATCCTTAATCACCTCAAAAGAATTATTGCCACCGCCTTATGATAATCCGGATTACCTGAATTATACAAACCTGAATTGGTCAAGGATGAATAGGTGGCTCAAAAATGGGAAATTCAATGATTCATTAAAACAAGCCATTCAAAGTATCAATGAGCATCAAAATTGGGTGCTTATTACCGAACCGTGGTGTGGTGATGCAGCACATATTGTGCCGTTTATAGCGCTTTTGAGTAAGTTAAATGAGCGGATAACTTTAGAAATTCAATTGAGAGATACGGATTCGGAAATTGATAAATACCTTACACGTGGAGGGAAATCAATTCCAATATTCATTTTACGAGATACGACAGGAAAGGATAGGGCAGTATGGGGACCAAGACCAGAAGCATGTCAAAAAGTGTTTGAAGCGCAAGTAGCAGCAAATGCTGATCATGATACGCGGATATTGGTACTTCAAAAATGGTACAACCAAGATAAAGGAGTCTCCTTACAACAAGAACTGTTGTCTTTGTTTAGTTGATAGAGTCGGTTCTATAACGCTATCAATTACTTAAAACCATTATTAATACTCTCCAATGCACTTGATCCTGGACAAAGTTCCTTTTCTGTAAGCTGATTCAATGGTGTATCAGTGGTGTTGATCATCTCGTTAAGTTCTACACTGTTATTGTTGATATAAAGCAAGCCAGTCAGTATTTCGTTATTTGACTTGGCCTTATACAAAGCTGAAATCGTTGATAATTTATCTTCTGGATTCCAGTCCGGGTTCAGTTTTTGCAATTGTAGCAATGAATCATCGTGCATAGCAACAACTTTGACATCACTATGATCATAATCAATGGTGATTTCATCACGGACAGGCACGATATCAATTTTTGACAAGGCGTCATTGTGTTCACGAACATAGTCGTAAGACTTGGTAGAACCGATGTTGTTGTTGAAAGTAACACATGGAGAAACCACGTTTATTAACGCAAATCCTTTATGTGCCAACGCAGCCTGGATCAAAGGTACAAGCTGTCTTTTGTCGCCGCTAAAGCTCTGAGCGACAAAGGTTGCACCCAATTCGATAGCCAAAGCACAAAGATCGATTCCCTGGAAGATATTGACATGTCCAGATTTGGATATTGACCCGTAATCCGCAGTAGCGGAGTCTTGCCCTTTCGTCAATCCGTAACAACCATTATTCATTACTATATATGTCATATTGACATTTCGCCGTATGGCATGAACAAACTGTCCCATACCGATAGAAGCCGTATCTCCGTCTCCTGAAACACCGAGATACACTAAATCTCGATTGCCTAAATTGGCTCCTGTGGCGACCGACGGCATTCTGCCATGTACCGAATTAAAACCATGCGAATTACTCAAAAAATAAGTAGGTGTCTTGGATGAACATCCGATACCTGACAATTTCGCTACTTTGTGTGGCGCTATATTGGATTCATAGCAAGCTTCTACTATCGCTGCACTGATAGAATCGTGACCACAGCCAGCACATAGCGTGGATAATGCGCCTTCATAATCTTTTCGTGTATATCCCAAAGCATTGTGTGCCAATCTTGGGTGAACAAATTTAGGTCTTATAAATGTCATAACCTGTATTAGTTGTTGGGTTGGAATAAATAAGCATTCATTTTTTGCAGGATGTAATCTGCTGTCATGGGCGTGCCGTCATAATTCAGCACTTTTATCAACTTGGAAGGATCGATTTCCAACTCATTGATGAGTAATGTGCGCATCTGTGCATCTCTGTTTTGCTCTATGACAAATATTTGGTCATGTTCGTCAATGAATTTTTTAACATCGTCATGAAATGGAAATGCTTTGATGCGTATAGCGTCTAAAGGCTTATCATCTGAACCGAGTATGTCCAGCACTTCTTCAGCAGCGTACTTGGTAGAACCAAAAAACAATATTCCATTTTTTGATTGATTGTTAGCTTGGTACAGTTGTGGAGCCGGAATGATCGATTTGGCAGTATTATGTTTCTTATTGAGTCTATCCATGATTCGGACATACGTAGCGGAATCCTCCGAGTAAGCCGCATTTTCATCGTGTGAACTACCTCGAGTAAAAAAAGAACCTTTTTCAGGATGTGTACCGGGAAGCGTTCGGTAAGGGATGCCGTCATCATCGACATCTCGGTATCTTCCCCAGGATTCCAATTGATCTAATTGCGTGGCTGTTAGGACTTTTCCTCTATTGTATTTCCTATTATCATCCCATTTGAGCGGCTGAGTCATGTGGTCATTCATACCAATATCCAGATCTGACATTACAATGACCGGTGTTTGTAACAATTCGGTATAATCAAATGCCGCTGCTGTCATTTCAAAGCATTCGGTCGGATTGGATGGTATCAGAAGTATGTGTTTTGTATCTCCATGCGAAGCATAAGCCGCAGAGATATAATCTGACTGTTGGGTACGTGTCGGCATACCAGTTGACGGGCCGGAACGTTGTACATCTATTAGTACTATTGGTATCTCGGCGTAATAAGCCAACCCAAGAAATTCACTCATCAGTGAAACACCTGGTCCACTCGTAGCAGTAAAAGCTCGGGCTCCATTCCAATTGGCTCCAATAGCCATACCGATAGCAGCCAGCTCATCTTCGGCTTGGACAATAGAGAAATTGTTTTTACCGGTTTCAGGGTCTTTCCTCAGCTTATGAGCGTATTTTTCAAAGGCATTCACAACCGATGTCGAAGGTGTGATTGGATACCATGCTGCAACGGTAGCACCACCGTAGATAGCGCCCAATCCTGTTGCTGTATTGCCGTCAATCATAATGGCATCTCCGATGAGATCCCGACGTTCTAAATGAAATTCTAACGGATATTTAAAATGCTCCTTGGCATAGTTAGCACCAAGATGTAATGCTTTTACGTTCGGAGCGATTAATTTTTCTTTGCCCTTAAACTGCTCGCTAAACAGCGCTTCTATAACGGCTGTTTCGATTTGAAGGAGCGTAGCAAGTGCGCCAATATAGACGATGTTTTTAAAGAGTTGCTTCTGGCGTGGATCTTCAAATTCATTGTTGCAGATTGCAGTCATTGGAATGCCAACAAAATGAATATCATCTCTTAAAAAGTCTGCATGGAGCGGCTTTGTATTGTCGTACAAGAAATACCCACCTGTTTTTACACTGGCGATATCTCTTTTGAAGCTTTGCGGATTGACGCTGATCATCATATCAATACCTTCTTTACGACCGAGATGGCCTTTTTCGGAAACGCGCACTTCATACCATGTTGGTAATCCCTGTATATTGGACGGGAAGATGTTTTTGGCAGAAACAGGGATACCCATTCTGAATACGGACTTGGCAAATAAAAAATTGGCACTGGCAGATCCCGTACCGTTTACATTGGCAAAGCGAACTACAAAATCATTGACTCTACTCATACTAATGATAAATTACCGGCTTTTGAAGTGTTATATAAAAATTCCTGCATATCCCATGCTGCTGTCGGACACCGCTCAGCACATAATCCGCAGTGAAGACACATATCTTCGTCCTTGACCATGATGTTGCCGGTTTTTAACGGCGCTGATACTAATATATCCTGCTCCGTATTGATACCAGGAACGAGTAATTTCATTCTTAAATCATGCTCATCCTCCTCATTGGCAGTAAAGGTAATGCAATTGGTCGGACACACGTCCATACAGGCATCACATTCGATACATTTAGCTTCTGTAAATACAGTCTGCACGTCACAATTAAGGCACCGCTGAGCCTCTTTGAAAGCGGTCTCTATATCGAATCCCAGCTCGACTTCCATGGTAAGGCTAGATAATGTCTTCTCTTTGGGTGCATGTGGAACGGCAAAACGGAGATCCGTCGTAACGTCATTGTCATAGCTCCATTCATGTATGCCCATTTTTGTACTGAATAGCTTTGTATTGGGTGCAGGACGTGATTTAGTGTCAAGACCATTACAATATAAATCAATAGAAATAGCAGCCTGATGACCTTGCGCAACGGATGTGATAATGTTTTTAGGGCCTAAAGCTGCGTCTCCACCAAAAAATACGTTAGGTAGTGTTGAAGCATAAGTTACAGGATCCACAACCGGGAGATTCCATTGGTTAAAATCCAACCCGAGATCTCGTTCTATCCATTCGTAAGCATTTTCCTGTCCTATAGCGATGATGACATCATCAGCAGGTATGAAAACATCCGGTTCGCCAGTAGGGATAAGTTTTCTTTTCCCGTCTTCATATACGGCTTTTACTTTTTCGAAATACATCCCTGTCAACTTGCCATTTTCAGAGACAAAACTTTTGGGAACATGATTGTCCGTAATCGGAATATCTTCATGTATGGCATCTTCTATCTCCCAAGGAGAAGCCTTCATCTCTGAGTGAGGGCTACGGACGATTACTTTTACCTCATCTCCGCCTAAGCGACGTGAAGTACGGCAACAGTCCATAGCGGTATTACCACCGCCCAATACGATAACCCGTTTGCCAATGGATGTCGTATGTCCGAAAGCTACACTTGCAAGCCATTCGATACCGATGTGTATATTTGCAGCACCTTCATCTCTACCGGGTATGATTAAGTTTTTACCGCGTGGCGCACCCGTTCCAACAAAAACAGCATCATAATCCTGATTCAACACTTCTTTGAGGCTATTGATATAGGTATTGAAATGGCTGACAACACCCATATTGAGTATGGTGTCCACTTCCTGATTCAGCACTTCGTCCGGTAGCCGAAAAGATGGTATCTGGCTGCGCATCATACCACCACCTTTACTTTGGTCATCAAAGATATGAAGTTCATATCCCAAAGGAGCCAAATCTCTTGCCACTGTCAGTGAAGATGGTCCTGCACCTATAAGTGCTATCTTTTTACCATTTTTCACCTTAGGGATATCAGGTAGCAGACTGTTAATATCATCTTTGTAATCAGCAGCTACCCGCTTTAATCGGCATATAGCGACAGGTTTTTCTTCTACACGTCCGCGCCTGCATGCAGGCTCACATGGGCGGTCACAGGTACGACCAAGTACACCAGGAAAGACATTAGATTCCCAGTTGACCATATATGCTTCGGTATATTTGCCCATGGCTATCAGTCGTATATATTGCGGAACAGGTGTGTGAGACGGACAGGCGTACTGGCAGTCAACAACTTTGTGGTAATACTCCGGATTGGATGTGTCAGTAGGATTCATACACAAATATTATACGATAATTTATACGTTGCAGCAAAAATATTGTATAATTTGAAATTACATTCATTTTGTAATATAAAATTATCAACGGTTGCGCTTATTTATAATCGTTATAAAGAAGGATGAGAAAGATTGTGAAAATGGTTGTTGGTTGATGGCTGTTGGTTGATAGTTGTTGGTTGTCGGGAAAAATTCGTTAATCAAAAATCATTGTCCACTGTCAATTGTCAACTCTCAACTAATATTGTTGATGATTGTCGGCTTGAAAATGGTTTAAAGGTTTAATTTTTATTGTTGATTTGTGGATTTGTTAGATTTGTGGAGTTGTTATATTGGTTTTCGGTTGATAGTTGTTGGTTGTCGGGAAAAATTCGTCAATCAAAAAATCATTGCCCATTGCCCATTGCCCATTCTCAAATTTTCAACTTTCAATTCTCAATTCTCCATTGTCATCTGTCCACTATCCATTGTCCACTGTCAATAGTCCTTTAAAAACCTGAACGGCTGGTCCTTTTAGAAATACATCTGTATATTTGTTTTCAGCCGATTTGTTGAATGTGACTTCAAGATTACCGCCTTTTGTCGATATTTTGACGGAGTAACGACCGGCAGGAGCGTCCATAACAGATGATATGGCTGATGCCACAACACCTGTGCCACAGGAATACGTTTCATCTTCCACACCACGTTCGTAGGTGCAAACTTCGAGGTTGTCATTTTTACAAACTACGAAATTGACGTTGATACCTTCTGATTTGTAGGGTTCGGAATATCGAATGTTGCTACCAGCATCACGGATATTTGCTGGCATAGCATCGCCAATCTTTATATAATGTGGAGAGCCTGTATTTAATACATACGTTTGAGTATCGACCCTGTTTATTTCAGAGACATCATTCATTCCAAGATTGATCAAGCCATTTGAAATACTGGCTTTATGGAGTCCGTCAGTGGCTTCAAAAGTGGTTTCCTCGTCAAATATACCCAGAAAATACGCAAAATGTACGATGCATCTACCGCCATTGCCACACATGGTGCTTGCTTTGCCGTCAGCATTGAAATAAACCATCTTAAAATCTGAGGATTCAGCGTTTTGCAAAAGAATAAGTCCATCAGCACCGATGCCAAACCGACGATGACACCATAGAGCTATACGTTCAGTGGTAAATATATGTTCATACGCACCAGCTCGGTTGTCTATGATGATAAAATCGTTACCGGCTCCGTGATATTTATAAAAGGTTATTTGCATCTATTTGCTTAAAATTATGTTAGAATTTGATATAATTGATCATTTCTGAGTAGTTATACGTTTATTATTTTTGTAACCGAAGTACACTTATGATGCAAATATACGGTTCATTTTAAAATTCATATCAGCAGAATGTCTTATATTTGCTTAATTTTACTAAACATCTAACAATTGGACTTTAAAAAGTTTCGATCTTGGTCATTCATAATTTTGCTCAATGTGATAATATCTGTCACGTTGATAGCGGTTTATCATTGGTTCGTGTTAGGTAGTGAACGTATTGATGAAGATATGCGCAGGAAAGCGACACAGGTTGCAGAAAATGACATTTTATTTTCGGATAGATTCAATCAACTCATACGTTCTGCTGTTCCCTCAGATTTTATTTCAGCTTCTGAAATATCCAGAAAGGCGGTTGTTTTTATAAAGACCAATGCCAAATCGGCATCTGGACATGCTGATTCTCCATTTTCGTTAAGTTCAGGATCGGGTGTGATACTGACGGCAGATGGATATATAGTGACTAACTACCATGTCGTGCGGGATGCGTCCCAAATAGAAGTTACCTTAAATGACAACCGTGTTTTTAATGCGAAGATTTCGGGTATTGACCCAAATACGGATTTAGCATTATTGAAGATTGTTGCTGATAATTTAGATTTTCTATCATTTGCCAATTCGGATACACTTCAGATCGGCGAGTGGGTCATGGCAGTCGGCAATCCTTTTCGGTTGCAATCGACAGTGACAGCTGGTATCGTGAGTGCCAAAGCGAGAAATATCAATTTACTTGAAAATCAGGGTATAGAATCGTTTATCCAAACAGATGCGGCCGTCAATCCAGGTAATAGTGGTGGTGCACTCATAAATACACATGGCGAATTAGTTGGCATTTGTACAGCAATAGAGAGCAATTCGGGTAGATATGAGGGTTTTTCATTTGCTATACCGTCCAATCTTGTTAGAAAAGTAGTGGATGACCTAAGGATATATGGCGTTGTACAGCGTGGTTGGGTTGGTGTAGAAGTACAGAATATTACCGATCCATTAGCTAAGCAACTGAAACTACCGGAAGTGAGTGGTGCCCTTGTAGCTGCCGTCAATAAAGGCAGCGGTGCCGAAGAGGCAGGAATCATGGTCAATGATGTGATTACCCATGTTCAACAGATAAAAACGGCATCAACATCGGAATTTATGGAACAGATAGCCAATTATCGACCTGGTGATGAAATCAAGCTTACGATTATTAGAGCTTCGATGCCTAAATTTATTACAGTGACTTTGCGCAATCAACTTAATTCCACAGACTTAATCGGAACGTTGAGTGAGGGCATATTTAGAGAGATAGGCATAGAGGTACGCGAAGCAGATAAGTACGAAAAGGCCGTTTTTGCACCGAAAGGAGTGATCGTAGTTAGTGTACAGATAAGATCTGTTGTTGGCATGGCAAGAATGGAACCAGGTTTTGTCATAACCAAAGTAAACAATATAGAAGTATCGTCCGCTTTTTCGTTGATGCAGATGCTTGAAGAACGCAGAGGATCATCAGTGGTTATTGACGGATATTATCCAAAATTTCCTGGAGATTACCCATATACATTCATTATACCCAATTAATAATATTAACCGAAACCTAATATAATACGGATGCAAAAGACAAATATCGATTTTAACATCAATGAGGATTCCATGTTGCTAAAGATAGCCGAGATGCAACATAGGTTGGATAAAATCTTTCTTGGTGGTGGAAAAGCAAGGATAGCCAAGCAACATGAAGATAAAAAGATGACTGCCCGCGAACGCATACAGGCGCTATTGGATAAAGGAAGTTATTTTTTGGAAATTGGAGCTTTTGCAGGGTATGAGATGTATGAAGAACACGGTGGTTGTCCAGCAGGAGGCGTGATAGCCGGGATTGGATATATAGAGGGGCGTTTATGTATGGTCGTAGCCAATGATGCTACTGTCAAGGCTGGCGCATGGTTTCCGATCACGGGAAAGAAAAATCTTCGAGCACAGGAAATAGCTATGGAAAATCATATCCCAATCATATATCTTGTGGATAGTGCCGGAGTTTATCTTCCGATGCAAGATGAGATATTTCCCGATAAGGAGCACTTTGGACGTATATTTAGAAACAATGCTAAAATGTCGTCTATGGGTATTCCACAGATAGCGGCGATTATGGGTAGTTGTGTGGCAGGAGGCGCCTATCTTCCGATAATGTCTGATGAAGCATTGATCGTTGAGGGTACGGGTTCTATCTTTTTAGCAGGACCATATCTTGTCAAAGCAGCGATCGGAGAAGATGTTGATCAAGAAACGCTTGGTGGTGCTTCGACACATTGCGAGATATCGGGCGTGACAGACTATAAGATGCCGGATGACGCTACTTGTCTTGCAACAATCAGAAATCTTATTTCCAAGATAGGTGCTTCGCCAAAAGCGGGTTTTGATCGGATAAAACCAAAATTGCCGATAGCCAATATGTCGGAGATACCTGGTCTTTTTCCCGAAAATCCTACGAAGCCTTATGATATGTTAGAGATTTTGAAGCGAGTTGCTGACGATTCTGAATTGACACTTTATAAGGAAGATTATGGAAAAACGATCATTTGTGCTTATGCACGTATTGACGGTTGGGCAGTTGGTATCGTTGCCAATCAGCGACTTGTATCCAAGAATGCTGCAGGAGAAATGCAATTTGGTGGTGTGATATATTCGGATGCTGCGGATAAAGCTACCCGGTTTATCATGAATTGCAACCAAAAGAAAATCCCTTTGGTGTTTGTGCATGATGTTACAGGATTTATGGTTGGAAAGAGGTCGGAACATGGTGGCATCATCAAGGACGGTGCGAAAATGGTCAATGCAGTTGCAAATTCGACAGTTCCAAAATTCTCAATAGTAGTTGGTAACTCCTTTGGGGCAGGTAACTATGCTATGTGCGGAAAAGCTTACGATCCAAGGCTTATCGTAGCTTGGCCAACGGCTAAAATCGCTGTCATGGGCGGAACACAAGCTGCGAAGGTATTGACACAAATACAGGTTTCGGCATTAAAGAAGAAAGGTGATGCACCAGATCCAAAAGCCGAACAAGAACTCTTCGAACAAATCAAAGAAAGGTACGATCGCCAGACTTCTCCATATTATGCTGCGGCGAGATTGTGGGTCGATGCTATTATAGATCCGAGAGAGACACGGAGATTTGTTTCCTTAGGTATAGAAATGGCTGATCATGGAATAGTAGAGAAATTTAATCCAGGCGTGTTACAGACTTAAATCTTGGATATTAATTACCCAGAGCTTCTGTTATAATAGTTTGGATTTGCTTATCTGACGGTCGAGGTGCATTCGCATCAATGATATGACCATTTTTGTCGATAAGAATAAATCTTGGAATACCTGCGATTTGATAATTTCTCACAAGATCTGAGTCCCAATTGTTTTCAGCTATGAGTTGATTGCCTTTGAGCTGATGTTTTTGTAGCGCATTGCGCCAGTCTTTTTCATCTTGATCAATGGATATACTGACGAATGATATATTTTTGTTTTGAAATGTTTGCTCCAACTCCTTAATATATGGAATTTCCCTGATACAAGGCGTACACCACGAAGCCCAAACATCAATATAGACGATATTTCCTTTTAGAGATGATAAACTGATACTTTTACCTTTAGCATCCTTATATTTCCATTCTGGAGCCTGTTGACCTTCTAATAATGGAGACCACAAAGCATAAAGTTCGTTAATTTCGGAAATATAGATTTCATCACTTTGAACTTGATAGTATGCATCCATGAGCTTAGCAGCATCGTTGGCATTGGTTTCAAAAGTGTTTTTGAGTAGATTATAATATAAATACTCTTTGATTGTTTTATTTGTAAAATTGCCTGATATATGCGAAAATTTTCGTTCAGGTTTTGACAGTTCTGAAGATGTCGTATCCAATTCCGTGACAAAATCTAAGTATAGTGGCAAAAAAGATTTAAACGAAGGTACTAACAGCATTTGCGCTTCATCCATTTCAATATTCTGCAAAAACGTATCATAAGTATCTGACAATACGAGTGTGCTGTCGGGATTGAGATAAGCGTAGTAAAATGGATAATTCATTTTGAAAATAGAAGCATCATAAGCTATTTCATCAGCGATCAACTCCGCAAATATCTCGGTAAAAGGCTCATTTTCCTTCTGGTAAGTTTGTTGAAAGTCAACAAGATATTGAGTCCTTGCTTCTGTCTTTTTGATAAATTCATTTTCTGGTAATGAATAGATTAGATCTATACTATCAACGTACCATTCGTCCCTTGCAAGCTTATATTTGACGAGAAATTCATTCTCAAGGCTATGTTTTCCTGTAAAAGTGTAGTCTGGTGACGAGGTGAAATCTATGACTAAGTGATCACCGGGTTCTATATAGACTTCGTTTGAGAAGTAGCCACGTTTGAGCTTGTAAATACCAGCTTCTGACAGCGATACCTGAATATAGAAATTACCAATACTATCTAATTGTGCATGATATATTGATAAACCTTCGAAGATCAATTCATGATGTTCATCATCGGGAAGCATCTTGCCCTGTATGACCGTTATCGTCGGAGCAAATGATTTTTTGTTCCTTTTACAGCCATGAATAGAAGCTATAAAAAACAAAATAGACAAGACCGATACAAGATATAGTTTGTACACTGAATAAATTTTGGGCAACAAATCAACTGCAAAATTAGTTTATTAAATATCTATCAACGTACGGTATGAATTGTTATTGATTTTTGTTAACAAAGATTAACAGAATCGGATTGTGAAACCGAATATAGTTTTTGATTAAATCACATTTCTTTCAATATTAAAACCAATATTATATGGTAAACTGTTTAAAGATTTATACTTTTGCGCACCAAAATAAAAAAATTAGAATAATTGCATGAGGACAAAACTCTCACATTTTAAATTTGATCTTCCGGAAGACTTGATAGCACAGTTTCCGGCTGAAGAAAGAGATCAGTCCAGACTTATGGTTGTGGACAGGGCTACTGGAAAAATTGAACATAAAATATTCAAGGATATTTTGGATTACTTTGATGATGGAGATTCGCTTATCTTCAACAATACAAAGGTGTTTCCTGCTCGTATGTACGGGAAGAAAGAGAAAACAGGAGCTGAAATAGAAGTTTTCTTGCTTAGAGAATTAAATCCTGACATGAAATTGTGGGATGTCCTTGTAGATCCTGCAAGAAAAATTAGGGTAGGGAATAAGCTCTATTTTACAGATGACAAAGGCAATGAATTGCTTGTAGCTGAAGTCGTGGACAATACGACTTCTCGTGGACGAACGATTCGCTTTTTCTCTGACGGTACAGATGAAGATTTTAGAGCTAAATTGAAGCAATTGGGTACGATGCCATTGCCAAAATATATAACGCGTTCTCCTGATAAATTAGATTTAGATCGCTATCAAACGGTTTATGCTAAGGAAATAGGAGCGGTAGCTGCACCAACAGCCGGATTGCATTTTTCTAAAGAATTGCTTAAAAGGTTGGAATTAAAAGGCTCTAATCTTGCAGAGGTAACGCTTCATGTTGGTTTAGGTACATTTCGAGGCATAGATGTGGAAGACCTTTCTAAACACAAAATGGATGCAGAGTATTACTCAATAGATGATGAAGCAGCCAATATCGTCAATAAGTCTAAGGATAATAATAAGCGTGTCTGTGCTATAGGTACTACTTCCATGCGTACGATTGAGTCATCTGTATCAGCTCAAGGATATCTAAAGCCGTCACAAGGTTGGACGAACCTTTTTATTTATCCACCTCATGAATTTAGTATTGCTAATTCCATGATAACTAATTTTCATTTACCTAAGACGAGCTTGATTATTATGGTTGCGGCTTTTGGTGGGTTTGAATTGATCATGGACGCATATCAGGAAGCGATTAAGGAAAAATATAGATTTTTCAGTTATGGCGATGCTATGCTGATCATATAATTGTTGGAACCTGCTCAGGTGTGATTATTTTCAATCATTAATATCTATTGTTTTTATGAATTGAAAGTCATACGTGAGTAGTTACAATCGTTATAGAATAAAAATTAAATTTTTAGAAATATAAAATATTGCAACTAATTTTAAATAAATTACGTTTCAGTAATTTGAGTGTGATTAATTTCAGATAATATTTAAAAATTAACAATTTTACCTATGTATTGGACATTAGAGTTAGCCCATAATCTTGAAGATGCACCATGGCCTGCAACACGTGATGAATTGATAGATTATGCTATCAGATCCGGAGCTCCGCTTGAAGTAATTGAAAACCTTCAGGAGTTAGAAGACGAGTTTGAAATTTATGAAACTATGGAAGACATCTGGCCGGACTATCCGAGAAAAGATGACTTTCTGTTTAACGAAGACGAGTATTAAAAAATTAAGTAGTGAAATTAAAAAGTCCTGGAAAATTGAATAAAATCTGGGACTTTTTTTAATTTTATTACTATATAATACATCACTTTTATGGGTTCAGATATTATCGTTATAGCAATTGATGGGTATTCATCCTGTGGCAAATCGACATTGGCTAAGCAATTGGCTAAGCACTTGGATATCATGTATATTGATTCGGGTGCGATGTACCGTGCTGTAACCCTGTATTTTCAACAGCAAGATATAGACATAAATGATGTACATGACGTAGAAGTAGCCTTAGAAAATATTCATATCGCTTTTAAATATATAGATGATTTGAATACAACCTTTCTGAACGGGATAGATGTAGAATACGAAATCCGAAGTTTAGCGGTATCTCAATTTGTCAGCGAAGTTGCAGCTATACCGACTGTACGAAAAAAGATGGTGGCTTTACAGCGTGATTTAGCAGGAAAGCAAAGTGTAGTTATGGATGGCAGGGATATAGGTACAGTGGTTTTTCCGAATGCCGATGCCAAGTTTTTCCTGACCGCTGACCCAGAAGTGCGAGCTCAAAGACGCTATGAAGAACTAAAAGCTAAAAATGAAGAAAACATATCATTGGAAGATGTTCTGATCAATCTTAGACACAGGGACGAAATAGATACGACCCGATCTGACAGCCCATTGCGAAAAGCGGATGATGCTATCCTGATAGACAACACGCATTTAAGTAAAACACAACAGTTTGACTTAGCGTTGTCTTATATTTGATTTTCATCGAATATTTTGTTTAATTATTGATATAATAATCGAAAATAGAAATATAAAATAATAGGCATTTTTACACAACAATTTTAGATCAAGTACAAAAAAAATCAATGATAGAATTTTTAAAACAGCCTTGGGCTTGGTATGTAGCAGGTCCACTCATCGGATTGACCGTGCCTGCACTTTTAATTATTGGTAATAAATCATTTGGTATCAGTTCATCACTCCGGCACATTTGTGCTTCGTGTATGCCTGCCAACATTCCATTTTTCAAATACGATTGGAAAAAAGAAGTTTGGAATTTATTTTTCGTCTTTGGCATTTTATTAGGTGGCGTTGTTGCCGTAAATCTTTTGTCCAATCCCAACCCTATTGAGGTCAATCCAAAATTGGTAGAAGAATTGGCGACTTACGGCATTACCAATTATAACAATCTTGTCCCCGAAGATATCATCAACTGGCAATCACTGTTTACGCTAAAGGGTTCCTTGATGATGGTAGTCGGTGGTTTTTTAGTAGGTTTTGGTACACGCTATGCAGGTGGTTGCACCAGCGGACACGCCATCATGGGATTATCTAATCTACAATTACCGTCATTGATAGCCACCATTAGTTTTATGGTCGGTGGTTTCATTATGGCAAATTTGATTTTACCTTTTATCCTCTCTTTATAGATGTAAGTTGAAAGTGGAGCATTGGAATGTTCAGATGACAGATGACAATGGACAGATGACAATTTCTACTTCTAACTATTTCAATTTCATCAAATCTAAATTATAAATAAAACAAATAAAATGGAAAATATAAATATAGAAAACGCCGAAAAACTTTCAACTTTCAACACTCAACTTTCAACTGATAAAGAGCTTAGAGAATTAGATGCAATGTGCGTAAATGAAAGTACATTAGAACACAAATGGTATCATAATGTGAAATACCTAATTGTAGGTGTTCTATTCGGCATAGTGTTCGTAAAAGCCGAAATCGTGAGTTGGTTTCGCATTCAGGAAATGTTCCGCTTGCAATCGTTTCACATGTACGGTATCATCGGAAGTGCCGTTATGGTTGGAATGATTTCTGTATTTCTGATTAAGAAATTCAATGTCAAAACTATATATGGCGAACCAATAAAATTTTCATCCAAAGAGTTTAACAAAGGTCAAATTTATGGTGGCTTATTATTTGGTTTTGGCTGGGCAATCACAGGAGCTTGTCCTGGACCGTTGTTTGCACAAATAGGAACAGGTGCAACCGTTATTCTTGTTACGCTTTTGAGTGCCGTTGCCGGAACTTGGGTTTACGGAAAATTCAGAGAAAAGCTACCTCATTAAGTTCTTTATCTTGACAGAGTACATGCTACTTCCCGAAAATTTCTTTTCGATGGTTTAAACCCCATTTGTGCAATTCTTTAATAACCTGTTGTAAGGTTTTGGAATATTCGGTTGGCGTATATTCCGTTCGGACAGGAAAACCATTTATAATCGTTCTGACAACTAATTTATTACTTTCTAAATCCTTTAACTCTTTAGCCAAAACCTTTGTACTCAATTTTGGAATACTGCGTTCAATTTCTCTAAAATGTTTGTTGCCTTCCCACAAAGATATTAAAATCAAAATTTTCCATTTTCCTCCTATTACTTCAAGTGTGTCCTTTACCGGGATTAAAGCCGAAACACATTCTTTATGTTCTCTCTTTTTCATTTTCAAATATATTTTTGATTACCTAAAGGTAACTGATTACAATATGAAAGCAAATATACGTATTTTTGCGGCATAAAATATAAAAAGAATGATAAAATTAGTCACAACAATGATTTTAAGCTGTCTTGTAGCAGTTGCAGGTTTTGCACAGATAATAAACAACGACAAGTCGGTTGTAAATTTCAAAGTAAAAAATATGAAAATAAAAACCGTTAAAGGTACGTTTACAGGAATGAAAGGCACGGTAAACTTTTCGCCAAGCAATATTGCAAGTTCCAATTTTGATGTTTGTATTGACGCTTCTACCGTAAACACTAAAAATGAAAAGCGTGATAACCATTTGCGAAATGCCGATTTTTTTGATACCGACAAATATCCGACTATTTGTTTTAAATCAAAAAGTATTACGAACAATGCCGATACCTATCTCGTAAAAGGTACATTGACGATGCACGGCATATCTAAAGAAGTAGAAATTCCTTTTACATTTTCAAACAACATATTAAAAGGAAACTTAACTTTGCAGCGGTTGGACTACCAAATAGGTGAAAGCACAGGCGAATTTATGGTAGGAAACAACATTGAAATAGAAATCATTTGTGTATTGAATTAAAAAAAAATAAAATGACAGAACAAAAACAATCAAAAGGACTTCACATAGCTTTGTGGGTCGTACAAGGCTTATTAGCGTTAGCTATGGGAATGGCAGGATTTATGAAAATTTCTGCACCAATAGAACAACTTGCCCAAAATGGTATGGGTTTCGTAAACGATTATTCAGAAGGAATGGTACGTTTTATCGGTTGGAGTGAGTTACTTGGAGCCATCGG
Organism: uncultured Aureispira sp.; assembly: GCA_964399855.1. Taxonomy (GTDB): domain Bacteria; phylum Bacteroidota; class Bacteroidia; order Chitinophagales; family Saprospiraceae; genus OLB9. The sequence goes on along the minus strand of CAYNSF010000058.1, from coordinate 1,069 downwards.
ACTTATTTTACCTGCGGCGTTGCGCATCAAACCCATTTTGACGCCACTTGCAGCTACAGGAATCGCTATTATTATGTTGTTAGCAGCAGAGTATCATTATGCAAAAAGCGAACCTATTATTTCGTCCGTTGCATTGCTTACACTTGCTACATTTGTTGCTTGGGGACGATTTAAGAAAGTACCGATTTTGCCAAAGTAATTTAATCTAATAGCAAAACATTCCAATGTTAAGATAAGCTCTTTACCGCATTTTCGAAAACTCACAAAGCTAAAAAAATGCGTGCAGAGCCTATCTTTTCTGTCAGTTGAAAATTTCCTTTTCCCACTTTTTTTGCCAGACTACACCCAACCAGACTGACTACAAACTAAAGCCATCCACAGCCACTAACGTTAATGACGGATTGATAAAGTGCCTGATTAGTACATACTTAAGCGCACTCAGCACAGGTCGTATGATTATTTATTTTGAACATTCGCACTTCGATTATAGTTTAGTGCTATAATCTCCACCTTTGACAATTGACGGTATTATCAAAAGACACATTGCGCAATGAATAATTTTAGATTCACAACATTTCTCACTTCAAACAGTGATACAGACCGGTCAGTAATTGACAATCTCCTGTCGCATTGTGCTACTAAACAATACAAAAAGGGCGACTATTTATTACGACAAGGCGAAAAATGCAGGCATACATTTTTTGTGGAAAGTGGGTTATTGCGACAATACTCAATAGATGATAAAGGTAAGGAACACATTATTCAGTTTGCTCCAGAAAATTGGTTTATGTCGGACAGAGAAAGTGTTTATTTTGACCAACCGTCTGCTTATTTTATACAGGCATTAGAAGACACAACCGTTTTTTTACTTGAGGAAAACCTGATACTCGAACTTTCCAAATCCGATTCCACTTTTTTGGTATTTAACCATAAATTGCTACACAATCACATCAGACATTTACAAAGAAGAATTACACAATTACAAAGTGCTACAGCCGAAGAAAGATATTTATATTTTCACTACTAAACGGGTAAACGTTCAAAAAGAGCAAAACTAAGCACTAACCTA
>CAYNSF010000057.1:0-18410 GCA_964399855.1 uncultured Aureispira sp. | reverse complement strand
TTTATTATTTTGATAATCAAGGTTTTGAGGCTTATTTAAGGGACGACTAATTAAATTTTTATCTATTTCATGAGGAGGTTTTTATATATTCTAATAGTTTTAATGATATCACTGAGTGTTTTCTCTCAAGCAGATCTTCCTTTTGAATATGGAGGTCCTTGGGGTAGTTTTTCAATGAGTGGTGGAAATCTCACCTCAAACAACGACGAAAATTACTCTTCAAATTCAGAACACCGTATGGATGAAACAGGTCATTATGTACAATTACACTTTAATACTATATCTGATGGTATCTTTAGTGTAAAACTAATTGCAAAAGTTGGAATGGGATCGTGGTCGGGCACTGTTAATTTGGAAGAATCTCCTGATGCTACAATTTGGTCTAATCTAACGACTATTACATCAATTGGTAATAATGGTACATCTGTTACACCAAGTGTTAACTTATCAAGTGGAACTAAATATGTAAGGGTATTTTTCTCAAACAAAATATCTGGTAGTAATTTAGGTGTTGATGACTTTAGTGTTTCTGGATCTCCTCTACCCGTTACTTTCTCTGCAATAAAAGTTACATCAAAATCTAACAGACCTTTTATCTCCTTCTCCACCGCCTCAGAAACCAACAACTCTCACTTTGATGTTGAGCGGTCGGCAGATGGTAGAAAATTTGATGTCATCGGTACTATACGTGGTGCAGGAGATAGTAGAGATGAGAGAAGATATGAGTTTGTAGATGAACGTCCAATACAAGGTATCAACTACTATCGTATCAAGCAAACTGACTATGACGGTAAATATGCATACACTGAGACCAAATCGGTACGCCATATCGACAAAGGTAGCGTAGTTGTTTCTCCACGCAATACAGACGGTCGTCTCGACATCTCTACCGACATAGACCAATACGAAGTATCGGTATGGAACGCTTCCGGACAACGTGTAAGTAGCTTCAACGCACTGTCTGGTTCGCAATCCATAGATATCAGCACTTTACAGTCAGGCGTATATTTTGTAAAAGTAACGGGATTGTCGAATAACGAGACGGTTAGAATTGTGAAATATTAGGATTTTTTTGGTTGTCGGTTGATGGTTGATGGTTGATGGCTTGAAGCATTTAGCTGTTAGCCATTAGCTTTTAGCTGTAACTCTCAATTCTCAACTCTCAATTCTCAACTCTCAACTTTCCTCTGTTCACTGTCATCTGTCCACTGTCCACTGTCCATTGTCAATTGTCCATTGTCAATTGTCCACTGTCAATTGTCCACTGTCAATTGTCAACTGTCAATCGTCCATTAAAAAACCCTACCTTATTACCGTTACATTTCCGTGGTATGTGGACTTTGTTCCCTCTTTATTTTCTACTTCGGAAATCCAGATATACACACCTATTGGCACTTCTCTACCCGACAATGTGGCGTTCCAGCCTTCTTCTGGAGTATTACTTGGGAAATTATCATTACGAAATATCATACTTCCCCATCGGTCGTAAACGGATAGGGATATAATATTGAGTATGCCTTTGTTGGAATATCCGGTAAAAACGCCATTGGCACCACCTTTAGCGATGATATTCGGAAAATAAAACTCAGTTGGCGGTTCTACTGACAAGTCCAACACATATATGGAGTCACAACCTGTTGCCGTAACAAAGGAAGCGGTATAAATACCAGATTCGTTGTAAGTTTTGTTGTTGACAGGCCAAGTGTATTCGCCAAAAGCATGTATGGATTCGTCAGAGTTAAATGATTGACTCACTTGTAATTTCAGGGTAAATGTAGAATCACAACCGTCAACAGTCTCCATAACTACTTGATAATCTCCACTACTCGTATAAGTATCTCCCGTCAAAGACCAAGTAAATTCATCACAAGCAGTGATTTGCTCTATTGCTGAATATTTAGGATAAATAACTAATTGTAATGTTCCGACAGAATCACAGCCTTGAATCGACTGCGTAGCAAACTCAAATATGCCAGACTGTGTATATGTTTGCCCAGTAGCAGGCCAGTAAAAACTGCCGCATGTCGTTACATCATCAGAAAACATGTACTCTGGATGAACGATAAGATTTAAAACTTCGGTCGAATCGCAGCCATTTATATTAGTAAAATGATGTTCGTAGCTTCCTGATTGGTCAATAAGTTCATTATCCCAAGTATAGCTACCACAAGCATCCACATTATGAGTCACAAGATCTGGTGTAAAAATGGTCACATGTAGTATGGCGAGGCTGTCACAACCTTTCGCATTTTGAAATTTGGCTTCATAGGTTCCACTATTGGTCAATACTTGTCCATTCCACATATACGATGAACACGCTTGTAATGCATCCACTGACTGAGTAGCATGATTGACTTTCAAATCTAATCTTGCGGTAGTGGAACAAACAAAGTCTTGTTCACTGATAGGGATAGAAGTTATTCTGACAAAAATACTCGTATCATTCGTCACAAATGCACGTATATTTGAGATTGCGTTGACTTCATTTACTGCATCGGATTCCGAACCAAAATACATGAAGTCGTAATTAGCAGGGTCGCTTACAAAAGTTCCCTCTGCCCAAGTCAAATCAAAAGTTGCACGCCCATCATCATCTGAACAAAGCTCGGGCAGTTGCAGTGCATTTTGCAGTAAAACAGGAAAGGGTTTAACCAAAATTAGTTGCTTCAAAACCTTTATAAAGCTACCGGATTGAGTTTCTATCCGTACAAATATCTCATGTGGTACATTATCATTATATCTCAATGATATCGGGAAATCAATATAGTTGGTCGTATTTTGCTCTGCTTCGGTCTGAGCATCATAAAACTTAAATACAGCATCGGGATATTCAGCTTCAAGCTCAGGAAGAAAATCTGTTTCATTAAATTCGACAGTTGCGCCGACAAAATCTTCACACTTACTAAACGTATTCCCAACGATAGTACAGTCCAAAACAGCATCACCACCCTCAAAACTCATGGTATATCCACGATTGGTCCGGCTCCATCTATCTATTGCAATGAGTATTTCGTCACCTGGATTTACATCAAAATATCGAACAAATCCCGGCTCAGGATTTCCTGAACTACCATTTGGCTCACACACATCCGTGGCTGTAAGAGAAAGTCCCAAGCCAAACCTATTTGTTTGAAACGGGTCGTTTTGAGATCCGCGCTTGTTCGCATAAGGTGTATTGTTAATATCATTCCAATCTGGATTGAGAAAAGCCGCAAAATCATAGTCATCTCTACCATAAGGCGTTACAGTAAAAGTAAAGGTTGTTCCTTGTAGTATTTTCACATAGTAAAAATCCAAAAAGGGTGATAGTGGTGAAAAGCTACCACACGGTGTCCAGATATTATTAATCCCAGAATTTCCAGGAGCGCCAGTTTCTATTGCCTGATTACTACAAATGGGAATGATGAGATTGTCAGGAATCTTTTGAGCTAACACCTCCACCTGAAATGAACATAAAAAAAACAACAGAAACAAACTTAAATTTGCTTTAAAAACTTTCATTCTTCTATATTTATCTGGGTTTTCAAGCCATTCACGCTCAAAAACAAGTCTGCAAAATACATTATTATTCACGATAATTAATACTTTATATGATAAAAAATCAAAATGTGTCTTGATAAAAACAATATCCTCACTATATACAATACACATAAAAAGGGTTAAAACGCTGCAAGAGATGCCATAAAAATTTAAATATTTTTCTTTATCATACGTTTATAACTGAATTTCAATAAATTAAAATTCATCTCTAAAATATTTATGCGTTCAAATTATTAATAGGAACTTACTGGAAATATCTTTACTCAATCGCTACAAGACTTAATGTTGATTAATGCTTTGATAGTAAAGATTAGTCCTATGTAGATAATCATTAGTCGATAAAAGACGACTGTTGACCCAAACTCATACAACCATAAAATGATGAACTGCGTCTTGGTAGCGTAATTAATTTATTTAAAAAGTTTTTTTTTCACAATTAAAAATTTGTTATTTTATGAAAACCATTCAATTAACCGTATTATTAGCAGCTTTTGGCGTATTTATGGGATTAGCGACAGTCAGTGGAATGCCAAAATCAAAAAAATCAGAAACAGCACAAATTCAGCAGATACTACAAACCGTAGATTTCGGTAAGTTTGTATCCAACGAGACTAAGTTCCAGATTAGCTTTTTCGTAAATGCGAAAAATGAAATCATTGTTACAGCAACCAATAATGATGCATTAGACGAAATAATCAAAAATTCGTTGAACTACCACAAAATTGGCGTCGAAAATCTTGAATATAACCAGATTTATACGCTACCAGTACATATTAAAATCCTAAAACATGCGTAAATAAGGCTACGACTGGATTTATGTTTATTATGAATAATAAGCAAAGTTAAAGCGAATCGAAAGAATTTATTAGAGAAATTATGTAGCTCTATTAAAAAAATACTAAATATTTTAAAATTTCATTAAAACATAAAACAATTATCAAAATTATCAGTTTAAATAATTAGATATCGTAAAACAATATTTTTTTTACGGTCGTTTTATTCATCATATTAAGTATAAAATTTTAAAATATTTCACAATGGCAGATTACAAAATGGACTTAATTGATTTAAAAATCATTAAAATCCTTCAAAAAAGCAGTAAAATCACTAACTTGGAATTATCTAAAAGGATTGGTTTGTCTCCAGCGCCAACACTTGAGCGAGTTAAAAAATTAGAGCAGTCAGGTATTATACAGAGCTACCACGCCAAAATAGATTCTGTCCTTATGGGATTAAACATCAAAACATTTGTGATGGTGTCTTTAGCATGGCATAAGCCAAATGCATTAGATAGCTTCATAGAAAAGGTAAAGCGTGTGCCTGAGATAGCAGAATGTTATATTATAACAGGAGATGCGGATTTTCTATTGAAAATCATCTGCAAAGATATAGCAACTTATGAGCAATTATTGTTCAAAACACTTTCTCAAATTGACGAAATCGAGCGTATGAAAACGTTAATGACGCTTTCTAAGGTTAAGGAAGAAAAGTTATTACCATTAAATTACGAATTTGTAGAAGGATAATCTCTTTTTCGAAAAGATATAAAAGCCGTTTTCTTTGTAAAAGAGGAGATGGCTTTTTTTATAATATTATTACTATTCAGGTACAATCAATTTCAATCAAAAAAACAAGAATTGAAAGCATTTACTGAGTAGTTACATTACATTTAAAACACTACTTTGATCATGGTTCTGAAATTTCCAAAAACATTACTCTGGAAAGTTTATCATACAGACCCAAAAGTTTGTCACTATCTGTTTGGTACTATCCATACAGCAACTCAAGAGGCTATGACATTTAGGTCGTTGGCAGAGGCGAGTATCGATCGTGTAAGTATATACGCAGGAGAGATGAATCTCGACGAAGTTGATGAACAAAAAATGCGCTCGTATATCACGCTTCCCGACGATACACGGATAAGTGATTTATTGCCTACAAGAAAGTACCGACGTATCAAAAACATTATACTCAAAGCATACCATATAGATCTTGACAAATTCGATAGATTTACACCTTTCTATGTTTCCAATCTATTAGCAGAGATAGCTTTACCACGCACAGCAGACAAACCATTAGATCATGCTTTGTGGACTTACGCTACGATGCAAGGTAAGAAAATGCATGGGCTTGAGACATTTGAAGAGCAGTGTGCCATCATGCAAAAGATTGATCTTCAATACCAGATAAAAGCATTTAAAGATAGCTTCAGAAATATCAGAAACTATCAGCAAAAAGTCATAAATCTGAACAAATTATATGCTCAAGCGGCACTTAACAAACTTTACAAATCTTCTAAAAACTCAATGGGAGGCATCCGTAAATTGATGATATACGACCGCAACCAACTCATGATCGAACGCTGCTTGAAATTATTTTCTCAGGGATCGTGTGTTATATCTGTTGGCGCTGCACATCTTCCCGGAGATAAGGGCATTTTGGCCGGATTAAAACGTGCGGGATATAGAGTAAAAATGGTTAGATCTATTGATGATTTTGGTTGATGGTTGTCGGTTGATGGTTTTATAGCTGTTAGCCTTTAGCTGTTAGCCGTAATGCTCTCAATTTTCCACTTTCAATTTTCAACTTTCCATTCCCCACTAATACGTACTTACCTTTATCATCATATCCTCGACATCATGTACTAATTCCATAAAGGTTGAATCACGCTTGATATCTCTTTTGCGTGGTATGGGTAGGTCAACACGGATATGCTCGACGATACACGACGGAGCAGCCTTCATGATGTATATATCGTCTCCAAGATAAACGGCTTCTGATATATCGTGCGTAACAAACAAAATGGTAGAATGAAATTTATCCCAGATTTCTAACAACAATTCTTGCATTTGAATGCGTGTCTTGATATCCAAAGCACCAAATGGCTCGTCCATGAGGAGTATTTCGGGATTAGCAAGCAGACTTCTTGCTATGGCTACACGTTGCAATTGACCACCTGAAAGTGTAGGATACATCGCATATTTCATTTCATGACCTTCTAATCCTACCAATTTGATCATTTCCATAGCCCTTTCGTTGCGTTCATTTTTGCTAACACCTTGGTATCTTAAAGCGAGTGCTACATTGTCCAATACAGTCATCCATGGCAATGATGAATATTGCTGAAAAACCATACTGATATGCGTTTTATCGTCGATTGGATTTCCTTTTATCAGCACTTGTCCTTCTGTAGGCTTTTGGAGACCAGATATATAGCGCAAGACTGTTGATTTTCCACTTCCAGACATACCCAACAGCACTACAAACTGTCCTTGTGCCGGCTTATCTTCAATCAAAAGGTCAAAGTCTTTGATTATCCAATTATTACCACCGTCGTAGGACTGCCCTATTCCTCTAAGATCTACTATATTATCTAAAACAACATTATCCTCAAATACTACTTTTTTCATTTTGTCCAGTTAAACTTCCTTAATAATTGATAAACTTGATACACTAAAACTAAAACAAATACGACATGAATAGTCCATAATGTGTCTCCAAAAAGATATGATAATGGCTTTACTTGCCCTATAAAAGGCGAAAATTCATTTATCGTCAATAAAATGTAAATCCCAATGAATATCCATGATAAAAGCATGATGATAAAATCTGAAAAAGCATCCCATTCGGAAACACTTTTCAAGGTTTTAGATGCATCATAAGATGTTTTGAGTTGGTATTTATATGGAAAAAGCTTCCTATCCAAATATGAAAATGTTCGATCTTGAAATACGCCAACCAACATGATGATTATCAAACAAGCGATCGTAATATCAACACGTCCCAAACGTTGCCCGGCTTTGTATATCAAGGAACCGATACCACCTTGATCCGCAGAGGTTTCCGCTACAATGATATATGTCCAAGAAATGGCTGTAAGTATCCTGATATCATCAGACAATTTTGAAATCACATACGGAAAATACACAGTAAAAATCGTTCCGAAATAGCCAGCTCCAAGCGTATGAACGGTCTTGATATAGACATCATCTACTTCATCAATACGTTGTATCACTATCGGAAGTAAATAGATAAATATACCAAATGCAAGAAAATTAATTTTCTGCTCAGCATAAATACCGAACCATATAATAAACAATCCTGTAAGTGCTGTCAATGGAAGAAAACGGATAGCATCGATTAGTTTTTGGAAAGCGCCTCTAAAAAATGGAACTAATCCTATCAAAAAGCCGATAGGAATAGCGTAAAGTATGGCTTTAATGTATCCACCAAAATTGAGACCTATAGATTTGCATAAATTGCGAATAAGGTCATTTTTATGATACAACTCTTCAAATGCACCGAATACCCTAAACGGATCAGGAAATATCGACTTAGGAATGATAGGGCTTGTACCTAAAGTCAAAATAGACCATATCCCAACAAAAATGAAAATACCGACAACTGTAAGGATTTTTTTTTGCTTACTGTTGAGCTCTCCATTAAGCTTATATAACCATGAGAAATCCATATTGTACTGAGAATTATTTATTATGATACGATTAATTCAGCACAAATAAACATAATAGTTTAGATAATTTAGATAATATAATGGAAAAAATGATAAAAATGGTTGTCGATTGATGGTAGATGTTAGCTGTTAGCCGTAATTCTTTAAACTTTCAATAGTCCACTGTCCATTCTCCACTTTCAATTACCCATTGCAAATTGTCAATTGTAAATTGCCCAATGCAAATTCAACATAAAAGTATTTCAAAAAAAATAAAAAAAAACATAAATTCTCATAGTGGTGTTTAGTGTTTTTTGCATCATATATTAAAGTGACCTTTGAAAAAGTCCTTTTGATAGATTAAAATCTGATTTCAATATCACTTTAGCATAAAATTAAATAGGTGGAATTATGGCACGAAACATTACAACGGTAGAATTAAAAAATATTGCTTTATTTCAGCATCTTACTGACCAAGAGTTAAAGACAATAGTTACAGAGATTCAAATATTGAATTACAAGAAAAATACGGAAATATACCAATTAGGTGTGGAACCTGAATATGTCTATATTGTAGATAAAGGTAGTGTAAAACTGGCTATATCCGCAGCAAATGGTAAAGCGTTGACGAAAGAAATCGTTTATGATATGGAAATATTCAACGAAAATGTTTTTACCCAAAACCCTGTAACGCAGGAATATGCAGAAGCGATGACCGAAACGACACTTTATGCGATTCCTGTCCATATTTTCCGTCAATTAGCCAAAAACAATACTGCTTTTGCCAACGAAGTTATGGCTATAATCCTATCAAAATTACAACATATAGAAAGCCGGTTGCAGAATTTTGTATTTTGCAATGCCAAAGAGCGTATCATCAACTATTTATATAGAGCAGGACTGCGTCGTGGCATTAAAATCGGACAGAAAGAATGCCTAATTTCACACGGTATTACGCACAAGGAGATTTCATTCCTTACTGACACCAGTCGCCAAACTGTGGCCAGAATCCTCAATGAGCTAAAACGTGATAATTTCATTCATTATGGCTCAAGGAAAAGCAGCAAAATTCTAATACGTGATATGGCAACTTTGCAACATTTTGCTTAATGCGGATATAGGTATAAATCCAAAGTCAATCAACTTTTGTTGACAATTTTAACCATCCTTACATTTTAACCTAAAAGCCTATAATCGTTCCTGACGGTATGGATGCATGCTTTTTGACGACGACTATACCTTTTCTTATCGCATACTGATCGGTTTCCACATCTTCTAAAGAGTGATGTCCACGGATGATGACATTGTCTGCGATACGGACATTTTTATCAATTAGCGCATTTTCGATGTAACAATCTTTACCAATTCCCATAGGTATTAGGTCAGATTTTACGATTTCATCCAATGATTCAAAATAATCATTCCCCATGATGTAGGTATTTTTGACAACTGTACCAAAGTCTATCCTTGACCGAACACCCATGATAGAATTTTCTATTAGTTTAGCTTGAATTATAGAACCCTCAGAAACAATAGCTCTCGTAAATGTAGCTCCAGTAAATTTCGCCGGAGGTAGCAAACGAGGTCTTGTGTATATCTTATTGGCATTGTCAAACATATTAAATGCAGGGATATCGTCAGTCATAGCAATATTCGCCTCAAAGAATGATTTGATATCTCCGATATCTGTCCAATATCCGTCATAAGCATAGCTAACGACATTCAACTTCCTACGTAACGCATCCGGTATCAATTCTTTGCCAAAATCCAACGCATCTCCATTTTCTCTCAGCAACATATTCAATATTTCCTTTGAAAATACATAAATACCCATAGAAGCAAGATAGGACTTACCTCTACTTTTTAGATCATCACTGACTTCTGAGGTCCATTCTTCCAATACATCTTTCTGCGGCTTCTCAATGAAACTGGTAATTTTATTTTCACCATTGACTTTCATGATACCAAAAGAAGTTGCTTCATCAGCTATCACAGGAATAGTAGCAATGGTCAGATCTGCTTTTTGGTTGACGTGATTCCGAAGCACGTCTTCGATATCCATTTGGTATAATTGGTCTCCCGACAATATCAGCACATAGTCATAGTCATGATACATAAAATGTCGCATCGACTGCCGAACAGCATCTGCCGTACCTTGAAACCATTCTTTATTTTTGGAAGTCTGCTCTGCTGCAAGGATATCTACAAATCCATTGGAAAACAAATCGAAGTGATATGTATTTTTAATGTGTTTATTGAGCGAAGCGGAATTGAACTGCGTCAGTACAAACATCCTAAATAATCCAGCATTGAGACAATTGGATATCGGAATATCTATCAGCCTATATTTACCTCCAATCGGAACTGCCGGTTTGGAACGGTCTTTCGTCAATGGATATAACCGAGTTCCTGCGCCGCCGCCAAGAATAATACATATCGAACGCTGTAAAACATTTTGTGTACTTATCATGATCTCATAATGGATTTGCTGATGATTTAATAATATAACAGGCAATAATAATGAATACCACCAATATTATACCATAATTTGTCCAAATAAATTTATTTTTAATGTCAATAACAAAAATATGATCGATATTTACAAACCTTAAAGCATGAAAAAGTAGCTAATTTAGAATATGGTTGTGGCTTTCTTTCCTCTAAAAACCACATGAATCTACGCTAAAGAATTACGTTTAAAAAACGCCTAAAATGTATCTTTTATGTTACTATAAACTGACATTCCCTTATTGTGAACGAACATATTTCAAAATAATATACCCATTTGATTTTCGAAGAAGTGGCGTAGTGATTTCAATAATTGACGTGCAGAAATAAATGATAAGAGTATGGCGACTTCTATTTTAATAGATTTAGTAAATTCAATAAATCCCTAATCATTCAAGAAGCATATTATTTTTTCTTCTTTTTATCCTTTTTCTTAAAAAGGTCTTTAAAAAACTTCTTTGTTTTTGACTCTCGTTCCACGATAACGTATTTCATACTAAGACCAGACGTTCCGTAAAACCTTCTGTATGAATTGTTGCCGAAATGTACAAGTGGAACATAATCCACGCCTATGGTTAGCTTTCCCATCGTCATCTCTGCACCAAGATTAAAAGCGATGCCACTCATTTTAGCAGGCTCTTTAACGATATCGGTCTGGCTGTTGCTAGCAAGTATATTTTCATATTGTCTATGATAAAGGCCGCCACCTATGAATACGTTGAGTCGCTTCGTCAATAGTGGATAATGCTGATTGGCGGTCAATAAAAACAACCTGTTTCCAGCAAAAATGCCGGGCTGAAAGGTTAGATCGACCGTTGTTTTGTCAGCGATACGTTGTGTTCCTGAAAATCCAAAGTCGTCACCGATACGGATGCCACCAAGGGTATTATACTTTTGTGCTGCAAGTGTATTCAAGCACAATAGTCCTATCAAAAGAAAAAATATTCTATTCAAATTTTCAATAATTTTTAAGAATCAAATAAACATTTATTTTCGTCTTATTGCTATGACGAAAGTAAAACGTATAAGTTTCATAAAATATTACAATTCTACAAATCTCCCAATTGTGGTCGGATGACCAACTCCTCGACAACTGCCTTTTTGCTCAGTATATAGGCTGACCAGATACACGCAGCTATATCTTCTGCGTCCATTAATCTGTCATCAGGTAAATCCGCACCTTTCCATGAGTCAGACCATGTAGCTCCCGGCATGACAGCCGTGACACGTATATGTTTCTCTTTCAGCTCAGCCCTCAATACTTTTGTAAAACCTAATAACGCAAATTTAGAAATAGAATACGACCCTCCATTCGCGTAAGCGGTAAAACTGGCTATACTACACATATTGAAAATATGCGCTTGCTTACTTTGGTGCATCGCCGGTAAGATAGCTCGACTCAAATGATATGCACTATAAAGATTGGTATCCATCATCTGCTCTAACACACCGTCAGCTTCTTCACTCACCGCTCCGGGTATAAAGGCACCTGCATTATTGATAAGTACATCAATGACACCGAAATACGACTTTACTTCGTCAGCGAACCGCAATACTTGGTCTTTTTGGCTCACATCTACTTGAGAAATAAAAACTTTTGCATCTGGATACAACAAATGTATTTCGGATTGAAGCCCAATCAAATCGTCCATATTGCGGGCACACACACCAAGATCATGACCCTCAGAAGCAAATTTCATAGCAAGAGCTTTGCCAATTCCTTTCGTCGCACCTGTAATAATTGTATTCATATCGCTGTCTGAGTTTGTAACGGTAAAATCATTATTGCAATAATCGCAATCACAAATAAACAATTTTACACTTAAAAAGTTAGAAATAAGATTTACATTTGTGCATTCATTGTTCAGGTTGGAACAATAAATAAAATACTTGTTTTAATATTCGGCATTACCACTTTATTTATCACAATCAATAAAAGCATAATGTGGAACTTTTTTAATCTGTCATAATGATAAACTTAAATTTAGCGTATCACTTTGGAAATTTCATCCTCTGGCAAAAACAAATTTATAAGCGGCCGGAGAATAACCGTATGTATTATAAGGAGACGATACGCCAAATGTACGACATTGGGATAGGGTCATTACCTATCGTTTTTTTAATATCCATTTTTATTGGTGCGGTTACCTCTGTACAGTTTTACTACCAGATGTCAGGTTCGTTGATTCCGATGTATTATATCGGATATATAGTCCGGGATATGACGATCATAGAGCTGGCGCCAACGATTACTTGCCTGGTACTGGCGGGCAAAGTCGGTAGCAACATGGCAGCCGAATTGGGTGGTATGCGGCAAAAAGAACATATCGACGCTATGGAGATCATGGGTGTAAACACTTCGGCATACTTGGTCATGCCTAAAGTGATAGCCGCACTACTTATGATACCCATATTGGTATGTGCTTCGGCATTGATAGGCATAGCAGGAGCGTATTTGGCCAGTGTTCCTACTGGGTTATTCTCTTCCACCGATTTCATCAAAGGTATTCGTTCATTTTTCGTACCGTTCAATGTCGTCATGATGTTAGTCAAAGCCTTTGTATTCGCTTATATATTGACATCTGTATCGTGCTATCAAGGTTATTTTGTAAAAGGTGGTAGCATCGAATTGGGTGAAGCAAGCACGAGAGCCGTTGTATATAGCAATATATTAATATTACTATCCGATTACGTCATCGCATTAGTATTAACAGCATGATAAGAGTAGAAAATATATTTAAACGTTTTGGTAGTCAGGAAGTGTTGAAAGGCATTTCTACCGTCTTTGAAGCTGGAAAAACGAATCTAATCATTGGAAGATCAGGTTCAGGAAAAACCGTACTATTGAAAATCCTCGTAGGTTTGTTTAAGCCTGAGCAAGGAAAGGTCATGTACGGCAATACCGATTTAGTAAGTGCAGATAAAGAAACGATCCGTAAATTGCGTATGGAAGTGGGCATGCTCTTTCAGGGTAATGCACTTTTTGACTCGATGACGATAGAAGAAAATATCCGTTTTCCACTTGATATGTTTACAAATCAAACGCTCAAAGAAAAGCTTGACAGGGTCAATTACTGCTTGGAAAGGGTCAGCTTAGTAGGTGTGAATAAAAAATTTCCATCCGAAATATCAGGTGGTATGCAAAAGCGTGTCGGTATCGCAAGAGCGCTTGTGCTGAACCCAAAATATCTCTTTTGTGATGAGCCCAATTCCGGATTAGACCCAAAAACTTCCATTACTATTGACGAACTCATATCGGGTATCACTAAAGACAACCATATTACCACTGTTATCAATACGCATGACATGAATTCCGTAATGGAAATCGGTGAAAATATCATCCTATTAGACAACGGTCAACTCGCATGGCAAGGCAATAAGGACGAAGTCCTACAAGATCACAACGAAGTGATGCACGAATTTATCTTTGCTTCGCCATTTTTACAGAAGCTGATTGATAAAGGTCAGAAAAGCAAATATTGAATTATTTATCATTGACTTTTAGTTTGGATGATATAAGCGTTTGTTGGACCAGCATGGGTCGCATTTTTATAGCAATATGGATACCCTATAAACTTACGACCACTACATGGTTGAACATATTGCACGCAATATAATTATGTCATGCTGACTATCAATTTATTGTTCAAATAAATTCAGACTAAAACCTGAAACGTAATTTTTGACACTCTACCTTTAGGGCTTCCCTTGTATATATATAATATTTATAATACCTAACGCACATCGCTAATTAATTAACCATTTACCCTGTGGGATAATAAATATCCAACAAGGCAAACCATTGATAATTAACTAATAATTCAATTGACTATTGTCAACTCTACATCACATAAGCTTCTCCACAATATCTAATATCTCACGTTCCATAGCTTTGGCTTGGTTCAACATTTCATCTACTTGTTGTTTGGCTTGAGCAACGTATTGTTCATCTTCAAAGCCTACACAGTTGATCTTGACATTGAGGCCGGCTCCTTCCACTGCCGTTCTGACACACAATGCACCAACACCGGCATCGGAGACTGAATTGGGATTTCCATGCGTTGCCATTTCTTTGATGAGTTCCATAGATGAAAGGCTCACGCGCATCACTTCCATAGGTACTTCGATGGCACCTTTTGTTGCAGCATTGAGTGCCGCTTTACGCTGTTGTTTTTCCTCATCAGTGGACTTCGGCATCCTGATCGCTTCGATGATTTTGTTGTATGCTTGTGTGTCCGCATCAACTAATCGCATCAGCTTATCCTTGATTGCCTGACCTTTTGTAGCCCAATCCGAGAAAAATACTATTTTATCATCCCAACCTTTTTTGTGGGAACTCAAATTGGCAACCATCGTACCTAAAGCAACTCCCAATACGCCTACATAAGCCGAAGCACTTCCTCCACCTGGAACGGGGCTTTCTGACGCAGCAGCATCGGCAAATTCCACCAACGTTTTATGCGCAAGTGGCGTGGACGCTTTATCTTCAAGTAGGTATTCTATCACCTTTTTATCAGGATCAAATGGAGCGAGTTCGTCAAGACCCAAGGTACGTACCGCTATATGTATCAGCTCCCTTTCTGCCACACCCACAGAGCGCTTTTGCTTAGCAAGAAAATACTTGCCCGCATCTATCAATACAGATTTGGGCACAAGCCCTACTAACTCAGACCCTGTAACTCGCAAGCCTCTTTCTGTTGCGCTTTTGCAACATTCGTCAAATGCAATATGCAAAGGAGTATCCTGAATATTGGTCAGATTCATAGAAATTTGTGCAATACCATACTCTTCGATATACCACCCGATTGCTTTTACTGATTTACATGTACCCGGTATTCTAACCGTTTCTCCATGTTCATCCAAAACCGGCTTCCCTTTTTCATTGGTTTTGGCTCGCCCGGCTTCTCGCACATCGAAAGCTACAGAATTAGCTCTTCTCTCAGAAGTTGTATTTAGATTTACATTGTACGCTATCAAAAAATCTCTTGCTCCAATAGCCGTTGCACCTGCATGTACATGCATCACGGCTGCACCGTAATCGGGCTTCCACTTCGGGTCTTTTATCTTAGCGGCAAATCCTTCATATTCACCAGAACGGATAGTTGCCAGGTTTTTTCTTTCGGGCTGAGTCGCTGCGGATTCGTACATATAGATAGGAATGTTTAGCTCCTCGCCTACTCTTTTTCCGAGTTTATGGGCATACTTTGCCGTTTCCTCCATTGAAATATTTGCTATCGGTATCAGTGGACACACATCCGTTGCGCCCATACGTGGATGTTCGCCCTTGTGCTTAGACATATCAATCACTTCGCTAGCTTTTTTGATAGCTCGAAAAGCCGCTTCTATGACTGCATCCGGATGCCCTACAAAAGTAACCACCGTGCGGTTTGTTGCCTTTCCTGCATCGACATCCAAGAGTCTTACACCTTCTACTGATTCAATTTCATCGGTGATTTGTTTTATAACTTTCATATCCCGTCCTTCGCTGAAGTTAGGAACACATTCTATAAGTGGTTGGTACATTATTTTTGATTTAAAATATTTGATTTAAAACAGTTTTGTCATGAATTAGTTGTTATAAAGATATTAAAAAATAGCATATTATTTACCTAATAATGAAAATGTGTTTATATTTGGATGAAATTTCGATAATTGAGCATGAAGTGGATTGGATATATATTGGTTTTTATGGTCGTTGGTCAGCTATGCGCACAGAAAGTAACGGTTTCTCGGGAAATAGTTGTCAGGAATAATTTTAACTATGACATCCTGCCTAATATTGGGCAAAATACACTTTTTTATCACGACCGTGGTAGCGAACATGTGTTCGAAATTTATGATGAATCGCTGAGATTTACTGGAGAGGTAGAGCCGGAATTTGAGGTGAGAAATATTCAGCCTATTGCTGTTGTGCCTTTGGCAGATAAGTTCAATTTTTATTACAATTATCGTGATGCTAATAATATCTACACTCGAGTGATTAGTTTTAATGACCAAGTGGAGCTTGTAGATTCGATGACGATAGCGGTAAGGGATAAAAGGAGAAACAATGTTAATGCACGATATGTCGTTTCTGAAGACAAATCCAAAGTTTTGCTGTTTACACCACTTGATAAACAAATCCTTCTCCAATTGATTGACAATCAAAACCTAAGAATCATTTATGAACATACATTTCAAATCGACGGTATAAATCTGCGCTCGGAGTTTGATAAAATAGCACTTACAAATCAAGGAGAGATATTTATCATTTCACGGAAAAATTCTGTTTGGAGTCGGGACAGAGGCAAGGGCTTCAAACTCATTCATTTAAAAAAAGACTTACAATACACCGTGAAAAATTTCAACCCTGAAAGTGGAGAATTATCAATGCTCAAACTTAGTTACGACGAAAAAAATCAACGTGTAGCATTGGGAGGACTTGTGAGCAACAACAACGAAGATGCTTCAATTGGATATTTTGGTTTTACAATAAGTCCAGACCAGATTCCAGACTTTGCCGAAATCATCATTAATAAATTTTCACAGGACTTCATCATGGAAGCATCTGGCAAAGCCAATAAAAAAGTCAAAGAACTCAACGACTTTCGGATCAAAGATATGATCTTACGTTATGACGGTGGTATCATATTGATTGCTGAGCAAACAAGGGAATTTGTCCGTAGAAGTCAGATGTCCACTCCAGGACAGTTTTACGGTGGATTGCCTATGGCAGGATATGTGGACTACTACAATGAAAATATCATACTTTTATCTACATATCCG
Source organism: uncultured Aureispira sp. (assembly GCA_964399855.1). Classification (GTDB taxonomy): domain Bacteria; phylum Bacteroidota; class Bacteroidia; order Chitinophagales; family Saprospiraceae; genus OLB9. The sequence continues at coordinate 1,147 of CAYNSF010000057.1, read as the reverse complement.
GATGGCAAAGCACATTGGCATCAAGTCTTGTACAAAAAACAGTTTTCACAGGATGATAATGGCGTTTACTCCTCCTATTTCTTGTTTCAGACGCCGTCGAGACTCAGGCTACTATATAATGACGAGATAAAAAGTAGTAATACGGTGTCTGAATACGTCCTTGACCCAATAGGCAACTTTGAGCGAAAAAGTGTTCTCAGCACCGAATATCAAAACCTAAAGCTTAGATTCAGAGATGCTATACAAACCAGTTCATCCAGCATTATCGTACCAAGTGAACGAAATGGCCGCATTTACCTTGTGAAAATTGACTATAGTTTGTAGAAATGGTTGTTGGTTGTTGGTTGTTGGTTGTTGGTTGGTTGTTGGTTGTTGGTAGCTTTTAGCCGTTAGCTTTTAGCTATTAGCCGTAATTCTTTAAATTTTCAACTTTCAATTATCCACATTTTCAATTCTCAATTATCCATTGTCAATTGTCCATTGTCAATTGTCCATTGTCCATTGTCAATTGTCCATTAATTCCTAAATCTATCTTGGTAACTTCATGATGTATATCAACCGTTTAACGCTGAATCTACCTGCACCATTAGCTATCAACAACAGTAAGCCGCCCATAATAGCGAGATTTCGCATAAAATATATCGTATGAATACGCTTGTACTCCGGGGCATCATCCCAAAACGAATACACTATTAAAGTATATGGCAGCCAATACAACAGTAGTAGTCCAGCACCAAAACGAGCATGGTAGCCTATCAGTACCAAAACGGCACCAATCAGCAAAATAATAATCAATACATAGAGCAGCAAATCCTGATGCCATGTAATGCCATAAGCAGACATAGTAGCCTTGGTCTTATTAAAAAAAACAATAGAATCTAACGTTTCATATATAAAAACAAAGGCAATTAATATCCGTGCCAATAACTCCGCGATGTCTTTCATCTTGCAAAGGTATAAAATGATAAAAGAAATTGGACATTGGAATTGTAAAATTATGAATTAAGGAATAATTATAAGTAGAAAAACATCATTTCGATTCGACACTTTAGGTAGTACATAGAAGAGAAAAAATGTTGATTTATACAAAACAATCACTACTAACCGACTAAATTTTAAAAATTAGGGAGCTATCCAATGAGGATAG
>CAYNSF010000056.1:2080-18830 GCA_964399855.1 uncultured Aureispira sp. | reverse complement strand
TAAGGGAGCCAATGCGATAGCTAATCTGAGATGCCTTTATAAGAGCAATACTTGGTATATATTGGAGGAAATTGTTAATGCAGCCGCTTAGTGCAATTTGTTATACACACATGTGAATGAATTAAATAAATTACGATTTGGGATTTTGGATTTGGGAATATGGTAGTTAGGTTGTTGGCATATTAGCTTGTTGGGTTTATAATTCCCAAATACCTTATGCGCAAAAGTGATAATGACCTAAACTTATAAACCCTTTCACTCTGTGGGATAGTAAACATCCAACAGGGTAAACTTATAAACAATTCTAACCAACTACACATTTATATTTTACCACTAAGAAATCACTAAGCAAATCTAACAACTCCGCTAATCATCAGTTTTAGATAAAAAAAGCAAAATAATACATTTGAGCTACTGAATATATTAGAAATAAATCGTAACTTTGTGTCAATTAAATTCACTACTAAACACAAAATGAAAATCATGACAAGAGCGATTATCATTACAATATGCTACTTATTTTTTAATCTAAGTTTCATTACAGCACAAGATAGCAGTACGAAGTTTTCAAAAGCTAAGATCGGAATAGCATTTTCATCTTTTGGAGACAACGCTCCTGTATTTTTTGAAAAAATTATCGGTGCTCCCTCTTACTTTGGTGAAAAGTTTCATACACTTAGTATCAATTACCTTTACCCTATCAATACTTGGTTGGAAGCAGAGACTGGAATTGAATATGCGAAACATCATATCATTATTGAATCTCACGCATATCCTGGAGTTGAATTTTCTTCTGAAAAAACAAATCTGTCCCTTATCAATATTCCATTGACCTTACGGGCGAACTTCCTAAAATATTTCTTTGTAAATGGTGGGTTGATCGTCAATATTGACGCAACTAAAAACAGCGAAATCAGTAACCAAACTGGTATTGGATCACTTTTAGGTGTAGCAGCAAAATATGATTTCAATAATGGCATATCTGTTTTTGTAAATCCATACACAAAAATCCACGCTTTAATACCTTTCAAAGCTGAAAACCATCATCAAAGAATCTGGGAAAATGGCATTCGGATAGGACTGACCTTGAGCCTATAAAATTGCTTTTAGTGTATTAATCTACATTATATACAGATTAATGTTTTGACAATTCAAATCAAATTGTAACTTTGCTATAATAAATATTTTCATAACAGACAATCTATCTAATTTAAATCTGACCCTCATGAGAAATTTTTTACTTTTTTCAATTTTTATTTTTGGATGCTTTGCTGCGAATACACAGATAATTTCAGGCAATAAATTGACTGCAAACATTAAAGGGAAAGATATCAAGGGTAATGATTTTGATATTTTTGCTGATTTAGATGCTGGAAAATCTGTCATAATTGATGTATTTGCAACTTGGTGCAGTCCATGTTGGAATTTTCATAATAATGGTATTTTCAAATCGCTAAATAACGAATTTGGACCTAACGGCACTGACCAGATCCGTGTTTATGGTTTAGAAGCAGACCCTTCAACGCCTTTGGATCATCTATTCAAAAAAGTGGAAGGAAATCCAACGTCTTTAGGAGATTGGACGGCTGGAGTAGATTACCCTATCATTAACAATCATAGCTTCAATAGCATTTTAAAAATTAGTTATTTCCCAACATTATACGTCATCAGACCGGACAGAACCGTTATGGAAATGGGCGGTTTCAGAAATAACTATGGCATCTGGGAAAAAGCAATGATACCAGCAGCCGAAAAAGATTTGATATTTACTGACGCTATTGTCGAAACGTCATTTTGTAATTCAGCTATTTTCACCCAACACCCTAATATCATAAATATGGGAACTACTTCTATTTCATCTTTGAAAGCTTCTATCAGCTTTAACGAAGAAAAAAATTCAGTTTCTTTCAGTACACCATTAGGTGTATTCAAACAAGAAAAACTCGACTTCGGAACGAAGCAGGTTGACAATACAACAGAAGTCCGTATCAAAATTGAGGAAGTAGATGACATCAAAGATGCAGAAGATAATTTAAGTGAAATTGCAGGTACTTTATATAGGCCAAGTATAACAGATAAATCATTTACAGTACTTTTCACAACTGACTTCTATCCTTCTCAAACATCCTGGATTATCACAGACCAAAATGACAGAGTTATTCACAACCAATCCACATACAGAGCAGGAAATGAAGACCGGCTTGGTGGTGGTGGTCCGGAAGCTAATAAAGAGTTTAGATATGAACTTACGATCGAGGACGATGATGTAACGTGCCTGACCATGACGATCAATGACAATCATAAAAATGGTATGAGAAATTTCGACAATAACCACCCAGTTCCAGGTGTTGTATTTCTGAATAGTGCTGGCGAAGTGATTAAAGAAAAAATATATACAGATTTTATTTTTGATTCTTCAACAAAACAATTCATTAGTGTCGATTTAACTTCATCACTTCAGGATCAGCCATTTGTTGAATTTTTAAATGTATATCCAAATCCAGTTACAGACATTCTGAATGTTGAATTACAGATAAGAGACGGCGTTGACTACCAGTTATTTGTTACAGACTTAATGGGTAAGCAAGTGAGTGATATCAGCAACAATGCCAATTTTATCAATGTTGCCAACTTATCATCTGGTATGTACTTTCTAAATTTAAGAACCAAAGGAGGTATTTACACGCATAAATTTAATAAGATTTATTAAGATAAGTCTTATTAAATCTTAAACTTTGCGATCAAGGATCAAGTTGCTAAAATAAATTCCTATCTACAAGAGCTAAAACAACAAACGACATTTTTGCAAAAGCAAGAAAAGCGAGATAAATAAAGGTGCATCAGGATGAATCTATCTTCATGTTGAATCATTAACAGTTGAGGTTTTATTTAATATTAATCCAGTTTTTTGATTAAGTTTTTCGCTAATACAAAATTTTTACTTTTTTAGCATCCAGGTAAATATTTTATACAGATTAATGTTTCGATTTGTAAAAAAAATGTAACTTTGCTTGAGAAATACCAAAATAACATTGGTATTACAAATTTAATTAACCATCATAATTTAAAACAAACCCACATGAGGAAATTTTTACTTTTTTCAATTTTTATTTTTGGCACACTTGCCATAAATGCACAGATCGTTTCAGGCGATAAACTGTCCGCAAATATTAAAGGAAAGGATATCAAAGGAAATGACTTTGACATTTTTGCCGATTTAGATGCAGGAAAAACAGTCATTATTGATGTTTTTGCAACATGGTGCGGACCATGTTGGAATTTCCATAATAGCAATTTATTTAAATATCTTGATTACACCTATGGACCCAATGGTACAGACCAAATCAGAGTATATGGTTTAGAGGCTGATGCTTCAACGCCTCTTGAACATCTCTTTAAGGAAGTGAACGGAAATCCACCTTCATTAGGAGATTGGACGGCTGGTGTAGAATACCCAATCATCAACGATCATAGCTTCAACAACCTATTAAAAATCACTTATTTCCCTACATTGTACGTCATCAGACCGGATAGATCAGTTATGGAAATGGGAGAATTTAGTTACGATTTAGCGATTTGGGAAAAAGCGATGATTCCCACTGCTGAAAAAGATTTAATATTTACAGACAATATTGAGGAAAAAACATTTTGTAAAACAACTAATTACACCCAACGCCCGAATGTTATCAATATGGGTACTACAGCCATTTCATCAATAAATGCATCTATCAGCTTTAATGGAGATGAAAAATTAGCTTCATTCAGCACTCCATTAGGTGTGTTCAAACAAGCGAAACTAAATTTCGGGACGAAGTCACTTGATCAAACAACGGAAATTCGTGTCAAAATCGAAGAAGCTGATGATGTCAAACTCGAAGAAAGTGAATATATTGAAATAGTAGGAACTTTATACAGACCAAGCACTACTGAAAAAACATTTACCGTATTGTTCACTACTGACTTCTATCCTTCTGAAATTTCCTGGAATATCAAAGACCAGAAAAACAGAGTCATTCATAATCAATCTAAATATAGAGCAGGTAATGCTGATCAATTTGGTGGCGGTGGACCGGATGCCAATAAAGAGCATAGATACGAACTTACTATCGAGAATGAAGATGCAAGCTGCCTTACCATGACTGTTAATGATGAATATGGAGACGGTATGTCTGCATTTGGTCAAGACCATCCTCTACCAGGTATTATATTCTTAAATGCTCAAGGAGAAATAATAAAAGATAAGATGTTCTCTGATTTTTATTTTGAAGCATCTACAAGACAATATATTAGTGTTGATTTAACAACTTCACTTCAGGATCAGTCATTTGTTGAAGCATTAAACGTGTATCCAAATCCTGTTGGAGACATCCTGAATGTTGATCTGCAAGTAAGAGACGGCGTTGACTACCAGTTATTTGTTACAGACTTAATGGGTAAGCAAGTGAGTGATATCAGCAACAATGCCAATTTTATCAATGTTGCTAACTTATCATCTGGCATGTACTTCTTAAATTTAAGAACCAAAGGAGGTATTTACACGCATAAATTTAATAAGATCTAATATCCTTATTCAAATCACTTTTTAAAAAAAATGCACCAGGTCATGCCTGGTGCATTTTTTATACCTGGATTAACAAACAAAGATCTCTATCAGAACTACTTTAATAAATGACTCTAACAGTTGTGTTCTTTAGCCTTATCATCTCTTTAATAGCCATTGCATTGTATTGGTCATCATACTTTTTTTCGCTATTAAACTATCATAGAAAGAGGCCATTGGTAAAAAAAGGCACACCTCATCCAGTGAGTATTATCATAGTATGTAAAAATGAAGCACAAAATATCTTCAACATAGTCAACCAAATATTGTCACAAGATTATCCCAACTTCGAACTTATTGTTGTGGATGATTTTAGCACAGACAATACTTTGGAAATCCTTCAATCATATTCAGACACACGGCTTAGCGTCTTGCTCGCAGCCGAAGACAAACCTGGCAAGAAAAGGGCGCTTACACAAGCTATAAATGCTGCAAAATACGAATACATCTTATTGACAGATGCGGACTGTACTTTCGGCAGTAACCAATGGATACAATCGATGATGCAATCCATGCTGATTCAATCTAAAAACGAGATTGTCTTAGGATTTAGCCCGATGATCCAACAACCAGGATTATTAAATAAATTTGCGAGATACGAAACCATCATGACCGCAATTCAATATGGATCCGGAGCCTTATTGGGCAGCCCTTATATGGGTGTTGGTAGAAATTTGATGTTTAAAAAGCATTTATTTATTGACAATGGTGGACATCAGCAGCATTTAGATATAGCATCTGGAGACGACGACCTTTTTATCCAATCTGTTGTTACCAAAGACAATACAACTATCAATCTTGAATCCGAAAGTTTTGTCTATTCCACATCAAAAACTAATTTACTACCCTACTTCAATCAGAAATCCAGACACATTTCTACGTCAGTTCACTACCAACGAAAACATCAAATATTCCTTTTTCTATTTGTTGTCGTACAGCTGCTTTTCTATGGCTCTTTGTTCGCAGCTATCATCGCCTTTCCTCAGTTAGCTATTTCCATTTCATTATTCTTAGTGGTGAAATGGTTCATTCAGTTTATCTGCATATACACATGGTTTTCCAAATTAAAAAGTAGCAATTTATTGCTTTGGTTTCCTGTGTTAGATATGTTGATGATGCTATATTACATCGTACTACCTGTCTATAAATCGCTATTTTATAAGGAAAAATGGTAGAAAAGGCAAGCTAAAACACCGAAAATGGTCAAATACATAAAAAGTAAAATTTAAACAAAATCAATCTGTAATATGGAGTTCAATTTCGATTAGTCAAGCCATGAGTGTGCGACCAAGTTGTAGTCATATTTTTTAGAACCCGTTGTTTTTATTTTTGACTTTTTCCTAAGCCCTAAAGAAGCTTAAAAAAAAATGCTCATTCATCTTTTGGATAAGAGGCAAATAACGAGCATTATTGACTTAGTTTAGATAAATCGGTCAATCTTGATTGAAATACATTACTTTAGGTGGATAGCTGAAGGGTCGAAATGATTGTATTTTATTCTAAAATCTGATTAAAAATCAGCAACTTTGTCAACAAGATAAACTACAAAAAAAAAGTACAAAACATATCCATTGACATCAATGAAGGGTGAGAAAAGTAATTTTACAATGTCTAATGTTATGCGTGCTATTTTGATAACATAAGTTTTTAAAAATCCCACCAAATTACCGACTCAAAAATTATGATTTTCATTTCAAGCCTTCTTCCAATTCATCGTCGTCAAAATAATTGTCTTTATAATCGTCGATCTCTCTTCGATCTCGTTTGGTAGGGCGGCCTTCGCCTCTGTTTCGTACTTCAACACCCGTCTTTCCTACAAACCAATTTTTGTATTTATTGAGCTCATCAGCAGGTGTCAAATCTTCATAACAAGGCGCTGCTAATACTGCCGATACTCGCCTTTCGAGCAATTGATTGACCTTAAATGTAAATATAAACCCATTTTTTCGTACCTCTATTTTGTCGCCAAGTGTGACTGAAAAAGATTGTTTAACCGCAACTTCATTGACCCTAACTTTACCACTTTTGCAGGCATCTGTGGACATGGTTCTTGATTTGAATATGCGAACAGCCCATAGCCACTTATCGACACGAACTTTTAGAGGATTACTCATCTTGCTTTAAAATAGGTAATTCTGGATGCATGTCTTCAAGCGTCTTCAATACGACTTTTGAGATTTCATAGTTCCTGTACCACCGCTTATCACAAGGGATGATATGCCATGGTATTTTACTATGGTTTATAGCGTATTCATACGCTTCCATATATTGGTCCCAATATTTCCTTTGTTCCCAATCATCGGGCTTATGTTTCCAGTTCTTTAGTGGGTCGTCTATCCGCTCCTGAAGTTTGGCTTCCTGGCGTTCAGGTGATATATGCATATAGAATTTGAGCACTTTGGTATTATTGTCAAATTCCAACAATTCTTCAAACGCATTAATCGCATTCATACGCTGCTCTACCCTATTGAAATCGATCCATTCATGCACTCGTTGTATAATTATATCTTCGTAATGTGAACGGTTGAATACCATTATATTACCATGTTCTGGTGTTCGCTTGTGCACTCTCCATAGAAAATCATGAGCCATTTCCACTGTACTCGGCTTCTTAAATCCATACGTATCGATACCTGTAGGATTACAATCAGCAAATACCGTTTTGATCGTTCCGTCTTTACCACTGGCATCCATACCTTGTAATATCACAAGGAGGCTTTGCTTTCTTTCCGCATAAAGTTTATGTTGTAATTGACCAATCTTAATGGCCATATCTATGGTTTCATATTCACATTTTTTCCTTTTTAAATGCTTTGGAGCATCTGTAGGTATTTCGGATAGTTTTATTTTAGACATGATATTGTTGATTGTTGATTGTTGATTGTTGATTGTTGATTGTTGATATTAAAAAATAATTATTTCATCTTGTTTCTTTTGACCATGTAATTTTGCAAAACGACATTAAATCCTTCGTTGATATCTGCTTCTACAAAATCTATTTTATATTGCAAGCACTTCATTCTCAAAGCATCTTTATACGCTTTTATCTTTTCAGTATATAATGACTTAACTTGGTTGTGTTGCAATTTGACTTCATCTCCCGTTTCTATGTCAATGAACAAGTATGGACGGTTATCGTACTCAAAGTCTATTTCGTGCTTTTTGTCTGTAACATGGAACAAAACCACTTCATGCTTCGCATATTTAAGATGTTGCAACGCAGCAAACATATCATCTTGACTTTCGGAATGTTCAAACATATCACTAAAAATAATGACCAAAGAACGTCGATTAATACTATCCGCCAACTGATGCAGCGCTTTAGCTGTTGAAGTTAATTTTTGCTTGGTCGTATCATTGATTAATGTATCCAAATAAGTCAGTAGCAACCTATAATGTGAAGTAGCAGAACGGCATTTGGTATGTATCCGTACATCGCTATCAAAGATACTAAGCCCAAAAGCATCACGTTGTTTTTTGAGCAGATTCATAATACAAGCAGCAGCAAGTGCAGAAAATTGAAGCTTATTTAACTGGTTACTCGACCTTTGTTCAGGAAAATACATTGAGGATGACGTATCGATGATAATCTGACATCGAAGATTGGTCTCTTCCTCAAATTTCTTGGTAAACATTTTGTCTGTACGACCATACACTTTCCAGTCTATATCTTTAGTAGATTCGCCAGGGTTATACAATCTATGCTCTGCAAATTCGACAGAAAACCCATGAAAAGGACTTTTGTGCAAACCAATTATAAAACCTTCAACCACTTGCTTGGCAAGCAGCTCAAGATTTTCAATCTGTCGTACGTCAAAATGATCAAAAAAACTCATTTAATTAATTGAGAATTGAAAATTCAAAGTTGAAATTAAATACATTATAGAGTATCGCAACTAATATCCGTTTAAATAACTTATGTATTATGCAGATAAACTACTGAATCCTTATTGAGAAAACAGTAGTTTATCTAAAATATCGGTTATTTCGATTTACTATATGGTTATAGATGAGCCACGATTTTAGCTTCCAATGCTGCTTTTGAGGCAACACCTACTTGCTTGTCAACAACCTCTCCGTCTTTTATAATCAATATAGTAGGAATACTTCTGATGCCGTACTTCAAAGATACTTCCGGATTCTCATCAACATTCAACTTACCAATATTTGCCTTACCATCATAAACTGTTGCTAAGTCTTCAATGATAGGGCCTATCAATCTGCATGGTCCACACCATTCTGCCCAAAAATCAACTACAGAAACACCTCCTGAAAGCGCAGTTTCTTCAAAATTACCGTCTGTGAATTCTAATGCCATATTTTCAAATGTTTTTAAATATTTAATTTTTAAATTGCCAATAAGCAATTACAACGTACTAATTATTACAAAAGTTGCCACAAATGTATATAAAAAATTCATAATCATTCATTAATAAAAACCTAAATCAAGGTATATAATCGTGTTATAAAGTCGAATTATATACGATCACTTATTGTTCTTATTGGTATTAATCCCCAATAAAGTATATAACGGACAAAAACTGAATAAGCTCGTAGCAGCAAAAACAATTGCTATAACGCCTAACACAATAGCTGTCGTGCCCGATATCAGTTTTGCAAAATATAGTACAACTATGATTAAGGCTACCACCTGCCTGATCATTTTATCTTGTTTTCCCATGTTTGATTTCATACATTTAGATTTTGAAAGTTAACTAATATATAGTAAATAATTACATAACCTTTTTATATGATAAAATGTTTAATATTGCAGTTATATTCAAATCATCCCAAAGATATAGGAATTTTATTATAACACTTTGGATGTGCTAATATGTTAATCTCAATACTATAAAATAATATGTTACCTTTTAACCCTATACCTGTTCTTGCAGTTGGATCCTATCTTTTAGAACCGCTACGTTCGACTGATTTTGAAGCTTTGTATGCTGTTGCCGCTGACCCTGAAGTGTGGGCACAACATCCCAATAAAAATAGGTATGAGCGGGCAGTATTTCAAAATTTCTTTGACGGAGCTATCAAAAGTGGCAGTGCCTTTAAAATAATAGACTCCCATACAGATACGATCATAGGAAGTACAAGAATTTACGATTACAGTCCAGTGGATAGTTCGATATATATCGGATATACATTTATTGCTAAAAGTTATTGGAGTAAAGGAGCTAATCCTATGATCAAGCGGATGATGCTCGATTTTCTGTTTCAATATGTCGATGTTGTACTCTTTCACATAGGCGTTGACAACGTTCGTTCACAAATCTCTATTGAACGTATCGGAGCTACTAAAGTGGATCGGATCAAAGTTGCCTATTTCGGTGAGTCGGAGACTGAAAACTTTGTTTATGAAGTCAGAAAGGAGAATTGGAGGTGAGATTGGTGATTGGGTGATTGGGAAAACGATAGATTTCTTTTTTGTGCTGGGTTGAAACCCACCACAATTGATATAATTGTTTTGTTTGGCGTATTTTACAGGTTTGCAGGGAAAATTCGTGATTACAACATCACTAAAAAAGAATGGGTTTTAAATGGAGAAACGGTTTTGTATCCGAGTGCCGACAATTTGAAAGCAACTTTGGAATATGATTTTGAGCAAGAGAAAAAATTTAGTTACAAAGGACTAAACCAAGAAGAAACCATTGAACATATTGCACATTTTATTTCTTATTTGTGGCAAATCCACGTTTTGGGTGAAGGAAACACAAGAACAACTGCAATATTTTTAATTAAATATTTGCAGGCTTTTGGCTTTGAAGTAAACAACGACTTATTTGACGAACATTCGTGGTATTTCCGTAACGCACTTGTAAGAGCCAATTACAAAAATCACATCAATAATATTCACGCAACCAATGAGTATTTACTTCGATTCTTTGGAAATCTTTTGCTTGGTGAAAACCATACGTTAAAGAATAGGGATATGCACATTCTTGCTGACACAGTAAATGACCCTGTAAAACAAGTATTTGACCCTGTAATTGACCCTGTAAAAAACAATATTTTTCAACATTTGAAACAAAACCCACATTCCAATTATAGTGTGCTTTCAGAAAAAACAGGATACTCTACCGCAACGATAAAGAGACATATACAGGAACTTAAAAGAATGGGATTTATAGAACGTATTGGAAGCGACAAAACAGGTTACTGGAAGATTAACAAAAACTAGTATCAGGGCTATCCGAAATCTTCCATTTTATTTGCCATAGCCAAAGGATGAAAAATGTATTTCAGCTCAAGAATAACGAGACCTTTCAACTATAAAGGTTAACCAAAATTCGTTATTCGTTAATATACATCACTTTTGAAACATCTTTGACCTTTCAATATTTGAGTTTCATTCATATTCACTAAATTCTAATATTATTCTAATTTATAAAACCCTGCTACGGATGTTATTCTATATAACTTTGCGGTATTATTAATTATTCTTACAAATCAAAATTGAAACTTTATGAAGATAATTTTAAAAAGTATGTTGATCTTGCTAATGGCAGGATTTTCTTTAACCTTGCAAGCGCAAGATTATTTTGTAAAAGGAAAAGTAACAGACTCCTACAACCAAGCACTTACCGGAGTTTCTGTTAGTTCTGGTAGCGACCAAGTCTATACTGACGAAAGGGGTAATTTTTCATTGCAGTTAATGTCTGGAACGAACCAAGTTTATTTCAAATACTTGGGTATGCAAGACAGCACAATATTAGTTTCTGCAATTAGCGGCGGCACTAACTTAGGTACAGTTAAAATGAAGGAAAGCGGTACAATCCTTAAAGAAATAAACGTGACTACTTCACCGCTTATGTACAAAGAAAACTATCAAGGAACAAACTATTATGTAAGCCCTGTCGCATTAAAGCACATGCAGCCTATTTCTACAGAAGAGGCGTTAAAAGTGCTTCCAGGTGTAAACGTACTTGGGGATTTGGGTTTGTCGAACCGATTGAATGTAAGTATTCGTGGATCTTGGGGAAGACGCTCTGAAAAAATCTTAATGATGGAAGATGGTGCGCCTATCTCTCCGGCTCCTTATACTGCTCCTGGTATCTATTACAATCCTATCAGTGACCGTGTATCGGGTATTGAGGTTATCACAGGTGCTGATTTATTGAGATATGGTCCGAACAACATGTTTGGTGTAATCAATTATAACACACCGAAGCCACCACAAAAACCTACGGTAAGAGCTAAATTGACAGGTGGTCAAAGAGGTTATATGGCAGGATTGCTTTCTTATGGTGGAACTTGGAATAAAGTTGGCGCACAAATCGAGGGCGTTTACAAGAAATTTGACGGATTCACTGAAAATTCCTCTGTAAAAGACTTTAATATCAATGCAAAGATATTTGCAGAATTGACAAAAAATCAATCGCTATTTTTCAAAATCAGTGGACAATTTGAAGATAATCAAGCTACATTGAGCTCTATCACGCCTTATACATTCAGTATAGACCCGACTAAAAGCCCATTTGATGCGGATAGATTTTTCATGCACAGATATAGCTTAGACATCATCCATAAATATACACCTGAAGAGAATTCTTCATTTACTACAAGATTATTTGCATCTGACTTTGCACGTGACTGGTGGAGACAGACGAATACTGTAATACGTGCAAGTGCAGTTAAAGGTTATTTAGAGAATTTTAAAGGAGGAGAAGACATTTATAATGCTAAATACAAATATCTTGATGGTCTTACACCTACAGATGACGATTATGTACGTGTAGGAAGTATCAACGCAAGAGGAAGAGAAGCGACTACTGACAGCCGTTGGAATTTCTCTGTTGTATCATTAGACGAGACGTATGAACTTACATCAACAGGCGACAACTGGTTGAATAAATTTGAAGCTCAGGGTAAATTTTATCGTGAGACCTTTATAGACAGAGTACTTGCTTCAGATTCAACAAGATGGTCGAGATCAGGTAGATTTACTACAGATTTAGAATATGCATTGGTTTCATTGAATGGTTATGTAAGAAATCAATTTACATACAATAACTTCGATGTGACTCCTATACTTAGGTTAGAAAGAGTTTGGATGGATAGAGTTAACAATATAGCTAATGCTAATAATCCAGATATCACTTCTGACGAAGGTAATGAGCGTGTGAATAACTATACTATATTCCAACCAGGTATCACTTTAGGATATAGAATAGGTGGTGCAAAAGTATATGGTAGTGTGTATAAAGGCTATATTGCTCCGTCAAAATACTATGGATTTTATGTAGAGCGTGACGGTGTAATAACAAACCCTGTTGACCCAAGTGAATTGAGCAATCTCAAACCTGAAACAAGTTTAAATGCTGAATTGGGCGTAAGGGGCGAATTATTTAAAGATATCGTATGGGGACAAATCTCCGTTTACAACAACAGAATCAATAACTTTGCACTTGCAGGATGGAATGAATATTTCAGAAAATTAGCAGAAATCAACATTCAAGGCGCTGAAATAGCATTGAGAATCCAGGTATTACCGGAAGACAGTAAGCACAGACTTGCTATCAGACCAAATCTTACATTACTCAATTCAAGGGTAGTTTCAGGAGAATTGGAGGATTTACATCTATTCACTCAAATCAAGCATACTCAAGCTACAAAACAAGAAATGGCAGATAAAGCCAATGCTAATCCTAATGGTTATGTGCTATACGAAAGAGTGAATGGTCAAGAAGTACAACTTCAAACGCCACTTACAGCTGATGATATGAACAGAGTGGTCAGAACTGTATATAAATTTGGAGACGGAGCTATTGAGGAGGGAGAAACACCTTACAGCCCTAAAGTTGCTTACAATATCGGTTTAGACTATGGCTTTGGAGATTTCAACTTCGGATTTTCGTATAACTATGTCGGAGAGCAATACGGAGAATTTGCGAATTTCACAAATGTTTCTGGTGATGGTGGACTTGGTAAAATCGACGGTTTTGCAACATTTGACATAAACGCAGGTTACGATTTTAGATTAGGTTCAACTCGTTGCAATGTCTTTGTTGCTGGTAAAAACTTAGGTAATAATGTCGTAGTTGGTTCAAGATTGAACAGAGGACAGTCAGGTATCATGCCGGTTGGATTCAGACAAGTAAATGCAGGACTGATTTTAGATTTTTAATTGAGTTAAACTTTTCATTATTTATAGAAATATGGCTGTGGATACAGTCATATTTCTTGTTTCATACTTCAAAATAGGTAGTTAAAAAGTGTTTGTTTAAATATCCAGTTCTACATTGATAGAACTGGATATTTTTTTTGAATGAAGTATCGAATATAATAGCCTAAGTGGTAAAAAGATGCTTGATCAGATAAACCTCTACCGCTAAGATCACTTAATAAAACTCTAAGAAACACAGAAAACCTTAGTGTATCTTTGCGAAACGCTGAGTGTCTTTAGTGGTTTAGAGACTATTTTATTAAGAACTTTTGGTGGACTAATCTTTACTAATGGTGGTCATGCCCATCATGGTGTACGTGTCCATGATCCAACTCAGATGCGGTAGCTGCTCGTACTTCAAGTATTTCTCCAGTAAAATACAATGTACGCCCTGACATTGGATGATTAAAGTCCACGACAATAGATTCGTCATTTACTTCCTGAACTATACCCATAAAAGTGCGTCCTTGATCATCGTGCATATTGATAGGTTCTCCTACTACTAAATTTGTCCGATCTACATTGCCAGATTCATCAGCAAAATTACTTATCGGAATATCGATGACTGCATCATCTTCAAATTCGCCATAAGCATTCTCTGGTGACAATGTGAATGAGAATGTATCTCCTCCATTTTGGTTTTCAATATGTTCTTCAAAAGACGGAAGCATCATTCCTATACCAAAGATAAAAGTCAAAGGCTCGCTACCGTAAGTTTCTTCAATCAGCGCTCCATCATGGTTATCTTCTTGAAGTTTATAGTGTAAAGCCACTACATGGTTTTTCTGTATTTTCATGGTAATATATTATTTTAAAAAAAGAAGTTAAGTATGATATTAAACAGGATAAATAATCGTTTCTCCTGCATGTTCTATGACGATTTGTGGCTTATCAGCGGCTTCTACTCTTCCAATGACTTTCGCTTCAATGCCCAACTTATTAGCCATAGTTATCATCGCTGTTGCAACATCTTTATCGGGAGTATAACATTCCAACCTATGTCCCATATTGAAGACTTGAAACATTTCTCGATTACTCAATCCCGACTCGTCTTGTATAAGCTTGAATAGCGGTGGAATCGGTAGCAATGTATCTTTGATGATAGCTATATTGCTGTTAAAAAATTTACCTACCTTCGTTTGTCCACCACCTGAGCAGTGTATCAATCCATGTATCGACGATCTAAACTGTTCTATCATTGGTTTGAGCAAAGGAAGATACGTTCTTGTAGGCGATAAGATTAATTTTCCAGTATGCATCGATTGCCCATGAATATCAATGGTATCAGTCAACCGTTTTGATCCCGTGTAAACGACGTTTTCCGGTATATATGGATTGAAAGATTCAGGATATTGATGCATATAGTACTTACTCAGCACATCATGCCGTGAAGACGTAAGCCCATTACTACCCATACCACCGTTGTATTCGCTTTCATACACCGACTGACCATAGGAAGCGAAGCCAACTATATAATCGCCTGGTTGTAGGTTTATATCAATAATGTCTGATCTTTTCACCCTTGCAAATGCTGTATATCCTACATCTATTGTCCTTACGATATCGCCGACATCAGCTGTTTCTCCACCTGACAAATAGACATTTATACCGTAATCAGCCAATTTATTGATGTACGCTTGTGTATAATTGATAATCGTAGAGATAACTTCGCCTGTAATAATACTTTTATTACGTCCTATAGTCGATGAAAGTACGATATTATCGAAAATACCTACACAGCCCATGTCGTCGAGATTCATAACGATGGCATCTTCAACGATACCTTTCCAAACGCTAATATCTCCAGTTTCTCGCCAATACATATACGCTAAACTCGTCTTAGTACCTGCGGTATCGGCATGCATGACATTACAATATGCAGCATCTCCTCCTACAATATCCGGTATAACTTTACAAAATGCGTTGGGGAAAAGCCCTCTATCAAGATGTTGAATCGCTTTATGAACATCATCCTTGGAGGCTGATACGCCACGAAGATCGTACTTTAATTGGTCATCCTGCATTCTAAATGTATAATGAAATTAGTATTGCACAAAACTAAGTAATTCTGCAACGATTGACATTACATTTGTCTAAAAAATTGAAATTTTATATAAAAACTAACTCGAAGAAATCAATTATTTCTTATTCACACTGTCCATAGATGCTACCGTCTTGTCCCAAAATGATTTAAACAAAGGCTTGACAGCTACAAAAAAAGATTTCCCTTTTTCGGGTAATGGCTCTAAAAGTGAATAGGTTATAGATGCTTTCTTCACTTCTGGTTTTAAAACACTTATAGCATCAATAAGCCATAAGGATAAACTCAACAGATATGCGTAAAATAATGCTTGTACAGTACCACCTGCTATCTTATTGATAAAATTGATATTAACAACTTTGAGTAAATCCTCAACCTTAGTACTGGCATAACGAACCAAGTACATAACACCTAAAAACGTAATGACAACGCCTAATAAAAAAGAAACTGCCGGTGATGTTTTAAGTAAACTCTCCAAGATATCCATGACGATCGGCGATATTTTTAAAGCCGCCAAAATCCCTATTAACAAGGATAGTGAATTAAAAACCGTTTTAATCAATCCACGCGAATATCCAAGATAAAATCCAAGGGTTACAACAATAGCTACAATAATATCTAACAACATAATTTAACTCAATTTCAACACAATAGTAAGATTATTTTTTCAATTGTGTATATATATTGCTCTGTCAAGATAAAGAAATTAATAAAATGTTGTTCTTTTTTCAAATATCTGCGTTAAAAAGCCTCGCCGAACCACACGGTTCGCCTGTGTTTTTTGCCTTGAGCTTAAAAAAAATAACTTCCATTATAATTTAACTTTTTATCTGGACAGTGCAATATTGCTCTGTCAAGATAAAGAAATGAATAAAATGTTGCTCTTTTTTCAAATATCTGCGTTAAAAAGCCTCGCCGAACCACACGGTTCGCCTGT
>CAYNSF010000056.1:0-1980 GCA_964399855.1 uncultured Aureispira sp. | reverse complement strand
GTTTTTTGCCTTGATCTTTAATCCATTATAATTTAACTTTTTATCTGGACAGTGCAATAGGTAAATTATTTTTCATCAAATCAGACGACCAGACTTAATTTAATTTCCAAATACTGTCTTATTCAATGATATACTTGTCTATGCTGTCTGCTATTTTTCTATCATTACATACTCTTGGCACCTTGTTCTGACCACCCAATTTTCCTTGAGATTGCATAAAATTTCTGAATGCATCATGCTTCATAGGTCGTATTTTCAAAGGCTGTAAGATATTTCCTTTTATCAGGTCGTTATAGTAAATATTTTGCTTACACATTTCATCATTTACCCTTGCTCCTAATGCGTCAAGGTTTTCGGGCACTGTTGTAAACTCTACAAACCATTCGTGATAAGGCAAACTTTTATCTGGTGGATTAACTTGTGGAGCGACGGTAAATTCTACAATACTGGATTTACTACCAGCAATTGCATTCAACATGGCTTCTTCTACCTCTTTGCAGATAACATGCTCTCCAAATGCCGAAATATAGTGCTTAACACGTCCGCTGACAATCACTTTATAGGGATTTAGACTGACAAATCGGACACAATCTCCTATATTATACGCCCAAAGTCCTGCATTATTATTGATGATGATAGCGTAATCCTTGCCCATTTGAACATCAGGTAACAACAATCTGTCTGGGTTTTCTTTGTCTATCTGATCTATGGGTATAAATTCAAAAAAGATATCCGAGCTTGTATTTAATAGCAAGCCATGATCATGCATATCACTCTGAAAAGCTATAAATCCTTCAGAAGCAGGAAAAGTTTCAATACTATCTATCTTGCCACCGACTAATGTTTCTAAATTGCTTCGATAGGGTTCAAAATTAACACCTCCGTACATAAAAAGGCTGTAATTTGGAAAAACATCCAAGATCGTCTTCTTACCGGAAGCGGCTAAGATACGTTCGTAGTACATTTGTACCCATGGTGGAATACCACTGATCAAGGACATATCTTGAGAAAGGGTTTCTTCAACTATTTTATCTAATTTTGTCTCCCAATCATCAATGCAATTGGTTTCATAAGACGGCAACTGATTACTCCGTACCCAAGACGGCACTTCATGATTGACAATGCCGGATAGACGACCCGTTGGAATACCCGATTTCAATTCAAGCTTAGGAGATCCTGATAGAAAAATCATCTTTCCGTTAAAAACATCTGCATTACCTTTTTGGTGGATATAGTTCAACATAGCATTTCTGGCTCCCGAAATGTGATTGGGCATACTTTCTTCTGTAATTGGAATGTATTTCACACCACTGGTTGTTCCCGATGTTTTAGTAATATACTTAGGTTTTCCCGGCCAAAGGATATCCTTTTCTCCTACCACTACCCTGTCTATGTACGTACGTAATCCTTCATAATCACGTATTGGAATATGCCTTTTGAAATCCTCATAAGTTTTTATTTCGGAAAAATGGTGATCCACACCAAAAACAGTATGCTTTGCCCTTTCTACTAATTTCAACATGATATTAGCCTGATCTTGTGGTGCATTGCGTTTCCACTTCTCTATGGAATAGGCGATCCAAGCAGCCGCCTGTTTTACCACAAAAGTCTTAATACTCATACGCTACATCCGTTTTGACGGCTCAAAGGTAAACAATATAACAAGAAAATCGGAAATGTTGATCTTCTAAAGTAACAATTAATTCTATAATCAATTGCTGAATAATAATTTATAAAGAAATACATTGTTGTCTGATAAAATTTCAAAGATTCATCGCTTTGCTCTGAATGACAACATATTCTATTAGGAGTGGTTTACTGTGGTTTGGTTGTCGGCAAGCCGACAACCAAACCACAGTAAACCACTTAACTAACTGACTGTCATCTCGAACAGCGTGAGAGAACTCATCGATTTTATTAAAAAAATCACTACTAAACGGGTAAACGTTCAAAAAGAGCAAAACTAAGCACTAACCTACT
>CAYNSF010000055.1:0-19653 GCA_964399855.1 uncultured Aureispira sp. | reverse complement strand
ATAGTCTATAATTTGCTCTTTTTTAACTTTTTATACTTTCGCCCTGAATTGCTGTAAAAGAGCATTTCGGGATTATTATTTATCTTGAAATGCTCTTTTTCTTTTTGTAGCCAGTATAAAAGGGATATTTGATATCTGGTATTGTTCGATTTTCTTACACATTTGCCGAAAGGTCATGGTGAAATATCGTCATCATTGAAAAATATATCCTAATAGAACTTATTGTCATTCAGAGCAAAGCGATGAATCTTTTAAATTTTATCGGACAAGATTGCCAAAAAATATATAATTTTGCGGTTCTCAAAAAAATGTCAATCATCTAAAATTTAATTTCTTATGCATTATCATCCGGAAAATATTGAACCTAAGTGGCGCAGCGAATGGATAAAAACCGGACTTTACAAAATCTCCAATGACAGTAGCTTACCTAAATTTTATGTGTTGGATATGTTTCCCTATCCGTCAGGAGCGGGCTTGCATGTAGGTCATCCGCTTGGGTATATCGCTTCTGATATTTTTGCACGTTTTAAAAGGCTGAAAGGGTTTAATGTCCTGCATCCAATGGGATATGATGCTTTCGGACTGCCTGCCGAGCAATACGCCATACAGACAGGTGTCCATCCTGCCGTTTCTACGGATGCGAATATCAAGCGGTATCGCGAGCAGTTGGACAATATAGGTTTTAGCTTTGACTGGAGCAGGGTAGTAAAAACTTCTGACCCAAGTTATTACCGTTGGACACAATGGATTTTTTTACAATTATACAATCACTTTTACGACAATCAACAGCAAAAGGCCAGACCAATTGAAGTATTGATTGAACATTTTTCTGAGCATGGTAATACAGAAATTGATGCTGCCAATAGCCAAGATTTTGATTTTACAGCTGCGGAATGGAACAACATGTCCACTAAGCAAAAGGATGATATCTTAATGAATTACCGGTTGGCTTATAGGAAAACGGGATATGTCAATTGGTGTGAAGCCTTAGGTACCGTTTTGGCCAATGATGAAGTAAAAGACGGTGTTTCAGAGCGTGGCGGGCATCCGGTAGAAAAGAAAGCCATGATGCAATGGTCACTCAGGATTACGGCTTATGTCGAAAGATTGCTGAATGATTTGGATACGCTCGAATGGTCAGATGCGCTGAAAGCCATGCAGCGTAACTGGATTGGAAGGTCAGAAGGTGCTAAGATGTACTTTCAAATAGATGGTTTTGATAAGCAACTTGAAATATTTACTACACGGCCGGACACTATATTTGGCGTTACCTTTATGGTTTTGGCTCCTGAGCACGAATATGTGCCACTCATCACGACAGCCGGACATAAAGCGGAAGTAGAAGCATACTTGGAATATGTAAAGACCCGCTCTGATATCGACAGGATGTCGGAAGCGAAGGAAGTAACGGGCGTATTTACCGGAGCTTATGCGATACATCCATTCACAGGGAAGCAGATACCGGTTTGGATTGGCGAATATGTATTGAACGACTATGGAACGGGAGCTATCATGGCAGTGCCGGGTGATGATGAACGCGACAACGCATTTGCCAAAAAAATGGGTATTGACATCATAGAAGTAACAGATCGAAGTGAATATCCAAATGCACTACCACATGCAAAAGTTGGGAAAATGATACATTCCGACTTTTTGAACGGTATGGAAGTGAAAGAAGCCATACAGTTGATGTACGACAAAATCAAAAGTATGGGCATCGGAGATAGAAAAGTGAATTTCAAGCTCCGGGATGCGAATTTCAGCCGCCAAAGATATTGGGGCGAGCCATTTCCAATAGCGTATGATGCGGATCATGTAGCACAGCCACTCAAAGAATCACAACTTCCATTAGAATTGCCAGAGCTTGATAATTTTCAGCCTGCATCGGGAGGAAAATCGCCATTGGCAAGGGCTGAATCATGGGTTGCTCAATTTGAAGGATTGCAATTGGAGACAGATACTATGCCGGGATTTGCAGGGTCATCTTGGTATTTTCTGCGCTATATGGATTCTGATAATGAGACCGCCTTTGCATCGGAAAATGCGCTTCAATATTGGCGAGATGTTGATGTGTATGTAGGTGGAACAGAACACGCAGTTGGTCACTTGATGTATAGTAGATTTTGGCATAAATTTCTGTATGATCTGGGCTATGTGCCTACCACGGAACCATTCCGAAAACTCATCAATCAAGGGATGATAACAGCGTATGGCTACTATGCTGAAAACCTGAAATGGAACGACGGCACCACTTTGGTAGGGAATATAAAGGATGTACAAGAACAATCAGATGTGCAAACAGGAAGCCCGATACGATTGGCTTATATCCCGGATTATCTCGATGCGCAAGGAAGGATTTATCAATCAAAGTTTATAGAATATTATGATGCGATAGGTAAGGACTACTTCGTCAATGGCGACGTATCCAGATATCATTGGGTGAAAGACGAAAACGATGCTTTGTATTTCACGGTCAATATCATCCAGGAAAAAATGTCTAAGTCCAAGTACAATGTTCAGAACCCGGATGAGGTTGTAGAAAAGTACGGAGCAGACTGTTTCAGGATGTATGAAATGTTTCTCGGCCCTATCGAGCAATCAAAACCTTGGGATACCAAAGGTATAGACGGTGTCAATCGTTTTCTGAGAAAGTATTGGAGCCTGTATTTTGATGAAAATGGCTGGTCACTCAATGACGAAGCACCGACAGCCGAAGAGTATAGGATTTTGCATTCAGCTATCAAAAAAGTAACGGAAGATATCGAGCGATTTTCTTTTAATACCTGCGTCAGTGCATTCATGATGTGTGTCAATGAACTCAAAAGGTTAAACTGTCGCAAAAAAGAGATACTATATCAACTAAACGTACTTTTAGCGCCTTTTGCACCGTTTATTACTGAAGAATTACATCAACTTATGGGTCATACCACGTCGGTTCATACGGCCAATTACCCGGAATTTGAAGCCAAATACATGGTACTTGATACCGTAGAATATCCCGTGTGTGTCAATGGTAAGAAAAGAGATTTGGTTACGCTTGCTTCAAGCCTTACACAAAAAGAGATATTGGAATTAGCACCCAATCTGGAAAATGTCCGGAAATACATTGAGGGCAAAGATTTACAGCGGATTATCGTAGTGCCGGGTAAGATGATAAATCTGGTGGTAAAGGAGTAGAGGAGAGTTAAATGGTTTTAGGGTTTCCTGACTTAATAATTTAAAGTTTTTTTTTAAAGTAATTATAACAAAGTAATATGATGTTTGTTTTTTATTATCTTTGTTGATAGATTTTTAGCTGGGAATAATATAAATACTATTGAGTTTACTTTATAAAACACTAAATTTAAGATAATATGAAATTGAATTTATTTACATTGATATTCTTGTTTTTAACATTTTTTTCATTTGGTCAATCAAAATCAAACAATAGCCCAAATTCGGTCATTTCAACAGACAATAATATAACCTATCGACTTTTTCCTACCTCTAATATGTGGAATTTTATAAAATTAAACACAAGAGATGGACGGATGTGGCAAGTTCAATATAGCTTAGACAATAAAGAAATGAAATACCCTTTGTCTTTAACTAAAAGAGTTTTAGAGGATGAAGAGTCAAATGGACGGTTCTTTCTTTATCCTACTCAAAATATGTGGACATTTATTTTATTGGACCAAATAGATGGTCGTGTTTGGCAAGTACAATGGTCATTAGATGATGAAAAAAGGTTTGTAATACCTATTTATTGATTTCTAAATAGAATTTTTTTAATTTTTTCAATTGGTTTATACGCCAATTTAAAATAATGCTGTATTTTTGTACCATTATTTAATTTTAAAGTGGCGGCAACACTAAATACGGCATTAAAGATTATGATTCAAGCAAGATTTTTAGATAACTTAACTATTGAAGTTATAGTTCACGACGGAGAGAAATTCATTTGGAATACTTACTTTTTAACTCCTATAGAACACCAACAGTATTATTTAGAAAAGTTAGTTTTTTATCATGATAAATACTATCATAAAAGTCAATATGATATTTCAGATATGCTTTATTCGATTTGGAAAAGTATGAATTTTGACGAAAGACTTGGGATTTATGGAGGAAAAGGTGACAGAGATGATGAAAGAAAATTTATTAATGAAGAGAGAGTAAGAATCGGAAATCAAATACGTGAATTAAGAAAAGAAAAAAATATAGAAGCAAAAGCTCTTGCTAAAGCTACAAATATTGATGCTTCAAATCTAAGTCGTATTGAACAAGGTAAATATTCTGTAGGCATTGATATCCTCTCAAAATTAGCTTTTACTTTAGGTTGTCATATTGATATTGTGCCTAATAAAGTGTAATCGCAATGAAAAGGTTGATTGATATTTATAGTGATGTTAAGGAATGTCGCTATAGGGATGAACGTTATTCTGTTCGGGATAATGGTGCTGTTTTACGACATACTCCAAAAAACAAAAGAGTACGTCAAACTGATTACAAATGGACTTTCGGAACAGTAAATAAAAGGGATAGGTATTTAGTCTTTGTATCTGAGCGAATCCATAGAATAGTTGCAACGGCATTTCATGGAGAACCACCTACTAAAGAATATGTAGTTGATCATATAGATACAAACAGGCAGAATAACCGCCCCGACAATCTACGTTGGGTAACAAGATTGGAAAATATTTTGCTTAACCCTATTACAGTTAAACGAATAGAAACAACTTGTGGATGTAGTATTGAAGAATTTCTTGATGACCCTGCAAAATATAAAGATAAATTTAAAGAACCTAATCTCGAATGGATGTGTACGGTCAGTAAAGAAGAAGCGCAAACGAGTAAAAAAAGATTAATAGCATGGGCACAAAATGAAAAAAGATTTAATAGCCAGACAATAAGTGGATATGTAAATTATCGAAATTTGCCAAATCATTATGAAGTTGATATTTCTGAAATAACAGAATCACTAACACCCAATGCTGTTCAAATGAATTGGAGAACACCAGCAGAATTTCTATGTTGCCCATCTGAAATTACTGAAAATCCTATAGAAAATTATTTTTCAAATATAAGCTTGGATAAAATATTTTTAATCAACAAATTCGGAAATTCATTTATTGAAGATTACGCTATTTCAGATGACAAAAATACTCTTTGGGTTGTTTGTAGAAGTGACGAAAATAATGCTATCAAACCTTATTCTTTTACTGAAGTTGCTTTCGAAAATAATCTTTTTGTTCATAAAGGCGGTACATTCTTTAAGAAAGACGGTGCAGAGCAAGCATTTACGATTGCACGTGGACTTGAATGGGTACATGGAGAAACGATTGATGAGTTATGCTCATAAATGACGAATATTACGGCAGACCATTACATTAAAAATAGCTCATCCATACAACCCAACCACTAAAACCTATAAAACCTCCTGTCTGTAAGACTTCGCAGGAATGCTTCTATATCTATTTTTTCCTGTTCTGTAAGATTGAGTGGTTCGAGCAGGTCGGTATCAATATTTATAGGATTTGAAACGATCTTATAGGGATTGTCATAGTAATCAATTACATCTTTCAGTGTTTTAAAACTGCCGTCGTGCATATACGGAGCGGTAACAGCTACATTTCTCAATCCCGGTACTTTAAATTTGCCCAAATCGGCGGGATTTTTAGTGACTTCGTATCTTCCTTTGTCCTTATAAAACTGCTCATCATAAAGACCTATATTTTTAAAATCATCGTCGGTAAAATCTGGACCGAAGTGGCAATTAAAACACTTTGCCTTGTCGCTCATGAAGATTTCACGCCCACGTATCGCTGATATACTCATTACGTTTTTGCGGTCAGCCATCCAGGCATCAAATTCAGTATCAGCCGTTTCTAATGTACTTTCGTATGCAGCAATGGCATCAGCGACGTTTGCCGCATTCGGGATTGCATTGTAAATATGCTTGAAGGCTTTATTGTAATATCGGTTTTTAACTAAACGCGCTATGGCTTCTGCATAAGGTAAATCCATTTCCAAAGGGTCTTCAATCGGGAAATGTATCTGGTCAAATATGGTTTTAGCTCGTCCGTCATAAAAAAATGCATCACGATCAGCCATATTCATTACAGAAGGAGCATTGCGCCGCCCAAGTCGGCCATAAACGCCCGGACTTATCGCAACTGAGTCGGCAAATGCGAAATCGGGTTTGTGGCATGAAGCACAGCTTACCGTGCTATCTCGGGATAAAATCGGGTCAAAAAACAACTTTTCTCCTAATGCAGCCTTACTTACTGGAAGCGGCAACATGGATAATGTAAACAAGCTAAAAACAAGCGCTACAATTATTTTCAGTTGTGTCATGTTGTTAATATAAAAATGGAATTTAAGTGCAAAAGTAATGAAATAATAATGAACCTTTTGATAAAAAACGGTTTTATAGATAGATTAGTTACTTATAAGCTTGAATTTATAATGTTTGTACAACTCATTTGAATTTTTAGGGTTAATATAAGATTGGTCATTGAACATTTGTTAGATGAAATTTAGTTTTATAAATAATATTTTTTAATTTTGCTTTAAATTTATTTTTATGTCAGATGTAAGTGTAGAAAAAGTTAAGTGTTTGATTATAGGTTCTGGGCCGGCAGGATATACAGCTGCCATTTATGCTGCAAGAGCTAATTTGTCACCACTTCTTTTTACGGGCGTTGAACCAGGCGGCCAATTGACGATAACGAATGAAGTTGAAAATTTTCCAGGTTATCCTGACGGTGTTATCGGGCCTGAGATGATGGAGGACTTGAGAAAACAAGCCGAAAGATTTGGTACGGATGTCAGGTATGAAGTGATAGCCAAAGTGGATTTTTCCGGGCCTGTTCACAAGGTATGGACTGAATCAGGTCAGGAAATACAAGCAGATACCGTAATTATCTCAACAGGCGCAAGTGCGAAATGGTTAGGTCTGGAATCAGAGCAACGTCTGATGAACAAAGGTGTATCTGCCTGTGCAGTGTGTGACGGATTCTTCTTCAGAGGTCAAGAAGTCGCTATTGTAGGCGGAGGAGACACAGCGGCGGAAGAAGCAACATATTTGGCTAAGATGTGTACAAAGGTACATCTAATAGTGCGTAGAGATGAACTTCGTGCTTCAAAAATCATGCAGGAGCGTGTTATGAAGACACCTAATCTTGAAGTGCATTGGAATACGGAAACTCAGGATATTTTAGGCTCAGATGGAGTAGAAGGCGTTAGATTGTATAATAATGCTACAAAAGAAACAACAGAACTTCCGGTTACGGGATTCTTCGTAGCTATCGGACACAAGCCCAATACAGAGATATTTGAAGGTTGGATAGATATGGATGAAAATAAGTATCTTAAGACAGTTCCGGGGCGTTCTCTGACGAATATTGAAGGTGTTTTCGCCAGTGGAGATGCACAGGATCACATATACAGACAAGCAGTAACTGCAGCAGGATCTGGTTGTATGGCAGCATTGGATGCAGAGCGTTACTTGGCAGAAAAAGGGATTATTTAACGAATTTAAAATACATAAAAATGTCTGAAAGTAGATTTAGACCCGGCGTATTGTTTGGTGATGAGGTCACAGAGTTACTTCAATATGCCAATGAGCAGAAATTTGCCATGCCGGCAGTAAATGTTATCGGCACCAATACGGTTAATGCTGCTTTAGAAGCTGCAAGAGCGGTTAACTCACCGATTATTATACAATTCAGTAACGGTGGAGCCGCGTTTTTCGCGGGTAAAGGTCTTAGTAATGACCAACAGCAAGCTGCTATCATCGGTGGTATTTCAGGTGCACTGCATGTACATCATGTAGCGAAAGCATACGGCGTACCAGTGATACTGCATACTGACCACTGTGCTAAGAAGTTGTTGCCGTGGATCGACGGACTGCTTAATGCAAGCGAAAGGCATTACGAAACTTACGGACATCCATTATATTCAAGTCACATGCTTGACCTTTCAGAAGAGCCTATTCACGAGAATATCGGGATTTGTGCGGATTACTTAGCACGGATGCATGAATTGGGTATGACCTTGGAAATTGAATTGGGTGTAACTGGTGGCGAGGAAGACGGCGTTGATAATACGGGTATTGAAAGCCACAAGCTATATTCGCAACCTGAGGATGTCGCTTATGCCTATGAAGCATTGTCTAAAATTAGCAATAAATTTACCGTTGCTGCTGCTTTCGGCAATGTTCATGGAGTGTATAAGCCTGGAAATGTCAAGTTAGAACCGATTATTCTTAAAAATAGCCAAGATTACATCATCAAGAAGTTCAATACAGGGCCAAATCCTGTTAATTTTGTGTTTCACGGAGGATCTGGAAGTAGTCAAGAAGAGATCAGAGAATCGTTAGATTACGGTGTCGTGAAGATGAATATTGACACAGATACACAATGGGCTTTCTGGGACGGAATACGGTCTTATTACGAAAAAAATCAGGCTTACTTACAAGGTCAAATTGGAAATCCTGATGGCGATGATAAGCCTAATAAAAAGTATTATGACCCGCGTGTGTGGCTAAGAAGTGCAGAAGCTACATTTACCAACAGACTTAAAATAGCTTTTGAAGACTTAAACTGCATCAATAGGAATGCGTAGTTTTTAAGGATATGATAATGATAAAGAGGCAGTGAAATTAAGTTTTTGCTGCCTTTGTTGTTTCTGAAAACTTAGCATACACAAAATGATAAGCTTAGCATCCTCGCTAAGATTGAAATTAGTGAAGTCGTCTCGACTTCATGAGACAATATTTTTGTAACATGCATCGATTCTCCATTATAAAAAAAAAATGAGTAAAAGGAATAAAGTGTTACGTTTTACGAACTTGTAAATTAATTGCAATCAAACCATCAACCATCATTCCGGCAAACAAATAAACCTTTACAAGTATAAACCTTTGAACCAATTTGAATCCGACAACTATCAACCGACAGCCAATTAAACCTTTACACCCATAAACTTTTAAACCAAAAATAGCTACTTCCTCAACTCTATATCTCTTAAACTTTCCATTCGGTTGCGTGAGATGAAGTCATCGACCGTTTCAAAGTGTTCAATGACCCGTTTGTCCTTAAACTCAAATACTTTCTCAGCCATACCTTGAAGAAAATCCCTGTCATGCGATACAAGAATGAGTGTACCGTCAAATGCCAACAAAGCCTCTTTCAAAACATCCTTTGATCGCAAATCTAAATGGTTCGTAGGCTCATCAAGGATAAGTAAATTGACGGGTTCTAAGAGGAGTTTTACCATAGCAAGTCTTGTTCTTTCACCACCTGATAAGGAAGAGACCTTCTTGTCGATATCATCGCCTGAAAACATAAATGCGCCCAGGATATTCTTTATCTGAGTACGAATTTCGCCTTCTGCGACTTCATCAATTGTCTCAAAAACGGATAAAGCGGGATTGAGCAGTGAAGCTTGATTTTGGGCGAAATATCCGATTTTTACGTTATGACCGAGATTGCATTTGCCCTGAAAATCTATCTCTCCTATGATAGCCTTAATCATCGTGGATTTACCTTCGCCGTTTTTACCGAGAAAAGCTACTTTCTGACCTCGCTCTATAGTCATCGATGCATTATTAAATACGACGTGATCACCATATCTTTTCGACAATTGATCTACGATCAACGGATAATCTCCGGAACGTGGTGCCGGTGGAAACTTGAGCTTTAGTGAGGAAGTATCTATTTCATCTATTTCGATAATGGTCATTTTTTCAAGCATCCGTTCTACTGAATTAACCTGATTGGCCTTCGAATAAGTGCCTTTAAACCTTTCGATGAATTCTTTGCTTTCAGCTATCGTTTTTTGCTGTTCCTTATATGCCTTAATCTGTGACGCTCTACGTTCTTCTCTCAACTGGAGATAGTGGCTGTAATTGGCCTTGTAGTCATAGATTTTGCCCATGGTGATCTCTATGGTACGATTGGTAATGTTATCAATGAACGTTTTGTCGTGAGAGATGACGATTACGGCTTTTGCTTTTTCGACTAAGAAATTTTCTAACCAAACTACCGATTCGATATCAATATGATTGGTCGGCTCATCAAGCAGGATAAGATCCGGTTTTTTTAGCAATATTTTTGCAAGCTCGATACGCATACGCCAACCACCACTGAATTCTGAAGTAGCTCTTTGCAAATCTTCCCTTGTAAATCCAAGTCCAATCAGTGTTTTCTCTATTTCCGCATCGTAATTGATATCTTCCAGGGAATAGAATTTCTCTCCCAATTCCGATGACTCTTCGATGATTTTCATATATTCATCAGACTCATAATCGGTACGTGTTTCAAGTTCATGGTTCAGAAATGCCATACGTTCTTTGATTTTCAACACATCGTCAAAAGCTTTCATGGTTTCTTCAAACACGGTACATGAATCTTCCGTCAAAAGATGCTGCGGTAAGTAAGCAATAACACTTTGCGAATCTTTTCGGATATGTCCACGCGTCGGTTTGTTGATACCGGCGATTATCTTCATCATGGTGGATTTGCCCGCTCCATTTTTGCCCATCAATGCGATTTTGTCATCATCGTTAATGACAAACGAAGCATCACTGAAAAGCGTTTTACCACTAAATTCTACGGCTAAGCCTTCTACAGAAATCATCTCTTATTTTTTTTGGAGTGCAAAAATATGAAAATAGATGATATATCCGGCTTTGTGGTGATTTATACCCAATTATACAACAAAAATAATTTAATCTTCTGAGCAAAAAAGGACGATTTCGGCGTTGGAAAAAAGCACCATAGTGATTGCTTTGTTTGTGTTTTCCACCTTGAACTACAACCCTAATCTTTAAACTATTTCAGAAAAATAATTTGGCAGTATTCCTATTAGTGCTCTGTCTATAAAAAGACTTAAATTATAATGGAAGTTATTTTTTTTAAAGATCAAGGCAAAAAACGCAGGCATAGTGGTAACTATGGCGAGTATTTTTAACGATGAGATTAAAAAAAAGAACGACATTTCATTAAGATCTTTTTGTTGACAGAGCATTAGTTACCTTGTGTTTCGAACAATTCATCATCAGGAATGAATCTTTTTACGATACGGAGCCGATGTGTGTATTTTCGGATGTCTTCATTGAAGATGCCGAAGTGGTCGATATGGTCGATTCTGACGCTGCCATATACATGCAATACTTTCTTATGTCCTATGATAATGCCTGCATGAGAGATATATCCATCTTTGCTTTCGCAAAATGCAACATCTCCTTCTTTTACATAATCCATAAAATCAACATCGTCGCCATAGACACATTGTTCCGACGGAAATCGGGGCAAATCAATTTGAAAAAAACCAAAAGTCAACTGTATGAGCGCACCACTATCGATACCATAAGGTGAACGACCACCGAGAAGTTCGGGCGTATGAAGATAGCGACGAGCAATTTTAACCACAAGATCAGCCGTAGCATCTAAACCGTCAAGGCTTGTTGCCTGCCCGTTGTATATGTATTTGCCGTCAGGCATGACAGATGATATCCCGTCAAAACACGGTAGGTTAGAGCCAAGAACAATGTTTTTTACTATATCTTCTTTAAAGACAGGATGACTGATTTCGAGAGATTTGGGCGAAGTGTTAGATAATTTGAGATACTCTTTTTCGGTAAGTAACTGAATCTGATTTGTCTGTACCCAGCCAGGAACACTACAATTTGATGTCTGAATTTTTATCCAGAATTTATTTTTTTTAAAAATTACTGTAAATGTTTCTCCAAATAATAGCTGGTTGAACATGATTCCTACACCATTGGGCTTATCAACCAAGGGAACCACATTCAAATGGCATATACCATACATTCGTTCACTATAATCTGCTAAGGGCTTTTTTGCCATGTAACTGTATAAATACTAAATA
Source organism: uncultured Aureispira sp. (assembly GCA_964399855.1). Lineage (GTDB taxonomy): Bacteria > Bacteroidota > Bacteroidia > Chitinophagales > Saprospiraceae > OLB9. The sequence goes on along the minus strand of CAYNSF010000055.1, from coordinate 7,776 downwards.
TATTAATTAATACGTTTATTCATAATTCAAAAACCAATCCATATTTTACGATTACGGGATAAAATGAGTAACTTTGGGCGAAATTTTGATGTAATTGCTTCAAAATGGTGTTAAATTGGCTTGAAACAACCCTATTTTATATTTAAAAGTGTCAAATTTGAAACGTTATATATTTTTAATGGCTTTTGTAGTGTGTACCGTATTTCAATCTGTTTATGGTCAGGATGCACATTTTTCGCAGTTTTATGCCTCACCACTCACGATGAATCCTGCAACAGCGGGTACTTATACAGGAACATTTCGTATTTCTACGATATATCGGGATCAATGGCGCTCTGCATTGGACAATCCTTTGAGAACGTTTGCGGTCAGCGGTGATGCCAGCTTTGATGTAAAATATCACAAAAATACAGCACCGGATAAAGTGGCTTTGGGTATAACATTTTTTGGCGATAGGGTTTCGTTGTTGGATTATAATACCAACCAAGTCGTACTCACAGGAGCCTATCACAAGGTATTGAATGCCAGAAATAAGCAATATCTTGGCGTAGGAGTTCAAGGCGGTGTATTCCAAAAATCTTTGAATTATGAATTTTTGTCTTTTCAAGATCAGTACAACTCTGTAAATGGCTATACTTTGGAAACTGCAGAAAATCTTCCCGTCAATAATCGTGCTTACACAGATTTGAGTGTTGGCGTGTATTATACGGTTGCTCCGTCTAAAACCACAAATTTTCATGTGGGATTAGGTTATTTTCATGCTAATAAACCAAACATTTCTTATTACAATTCAGCAGATATCATCAATGAAAACGTAGTAAAGACGGATATTTTAAGTCCTAAATTGAGTTTTCACTCAGGCATAGCATTCAAAACGACTGATTTCTTGACACTCGAACCGAGAGTAAATGCACTGATACAAGGAAGTCATACAGAGATCAACCTCGGTACCTCGTTTAGATACAAAATAGATCCACAATCGGCTAAATACCTGATACTTGGACCATACATACGTGGTGTAAAGGATTATAATAAGTTTGCACTCGAATCCTTTATAGTAATGGCCGGTTTTGAAATCAATAATTTTATATTAGGATTGAGTTACGATCAGAATCTGGGTAGCTTAATCAAGGATAGAAGATCCTTGTCTTCATTTGAATTTTCTATCATTTATATAGGTGAGCATAGCAACGAAGACAACTTTTGTCCACAGTTTTAGCTCCTAAATTGATAGAATAGGAAATCAAGTCACAACCAAAATAGGAAGTGATAGGACATGCATAGAACTATAGTTTTACATTTATGAAATAACGATCAACGTTAAGTTCGAATATGGAGCGATTATGCAAAACTATAAATCAGGTAAATAAGTAAGATAACTACAACTGTAACGATAATTGCAACCTTAAAAAATTTCTTTTCATCGTTTAAATCTTGTGCAGTTAGCTTGTCTTTACTTGCTGTTTTTGGTACTCGTGCTTTATATTTTGACATGATTAGTTTGTTTTTTGAGTCACTAAGGTAAAGAGACTTTTTATATTGAACAAAAAAAATGATAAAAATATCTAAATTTTTATCAAAGTTTGTTTTTAAGGGTTTTAAATCATTGTGGAACTAAAAATCGAGCGTTGGTATAAAATTGTTTAATTTTGCACGATTTATAGGAATTACGACATTAATGTTAAATAATAGATATGAACGATAAAGACGGAAAGTTGGTCGCAGCATCCAAGCTGATAATGAATGAAATGATCATGCCCAATGATACAAATCCAATCGGAAATCTTATGGGCGGATACCTGATGAGGTGGATGGATATAGCGTGTGCAATATGTGCTGCAAGGCATTGTGGATTTCAGGTGGTAACAGCCTCGGTGGATCATATTTCCTTTTATGAGCCTATCAAACTTGGAGATGTCATTACGCTTACTGCTCAGGTAACAAGAGCCTTTAATACATCCGTGGAGCTATATGTCGAAGTGTCTGCTGCCGATCTTACCGGTTCTAATCCAAGACAATCCAATCATGCCTATTTTACTTTTGTGGCTTTGGATCCTGAAACGGGAAAACCGACTAAAGTGCCACAAGTCATACCGATAACAACTGAGGAAAAAAAACAGTATGAATCTGCAATTAGGAGAAGAGAGCTCAGGTTGATTCTTGCAGGAAAAATGAAACCTGAACAAGCTTCGGAATTACGCGATTTTTTTAAGGTCATGTGAGTATGTAGTCCGAAATAAATCAATCTCATATTTCGTTTAATATAATATTAAGATTTATTTTGTAACTTACGGATGATTTAATTTGTCTTATATTGTATTAAAATATGCAGGAATGATAAAGAATTGGAGCGTTTTATTGGTGTTTTTTGCGGTGATAGTCAATGGATTGGGTCAAGTAAATACGATGACATCCAAAAATGATAGTGACCCTAAGGCAAAAGTTGTTTTAGATAAGCTCAAAAAGCAGTTTGATACCTATAAATCCATGGAGTTATCCTTTGAGTTGCAACTTGAGCTACCAGGAAGACCTATCGAAACGCAAAAAGGAAAGTTGATACAAGACGGAAATAAATATGCGATCGTCATGAAAGATCAGGAGGTTTATGCAGACGGCAAGAATACGTGGCTTTACCTGAAGGGCAAGAAAGAAGTTCAGATAACAGATTTTGATGATAGTGGTTCTGAATCGTTTTTATCTCCCAAGCAAATGTTAGCATTGTATCAGTCCGGTGACTATGTTTATTCCATTCTTGAAGAGAGAAAAATCGGTAAAACCACTTATGCCGATATAGAGTTTAAGCCATTAAAGAAGCATTCAGACTTCACCAAATTGCGCTTGACGGTCAATAAAACCTCCAATAGTATGGATGTCTTACGTGTGTTTTTAAAGGACGGCAGTAGATATGTACTGAAATTGGAGAGTCTGACTGCTAATAAAAATTATACACCCGACACCTTTATTTTGAACTTAAAAGAATTAAAAGGTGTTCAAATAGAAGATCTGAGGATGAATTGAGATTAGAACCGATTCAATTACTCACTTTAATCAATCGGCGATTCTCATACTTTGGGAATCGCTTTTTTTTTAAAAAAACTACAAAACCACCTACTTCAGCCAAGCATAAGTATCGCTACGAAGTACATACATATAGCAAAAAGCCCAGAGTCGTCAAAGTTCCGGGCTTTTCTATTCTATTTGGGCTTTGTTCTATATGTCGTGATGTTGTAGGATGTGTATTGTTCAATTATTGGTTTTTCGGTCCTGGTTTAATTTGTTCAATTTGTTGTTTCAGTTATCAAAGCACTTGGTAGCATCAATATTTTTCGGATAAATTACTGTACATATTTATCTTTAATTTCAACAAAAGCATATTTTACTACTCAACAGTAAATCAAAACGTTATTCTAACCTTAAAGTCACAGCTATTGTATTTATTACTGCTGTTAATATAATGTGTGTCAAATTAGCTTTCATGTGTACGTTGTCTGTCAGTTTTGAATTTTACCTCTGGAACTCCTTATCTCCGCACTGCCAAAGTAAAAACGCATATTTTTTGGCCAATTCTGTAAATTGTTCATCTGTGGTGCTGCCGCCGGCATGCCCACCTGCATAATTGACATCTAAAAACACGGGATTTTGCGAACCGTTTTCATTCTGCATTTTAGCTGCAAACTTTCCGGGAATGTAACTGGCAACCCTTGGGTCGTTCCAACCTGTTGTGATCAATTGAGCTGGATATTTTACACCTTTTCGAATGTGCAGATAAGCGTCCATCTCCAATAATGCCTTAAATTCTTCTTCAATCTCAACTGTTCCAAATTCGGCAATATTGCCAGGTCCGTTAGGTGTGAATTCAAATCGCACCATATTCAATGCTCCAACCTGTGGGATAGCCACTTTGTATAAATCCGGTCTTTCTGTTATCGCTCTTCCAATTAAAATCCCACCTGCACTTACTCCTGAAATTACAAATTTGTCAGGCGAGGTATATTTGTTTTTAATTAGCCATTCTGCATAGGCGTTAAAATCCTTCCAAGTGTTGGGTTTTGTTGTCTTTTTTCCTGCCAAATACCAATCGTTACCTTTTGAACCTCCACCTCGAATAGCTGGATAAGCCATGACCACTCCACGATTTAACAGGGGTAACATAGAGCCTACAAAAATAGGAATTCCAGAAATTCCGTAAGCTCCGTAGCCTGACATATAAGCAATATTGCTGCCGTCTTTTTTCAGTTTGGTTTTGTCGTAAACAATACTCAGTGGAACAAGCACTCCGTCCCAAGACGGAACGTCAACTTCTTCATATACCAAATTTTCAAGATTGGGGTAATTGTATCTTGTGGTAAAAACATCTGAGTATAATTTTTCCCTATCCAAATCATAGCTGTAAAAGTTCAACGGAATCGTCCAGCCACTATTGAATAATACGATTTCATTTTCATCATTGGAATAAACAGAATTGTCTCCTGTTAAATCACTTATAACTGAAACATTCCCCTTGAGTGGTACATTTATTTCCGATAGTTTTCCCGTTGTAAATTTATAAGCAAAAGGCTTTACCACCAGACCGTTTTTACTTTTGTTGAAAACCAGATAGTCCTTTGTACGAACAAAGTCATCGCCCGATATGTTGAAGTCACCATTGCCTTCGGCAATAATGATAGCGTTGGTTATATCTGGATGGTCTAAGTTTGTTTTGGCAATTTTAAATTGTGGATTGCCTTTCGAAGTCATGAAATAAAAATCTGATCCGTGAATGAAAAACTTCTTAACTTCATCTTCTTTGAGTACCAACGGTTTCCAATGAATTTTTCCAGATTTTAGTTCTGATTTTTTTGCGTAATACAGTGGTGGATTATTCTCTACCGTGTATAAGCCCAAAATCATATAAGGTGAATCTTTATATACTGAAATAATCGGAAATAGCTCAGGTGAAATATTTAGTTCAGGATTGTTCTTTGAACTAGCGAGTACAATATCATTTTCAACTGACGTGCCAAGAACATGTAGTTTAAAAGGTGGATTTAGAAATAATTCAGATTCGTGAACATCCTTACTTTTGAACTGTAGGTAAATTATATCAGTATTGCTTCCAGCCGCAAAACTCAAACCGGAAAAGCTGGCGATATTGGGAATAATATCCGGTAATATTTTCCCTGTGGCTACATCCAAAATATAGGTGTCGCCAACTTCACTTCCTGCTTCGCTCAAAATCATCGCAATTTTGCTTCCATCATCACTAACGGTCGGTACGCAATCAAATATTTTTCCCTCTATAAAATCCTGCGGATCAAAAAGCAAAACTTCTTTCCCGTTTTCACCTTGTCTGTAATACAGTTTTGAAACCTGTTCACCGGGCAGTTTTTTTTGATAAAAATATTTACCGCCCGCTTTGGCAATAGGCATATAGTTTGCCGTTTTTAAATTGCTTAATACTTTCATTTCGGCAATCAGTTTGTCCTGATTGGGGATTTTTGCCAATTCTGCATTGGTGTAATCCGCTTGGTCTTTAAACCATTTTTCCACCTCGGGATTTTTAATGTCTTCCAGCCATCGGTATGGGTCGGGAATGGTGGTTCCGAAATAGGTGTCTGACACTTCCACTGTTTTAGAAGCCGGGTAGCGATATTGGGCAAAAGTGGTTTGTCCCAATCCAATTATTGTGAGTAATAAAAATAATTGTTTCATAACATTCTAGTTTTAACGGTTCGTTGGGTAAGTAATTCATATATATATGCAACAAAAGTACACAAATATTCTATAATTGGCTGGCTTGGAATAGTTTTTTTTTGGCTACAAACACCTACGACCCAAAGCCCGCTACGAAGTACATACATATAGCAAAAAGCCCAGAGTCGTCAATGTTCCGGGCTTTTCTATTTAGCTTTGTTCTATATGTCGTGATGTTTTATACCACTCTTGTTTTAACCTATTTCACTTTTATTTTCCATATTGAAAAATGGCAGTACGATTAAGAAAGATAATAATGGAAAAAAGTGCATAGGAATTACAAAACCTGGAAACATTTCTGGATACTCAATGTCTAAAGGTAAGTTGAAATTAAATACACTTGCTATACTGGCAAAACTCAAAATTCCATACAGGATATTCATCCATTTCATTGTCTTTACACCCTTCCATTTAATGGCTAACTTATATCCAATTGTCATTAATAAACATCCGATAGTTGATGATATAATGAAATTAGTTGTACCTGCTACTTCGCTAAAGTCAACTAATAGTGTTTCAGCGTAAATTTTTGCATAAATGATGCAGGAAATAGCAGAAAGCAATGCACTGACAGCTACTATGGTAATTGCTTTTTTCCAACTCATTTAGTTACAGGAATATTTAATTCTATTTCAAATAACTTAGGCGTTCCTCTTTTTTTAACACCATAATCAGAAGGAACAATGGAAAACTTACCGTCAAATACACCGCCTGTTGCATTTTTTGTAAATGTGAATGGTAGTTTTATCTCTTTTGTCACTTCTTTGATTGTCATTTTTCCAATTGCTTCAAAGCCTGTTTCTGTCTTTGTGACTGAAGTAGATGTAAAGCTAATTTTCGGATACTTACTTGCTTCAAGCCCTTGTTTAGCATGTTTGTTTCTCATGCCATTACCAGTATTGATTGTTGTAGCATCAATAGACGCTGAGATTTTAGAACGTGATAAATCAGCTTCATCAAATTCAATTTTAGCTTCTAATCCTTTGAAAATGCCATCAAATTTTTCCGATTTTGCTTTTACAGAATAGCTATCTGTAATTTTCCATTCTTGAGTATTGTATAATACGAAAGACGAGAGCAAAAATGTCGCTCCCAAAAGAATTACTGAACTTAAATGTCTCATTATTTTATATTTTTAATTAATTAATAGCGCAAAGATGCCTACTAAATCAAGATAAGAAAATAAGATATCTTAATAAATCACTTTTTAGATAATTTCCTTCTAATATCGCTCAAATATTCCGGAGCCATACCCAGAAATGATGCAATGAGTTTGAGTGGAAGTCTTTGGAATAGAGTAGGGTAGGTATCTATAAAATTCAAATATCTTTCTTCGGCTGTTGAAGATAGTAAAAATTGTATTCGTTGGTTAGACGCAATAATATTTCTAATCAGCGCTTTATTACTAAGAATGAGTTCTTCCTTTGAAGCACTTTGAAAGTTTGTAATTTCTTCAAACGGTAATAGTTGAATTTCCGAATTTTCAATAGCTTCAATAATAAGGGTTGATGGCACTCTGTCAATTCCACTTTTCAAATCGCTAATTACCCAATTCTCGGGTGCAAATTGTAAAATATGTTCTTTTCCCGTTTTGTCTATAATGTAACTTTTTAGACAGCCACTCACAACACGAAACACATTTTTGCAAATGTCGCCTTGTCGAAGCAAAATGTCACCTTTTTGCACTTTTCTTTTTTCTAACCTTTCGAATATGTCCATATTTTGAAATGTCTAACTTTGTTATATCTATCTCACTTGAGTTGTATCCTATGCACAGCATATTGGCTATGAGCGGGATTTTTAGCACGAACGCTCAACCGATGCACAAACTTCAAAGATAGCAAAAAAGTTTCATACGAAGTGCTAAATCTGCTATTACACAAAACTTATGTTCAAACGACACCTTTGGTGAGTAATTGTACCATCATTAGGTACTAACTAAAGTTTCGGAGTTTTTAACCTATTGAAATACAAATAAATATACATGTTAAAAAAGTTGCATAATATAACATAAATTATTACCTTTGAGCTAGTTACAACCAA
>CAYNSF010000054.1:0-19788 GCA_964399855.1 uncultured Aureispira sp. | reverse complement strand
ACCATATGAATTATAAACCGCTCTAATTTCCTTAACTAAACGACATTGAATTATAAATGTTCCTTACCATTTTTTGAACGCTATCGACTTTCTTTAAGATACTTTGCGAGTTCTGGGTATTTGTTTTGGTTCTCAATGATAGCTTCTTGTGTCATTTGAATACCGTTTTGGTATGGAACAATGGTCGTGTTAAAAACATTGTGGCTGAGAAGCCTATTTTGTGCGGTTTTAGCTTCCATCCATGTATTGTATTGACCTACGGTATAAACGTTTTTAGTGTTATTTGCGTATTTTTCAACGATTATGGTATAATCCGAAGTTGTCAGCTCGTTTTTGAGCATCTGCGCTGTCTCAGCAAATTTGATTTTAAATACGATATTATCATTAAATGACTCCAACAAAGATTGCCATTTTGTATCTAATTGCGCATCTACTACTGCCGGCCAGTTGTATTGCAAATTTAAAGGTGTTTGATCTTCTAATATAAGCCTGATGTCAATTCGCTTATTGATTGTTTGGGCTATTTTGTTGGGCTGGTTATTGTGATAATATTGTACCATAGGATAATTAGATCCGAAGCCCTGGATGAAGATATGCTCTCTTTTTATGCCGGACTTCACCAACTGTTCTGCAACTGTTTCAGCTCGTTTCAGGGAAAAGAAAAGATCTATTTCGGGCTTACCGCTTACCAGAGTATGACTTTGTATGATTATCTTTGTCTTTGGGTAAATAACGATAACATTTGCAAGGTTTTTCAGATAGGTCTGATTGCCTGAATTGAGCAACTCTTCGTCTTCATTAAAGACTATTGATCGAAGGATAAGGTCTTTTTTTACAATTGGTTGTGAAGTGATTTGCTCTATATTTTCTTTTCGCGTAGCAATTTCGTCTTTTGGAAGGGCTGCATCATGCATAAAATCTGGGATATCAGCTATGTCAAATTGCTCTAAAATCTGGTCTTTAAAATAACAGACATACAAGTCAAATCCACCTAATGAAGACAATCGGTTAGATGCTAAAATAGCCATCGTTCCGTCAGTTGAAACTTGAAAATCCAGATCATCTCCCGGTGAATTTACCGGAAGACCAAGATTTTCTGGCTTCTTCCAATGGTAATTATTATAAGAGGAAGTAAAGACATCAAACCCACCATAACTCTCATTTCGGTCTGAAGAATAATACAGTGTTTTACCGTCTTTTGTCAGATACGGAGCAACTTCATCAAAGACACTGTTTATTTCCGAACCCATATTGACAGGTAGTGTCCAAAAACCACTTTTTCGAACTGAGAAATACAAGTCATAACCACCGTATCCAAAGTCTCTAATTGCCGAAAATAGGATGGTACTATCATTAAAAAAATAAAGGTTTTTGTCTCCAAATTCCGGTTTATATGGCAAAGTTGTTACCGATTCTGAAAAGATCGTTTGGGTTTTATCAACCGAAAATGTATCCGACATCAAGGATGCTTTACCAACTAAAGGTTTTCTTGTGAAGTACATGATTTGTCCACCATCGCTAAATCCTTCAATGATTTCATGTGCAGGACTATTTATAGCCTCGCTCAATGACTGAACAGAACTCCAATTGCCGGCAATGAGTTCGCTGTAGTAAATATCAGACGTATATTTACCTTTTACTGGATCGGTATATCCTTGATCATTTAAAAGACCACCGATAGATCCGGATTTTGCTGCGGAAAAATAGTATCTGAAAAGATTATTTGGGCTTTGCCTTGGACTGATTTCATCGTGTTTAGTATTGATCATGCTACCCATGTTTTCAACAAATGCAATCTGCGGCATGTAATTGCCATTGCGAGCAAATCCACACTTTTTTATTTGATTGATCGTCTGGTGCCATTCTGAAGAATACCTTGTCGTAGTATTGAGATAAATTTTGAAATACGATGCTGCTTGTTCGTACTTGCCTTTATCCATTAGCGCCTTACCGATAAAATTGAATCTTCTGTCATCTCTTGATTTTAGTTCTCCTGCTTTTTGCATATCTGCAATACTTAAATCTGGTTGATTGGTATTGAGGTAACAAATGCCTCTTTTGATGAGCAGATCTGGTTTTTTATTTGTCTTATTGTAATTGTTATAAGCAGTCAGTGCGGACTCATATTTACCTGCATTGAATAGTATATCCGCTTTTTTAAGCTCAGATTTTTGCCCATGAACTGATGCTACAAAGAATATATTTTGTAAAAAGGCAAGGCAAATAAAAATGGCTAATCTCATCTAAAACGAAATATTGGTATCAAAACCCTCAAGATATTCTGCTACACGTTTTAGGAATGAACCACCCAACTCTCCGTCCACAACACGGTGGTCGTAAGATAATGATAAAAACATTTTGTGTCGGATAGCAATCACATCTCCATATTCTGTTTCTACAACGGCCGGTTTTTTGACGATAGCGCCTGTGGCCAAAATAGCTACTTGTGGCTGATTGATAATCGGTGTACCCATGATACTACCAAAAGTACCCACATTGGTTATGGTAAAAGTACCGTCTTTGATTTCTTCTGGTTTGAGTTTGTTGATACGCGCCCTACCTGCTAAGTCACTTACGATACTAGCCAAGCCAACAAGATTGAGTAAGTTGGCATTTTTTATGACGGGTACTATTAGATTTTTGGAAGGCAATGCTGTAGCCATTCCGACATTGATATCTTTTTTGACGATGATATTCGTGCCATCCACAGAAACGTTAATCATCGGAAAATCACTGATAGCCCTCGCTGTAGCCTCGATAAATACAGGCGTAAACGTAATATTGAATCCGTGTTTTTCGATAAATTTCTTTTTGTTAGCTTCTCTCCACTTGACTAAGTTCGTAACGTCGGCTTCTATAAATGAAGTAACGTGTGGAGAAGTTTGCTTGGACATGACCATGTGCTCTGCAATGAGTTTACGCATTCTGTCCATTTCTACGATTTCTGTATTTCCGCCACCAGCAAAAACAGGTGTTGATACCGGTTGGGTCGGTTTTTGAGGTGCAGAAGCGGTAGGTTGTGGTTGAGCGGCCACAGAAGGAGCTCCTTGACCTCTTGTTTTAACATAGCTAAGGATATCGTGTTTTGTGACTCTGTTGTCAGCACCAGTACCTTGTATTGAGGCAAGTTCCACTTGACTAAGACCCTCTTCTTTGGCTATGCTTTTTACTAATGGTGAATAAAACCGGTCATCATTACTTGCCTGCACCGGCTGAATAGACGTACCATTAGAAATTTTTGAAATATCTTCAGTTATTTTTGTCGCAGCTGCTACCGTTTCTTGAACTGCTTCAGTGGTTGTTGCACTCACACCAGATGCGACTGCCTCTCCTTCGGTAGCAAGGATAGCAATGACTTTCCCAACTTCAACGACGCTTTCTTCAGGAAATAAAATTTCTACAATAGTACCTTCTATTGGAGACGGTATTTCTGAGTCAACTTTATCCGTAGCCACTTCTAAAATGGTGTCGTCAATAGCTACTTTGTCACCGACCTGTTTTACCCATTTTAAAATAGTAGCTTCGATGATACTTTCACCCATTTTTGGCATTACCAATTCTACTTTAGCCATACTTCCTGATTTCTGTTTTTAAAATAACGCCGCAAAATTACGAATTAATTAAGTAAAAAGATGTATTTGATTCGTCTTTTCAGGGAAATTCAATGGAAATACTACATTTCTTTCACAAATCTTCGTAGCATGTCCAATCCATATATCGTAGCCGCTTCTATATTCTTTTCTCGGTGCTTACCGCTGTGTAGCAAGTACGTATTCTTTTTTTCTTTTGTGCCAACACACAACCAGATAGTACCTATTGGTTTTTCTGTCGTGCCGCCGTCTGGACCTGCTATTCCAGAAACGGCTACCGCTACATCAACATTTAAAAGGTCAATTACGCCATTTACCATAGCGATGACGGTTTCTTCGCTTACGACTCCATGCTGCTCGATGATATGTTGATCAACTTGCAATTGGTTGATTTTTATCTCATTGCTATAAGCTATAATACTACCTTTGAAATACTCGGATGATCCTGGAACAGATACTATTTTTGCAGCGATATTACCACCTGTACAACTTTCAGCCGTTGCAACTTTTATCTGTTTTTCAATACAGAGGTTTTGGAGAGATTCTTGAATACTTGTTTCATTAAATCCAAAAACGATATCGCCTAAAATGTCAATCATTTGTTGAGCAAAATTCATGACTTCTTGCTCTAAGTGTTCTGAAAGCGTACCCGATCCTGTAAGTCTTACTTTTACAGCACCTATGGACGGCAAATAAGAAACTTTTATATGTTCAGGAAGTTGGGCAACGATAGGTGTTATCCTATTTTCGATGATCGTTTCTCCTGTACAAGCCGTTTTTATAGTAAAATGAAAAATCTTTTGATCGGATAAATTGCTGAGCATCGGTACAACATGTTCATTCATAATGGCTTTCATTTCGAATGGAACACCCGGCATAGAAATGATATATTTTTCATCTTTTCTGAATAACATTCCCGGAGCCGTTCCCATACTATTGTGGATTAGCGAAACACTTTCAGGCATCAGACATTGGTTATGATGATGTGGCGACAATTCCCTATTTAGCTTTTTGAACATAGACGCTATTCGATCAAAAACTGATTGGTCAAAGTACATATCCACGCCTAAGAAATCAGCAATAGCAACTTTAGTCACATCATCTTTTGTTGGGCCAAGTCCACCGGTCATCAGGACGATATCTGACGTTTGTGTAGTGAGTTGCAGACCTGAAAGGATAGCATCATGTTCATCAGCTACGGTCAATATATTGACCAACGAAATCCCGATTGCTGCTAATTGCTGTGCTATCCAACCGGAATTGGTATCGGCTATCTGACCAATCAATATTTCATCACCTATGATGAGGATAGAGGCTTTCATTCGGTCTGACCTTTGAGTTTGACCATTGTTAATATCGTGGCTATAGCTACGGTTTCATCTGTTTCGTCGTATATATCGACCAACCACTTGACGATTCCTTTTTCGTAGTCCTCGTCATCGCGTTTTTCTTGTTTTACTTTTTCTTTGACAGTCAGACGCACACCTATGGTCATTCCCGGATAGACGGGCTTCGTAAATCGACATTCATCTAAGCCATAATTGAGCATAACAGGACCTTTGGCCGCATCGACGAACAATCCTGCGGCTGCTGACAACACAAAATAACCGTGTGCAACCCTTTGAGTAAACGGTGTACCTTCGAGAGAAGTAGCATCTGTATGTGCATAGAAGTGATCCCACGACACATTAGCAAAATTGACGACATCAGATTCTGTCACTGTCCTTTTGTGGGTAATGAGCGTTTCGCCAATTTCCAATTCTTCAAAGTATTTTTTGAATGGATGTTTTCCACCGTCTATATAATTGCCACCGTATTGATATTGCTGTGTGATCGCACTCAATGTAGTCGGCGTTCCTTGTATAGCACAACGTTGCATATAGTGTTTCACACCTCTCATACCGCCCATTTCCTCTCCACCACCAGCTCTTCCCGGTCCGCCATGTACGAGCATCGGCATCGGTGATCCGTGTCCTGTACTTTCCTTAGCTGCATCCCTATTCAATGCTAAAATACGTCCGTGATGTGTCGCAGCCTGAATGGTATAATCCATCGCTAACGTATCGTCATAAGTGACAATCGAGCTACAAAGTGAGCCTTTACCCATTTTAGACAATGCGATAGCTTCATCAAGGTCTTTATAAGGCATAATGGTAGAAATAGGACCAAATGCTTCGATTTCGTGACTTCCAATATGCTCAAAAGGTTTATTGTTTCTCAAAAGCATGGGAGCGAGGAATGCACCTTTATCTTTATCGCCGTGTGCTACTTCATATTGGTCGATACTTCCAAAGACGATTTCAGAATGTCCTAGCAACTGATTTATTTTATCTTTTACTTCTTCTAATTGAGTTTTTCCTGCGAGTGCGCCCATACGTACACCTTCAACACGAGGATCGCCGATGACGGTTGATGCAAGAGTTTTTCCGATTTGGATTTGTACATCTTCCACATATGCTTCAGGTACGATAATACGACGTACCGCAGTACATTTTTGCCCACATTTGACGGTCATCTCCTTTCTAACTTCTTTGATAAATACGTCAAATTCAAGTGTTCCAGGCGCTGCATCGTGACCAAGGATGATACAATTGAGCGAATCCGCTTCCATATTGAAAGGAACAGCTTCCTGGATGATATTCGGATTGGATTTGAGCTTTATTCCGGTTGCTGCTGAGCCAGTAAAGGTGACTACATCTTGGAAATTAACATGATCAAGTAAGGTATATGCACTACCACAGATAAGTTGCAAAGCACCTTCAGGAAGTATGCCCGAATCAATGATATCACGTACCATAACTTCGGTAAGATACGATGTCAAAGTCGCTGGTTTGACGATGGCAGGCATTCCTGCAAGCCAATTTACTGCACATTTCTCCAACATGCCCCATATCGGGAAATTGAAAGCGTTGATATGTACCGCTACACCTTCTTTCGGAACCATGATGTGGTGCCCCATGAATGTACCACCTTTGCTCAATCCAACAGGATCGCCTTCGACATAATAGGGTAAATCAGGGAATTTCCTACGCAGACTTGCATTGGCAAATAGATTGCCGATACCACCTTCGATATCTATCCAGGAATCTATTCTCGTCGCTCCGGTTTTATAGCTGACTTCGTAATATTTTTCTTTTCGTTCCATCAGATAGAATGCAAGAGCTTTAAGCATCAATCCTCTCTGTTGAAAGGTCATCTTGCGCAGGTTTTTATTGCCAACTTTACGCCCATAATTGAGCATGGCTTCAAAATCAAGACCCTCGCTGTTAGCAATTGCGACAGTTGCACCATTGCTCGCATCGTATAATGGCTGTCCTGCACCTGTACCTTCTATCCAAGTACCTAAAGCATAATTACCTAATCTCATATCGACGTTTTCATTTATATTGGTCGTGCGAAGATAGTATAATTTTCAAAATGAAAACGAAATTTGGGGATATTACGAATAAGATATAGTGATAATCTGCGATGACCGATCTATATTTTTAAGTGCTAAATGCAGTGCTGTCATGAATCCTATCAATAAAAAAAGCCCTACATGAACCATTCCATGCAGGGCTTATATCTAAGACTTTATTTAAGAACTAAGTTATTACAACTTAATGTCGAATGAATAATAGTCTCTGTTATCGGTTGTTGTGACTACAACTTCTTTAGTATATAATAGATAATACTTATCACCGTTTTTAACGATAAATACATCTCCTTCAATTACTTTGTCAGATACATCTCTCTGTCCGTCAGTACTTTTTAGTGAAAAAGCTACACCATTATTCCAAAGACCAGCAATTTGTCCTCTGAAGTTTACATCGTCAAATGAGAAACTTTCTGCAACGCCATTTTGACCTTTTTTGATATATCTGATTTCAGAACCATTCATACCTGAAATCTGCTGCTTCCAAGTCTGGTCTGTCAGGACATCTACGATACCTTCATCCCTGATTTCTGCACTGGCAGAGCTTGGATTATTTGGATCAGTACCTGTGCTTGCTCCACTATCTAAGTCTAATCCACCTGTTCCAGCAGGACCTCCTTGATTAAATAATTGACCTACACCCAATTGGCCATTAATCGTATTTACAGCTTCGTCAACTAAGATGTCTAATGAAACTTTTGAAGTAAGACCTTTTTCATCAGCAACTACGAAATCATACGTTTTAGTACCTAAGGTAGTATGTGCCTTGATTGTAATTCTTTGAGCTAAAGAATTTACATTGTCTTGTAATAATAAAAGTGGATTTGCTACACCAGTGTTACCTTCAAATGTGATTCTGTCCGTAGTGATTTCTATTTTCACACCGTCTTCAAGGATTGTCAACGTTTTCATTGGGTTGCTTCCCTTAGTTGCTGTAAGATATACAGAAAAACTCTCTCCCAATGCTATATTTGCATCGTCTGTTATATACCCTAAAGCATCATTAAACTGTACTTTTGGTGGAGTATTGGTGTCAATCGGATTTTCATCTGATTCACATGATGTGAGGAATAATGAAAATACGCTAAAAGCGAAAAATAATTTTAAGAATGTTAATCGATTCATATTAATATTAATTTAAAAATAAAAAATTACAAATTACTTAGAGTAAGACGATACTTATCTTTATAGTCACTGACCTTAACAAATAATTAATTCTAAAAGTTTCCATTGGTTATTAGAAATACGGACTGTTTTCGATGACTCTATATCTATCTTGAAATTCCGTATATGACTGAAAGCTGACTTTAAACGAAATTTACAATCAAAATGTTATATTTTCTTGCTTAAAAAATTCACAATAAGCATAAATTTTAAGCATTTTAGATGTTTATAATTTGACAAAGGCTAATGAAGAAAACACATTTTCTTTTAAGATGACGGCTTGATATACACCCGGTAAAAATCCAGTAATATCAGTACAATGTCCCTCTTTTTTGTATAAATCTGGACGCACTACATTGCCAAGTATATCCGTAATCGAATAAAGATATTCCGTACCACAAAGTTGATTGGTAGCTGGGTTTGGATATACATTTGTTTTTGAATTGGATGCGTTTAATGTTGATGTAGTTTCACACGAATCGTCGATATAATCCTTTGTTTCCTGCCGGATTAAGTCTAATTTTTCATGAAGAAATTTCCCTGGACATGATGTGTATCCCGGTGAACAACCGTCTTTATGCCCGGAAATATTGAACATGTGTCCTGGATAAGAAAGTATATCGCCATTTCCTTTGGGTTCTATATTTTCTTTACACGCCTTATAACCCAATAACTGCTTTACGGTCTGCATCATCGTATCGGTTGGTTGAGCAACCTCAAAATTTCCCAACATACATATTCCCATGGTATTTTTGTTATATCCACACATGTGAGCGCCTTGTATGTTGTCGCCTCCACCACGACCTTCATACAAAACACCGTTGGGATCGATGAGCCAATTGTAACCAATGTCCTGCCAGCCACTCGTATTGACATGATAGTCAAAATATGCCGCCACGACACCAGCCCAGTCATTGCTAAAGTTAGTGCCGGCACTATGGTGGATGATCAGGTGCGTTACATCCGTATAAGTTGCTGGCGGTGTATAGATATTTTCGTTTAACTGATAGCGTGCGCCCCAGACTGATCGAGGAATATAAGGAATCATTGTACAGTTGCATTCATCCGTAAGGTAATTGCGATTGGTTTTAGTGGATTTTTTTAAGATCGTTTTATTTTCCGGAATAAATACTCTTATTTTACCATGAATATCATGGATACGTTCATTGTCTTCACCCAGATTAAAATGTATCTGTATTGTATTGGCATCTTCTTTTTCAAGAAAAAACAACTCACTTACATATCGGTCTGTCGTTTCATGACCTTCATGTGCAGGTACAATTTCACGTGTTTTATTTTTGGCAGTGATATATGTACCGGAAATAGCATGTTGGTTTAAGTCGCTACCCTCAATCACAAATGATATCGCTACAAAATCCTGCACATCAAGACTACTTAAATCAACAGTTTGTGCGCTTTGAATCCCTTTTCGAGATGAAAAATCCAGATCATATTCATGCACAGTCTGTGAAAATGTCTTAGTGGAAACCAATATTAAAATAGCTGTTAAAAGTAATAATTGCTGTAAACGGTAAAATGATTGGGTGAAATGCGAAAGCATGAATAAGGTATTTAGATGTCAATGGAATATAAACATTCATATATGTGCGCTTGTTCTTTCATTCATTTATAATATAAAGTAATTACTTCTCCATAAGGCGTTGAAAATAAGAAATTATTTAACAATAAAATTACTTTAATCGCTTAAAAATCACTATCTTTGCATAACATATTAACCATGTAATATATTTTAATTTATGCAGAATATAGCCGTCTTAACAGGTGCCGGAATCAGTGCAGAAAGTGGAATTAGTACATTCAGAGATTCGAATGGTCTCTGGGAAAATCACGATGTCATGGATGTCGCAAGTCCTGAGGGTTGGGACAGAAATCCCGAATTGGTGTTGGAGTTTTACAATCAGCGTCGCCGACAGCTCAAAACAGTCAAACCCAATGAAGGACACCTTGCTCTTAAAAAGTTGGAAGAAAAATATAATGTCCATATCATAACCCAAAATGTGGACAATCTCCATGAACAAGCTGGCTCATCGAAGATCGTTCATTTGCATGGAGAGCTAAATAAGGTAAGGAGTACAATAGACCCTAAGCTCATTTATCACTGGAATGAAGATTTGAAAATGGGCGATTTATGTGAAAAAGGGCATCAGTTGCGTCCACACATCGTATGGTTTTCCGAAATGGTTCCGATGCTTGACCCGGCTGCTAAGATTTGCGAATCCGCAGATATCATTATCATCATCGGTACCTCCATGATTGTTTATCCTGCTGCGGGACTCGTCAGCTTCGCCAAAAAAGATGCAGCCATTTACTACATTGACCCAAATCCAAATATTTCTTACGAACTCAAGCAATTGAAAAATCTGAAAATCATCAAGGAAAATGCGACGATTGGCGTGCCACAATTAGTGGAAAAATTGATAAAAGAGGGTTAAGGTAACTACTCAGGTATCAATGTCGTTTATTTAAGCTAATGAGTGTACGACTACGTTGTGGTCATATTTTTTAGAACCCGTTGTTTTTTCGACTTTTTGCCACTGCCCTAAGGGAGAAGCCGAAAAAATGCTTGTTCATCCTTTAGGATAAGAGGCAAATAACAAGCATTTTTTCATAGATTAAATGAATGATAAAACAGCCATTCTTCACCAAAAATCACTTTAAATCCTTAACTAAACGACATTGACTCAGGTATGATCAATTTCAATCAAAAAATGTCAATTTACCGTAATACTTCAGCTCTTTTATCGTCAATAGCATTGATATTAACTCAAAAAGTAGCTTCTTGTGACGAAAAATTTACCTATTTTTATGATTTGAAAGCATATAGCCTGTGTAGTTACAAGGTTAGGTAATACAGATAAACCTGGGTTTTACCAAAATATTCTACCTTTACACTTGACAAATAAATAGGATTATGAACATACAATTGCGCAAAGCAACATTTGAAGACCTTAACTCCATCCTTGAACTTGTACATGGTCTTGCTGTCTATGAAAAAGAACCAGATGCGGTCGTAGCCACCATTGACGATTATCACGAAGCATTCCAAAATGGTATATTTGAAGCTATTGTAGCTGTTGATCAGGACAATATCATTGGTATGGCATTGTACTATATGACGTTTTCTACTTGGAAAGGCAAATGTATGTATTTGGAAGATTTTTATGTACTGCCCGAATATAGAGGCAGCGGAATCGGTCAGCAATTATTTTATGCCTATATTGAAGCAGCTCAAAGGGCAGGAGCACGTATGGCCAAATGGCAAATATTAGACTGGAACGAACCAGCTTTAGCCTTTTATAAGAAGAACGATGCTGTCATAGAGACGAATTGGTGGAATGGAAAATTGTATTTTGATAAGTAAGTTTTTGGGATTTAAGATTTTTTTAGATGAAGATTAGCCGTTTTATCTCTAAGTGAATCTAAAGCAAAAATGCTCGTTATTTGCCTCTAATCCTAGGGGATGAACGAGCATTTTTATCGGCTTCTCCCTTTCAGTTGTGGAAAAAAGCCAAAAAATCTAAGCTCCAAAATCGTTTATCAGCAATCGTTCATCGGTTTATCTTTTTCAATTAATCAAAAATATCCTTAGTATATTAAGGGATTATTTTAAAAAGGACTTTTCATTTCGTAATTTTGCAGTCTAATTATTATTAATTTTAATCACAATATAAAATGAGTCAGTTTAGAAAGGAAAAAGATAGCATGGGATACATAGATGTTCCAGCAGATAAATATTGGGCAGCACAAACGCAACGTTCATCAGAAAATTTCAGAATCGGTGGTCAGAAAATGCCAAAAGAGATTGTTTATGCTTTTGCCGTATTGAAAATGGCAGCAGCAAGAGCTAACCACGAACTTGGTGTGCTGTCGGAAGAAAAGAAAGTGCTGATTGAAAAGGTTTGTAATGAAATCATGGACGGAAAATTGGATGATCAGTTTCCTTTAGTCGTGTGGCAAACAGGATCTGGAACACAGTCCAATATGAATTTCAATGAAGTGATAGCCAATAGGGGTCATGTCATCAATGGTGGCAGTTTATTAGATGCTCAAAAAGTTCTTCATCCAAATGATGACGTTAATAAATCACAATCTTCCAATGATACATTCCCAACAGCGATGCACATCGCAGCATATAAGACACTCATAGATGTCACAATCCCGGGATTGGAAATATTGCGCGATACCTTAAAGGCCAAGTCAGAAGCATTCATGCATATCGTGAAAATCGGTCGTACACACTTTATGGACGCTACACCACTTACTTTAGGTCAGGAATTATCCGGATATGCTGCACAATTGGAATTTGGCATTCGTGCTATCAAGCATACTTTACCACATTTGGCAGAATTGGCATTGGGAGGAACAGCCGTAGGTACGGGACTCAATACACCCAAAGGATATGCAGCGCTGGTAGCTCAAAAAATAGCAGAAATTACAAATCTACCATTTATAACAGGAACAAATAAATTTGAAGGTCTTGCAGCCCACGATGCAATCGTTGAGTCTCATGGTGCTTTGAAAACAGTTGCTGTAGCATTGATGAAAATCGGTAACGATATCCGTATGTTGGCTTCAGGACCAAGATGTGGTATCGGAGAAATCATCATACCAGAAAACGAACCAGGTTCTTCTATCATGCCAGGCAAAGTCAATCCAACACAATCGGAAGCGCTTACAATGGCAATGGCACAAGTCATGGGTAATGATGTAGCCATTAATATCGGTGGTATGAATGGTCACTTCGAACTCAATGTATTCAAGCCAATGATGATATACAATTTCCTTATCTCTGCCAATCTCATCGGTGATGCTTGTGTCAGCTTCAATGACCATTGCGCTATCGGTATCGAAGCCAACGAACCAAGAATCAAGTACAATCTTGATAATTCACTGATGTTGGTAACGGCATTAAATACCAAAATAGGATATGATAAGGCAGCAGAAATTGCTAAAAAAGCACATAAAGAAGGTACAACCTTAAAACAAGCAGCGATAACGTTGAGCTACCTTACTGCGGAAGAATTTGACGAATGGGTAAGACCAGAGAAGATGATTTGATTTATTGGATGATGGTTGAGTTATGAGTTGTGAATTCATCATTCCATTGATAACCAACAACTAACAACCAATATATCAAATCCACAGTAAAAATTAAACCTTTACACCCTTAAACATATAAACTATTTTATCTTTAGTCGTCAAAAACAGGACGTATTTCTATTTTATAACTGTCGAGTTGTAGAAGAATTTTATCTTTACCATTCAAAAGATAGTAAACCTTTTTTTACTTTTGTTTTATGAATTACATCGAAAGTTTATTGCCGGCACTTGAATCAATACGGGCAAACCTATTGCGGTCTATGCTTACACTGATGATTATTGCTGTTGGTATCACCTGTCTCGTGGGTATCCTTACGGCTATTGACAGCATTTTGTATTCGATGAGTGAAAATTTCAATAAGTTAGGTGCGAATGCTTTCAATATCAAACCACTTTCCGAATCTATGGCGGTAACTGACAAAGGGAAAAAACAAAAAGTCGCCGATCCTATCAGTTTCAACCAAGCGATGAATTTCAAAAATGCTTATCAATATAGTGCTTCGAAAGTATCTATTGACACGTATGGTACGGGCAACGCTACTGTAAAAGCAGGTAGTAAAAAATCCAATCCCGATGTTCGGGTTATCGGCATTGATGATAATTATCTGAACACTTCAGCTTATGAAGTAGAAGTGGGAAGAAATTTTTCATCTGGTGAGATCATGTCCACTGGCTATAAAGCTGTTATCGGGTCAGAAATCGTAGATTTGCTATTCGATGGTAATGCCGAAAAAGCTGTTGGACAGATGGTTTATATAAATAGTAACCGTTTTCTGGTCATAGGCACGCTTAAATCTAAAGGAGCATCTACAGGAGGTTCTAACGATCGGAGGGTTTTCATCACACTCTATAGTGCTAAAGCGCTATATGGATATAGCAATAAACCTTATAATGTCACAGTATCAGTATCACAATCTCATGATATAGACAATGCTATCAGTCAGGCTATTGGTACGATGCGCAATGTTCGCAAGCTCGGTATCGCTGATCCCAATGACTTCGAAATCCAAAAAAGTGACGGCATTCTCAATCAGCTCAAGTCAATGACATCATCTCTGCGTTGGGGAACGATTATCATTGCTATGCTGACACTATTAGGTGCTTCTATTGGTTTGATGAATATCATGCTCGTCTCTGTAACAGAAAGGACAAGAGAAATCGGTGTTCGCAAGGCTTTGGGAGCAACCCGGAAGAATATTCGGTTCCAGTTTTTAGTAGAAGCAGTTATCATTTGTTTGATTGGCGGTATTGTTGGGATTATCCTTGGCATATTAATGGGTTTTGGCGTTTCATTGCTGGTGGGTGGACAATTTTTTATTCCGTGGAATTGGATAGCGCTGGGCTTTACTGTTTGTATTATCGTAGGACTTATATCTGGATTATACCCAGCCGTCAAAGCTTCCCGACTCGACCCGATTGAAGCACTCCGTTATGAATAAACCTTCTTAAAAAGCATTCGATGATACATCCTTGTCTTTCAAGCAATCACTCAGGCAAGTATCCCGAAGCGGGATGCGACGAAGCAGGAAGAGGGTGTCTGGCGGGACCAGTATTTGCTGCTGCGGTTATACTACCAGAAGATTTCAACCATGAAGATCTTAATGATTCCAAACAGCTCAATGAGCGTCAACGTAATCATTTACGGACTATAATAGAGCGGGAAGCACTCGCCTTTGCTGTAGCCAGCATGGAACCTGCCGAAATAGATATCTATAATATTCTATGGGCATCAATTCGTACGATGCACCGAGCTTTAGACCAACTTGTGCTTTGTCCAAACCATATCATCGTTGACGGAAATAAATTTTTACCTTATCGGGATATACCTTATGATTGTATCATCAAAGGGGATGGTCGTTATAAAAGTATAGCTGCGGCATCCGTTCTGGCAAAAACATACAGAGATGCATTTATGGAATCCGTTAGCAAAAATTTTCCTGATTATCAATGGCATAAAAACAAAGGATATCCCACCGTAGCTCACCGTAAAGCTATAGCAAAGTATGGGATAACGCCGCATCACAGAATGAGTTTCCGCCTTTTGCCTGAGGAAAACCAACCCAACTTATTTGATGAATAGCTACAATTCGTAAGGATGTTTGTCCTACATTCATGCTAACTTTTTTACAAATCATTTGGTATTCGTTGTGGATGCAATTTGTAAAGAAACTATGTAAGTTATTGGAAATTAAGGCAATTCTTTTTAATTTTCTTATACATTTATTTTGTAATTATAGGTAGTCATAAAAAAATGAAAATATAGTTTTTACATATTTGATTTCCATATATACGATTTTTAATGGTTTTTACCAAAAATTCAGTTTAGTGACTTTGGTACGAAAATTGCATCCTTATATACCGTAGGGATAAGTGTCATCGTGATTCATGTATCCCTTTTGAATGATTTTTTTATTTACTAAAACCTGATGAAAGATGAAAACCTTGAAACGGTTGCATTCCCGGCTACTATTCGTAGCGGTATTTTTAAGTATGACTTTTATAATGGCAGGACAAAGTGTTGTAGCTATTCTTGAGAAAGAACCCGCACTTTTAAAACCAGAAAATCAAGACCTTACAACGGAATGTTACCAAGTTAAATTATTGAACAATTCCGGTAAAACCATTGGTCTTGCCGGACAAAATTACAGAATGTATTATGATTCGGATGCAGCTCTATTGGATGAGAAGTCCATAGTGAGTTATCTTTCGAATGCATATACGCCTTTGAAGCTTGTACAACATACACATGATGCGGATGCTTCTGGATATGGTAATTTACCATTTGAACAACATTTAGGATTTATAAATCTGGCCGTAGATTATAAACTTTCATCAGCTGCAAGAGCTGATATTGGTGCTGGAGAAAAAATCAATGTTGGAAGATTATGCTTTAACCGTGTAGCAGATAAAGATATACAATTAACATGGGCAAAGCAAGGAATTACGGAAACCTATGCAACAGCATTTGTCGAAATAGCACAAATGGATGGCAAAAAATTGAAAAAATTAAACATTGAAGATTTGATTGTTATCAACGAGACGACAACTTCTGTAGAGTCCGTGCATAGCGAACTTGGTTCGTTAGATTATTATCCAAATCCATTCAATGACCAGTTAGTAATAAAATTCAGTAGTGCGCTTACTGCACAAACACAATTGGAAGTGATAGACATACTTGGTCGCTCATTGTATTCAGAAGACATATCAAAAGGAACAGAATCTGTTTCAATAAAGGGTCAGGGATTGCCTGAGGGTACTTTAATGATCAAACTAAAACAGCAAAACAAAGAAGTTGCTGTATTTAAAGTAGTAAAAACAAAATTAAATTAAACTTATTAAATTTAACCGATTAAATAAAAATTGATGAAAAAGTATAATTCAAATTCAGTATCTTTTAAACATAAGTTTGCATTTGCATTTATGATAATACTTATTAGTGGTATCTCATTGATCGCTCAGGATCAAAGACCGGTGGTTGTTTCATACAATTCACCTTTTTCGTTTTCTTTAGGAGAAGACGTTAGCTGGGAACTAAAAGATGAGAACGGTTCATTGTTAAATAGAAAAAGTGGAGATGTAAGTGAAGAAGTTTTCAGCAAGCCTGGAAGCTATACACTACATATCAAAGAAGAACACAAACACACTGGAGGCGGATGCGATCATGCACATTTGCCGGAAAGCATCACAATTGATGTAAAACCAGTAAAGATAAATTTTGATTTTTCTACTATACGTTTTTCAAAAGATATCAAAGGTGGTCAATCGTCAGATGGCACCATTGTAAGCGTTAATGTTAATTTCGCTTCTTATGACAATAGTACCGCTGTCTATAGTCAGGATCTTACAAGTTTTGGTGTAGGATCTTCTATTGCAGGAAAGTTGAAAAACGAAACAATTCTTAAACCAGGCGTAAATACTGTTGAATTTGTATTAGAAGGTCAAGCAGAAATGGGTAACAATATCCAGTTGAACTTCATAGATTTCAACGGTGAGGTGCAGCCTTATACGTTATCTCCTAAATTTTGATAAAAATGAGAAAATTAATACACCATTTTTTAACAAGGCTGTACCTGCTGCTTGCTGTAGTAACAGTACAGCAAGCAACAGCGCAGAACAATTGCGTAAGCGGAGACTGTAATCCAAATACATACATATACAGTTCAGATCCCAATACCATAGAATATGACAATATCGTAGGACTTTTCCACTCAAGTATGATTAGGGAAGCTAACGGTACGGTAAAAGTATGGGGACAAGGTATAGCACAGAACGGTGAAGGAAATAATGGAAATATTCTCACTACCACTGACCCTAATGGAACATTAGGGTCTCATTGGGGTTCTGGAACTAACCAGCTTTCGGGCGCTATCCTGAAGTTTACAGGAGGTAGTAATTCTAATAGCCATCAGTATGCCGTACTCGATACTAACGGACTGTATGTATGGGGAACAACCAATGTTTTAGTTCCTGCCGTTACCAATGTGTCGAATGGAAATTTCAGAAAAGTTGCTATAGGAACTCGTACCTTTAATGCGATTGATGGAACAAATTCAACAGCCACAAAAGCGGACGGGCTACCTTACGCAGTAAACCCAGAGGATGTAAAAATGCTATTTGGTACCCGTGAAGGTCTTGCTATCGTAACTTGTGACGGGAAAGCGTACGTACTCACAGTAAATGGAGCAGCCTATGGAGACAACCAAACGGATAATGGTACTAATGACCTACTTTGGCACAGGGTTCTTACCGCTGAAAACACTCCACTTGCTAATGTGGTAGCAGTAAGAGGTACTCATCAGGCTTTTATGGCTCTTACTTCGGGTGGAGATATTTATACCTGGGGACAGGGCACAAGGATAAACGATGGAAACCCACAAACTAGAAATTTTGCCACACCGATTACCAAACCTGCAGGAGTTACTCCAAAGATGATCGGGATGACCGGTTCACAGGATGGAAAGACTTACTATCTTTTAGCGACAGACGGAAGACTCTTCGCTATGGGAGAAAATAATTACAGCCAGTTGGGTAACGGTAATACTACCGATTCCAATGTATGGGGTCAGGTAACAGCAAGCACCACAGTGAGTGGAACTACCTATACTATAGCTAGTAATGTAGTATGGATCAGCCCTATGGAGCATGATAGGGGCACTCAGATTCAGAATAATGCGGCAATCAGTGTTGTTACAAGCCAAGGTAAAGTTTGGTCTTGGGGAGGTAACTCTTATGGCATGTTGGGAGAACCAGAAGCTACCTCAAGTACTTTTACGACTCCTAGACTCATGCCGGGAAGAATCAATGGGGCTTATGATAATACCAGATTAAATATTTCAGATGTTATCATGGCCGTTGAGACTGGTGGACATACCACCTTGTTGATTAAACAATGTAGTAAGAAATTTGGGTATGTAGGTCATAGGATTCGAGGAAGTATGGCAGATGGTACAACCACAGAGGGGCAGGAAGCAGTTTATAACTTTGGTCAAACCGGAGATGTAACCATTTGTGGTGCACCAACATCACCTGGGATTTTGCCTCCTCCTATAGAGATTTGTCAGGGCGCAACGATCGACCTAAACGATGTTGTGGTGGGATCGAAACCAGACGGATTTGAATTGGAATTTTGGACAACTTCAACTAGAACATCAGGGACACAACTTACAGGTACGGGAATTACTGAGGCGGGACCAGGTACGTATTATGCATTTTATATACCTAGTTCGGGGCCATGTGAAACTCCGGCGTTTTCAGAAGTGATAGTGAATGAGACAGATTGTGCAATTAATCTTGTAAAAACAGCGTCAGCTGGACCTCACTCGGTAGGCGACGAGATCACTTATACTTTTACAGTGAAAAACACAGGTGGCTTAACTCTTAGTAATGTAACAGTAACCGACCCATTACCAGGGCTGGGTACAATTAGTCCTGCCTCTGTGGCAACGCTTGCACCAAACGAAGAAACTATATTCACGGCACCTTACACGGTAACACAGGATGATGTAGATAACGGAAATATCCATAATACAGCAACAGCAACGGGAACACCGCCAGGTGTTCCACCAATATCAGATGAAGATAGTGAAATCGTAGAGTTAGAACAGACGGCAGATATCAACATCGTGAAGACAGCATCAGCGGGACCACATGTAGTAGGTAGTGTAATCACTTATACGTTTGTGGTAACGAATACGGGTAATGTAACCTTGAGCGATGTAAGTGTAAGTGACCCATTACCAGGGTTGAGTGCAGTTTCACCGGCTTCAGTGGCGAGTTTAGCACCAGGTGCAAGTACAAACTTTAGTGCAACCTATACCGTTACACAAGATGATGTAAACAATGGAAATATCCACAATACAGCAACAGCGACAGGTGACGATCCTAATGGCGATCCTGTAACAGATACTGACGATGAAGATGTACCGTTTACGTCAAATCCATCGATCAACATCGTGAAGACAGCATCAGCGGGACCACATGTAGTAGGTAGTGTAATCA